>NZ_RFAR01000043.1 GCF_003693445.1 Aquitalea palustris | reverse complement strand
AGAAGCCCAGCTCAATCGAGCTGGGCTTTTTGCATTGGGCCTGCTGGGCGCGATGCCTCCGTAAGGTGCCAGCCAGCCCGCCATTCGTCAGCAAAAACTTATCGCTAATCAGAAATTTCTCTCAACAATTTACTGAACATATAAGATGTCAGTGTGAAATTTCAGAGATCCGCCATGGCTGCCTCTTGCCAAAAGCGTGGTTTTACCCTGATTGAGGTTGTGGTGGTGATGGCTGTATTTGCCATCTTGCTGGCAATTGCGGTGCCATCCATGTCGCAGTTTGTGACGGAAAACCGCATCAAGCAGGCAGCCACTGATATCAATATGACCTTGCTGAATGCACGCAGCAACGCCATGCGCATGGGTGTGCCTGTGGTGGTGTGTGCTTCTACCGGTACCGCCAGTGGCGGTGTAGCCAGCTGTGATGCAAGTAGCTGGAGTTCCGGCTGGGTGTCGTTTGTTGATTTTCAGCGTACGGGTAGCCCGACTGCATCCGGTGTGCTGGTCATGCATGGCTCAATTCCGTCTTCCCTGTATGTCACGATCACGCCGAGTGCAACAACGGCTTTTCAGTATTTGCCTGGCGGGCAGATGAAGCTGCAGGCCACTGGTTCGGGTGGCTCTGCGGCGACTACCACGACCAAAATCGCCATCTGTGATGTCACTGGGAAGAGCTCCACCATGGCACAACAGGTGAATATTCTGTCCAACGGTCGCCCGCAGCAATTGAGCCTGGGGACCTGCCCATGACACCACGCACAGGTATTTTCCCCAGAAGTGAAGCCGGGGTGACCATGATTGAAGTCCTGGTTGTGCTGGTGATTGTGGCCATCGGCTTGCTTGGCGTGGCGGCCTTGCAGTTGAACAATCTGCGCTATTCCAGCCTGAGTAGTGGCCGTCAGCAGGCTGCGCTGGTGGCGGAGCAAATGGCAGATCGCATGCGTGCCAATCCGAATGCCGACTATTCCAGTGCATCGGGCAGCTACAGCGGCAATTGCTATGCGGCTACCACTAATTGTCCCTCTACCACGCCGGCTAACCGTGCTGCTTTCGATCTGAGCGAGATCCAGGCGATTGCTGCCAGCAGCGGCTTGTCCAGCTCGACAGTGTCCGTGAGCAAGGTGTCCAGTGGCAGCGTGGTGTTCGGTTATCAGGTGACCGTGAGCTGGCAGGAGCGGGCAACCAGTGTCGCCTCGCAGACGGCCACGGCATCGATGTCGGTATTGGTGAGACCATGATGAACAATCCAGCGCGATCGGGGCTGTGTGCTCGTCGTTCCAGTGCAGGCTTTACCATGCTGGAGCTGATGGTGTCAGTCACCATTTCCTTTTTCATCATTCTGGCGGTGAGCAATATTTTCATTGCCAACCAGCAGACGCTGACCGCGCAATCCGGCAATGCGCTGATGACCGATAACGGCCGCATCGGCCTGGCAGTCATCGGTCGCCTGCTGAAACAATCGGGATATTGCGATGAGGCGTCGTACAGTGCCACCGATGCCAGTGGCAACTGGGTGATTCCCTGCAACCATATCAATGCCACTGCCTCGGCTGGCAGTGCCGGCTCCGATGCATATTCCCAAATAAGCCTGGCGGCTTCACCTGCCGTTGCCATCGCCAGCGGCTCCAGCAGTTTCACCTTGAGCAATGGCAGTACCGCCAGTTTGAGTGCGATGGGGCAGTATAGCGACACCCTGACCATCAGTTATATCAGCGGGCCGCAATCCACTTCTTATACGGCCATGCCTGATTGCCTGGGCAACCCCTCTCCGGCGGCCAGCAATGTGATTGTGAGCAATACCTTCTACATTCAAGTGCAGGGTGTCGGCACCGGTAGCAGCCCGCAAGTCATCCGGCCCCAGCTGATGTGCAAGGTGAGCTGGACCGACATCAACGGCAATGCATTGTCCAGTTCGCTGACCAGCAGCCTGGTTTCTTCCGGTGTGGTGGCGGAGAACATTGAACGCATCGGTGTGTTGCTGGGCGTGGACAGTGCCAGTGACGGGATGCCCGATTACTATGCACCGCCCAGTTCTACGATCAGCATGAACAAGGTGTATGCCGTGCGTGTCGTGCTACTGGCACGGCAGGATCCGGTATACAACCAGGTGCGGGCTGAATCCTATGGTGGTTCGAACTTCAATATGTTCGGAAACAGTTATGGGGCGACTGTCTCCACAACCGACAATTCCTGGGTCAAGCCACTGGCGGCAAGCTCGGTGGCGTGCAGCACCAGCAACCCCTGCTGGGCGCGCCGACTGTACGACTCAACCTTTGTCTTGCGCAACAGGATGCCGTGATGCGGCCATCAACCATATTTCTACGACAACAGGGTGCTGCGCTGGTGATCGCGCTGGTACTGCTGGTGGCCATGATGCTGATTGGCCTGACGGCTTTTTATTCGTCCAGGCAGGAGGAGCGCCTGGCGCGTGCCGGGCGTGATGGTCTGATGGCGCGTGAGGCAGCCGAGGCGGCGCTGCGTTATGCCGAGGGGCAGATTGCCAGTGGGGTCATCACCAGTAACCTCGGCTTCAACAGCTGCCCCAATTCAGCATCTACCGGCTTGTGTTCCAACTACGCCAGTGGGCCGATGAGTGTCTTACTGGCATCGGCGGCCATTGCTACCTCACCGACCACCGTGGCGACCGTACCCAGCACGGCATGGAATGGCGGCAACCTGGGTAGCTATAGTTTACAGGCTCCCCGTTATGCGATAGAGGCGATTCCGGATCAGGCAGCAGGGAGTAACCTGAGTACCGAGGGCTATATTTACCGCATTACCAGCTGGGGCTTTGGATTTAACAGCAATATCGTGACGGTGATGGAGTCCATTTACCGTCCTGCGCAGTAAGTGGAGACACAAATGAAAACAAGGGTATCGATTTCCGGCTTGCTGTTATTTTTGTTGTGGGCTCCCTTGGTGTTTGCTGCCTCGGCAGTGTCGATCGGCTCTTTGCCATTGGCAGGTATTGGCTCTTCTTATGGCCCGAATGTGATGTTTGCGCTGTCGGTCGAGTTTCCGACTGCCGGTTCGGCATTCAATACCAAAACCTCCATCGGCAGTGTGGCGGACCTGGATGTCTCCGGCGTGGGGAATACTCCGTTTCTGGGGTATTTTGATTATGCCAAGTGCTATCAATATACCGGCTCAGGAACAACGGGATACTTCAAACCCTATAGCAGTGCAACATTGACTACGGTAGGTAGTTACCAGATCTATACCTGTGATGGTACGGCGTGGAGTGGCAATTTGCTGAACTGGGCCACCATGTCGGCGATTGATGTCTTCCGCGCCACACTGACCGGCGGCAACCGAGCACTGGGGACCGGAGGCTGGTCATCTGGTAATACCACGGCATCGACACTGACCAGCGATTATTCGGCAGGTGATACGACAAGCGCGACCTATCTGCGCCGTGCGGCGGTTGTTCCTGGACAAAACCAGGGTTATAACCTGACCGGTAAAACCGTATCCGGTTTGACCGTGAGTGGTACTAATTATATGGCCAAGATCACGCCATACAGTACTACCTATAAATATCTATGGTTCAGCAATGGTCCGGGTTACGATAGTTCGTCCACCTCTTCACATCCATGGAGTGTATCCATATACCGGTCCTCGGGCAGCACCCAGCCCAGTTCGCCTTATGAAGTGGACAATGCCATTGTGAAAGTGTGTGTCAGTGGCATGGTGGAAACGGGCAGCACCACACCCTATACCTGCAAGCAATATGGCAGTAATTACAAACCGGAAGGCCTGATTCAGACCAATGGCAGCAAGATGCGCTTTGGCGCGGCCAGCTATCTGGTGAATACCCAGTACACTCAGGACGGTGGTGCCTTGCGCGCGCGCCTGAAATATCCAGGTATTTCCCAGTCGGTAACCGGTAGTTCTGGCAGCACCTATACCCTGGGGGCCGAGTGGAATAGTGATGGTACGTTTGTAGTGAATCCGGATGCCAATGATGCGGCATCCCATATCATTTCTTCAGCAGATACCACGACGACCTATGGTAGTACCCTGGCAGTTTCCAATAGTGGTGTGGTCAATTATCTGAACAAATTTGGCGATACCATTACCAGCAACGTCGGTTACAAGGCCTATGACCCGGCAGCCCATCTGTATTACGCAGCTCTGCGTTATTACCGCAACTATGGGAATTACTCCACTTTTACCAATACGCTGAGCAGCAATACCGCCTGGCAGGGTGGTTTTCCGGCCATTACCGACTGGGATGATCCCATCCTTAATTCCTGCCAGAAAAATTTCATTATCTATATTGGCGATAGCAATACCCATAATGATATTGACCTGCCTGGTTCATCCTGGTCAGGAGCAGTAGCACCGACTGACGATACGGCATTCAATGTCTCGACCTGGACCAATAATCTTGGCCAGGATGAGGGGATGAGCAGCCCGCAGTATCAGACGGTCAATACCGGTTCAACCAACTCTCCTCCCTATATTGCTGGCCTGGCATGGTGGGCCAATACCAATAATATCCGGACCAAATCGGGCGATACCAAAACGGCCTCCGTTAGTTCTTTCATGATCGATGTGGTCGAAAGTGGCGGGTACAAAGGTGTAGGGAATTGCGGCAGTTGGAGCACTAAGGTTTGTAACGCTTTCTTCATGGCAGCCAAATATGGTGGTTTTACCGATTCGAATGCCAATGGCTGGCCAGATCTGGCGAGTGAGTGGGCATCTGCAGCCAGTAGCAGCACCAGTACTACGGGTTCTACTTCCATTTCTGTTTTCCCCAGCCCGGCAACTGGCTATACCGGCACACCAACCAACTATGCCCCGGCGAATAACCCGGCAGCCATGATTACGGCGCTGACCAATGCACTGAGCTCGGTTTCCGGCTCTGCCAATGCTTCGCAGTCCGCCTTGACTTCATCAGCGGGAAGTCGGGTATATACTTCGGGAAGTTATGTTTTCCAGCCGGCATTTAATTCAACAGACTGGAGTGGTGATCTGATCGCCAATACTGTTTCTGTTGTGACCAATTCTGCGGGTACCCAGACTCCAGTTTATACCCCTGCCTGGCAAGCCAAGCTGAAGCTGGAGACCCAGTTAAACAGCGGGGTTTCCTCCCGCAATGTCATCACCTATGACTACACAACCATGGCGGGGGCTACATTCAATACCAGTTGGTTCTCCGGGTTGAGCACGAAAAATGATGTGCCCACCGGTACGGCAAGCTTTCAATATTCAGGATTGAATGCCAGTAGTTATGGCAGTTATCGGGTAGATTATTTGCGCGGTGACAAAACACAAGAGAGCACGACCGCTTCGCCCCAATTCCGGGCACGCAATTATCGGATGGGAGATGTGGTGCATTCCACGCCAGTTTACATTCCGACCCCCAAGGCGGATCCGGCTGGTTGTACTTTTGATGCAAACCTGTCGAATCCGACTTCTGACCGGACCAGTATTTTTGCCCGGCCTGCGGCGGTGGCGGTGTCGGCTAATGATGGTTTTACTCATATCTTTAATGCATCCAGTACATCGTCCACGGTGGGTCAGGAGCTGGTTGCTTATTTGCCGGCCAGCATTTTCCCCAATTTGCCCAACCTGGCTTCCACCACATATTCACATCAATTCTTCAATGATGGTAGCCCGGTTTACAAGGATGTTTGTTTTCTCTATGGCAGCACCGGGTCCTTACTGAGCAATCCGGAAGCACGTTCTGTGGTGGTGGGCACGACCGGAGCGGGTGGGACCAGTGTTTATGCGCTGGACGTGACTCATGTGGATAATATGAGCAGCAGCAATGTGCTGTGGGAATTTTCAGCCAAGGATGATGCCAAGCTCGGTTATACCATTGGTAATCCAGTCATTACCAAACTGAGTAATGGTCGGCCAGTCGTGATTTTTGGTAATGGCTTCAA
The DNA here is from genome assembly GCF_003693445.1 of Aquitalea palustris. Lineage (GTDB taxonomy): Bacteria > Pseudomonadota > Gammaproteobacteria > Burkholderiales > Chromobacteriaceae > Aquitalea > Aquitalea palustris. The sequence goes on along the minus strand of NZ_RFAR01000043.1, from coordinate 140,692 downwards.
TCAGAGCAGTGGCACTACCGCATCATTGTTTGTACTTTATCTGGACAAGCAGTCTGGCACCAGCTGGACAAAAGGCACCAATTATTTCCGCATTGATCTGCCTACGCCTACGCTGCTCAATACCTCTCCCAATGGTTTGTCAGCTCCGGGTATTATTATTAGTAATGGTGCCGTGCAGGCCGCCTATGCTGGTGATCTGAATGGTAATCTGTGGAAATTCAACTTGTCGGCCACCGACCCTAAAACCTGGGCTGCCCCGACTGCACCACTATTTACAGCGTGTAGTTCGTATACTGTCAGTAGCCCGACCACTCTGCTGACCCAGTGTACCGCGAGCACGGTACAGCCGATTACCACCGGAACCTATGTTACCAAAGACCCTCTGCGCGGGTATCTGATCTTGTTTGGCACCGGTCAATATCTGTCGGGTAATGATTTGAATCAGACCAATACTCAGACTCTGTATGGCATCCGCGATGATGGCTTGCTATCGGCAAAGAATACCTTGACGGCCAGCCTGCTGGCGCAAAAGGTGGGTTCACTGGTAACCACAACCACCAGCAATGGTGTTACTTCATCCTATTATTCCATTGTCAATGATGCAACGAACACCAATAGTAGTTGCTCTGGTGCAGCCAGTTATCTGCCATATGGTTGCAATGGTTGGTTTTTGCCCTTGGCGGCAACCGGCTTTACCAGTGGCAGAGAGGTAGCTACTCCGTATATCTATGAAAATACGCTGGCATTCTTTAGTGTGGCCATGCCGTCCAGTAATAGTGTGTGTGGTAGTGGTGGCTCAACCGCTGATTTTGGTCTCAACTACGCGACAGGCACGGGAACAGTATCGGCTATTTATGACACGTCGGGTAATGGATCAATGAATAGCGCCGACCAGGTTGCCAATGCCATGGTCAATAATGGCATTTCTCTTGGAGGCTCGATGATTATTACTTTGGGTGGCACTACCTACCGGTGTTCGACCAGTTCCTCCGGGGCGATTACCTGCACGGCAATGGCCAATTACACGAGTAGCTATGGCCGGTTATCCTGGCGTGAAATTATTCAATCCTGGTGATACAGATCATGCTTAGAAAAGAAACAGGTTTTACCTTGATCGAACTGATGATTACGGTGGCCATCGTCGGCATCCTGGCGGCGATTGCCTTGCCCTCCTATCGCAATTACGTGATGCGGGGGCACCGTGATGAGGCCGAAACAGTCATGCTGCAGGTGGCACAGGAGCAGGAGCGCTACTACACCATGAACAACCAGTACAATATCGGTGTCACTCAGGTCAGCCCGCTGGGCGCAACCGGTAGCTCCATCCTGTACAACATCACCGTGGCCAGCGGTACGGCTCCGGCCGGTTTCCAGGTAAATGCAGTGCCGGCCAATGCCCAGTCACCGGACTCCCAATGCGGCACGCTGACGCTGGACTCGCTGGGTAACAAGGGCTCCAGCGGCACCTATTCTACGGCCGATTGCTGGAAGTAAGCAGGCCGCCATTTCCGATTGCATTTGTTTCTTGGCCGGTGTGCAGCCTGGGGGCGTGACTACCGTATAATGTCGGCCAGTCACGCTCCTAACAGGCTCTGCCATGTCCTACCCCACTCCCGCATTCGAAGACAAGATCTGCGCGCCCGAGGCTCTGGCGGCGCGGCTGGCGGCTTTGCCGCGACCCATCGTGTTCACCAATGGCTGTTTCGACATCCTGCATCGCGGTCATGTCACCTACCTGGCGCAAGCACGCGCCTTGGGTGCCAGCCTGGTGCTGGGACTGAATACTGACGCCTCGGTCAAGCGCCAGGGCAAGGGCGATGATCGCCCGATCAATAGCGAGCTGAACCGTGCCGCCGTGCTGGCCGCGCTGGAAAGCGTCAGCCTGGTGACCTGGTTTGACAGTGACACCCCGGCGGATCTGATTGAACTGGTGCAGCCGGATGTGCTGGTCAAGGGCGGTGACTGGACGGTAGACAAGATCGTCGGCAGTGCCGAAACCCTGGCCCGTGGTGGCGAAGTGCATTCCATCCCCTTCCTGTTTGCTACCTCGACCACGCAAACCATTAACAAGATCCGCGCCGCCGAGGATCAGCAGTGAGCGAACATGCTTTTGCCGTACTGCGTCAGCTCAGCGATGGCCGCTTCCATTCCGGTGCCGATATCGCGCGCGAGCTGGGCTGTTCGCGCACGCTGATCTGGCAGGCGGTGCATGCCATCGAAGAGGAGTTCGGCCTGACTGTGTTCAGCGTGCGCGGCCAGGGCTACAAGCTGGCCGAGGCGTTCGAATGGCTGGATGTGGCGCGTGTGCGCGAGGCGTTGACCACCCCGGCGGCGGAAACATTCACCCTGGCGGTGGCCGAACGGACCGACTCCACCAATAGCCAGCTGATGGCGCGTGCCGCCAGTGGTGGCCTGCACGGCCTGGTGCTGGCGGCCGAGATGCAGACGGCCGGGCGCGGTCGCCTGGGCCGCCGCTGGCAGACCCGGCTGGGCGCTGGCCTGACCTTTTCCCTGCTGTGGCGTTTTGATCGCGGCCTGGCCGAGCTGGCCGGCCTGTCACTGGCTGTGGGGCTGGCGCTGGCGCGCGCTCTGCATCAGCAGGCGGTGCCGGTACAGCTCAAATGGCCGAATGATGTGCTGCTTAATGGCCGCAAGCTGGCCGGCATCCTGATCGAGCTATCCGGTGATGCACTGGGGCCGGCGGCGGTGGTGATCGGTATCGGTTTGAATCTGGATAGCCCCGGTGAAGTAGACCAGCCGGTGGCTTCGCTGGCCGAGGCCGGCATCCGTCTGGGGCGCAACCAGTTACTGGCTGCGCTGCTCAGCGAACTGGCCACGGTGCTGGATACCTTCAATCGCGAAGGGTTTGCTGCGTTCCGTGATGACTGGATGCGTTGCTCCAGCCATGAAAACGCTCCGGTACGGCTGAGTTTTTCCCATGGCGAGCCGGTGGATGGCATTGCCCGTGGGGTGGCAGAAAATGGTGCCTTGCAAGTGGAAACCGCAGACGGCAGCTTGCGCATTTTCCATGCCGGTGAAGTCAGCCTGCGGAGCCGCACATGAAACTGCTGCTGGATGCCGGTAACAGCAGGCTGAAATGGGGCGTGCATGATGGCAGCAGCTGGCTGGCGCAAGGTGCCGTCGCGCATGACGCCATTGCCGGCTTGGCCGCGCAATGGGCTGGCTGGCCGATTCGCACCGTCCATGCTGCCAGCGTGGCCCGCCCCGAAGTGGCCGAGGCCATCGTGCAAGCTGCACCCTGTGCTGTGCTGTGGGTGCGTGCCGCCGCCGCTTTTGCCGATGTGCGCAATCACTACCGCAATCCGGCGGAGCAAGGGGCCGACCGCTGGCTGGCGGTACTGGCGGCGCGCAGTCTGTGCCCGGACGATGTGGTGGTGGCCTGTGCCGGTACGGCGCTGACCGTGGAAGCGCTGACCGCCGAGGGCGATTATCTGGGCGGCATGATACTGCCCGGACAACAGCTGATGCTGCGCAGTCTGGCGCAGGGCACGGCCCAGCTCGACCGCATGGCAGGACAGGTGCAAGCCTTTCCGCAGGGTACGGCCGATGCGCTGGCCAGCGGTGTGCTGGCGGCGCAGTGCGGGGCCATCGAGCGCATGAGCCGGCAGCTGGCCGCACATACCGGTCGTGGCCTGCCGCAAGTCTTGCTGACTGGCGGCGATGCCGCGGTCATTGCCGCGCAACTCGCCGTGCCGCCGCGTATCGTGGATAATCTGGTGCTGATGGGACTCTTGAGAGTGGCGTGCGAATCATGAAGTGGTTTCTGGTACTGATTGTGGTGCTCAATCTGGCGGTAGCCGGCTATGGCTCGTTCAAGCAACGGCCACCGGCAGACGTGCACGCCCAGGAAATCAGCCCGGAGCAGGTCAAGTTGCTGCCGCCCGACTGGCAGCCCGCTTCTGCGCCGGCCGCCGATGCCAGCGCCCCGCTCAAGCTGGTGGCCTCCATGCCGCAAACCGAGACCCTGCAGCCCGGCGATTTGGGCAAGGCGGCTTCGCAGCCGGCCAGCAGCAAACCGGAAGCAGCCAAGGCGAAAGTGGAAGCCTCCAAACCGGAAGCCAAGGCCGTGGTGAAAAAGGCGGTAGAAACAAAACCGGCGGACAAGCCAGCCGACAAGCCGAAAGCAGAAGCCGCCAAGCCAGAGCCGGCCAAGGCGCTGGCCTGCTATGACTGGGGCACGCTGGATGCCAAGTTGCTGGCGCGGGTCAAGGGGGGGCTGCCCAGCCTCAAGCTGAAGGCCGAGCAAATGACGGAAACCGCCAAAGGCGAGGTCAAGGGCACCGGCAAGTTCTGGGTTTATCACCCGCCACTGGCTACCCAGGCCGAAACCCAGACCCTGTCTGCCGAGCTGAAGGATAAGGGCTTTGACAACTACATCGTGCATAACGACCCGTTCAAGGGCAGTGTGTCGCTCGGTCTGTTCGGGCAGGAGGGCGCGGCCAAGGCCATGCTGGCCAAATTGAAAGCCGCCGGTTTCGACAAGGCCATGACCGAACAGAAGGGGCAGAAGGGCGCGGCCACGGTGCTTGGCTTCAAGGCGCTGGAGCCAGCACAGGCCGAACGTCTGCAGGCGCTGCAAAAACGGCTGACGCCGGGGATCCCGCTGCAATCCTGTCGTTGATTATTGCGTTGCAGCAAATGAAACCGGCCCTGCGCTTGTCAGTGGCCCACCTGAAGATGGATGATGAACGGCAATGCGGGGATGTCCCGCCTTGCCGTTTTTTCATGGTCTGCTATGTCCCGACGTTCAAGCAATATCACCCGCCTGCTGGATCGCGGCGCTTTCAATGACCGCGTGCTGCGCCAGCTAGGCGGCTCCATGGCTTTTATCGCCGGTGCGCTCAATGCCGGTGGTTTTCTGGCGGTACATCGCTATACCTCGCATGTTTCCGGCATTGTTTCCGGCATGGCCGATGATCTGGCGCTGGGGGAAATTCGCCTGTCGCTGTCCATGCTGATCATGCTGCTGTGCTTCATTGGCGGGGCCATGCACTCCACCTGGCTGATCTTGTGGGCCAGGCGCCAGCGCCTGCGTGGCGGCTACGGGGTGTCGATGATGGAAGAAGCCGGCCTGCTGTTGCTGTTTGGCCTGTTAGGCGCCGGGCTGGCCAGTCACAAGGGCTTGTTTACCCCGCCCACCGTGATGTTGCTGTGCTTCATCATGGGCATGCACAACACCATCGTCACTAAGCTGTCCGGCGGCCTGCTGCGCTCCACCCACATGACCGGCATTGCCACCGATATCGGCATCGAGCTGGCCAAGATGAGTTATTACAACCACCTGCACAGCCCCAAGATCAAGGACATCAAGTCCAATCGCAGCCGCTTGTGGGTGTACGGCATGATTCTGTCAGCTTTTTTCCTGGGCGGTGTGGTGGGAGCGCTGGGTTTCAAGCACCTGGGTTATGCCTTTACCCTGCCGCTGGCGCTGCTGCTGTTCGCACTTGGTCTGCGGCCGGTGTGGTACGACATGCGCCTGCGCTGGCGCTGGTGGTCGCAGCATCAGGAGCAGGGCGCGGGCCAGCAGGACTAGCTGCCTGCCACATGGTGTAAGCGGCCTGTCAGGCCGGGCATTGCTGGCCATCGGGGTGGCTGCGTTCCTCGCTGCCGGGGTGGCTGGCCAGCAAGGAGGTGGCCGCGCCATCTGCTCCGCCCAGCCGGGTGAGGAACTGGCCAAGTACGCAGGGAGAGCTGCCACGGGCTGCCAGGGCGCGGAAGGCGTAGCGGTCGGCATCACGTTCGAAATCGCGCGAGTATTTCATGTCGGCCAGCATGATGGGTGCCACCGCCAGCACCGGTGTGGTATCGCCAGTGAACAGTGTTACCGCCAGCGACAGGCCGCCATACTGGATCAGCCCGCGCAGCCCGTGCCGTCCCTCCACATGACCTACCTCATGCGCCAGTACGGCATAGATCTCTTCATCGTTTTTGGCTACCTTGACCAACTGGTCGGTCAGGATGACCTGGCCGGCGGGCAGGGCAAAGGCATTGGCACCGATGTCGCGTGAATCCACCACCCGCAATTGATAGTGATAGCGGCTGTCCTTGGGGACGGCCTGCAGCAGCAGCGCCTGCAAGGCATTTTGCCGTGCCTGTGACAGCTGGGAAGGGCGGATGCTATTGGTTTTTTCCAGCAGGCTGATGGTGGGCGCAGCCATTTGTTCTTCGATGGCGATGGGGGTGCGCCGCGCCGCTTCATCGGCCAGCCAGGGCAGGCCGTAGCGATAGCCGCACCAGACGGCGATGATGGTGAGCAGCGCCAGTACGGCCAGCACCTGCCAGCCGCTGTGCAGCCACTCCAGCAGGCGCACACCCAGCGGCAGGCCGCCGCTCAGGTGGCGGCAGCGGTATTCGCTGGCCACTTCGATCACGCCACCATCGGGCAGTTGCAGCTTGTCGGGCAGGCCGGGCAGGCCGGCTTCGAATTCCACCTCGCGTGCCAGATAGCGGTGAGTGTGCACGCCATCGGTAAATACCAGATGGTGGGCATCACGCTGCAGCATCACCGGCCGGCTGGCGGGGCTGCGGCCATCCATATAACTGCCCGGCAGACTCATAGGCCCAGATCCAGTTCAAAGCCGTCGGCGGCGGCATCGCCCAGCGCGCTGCGCGAGGACTGGGGCCGGGCACGGATGGCATCAAGGTCGTCATCGGGAAACATCTTCAGATGCTCTAATCTGTAGCGCAGTGCGCGCAATTTGGCAAAGGGGTAATACAGTCCCAGTGTCAGCATGGTGAGCAGGGCATTGCTGGCATGCAGGTTCATCAGGCCGCGCAGCGTCATGCTGCTTTCAAAGCGGTGCAGCCGGCCATTGCTTTCCAGCAGGACGTGGTTCCACATCACATTGGCCAGCCCGTCGCGCACCACCTGGCCGATGGACATCCACATCAGCAACAGCATCAGGTAGGCCAGAATACCCAGTGCCAGCAGTGCGAAGACACTGAGCCGCTGGTGAAACAGCTGGCCGATGATGGAGGAATACAGGCCGCCGATAAAACCGAACAACAGCATCATCAGCAAACCCAGCACACTGGCGCGGAAATAGACCCGGTAATAGTCGCCGGCGCATTTGAGCATTTCAAAGCGGGCATTGCCAAACCAGGCGTTGTTGACCAGAAAGCGTTGCTGCATGTGGCGGGCATAGGGATAGCCGATGCCCAGCGTCAGTACGGTAATGATCAGCCCCAAGATGAAGGGGCCGACCGCATCCATGGTACTGGCGCGGAAGTTGAAGCGCATCTGGCGCCAGCTGGTGTTGCGCAGGCGAAAACGCATGGCCATCACCACCACCCAGGGCAGGGCCGGCAACAGCAGCAGATAGAGCAGGGCATGCAGCCCCGGTGAGTATTTCTGTGTCACCGCCAGCAGCAGTAGCACCAGGAAAATCAGTGCCCGGCCCTTGAGGATGGCCAGTGGCTTGCCGTGATAGCCGAAACCGGCACCGGCAAAGCGGCTGTGGCCGTACAGGTAGCGATGGCTGCGCACCTTGCCCCAGGCCGAATAGATGCCCAGGGTGAGGATGGACAGCAGCAGGTTGACGATCCAGATGCGGAAGTAAGCCGCACCGCTGCCGCTGAAGCTGAAGCTCAGGCCGTCATCTTGCGGCGCGGGCTGTGGGGCCGGCTGGCCGATGCGCACCGGCTCCATGGCCAGCGTGTAGTCTTGCGACGAGGAAGTCATGATGGCCCCTTTGTGGCATCTGTGGATGTTTTGTCGCGCCAGCGCGGCGGCGGACTTGAACTGCAGCACGGCTCGCGGCACACTGCCGGTTCCGCGCCAAGGGGCGCGGCAGCCTTAACCCGTCGGCTGTGCAAGATGGACGGCAATCGTCAGTCTCCCACTTATTCTAAGCCGCAGTCCATTGTCATGGAATGGGGCGTGGTAGCGTTGGCGTACTCTCTCTTGGAGAGTGTCTGTGACCGATATCATCAAGGGCGATGGCGCAGTGCGCCGTCAGGGCCTGTATGGCTCTTCCATCGAAAATACCTATGCCGGCGTGCTGTCTTTCATGCGCCGCAACTATAGCCGCGACCTGAGTGGCGCTGATGTGGTGGTGTCCGGCATTCCGCTGGATCTGTCCACCACCTTCCGCTCCGGCGCGCGCATGGGGCCGCAGGCTATCCGTGCCGCCAGCGTGCAGCTGGCCGAGCTCAAGCCCTTCCCCTGGGGCTTTGATCCCTTCGACGACCTGGCAGTGATCGACTACGGCGACTGCTGGTTCGATGCGCACAACCCGCTGACCATCAAGCCAGCCATCATCGAGCATGCCCGCCATATCCTGGCCTCCGGTGCCAAGATGCTGACCTTCGGCGGCGACCACTTCGTCACCTACCCGCTGCTGATTGCACACGCGGAAAAATACGGCAAGCCGCTGGCCCTGCTGCATTTCGATGCCCACTGTGATACCTGGCAGGACGACGAGCCGGACAGCCTGAATCACGGCACCATGTTCTACAAGGCGGTGAAAGAAGGCCTGATCGATCCGGCGAAGTCGGTGCAAGTGGGTATCCGCACCTGGAACGACGACTTCATGGGCATGAACGTGCTGGACGCACCGTGGGTGCACGACAATGGCGTGGATGCCACCATCGCCCGCATCAAGGAAGTGATCGGCGATCATCCGGTCTACCTCACCTTCGACATCGACTGTCTGGACCCGTCCGCCGCGCCGGGCACCGGCACGCCGGTACCGGGTGGCCTGACCAGTGCCCAGGCACTGAAGATCGTGCGCAATCTGGGCGATCTGAACATTGTCGGCATGGACGTGGTGGAAGTGGCCCCGGCTTACGACCAGAGCGAAGTCACCGCCATTGCCGCTGCCCATCTGGCCTGTGACATGCTGTGCCTGATGCGTAACAAGAAAGTGGCTGGTACGCTGTAAGAGCCGGCACTTTCGTGTCTTGATAACAGCGTCGCGCCATGGTGGCCCGGCGCTGTTTTGCTGAAAGGGAATGAGATGTTGCCAAGACTGGCCGGATTGCTGTTGTGGATGCTGAGCCTGGCGGTGCAGGCCGCCCCGCTGCTGTTGCAGGGGCATATCGGTAATGCCGCCGTGGTGATGGAGTTGAACATCGGCCAGGGCGGCGAGGTCGATGGCCGCTATTTCTACCGCAAATATCACCAGGACCTGGCCTTGTCCGGCAAACGCATGGCCGATGGCAGCCTGCAGCTGGGTGAGAACCTGCAGTACGACGAACAGCGCAATGATCTCACCCTGCAGCCGCAAGACGGTGGCTGGCGCGGCCAGTGGCATGGCCCCAAAGCCGCCAGGAGCCTGCCGGTGACGCTGGCCCCTTATGAGCCGGCGCAGTGGCCAGCCAGCACCGATGCAGCCCTCAAGCCCATCCGTCAGCGTTCCGGCTATGACTACACCCGGCTGGCCGGACTGTCGCTCAAGCCTGGCAAGCGTGAGCGCATGCAGGGCCACACCCTGCAATGGTGGGATGAGCCGGTGAGCAAGATCCGACTGTTCCGGGTGCTGGATGGTTATCCCGATGCCAGCCTGCAACGGCTGAACCAGCTACTGGCCGAGCGCCAGTGGCAGGAAGTCGCCAGCTATTTCGATTGCCAGCTGGGCGGCACACATAGCGCCGGGGCGGATTTTGAACAGACCATCACCCCGCATCTGCTCAGCAGCAAGCTGTTGAGCGTCAGCATTTTCACCAGTTATTACTGTGGCGGCGCACACCCTGATTTTGCCGACAACCCGCTAACCATCGATGTTGCCACTGGCCAGGCCGTGCAGCTGGAAGACCTGCTCTGGCTGGGCAAGGGCAAGCCGCAACTGGGGCGCCAGGCAGGAGGCGAGCGCAAGGACTACCAGTATGAAGAAAAAGTGCTGGCACCATGGCTGGCCAGCACCATGGCGCGTCTGCACCCGGCGGATACCAAGCCGGGCAATGACGACGACTGCGATTACCGCGACCCGCAGGTGTGGCAGTTTGTCAGCTGGTATGCCACGCCGCAGGGCCTGTATCTGGGGCCATCCTTTGCCCGCGTCGCCCGTGCCTGTGAATACCCGGAGTGGAGTGTGCTGCCGTGGTCGCTGGTGAAGCAGCACCCCGGCGCACGGCCTGATCTCTTGCCCTGATCAGGCGCTGGCGCGTGGACGCTCCGCCTGGGACCGGCGCAAGCTGAAAGGCCAGCGTAGCAAGGCAGGATGTGCCGCCTGCTGGCGCAGCTCCATATAGCGCTCGCCTTGCTGCAGCGGGCCAAAGCCCAGCTGGCGGTAAAAACCGCGCGCATCGCGCGATACCAGCAGAAAGCGGCGTAATTGTTGCAGATCGGGGTGGGCGATGGCGGCCTTGATCATGGCCTGACCCACCCGCTGGCCACGATGCGCAGGCAGCACGAATACATCGGACAGATAGGCAAAGCTGGCGTAGTCGGTAATCACCCGGGCAAAGCCGATTTGCCGGCCTCGATGATAGGCGCCGATCACCAGCGAATGGCGAATGGCCCGTTGCAGCCGTGCGCCATCCATATCGGCAGCCCAGTGCGCCTGCTCCCGCAGAAATTGCAGAATCATGGCCTGGTCGAGGCGGGTGGGGTCGAACGAAATATCCAGATCGGTCATGCGCCAGCTCCACGCAGTGTCGGGGTTGGCGAGCCACCCGGCGTATCGCCCGGTCAGGCCGCTGGCAGCAGTATGCTGAGCCAAGGTCACCGTCTTGTGACAGGACGATGGCAGGTCTTTGACAGCCCGGCCGTCACAGCCAGTGCATATGGTGCAGTGGGATCAGCAGCAGCCCCAGCAGCAGGATTTCACACACTTCGATGCCGGCACCCAGGCAGTCGCCGGTCATGCCGCCCAGCTTGCGCTGGAGCCAGCTGCGCCACAGCAGCCCGGCCAGCGGAGCCAATAGCAGTGCGGGGGCCAGCCAGACAGACAGGGCGAGCAAGGCCAGCAGGCTGATGGCCTGTACCCGCCATTGCGGCTGCCAGGCAAAGCGTTCGCCGCTGCCGGGGGCCAGTGCCGGCAAGGTGGCGGACCAGAACAGGGCAAACAGCCGCGCCCAGGCCGGAACTAGCAGCAGGCCGGCCAGCTGGGCGGGCTGTCTGGCCAGCAGCATCAGCAATACCAGTTTGCTGATGAGGGCGCTGATCAGGGCAATCACGCCAAAACTGCCGACATGCGGGTCTTTCAATACCTCGAAAAAACGTTCGCGTGAACGATGCGCCGCCCCCATGGCATCAGTCAGGTCGGCCAGTCCGTCCAGATGCAGGCCGCCGGTGACGCCTATCCACAGCAACAGGCCAAGCAGCGCCGCCAGCCAGGGGTCGTATTGAGCACCCAGCCACATGGCCAGCCACAGCAGGCTGCCCAGCAACAGGCCGACCGGCGCAAACCAGCGCGCACTGGCGGCCAGCCATTCCGGGTGGAAGCTGCGCAGCTGCGGCGTGGGCAGGCGGGTGAGAAACTGGATGGCCAGAATCAGCGATTGCCACCAGGTTGCCGGCGGCACCGCGGATGAGGGGGAAGGGCTCATGCTTCGCCGGGGCTTTCCAGATGCATCAGATAGGCCGGGTGGCCTTCCAGAATCGACAGCTGGGCAAAGCCGCCGCGTTGTACCGTCATCAGCTTGGCCACGGCAAACTCGGTGCCCAGCAGCTCGGCCAATAGCGCGGTAATCACCCCGCCGTGGCAGACCAGCACCCGGTGGCTGCCGCGCGCAGTCTGAATCCATTCGCTAAAGCCGTTCAGCACCCGGCTGCGGAAAAGGGCATAACTCTCGCCACCTGGCGGGATCAGTTCACCACTGGCCACGCGGCTGCCCCAGTCCGGATGCTGACCGGACAGGATGGCGCGCGACATGCCATCCCAGTCGCCAAAGTCGAATTCGGCAAAGCGCTCGTCCACCTTCAGCGGCAGCGAGCCGTGCAGGGCCTGGTGCACGGCAAATTCGCGGCAGCGCTGCAGGGGGGACGTGGCCATGCTGGTGACCGGTGCCAGCTGGTTCAGCCGCTGCCAGCTGCGGGCCATCTGTTCACAGCCCAGATCATTCAGCGGCAGGTCGGTACGGCCGATCAGCCGGCCGTCGTGGTCGATCTCGCCATGGCGCAGCAGGGTCAGCGTATAGGGGTTCATCAATCCTTCTCCGTCACCCCGGCCTGGGCAAAGGTGGCCATTTCCGCATGCAGCTTGATGGCCAGTTGCAGCAAGGGCACGCAAGTCGCCGCGCCAGAGCCTTCGCCCAGTCGCATGCCCAGTTCCACCAGCGGCTCCAGTCCCAGCGCCTCCAGCGCCAGGCGGTGGCCGGTTTCTTCCGAGCGATGGCTGGCCAGCAGCCAGGCGGCTACTGCGGGGTCGATGGCACGGGCGGCCAGTGCGGCTGCGCTGGCGATGAAGCCATCTACTAGGGACGGCACACCTTGTGCGGCCCCTTCCAGATAGAAGCCAGCCATGGCGGCGATTTCCAGTCCGCCCAGTTCGGCCAGTACCTGTGTGCCGCTCAACTGCTGTCCTTGCAGGCGCTGCAGCGCCTGTGCCACCACGCGGCGCTTGTTGGCGAGGCCGGCATCGTCGATACCGGTGCCACGACCGACGATGAGATCGACCTCCAGATTGGCCAGACGGCAGATCAAGGCCGCCGACGGTGTGGTATTGCCAATGCCCATGTCACCGGCAATCAGCAGATTGGCACCCTGTTCGATAGCGCGGCGGGCGGCGGTGCGGCCCACTTCCAGTGCGGCCTCCACCTCGGCCGTGCTCATGGCAGCCTCAACAGCCAGATTGGCCGTACCGGCAGCGACCTTGGCGTGCACGATGGGCAGGTCCGGCAGCTGGCCCAGCACACCCACATCCACTACTTCCAGCCGGGCGGCGATGGCACGGGCCAATACGCAGATGGCGGCACCGCCGGCGGCGAAGTTCTTCACCATTTCACCGGTCACGATGGACGGGTAGGCCGATACGCCTTCGGCAGTCACGCCGTGGTCGCCGGCAAATACGGTAATGGCCGGTGTCAGCGCGGCCGGAATGGTCTGCCCCTGCCAGGCGGCAAAGCGGCAGGCCACCGTCTCCAGCACACCCAGGCTGCCGGCCGGCTTGGTCAGCGAGTTCTGGCGCTGCAGGGCAGCCTGATAAGAAGCGTGGGCGGGCAGGGCGATGGACTGGGTCATGATGCGGTGTTCTCTGGGTTGGCATGGACTAGTGCGGGACTCTAAGTCATGGGGGACGGCGCGGCAAGCGGCATGCAGGCATGGCCTGGGCATTGCCATTTGCATATTGCGGCAAATCGCTGCCGATCGCTCCATTTTGGCGATAATTGGCTTTATAATCCCCGCCAGACAGGTGTCCGGGCTTTGCCGCCCGGATGAAACGGGAAGCCGGTGCAAGACCGGCGCTGCCCCCGCAACGGTAAGGTCTGGCCATGGAGTGGCCAAGGTTGTGCCATCGCCACTGTGCATATGCAACGGGAAGGCGCACGACTGCAAGACCAAGCCCGGAGACCGGCCTGTCGCCGGCGGCTGCCTGGGCGGCTGCCGGTGCTGGAGTATCGCGGGGAGGCGATCTTGCAGACTGCGGAGCGCGCCAACTGCGCTGCTTCGCATGCCTTGATGTTCAAGCGGCGAAAGCCGTCCTCTTCGCACTCCTCGCGGCAGCGGCCTGTCAGCCCTGCCGGTTTTTCATTTCAGGAGTGTGTGTTTCATGTTCAAGCCGCAACAAATCGGGCTGCTGGTGTCGCTGATCGGCACCGGTATGGCCCATGCCGACAATCTGCCGCAATTCCAGGGTGAGGAAGTGGTGGTGACGGCCAGTCGTCAGCCGCAATCCATCACCAAGACCTTGTCTGACATCAGCGTGATTACCCGTGACGACATCGAGCAATCTGCCGTCACCAGTCTGCCGCAACTGCTGGCACGCCAGCCCGGGGTGGAAGTGGTCAACTCCGGTGGCATGGGCAGCCAGGCCAGCATCTATCTGCGTGGCAGCAATGCCAACCAGACCGTGGTCTTGCTGGATGGCGTGCGCATCGTCTCCGCCACCACCGGCACGACGGCGCTGGAAAACATCCCGCTGGACAATATCGAGCGCATCGAGATCGTGCGTGGCAGCAGTTCCAGCCTGTATGGTGCGGACGCCATTGGCGGTGTGGTCCAGATTTTCACCCGGCAGGGCAGCGGCACCCCGCGTTTCAACGCCACGCTGGGTGTGGGCGACCATGGCCTGTTCCAGTCGGCTGCAGGTGTGGCGGGCAAGCAGGACAATACCGCCTTCAGCCTGCAGGTCAGTCAACAGCAGACCAATGGCATTTCCGCCACCAATGCGCAGAGCAGCAGCTATAACCCGGACCGAGACCCTTATCGCAACCTGTCCTATACCGCCAACCTGACCCAGACGCTGGCTGCCGGCCAAGAGCTATCGCTGCGCTTGTTCCAGGCTAACGGCAAACTGGATTACGACGGCTACAACAGTCATGGTGAAGATCTGCAACGCAGCCGTCAGAGCGGAGCCAGTCTGGAGTCGAAAAACAGCCTGACTGACAACTGGACCTCCACCCTGCGTTTCAGTCACAGCGTTGACCGGCAAGAGCACTGGACCAATGGCGACATGGCCCAGCGTGCCGACCTGTACCAGACTGCCCAGAACGAATGGCTGTGGCAGAACGACATTCATACCGGGCTGGGCAATCTACTGGCCGGCTTCGACTATACCCAGCAGCATGTGGACAGCAGCACCGCCTTTGATGTCAGCGAACGCAGCAACAAGGCGGTGTTCATTGGCTATAGCGGCGAATTCGGCAAGCATTTGCTACAAGCCAGCGCCCGTCATGACCAGGATGAGCAGTTTGGCGGCAAAACCACCGGTCAGCTGGGTTACGGTTATCGCCTGAGCGAGGCGCTGACCGCACGTGCCAGCTACGGCACTGCCTTCAAGGCGCCCACCTTCAATGACCTGTACTACCCGCTGGATAGCTATGGCTATGCCGGCAATCCTCACCTGCAACCGGAAACCTCACGCAATGCCGAGCTGGCCTTGCAATACAAGGCCAATGGCAGTTCGGCCTCGCTGACGCTGTTTCACAACAGCATCGACAACATGATTGCCATTACCTCCGACTACAGCACCATGACCAATATCAGCCATGCCACCATCCGTGGTGCCACGCTGGCGGCGGCAAAGGCTGTCGGTAACTGGGATTTGTCCGGTTCTGCCACCTATCAGGACCCGCTGGACAATTCCGGCCATCAGCAATTGCAGCGACGTGCCCGTGCCTACGGGCAGCTGGCGGCAGCCTACGACTGGGGCCGGGTGACTACTGGGCTGGAGTGGCAAGTCAGTGCCAAGCGGCGTGACACCACCGATAGCGGCAGCAATGTCTGGCTGGGCGGCTACGCGCTGACCAATCTCTATGCCAATTACCGCTTTGCCCGTGAGTGGACGGCCAATTTCAAGCTCAGCAATGTGTTCGACCGCCATTACACCACGCTCTATGGCTACAACACGGCGGGCCTTGGCGCGTATATCGGCGTAAGCTATCAGCAGAAATAAACCCTGCGTGCCACCGTTTGGTGGCGCTGCTTTTTAGCTTTGCAGCCGGGCCTCCTTAGTGGAGGCCCGGTTTTTCGGGATATCAAGTTCATGACTCACCTGATCAGCGGCGGCTCCCGCTCCGGCAAAAGCCGCTACGCCGAACAACTGGCCGTACAGCATGGCGGCCCGGTCACTTACATCGCCACCGCCGAAGTGCGCGATGAAGAGTTTGCCGAGCGGGTGCGCCAGCACCGTCTGCAGCGCCCGGCACACTGGCAGGTGCTGGAAGCCGAGCGTGGCCTGGCCGAACTGGTACTGGGCCATGATCAGGAAGATGGCCTGTTGCTGGTGGACTGCCTGGGCATGTGGCTGATGCGCTTTTTCCGCAGCGACGACCAGTTCGACGAAATGGACTTCGTGCAGGAAAGGCAATGGCTGCTGGAAGCCATTGCTGCCGTGCAGGGCCAGCTCTTGCTGGTGACCAATGAAATCGGCTGGGGCGTGATGCCGATGAGCAGTATGGCACGCCGTTATGGTGATTTGCTGGGCCGGCTCAACCAGGACATCGCCGCCCGCTGCCAGCGCGTCACCCTGGTAGCCTGCGGTCTGCCGCTGGCGCTCAAGGGCGGTTGATGCGGCTGCGTGGCTTTGCCTTGTGGCTGCTGCTGTGTGCTGGCCTGGCCCAGGCGGCGGTCAGTGCGCCTGATGGCAGTGGCAAAGTGCTGACGCTGCCCAGCCCAGCCCGGCGCATTGTGTCGCTTTCTCCGCATGCCACCGAAATGCTGTACGCCATCGGTGCCGGCTCACGGCTGGTGGCTACGGTGGACTATAGCAACTACCCGCCAGCGGCACGCCAGCTGCCCCGGGTGGGCGGCTATAGCGGCGTCAGCCTGGAAGCCGTCATGCGCCAGCAGCCCGATCTGGTTGTCGCCTGGCAGGATGGTGGCAATCCGCGCGAACTGCAGCGCCTGCGCCAGTTGGGCGTGCCGGTGTTCATCAGTCATCCCCTGCAGCTGGAAGACGTCGCCAGCGAGATGCGCAGCCTGGGTCAGTTGACCGCCACCCAGGCGCAAGCTGATGCGGCGGCCAGCCACTATCGCCAGCGTCTGCAGCAATTGCGCCAGCGCTATGCCCGCCGTCCGCCGTTGACGGTGTTCTACCAGATCAGCAGCGCCCCCATCTTTACCGTCAGTCAGCGCAGCTTCATGGGTTCGGTCATGCAGCTGTGTGGCGGGCGCAATGTCTTTGCCGGTCTGGCCCAGGCTGCGCCGCAAGTCAGTATCGAGGCGGTTGTCGCGGCCCAGCCACAAGTCATGCTGGCTGGCCGCGCCGATATCCTGCGCATGTGGGACCGCTGGCCGGCGGTGCCGGCAGTGGCTAAAGCGACGCGCTATGTGGTGGACGAGGACCTGCTGACCATTCCCGGCCCGCGCTTGCTGGACGGGGCAGTGGCCATGTGTGCCACGCTGGACACAGCACGGCGTAGTCTGGGTTTGACGCTGGACTAACCGACCGTTATCCTCGCCGCCATGGACAAGGAACTGGAATATCTCGAATCCCGCGTGCAGGCATTGATTAGCCGCATCAAGGAACTGGAAACCCAGAACGGCCGTTTTGCCCAGGCGCTGGCTGAAGCGCTGAAGGAAAACGCCGAGCTGAATTTCCGTGTGAACGAAACCCGCAATCGCGTGGCCGCGCTGGTGGAGCGTCTGCCGAAGGCGGATGAACCGGAGCAGGGCGCAGGAGAGGCAGAATGAGCGATATCGTGCAGGTGGACATCGAATTGCTGGGTCGTCACTTCACCATAGGCTCACCCGCCGACGAGCGTGAAACCCTGCTGGAAGCGGTCAGACTGCTGGAAGGCAAGATCGACATGATCCAGCAGCATGGCAAGGTGATGGACGCTGACAAGATCGCCATCATGGCTGCGCTGAACATTGCCCACGATTTGTTGCGTACCAAAGTGGGAGAGGGCTTGGAAATGGCCTCATTCCAGCGTAAAATACGCAACATGAGCGAGGCAGCCGACACGGCGCTTCGCGAAAGCCAGCAAGCCCTGTTCTGAACAGGCCGGCTGGTGGACACTACAGGTCAGCTTATCCCCTGCGGTGTTCGTGACGGCAAACAATTCCTTTGTACCAATGCGTTCGCTTCTGGTTGCCAGCGTGAGTCACGGGTGTGTCGCGTCCCTTGCGGACGCGCCCGAAGTGGCTGGCAGGTGACCCTCCCTGGAAACAGGGTACAAGCGAATTATGCCCAAACGACACTCGCGGGGGTCTCCCTTCACGACCCGGCGCATCTTGCTCCGGGTCGTTTTCATTTCTGCTCTCATTTTATTGCTCAGTCATGACGCCATCGTCTTCTGCTGCTACTGACAAGGTCACCCTGCGCAAGAACATCCGGCGCCAGCGCATGGCATTGAGCCCGGCTTATCGCGCCCAGGCCATGCGTGCCGTTGCACGCCATGCCGGTCGTTTGTTGCGGCGGGGCAAGCGGATTGGTGGCTATCTGGCGGCCGGTTCGGAGCTGGATATCGAAATCCTGCTCAGCACCGCCTTGCAACGCGGCGCCAGTGTCTGGCTGCCGCAGATTCCGGCGCGTGGCCGGCGCATGTGGTTTTCCCGGCTGAATGCCACCGGCCACTGGTATCGCCATCCGCGCTACGGGATCATGGAGTTCGATGGCCCCTGCCTGCGGGCAGAGCGGCTGGATGTGCTGTTGCTGCCCCTGCTGGCTGTCGATGCCCAGGGCTATCGCATGGGGCAGGGCGGGGGCTTCTATGACAGCAGCCTGGCCTTTCGTCGCCGCCATTCACAATACGGCAAGCCCCTGCTGGTTGGCGTGGCCTACGATTGCCAGCGGGTCGCTGCCGTGCCGCGCGAAGCGTGGGATGTGCAGCTGGACTATCTGCTAACCGAGTCGGGGCTGCACCGCTTTGCACCAGACCGTTGTGCTAAATAAAGTAGCGGGTGAGGGCTAGTCTCAATGGTCCCAGTGGTGATAACCATGGTCAGCGGGGACAAAGACAGGAACCACCTCCACCGGTCGGAATTCCGGTCCACGATAGGCAACGCGTGGCGGGACGACGACACAGGCGCTCAGTGCACTGGCTAGCAAGATGCCGATCAACAGGCTTTTCATGGTGTTACTCCTGGTTGCAAGGGCGGCGTGGCCCTGATGTTTATCTTGAACCCAGCATAATCCAGCCCGGCAGTTGTAAGATGGCGTAAATTGTTAAGTTAACCTTCCATTCATTAACAGACATTGCTCATGCGCTATTGGCTGATGAAATCCGAGCCGGACGAAACGTCCATTGATGACCTGATGGCCGAACCACAGCGTGCTTTCGAGTGGACCGGGGTGCGCAATTATCAGGCGCGCAATTTCATGCGCGATGAGATGCAGCCGGGTGATGGGGTGCTGTTCTGGCATTCCAGCTGTGCCGAGCCTGGTATCGCCGGCCTGGCGGTGGTGGCCAGCACCGCCCATGCCGACTCCAGCCAGTTTGATCCCGCCAGCCCCTATTTCGATGCCAAATCCCTGCCGGATGCACCGCGCTGGCAGTGCGTGGATGTGCGTTTTGTGCGCAAGACTGCCTTGCTGACGCCGGCCTTGCTGCGCCAGCACCCGCCGCTGGAGCAGATGCAGGTGCTCAAGCGCGGCAATCGGCTGTCGATTACCCCGGTCAGCCCGCTGGAGTGGGACTACATCACCAGCCAGCTGTGCTGAATCCTGCCCTGCCAGTAGTGCCTGTCCGCCTGCCAACCTGACAAGGACGTTGATGCTCTATCCCCCGATTACACCCTACGCCAGCGGCATGTTGCCGCTGGACGGCCTGCACCAGATGTACTGGGAGCAATGTGGCCGGCAGGATGGTCAGCCGGTGTTGTATCTGCATGGCGGGCCGGGCGATGGCTGTGCGCCGATGAGCCGGCAGCTGTTCGATCCCTGGTTTTATCGCGCGGTCTTGTTTGATCAGCGCGGTAGTGGCCGTTCGGTGCCGCGTGGCGAACTACGCGACAACACTACCCAGCACCTGATTGCCGACATCGAACGCCTGCGCGAGCATCTGGGCATAGAGCGCTGGCTGGTGTTTGGCGGCTCCTGGGGCAGCACGCTGGCACTGGCCTATGCCCAGACGCATCCGCAGCGGGTACAGGGCTTGGTTCTGCGCGGGATTTTTCTGGGCAGACAAAGTGAAATCGACTGGTTCATGCACGGCATGCGCCAGTTCTATCCCGAGGAGTGGCAGCGCTTTGTCGCGCCGATTCCCGTTGCCGAACGACAGGACTTGCTGCAGGCCTATTACCGCCGGCTGACCGATCCCGATCCGCAAGTACACTTGCCGGCCTGCCGTGCCTGGGGGCGTTACGAAGGTGCTTGCGTCGCCCTGCGCCAGAATGCCGACGCCATCGAGCGGGCCAGCAGTGAATATGTGGCGCTGTCGCTGGCGCGGCTGGAGGCGCATTACTTCGTGCATCGCATTTTCCTGCCCGAGGCACAATTGCTGCAGCAGATCGAGCGCATTCGTCATATTCCGGCCGTCATCGTGCAGGGGCGCTACGACGTGGTATGTCCGCCGGTCACCGCCAGCGAACTGGCGCAGCACTGGCCCGAGGCTGACTTCCACCTGGTGGAAATGGCTGGCCACTCGCTGTGGGAGGGCGGCATTCTGCAGCTGCTGATGGAGGCGCTGGAAAGCTTCAAACTGCGGCTGTGCTGAACCGGCTGGCCATGTGGCAGTCTGTAAATAGATGAAAACCGCTTTGCGCTTGCTGCTGCTGTTGTGCAGCCTGTTCATCAGCCCCGCCGCATGGGCCTATACCGACGAAGGGCGGCTTCCCTTTGCCGGCCTGCCAGGCGAATTGCCGGCCGAACTGGCTCTGCGTTTTGTCCGCCAGCGGCTGGGGCAGGAGGGGCTGATCGACTATCCGCATTTCCGGCTGATACAGCACAGCCCGGCTCCCGCTTTCGACCGGGCCGACATCACCCTGATTCGCGAAGGTTTGCAAGACGACAGCGTCCAGGCGATACGGCAGCAATTGCAGCTGCGCCACCACGACGGCCGCTGGGAGATAGACGCCATTCATGAAGATTTTTCCTGCTACCGGGGCAAGCCAGGCTGGACCCGCCATCCCTGCCCCTGAGGCGGCGAAGGCTGGCGGCAAGCGTTTGTTTTTGTGCGGCTCTTATCGGCAAGGCCCTCTGGCCGCTATAATGGGCCGATTGAATTTGTGACGGACTGCCCAAGCTGCCCTGCCAGGCGGGGACTTGGGCAGTCCGCCCTTTTGTTTTCCAGCCATTCCAGACAAAGAACACCATGCAAGAAATCTATAGCCCGCGCGAAGTCGAAGCCGCAGCGCAACAAAAATGGCAGCGCACCGCCGCCTTCAAGGCCGTGGAAGACGCCAGCCGTCCCAAGTACTACGCCTTGTCGATGTTCCCCTACCCGTCCGGCAAGCTGCACATGGGCCATGTGCGCAACTACACCATCACCGACGTGCTGGCCCGCTTCAAGCGCCTGCAAGGTTTCAACGTGCTGCAACCGATGGGCTGGGACGCCTTCGGTCTGCCGGCTGAAAACGCAGCCATGAAAAACGGCGGTGCCCCGGCCGCCTGGACCTACGCCAACATCGAATACATGAAGACCCAGCTGGACAGCCTGGGCTTTGCCCTGGACTGGGAGCGCGAGCTGGCCACCTGCAAGCCCGACTACTACCGCTGGGAGCAGTGGCTGTTTACCCGCCTGTTTGAAAAAGGCGTGATCTACAAGAAAAACGGCGTGGTGAACTGGGACCCGGTGGACCAGACCGTGCTGGCCAATGAACAAGTGGTGGATGGCCGTGGCTGGCGCTCCGGTGCTGTGGTGGAAAAGCGTGAAATCCCGATGTATTACTTCGCCATCACCAAGTACGCGGACGAACTGCTCACCAGCCTGGATACGCTGGATGGCTGGCCGGAACAGGTCAAGACCATGCAGAAGAACTGGATCGGCAAGAGCCACGGTTCCGACGTGGTGTTTGCCTACGATGAAGCCAGCATCGGCCATGCCGGCACGATGAAGGTGTACACCACCCGTCCGGACACCCTGATGGGTGCCACTTACGTGGCCGTAGCAGCGGAACACCCGCTGGCCACCCAGGCCGCAGCCAATAATCCGGCGCTGCAGGCTTTCATCGCCGAATGCAAGGCAGGTTCCGTGGCCGAGGCCGACGTGGCCAAGATGGAAAAGAAGGGCATGGACACCGGCCTGTTCGTCATCCATCCGCTGACCGGTGCCAAGCTGCCGGTATGGGTAGCCAACTATGTGCTGTGGGGTTATGGCGAAGGCGCGGTGATGGCCGTACCGGCGCATGACGAGCGCGACTTCGAATTTGCCAACAAATACAACCTGCCGCTGCTGCAAGTGTATGCCCCGGTTGCTGGTGACCATGCTTTCGATGCTACCCAGTGGCAAGACTGGTATGCCGCCAAGGACGACAGCGTACGTACCGTCAACAGTGGCAAGTATGACGGCAAGTCCTTCAGCGAGGCCTTTGATGCCATCGTCGGCGATCTGGAAGCCAAGGCTGCCGGTCAGAAGAAAACCCAGTACCGCCTGCGCGACTGGGGTATCTCCCGCCAGCGCTACTGGGGCTGCCCGATCCCCATCATCCATTGCCCGACTTGCGGCGATGTGCCGGTGCCGGAAAAAGACCTGCCAGTGGTACTGCCGGAAAACGTGATTCCGGATGGTGCTGGCTCGCCGCTGGCCAAGATGCCGGAATTCTACGAAACCAGCTGTCCCAAGTGTGGCGGTGCCGCCAAGCGCGAAACCGACACCATGGACACTTTTGTCGAGTCCAGCTGGTACTA
The DNA here is from genome assembly GCF_003693445.1 of Aquitalea palustris. Lineage (GTDB taxonomy): Bacteria > Pseudomonadota > Gammaproteobacteria > Burkholderiales > Chromobacteriaceae > Aquitalea > Aquitalea palustris. Next base: position 118,337 of record NZ_RFAR01000043.1, on the reverse strand, counting down.
CGCCCGCTACGCCTCGCCCAAGTGCGACACCGCCATGCTGGACAAGGCCGCTGCCGACTACTGGCTGCAGGTTGACCAGTACGTGGGTGGTATCGAACACGCCATCCTGCACCTGCTGTACGCGCGCTTCTTCCACAAGCTGATGCGCGACGAAGGTCTGGTCTCCAGCGATGAGCCGTTCAAGAGCCTGCTGACCCAGGGCATGGTGATCTGCGAAACCTTCTACCGCGATCTGCCCAATGGCAGCAAGGACTGGATTGCCCCGCAAGACGTGGTACTGGAGCGTGACGGCAAAGGCAAGATCACCGGCGCAACCCACCGTGTGGATGGCTTGCCTGTGGTGGTGGGCGGCGTGGAGAAAATGTCCAAGTCCAAGAACAACGGCGTGGACCCGCAGGAATTCATCGAGAAATACGGTGCCGATACCGCCCGCCTGTTCATGATGTTTGCCGCCCCGCCAGAGCAGAGCCTGGAATGGTCCGACGCTGGTGTGGAAGGTGCTTTCCGCTTCCTCAAGCGTCTGTGGAAACTGGCCAAGGAACATGCCGATGCCGGCGTGGTGAGCGCCTATGCCGGCGGTGAGCTGAATGCCAGCCAGAAGGAGCTGCGCTTCAAGCTGCACAGCACCATCCAGAAAGTGGCCGATGATTATGGCCGTCGCCAGCAGTTCAATACCGCCATTGCCGCGGTGATGGAGCTGCTCAACACCTACGACAAGACCGACCGCAGCGATGCCGCCGGCCGTGCCGTGGCACAGGAAGTGCTGGAAAGCGTCACCCTGCTGCTGTCGCCCATCGTGCCGCACATCACCGATGCTGTCTGGGCGGTGCTGCGCCCGGGCAGCGAACTGCTGGCACAAGCCTGGCCTCAAGTGGATGAGGCGGCGCTGGTGAAGAGCGAAATCGAAATGATGGTGCAGGTGGCCGGCAAGCTGCGTGGCAGCATCACCGTGGCGGCCGATGCCGCCAAGGATGTCATCGAAGCCGCCGCGCTGGCGCATGAGAACGTACAGAAGTTCATGGAAGGCAAACCGGCCAAGAAGATCATCGTGGTGCCGGGCCGACTGGTGAACATCGTCGTGTAATGGCAAACCGGCCCCGGAACATGCCGGGGTCGCCAACAAACCCGGGCCGGCTCGGACCAGATTCCCCACCGCAGGGGATGGGCTGACCCGGCTTTTTCTTACGGAGAATCAGGAATGACCCGAACCCTGCACTGGCTGCTGCTCACTGGCGCCGTACTCTTGCTCAGCGCCTGCGGTTTTCATCTCAAGGGCGTGGGTGGTACCAGCCGTCCGCTGCCCTTCAGCAGCGTTTATGTGGAAGAGGGTAGTGCCCAGCTGGGGCCCATCCTGCGGGAAACCCTGTCGCGCAATGACAAGCTGGTGATGTTGTCTTCGCCCAAACAGGCCGAAGCCGTGGTCAGCGTACTGGGTGAAAGCCAGTCCAAAGAAGTATCCACCATCAATAGCGGCGGCAAGGTCAACGAGTACTTGCTGAGCTATAGCGCGACGGTGCGCACGGTAATTGGCGGTTCGCCCATCGAGCCGGACATGCAGGTGTCGGTACGTCGTTACATGAATTATTCGGATAGCGATGTACTGGGCAAGGAGCAGGAAGAAAACCTGCTGTGGACGGATATCCGCCGCGATGCGGCCGAGCAGATCGCCCGCCGGCTGGCCTATATCAAACGCCCGGCCGCCATGGGCACGACTGGCCCGCAAAGCCTGAAGCCTGCCAATGCCCAGCCTAAGCCCTGATGCGCTGGAGACGGTGCTGGCCAAGGGGCTGGCACCGCTCTACCTGATTCATGGTGAAGAGGCACTGCTGGCGCTGGAAGCGGCCGACAGCCTGCGCACACATGCGCGTGCACAAGGTTATCAGGAGCGCGAAGTGCTGACGGTGGAGGCCGGTTTCGACTGGTCGCAACTGCGTGATGCCATGAGCAGCGTTTCGCTGTTTGCCTCGCTCAAGCTGCTGGAAATCCGCATCCCCGGTGGCAAGCCGGGCAATGAAGGCGCAGAAGCCCTGCAACAGCTGGCGGCCAACCCGCCACAAGACACCATTACCCTGCTTACCCTGCCACGGCTGGAAAAAGCGCAGCTGCAATCCAAGTGGTATCTCGCGCTGGAAAAAGCTGCGGTGGTGGTGGAAGCCAAGCCGGTGGGCCGTCACGAGCTGGGCAGCTGGATTGCCCGCCGCATGAAACGCCAGCAGCAGCAACTGTCGGGTGAGGCGCTGACTTTTTTTGCCGACCGGGTCGAGGGCAATCTGCTGGCTGCCCGCCAGGAAGTCGACAAACTGGCCCTGCTTTACCCGGCCGGCGAGTTGACGCTGGAGCAGCTGCGCGAGGCGGTGGCCAATGTAGCGCGCTTTGATGTGTTCCACTTGTCCGAGTCCTGGCTGTCCGGCGACGCTGCCCGCGTGCAACGCATGCTGGAAGGCCTGCTGGCAGAAGGCGAATCGCCGGTGCTGGTGTTGTGGTCCTTCACCGAAGATGTACGCATGCTGCTGCGCTTGCGGCAGGGCCTGAAAGATGGACGGCAATTGCGCGATCTGGCGCGTGAATTGCGGCTGTGGGGCGACAAGCAGCGGCTGGCCGAGCCAGCCCTGCGCCGGATCGGCCCGCGCAAGTTGATGACGGCCTTGTCGGAGTGCGCCCGGATTGATCAGCAGATCAAGGGCGTGGCGACTGGCGACCCCTGGCATTCCCTGCGAGGCCTGGCTTTGCTGTTGGCGACATGATGCAGAAAAAACACAGTAATTTTAAATGGTCAGCTTGCGCTGGCCATTTTTTTTTAAATTGAATCAGAATTTATGTGGTTGTTATTTAAATTTCTTTTAATCAACTATTGAGATTGCAAAAGACCTGCCCTATGATTAAGGAGAAGTTAATTCATTTTAAACAATAATAGTTTTAGAAAAAGACGCTATGCAAGACGAGGGAGTCAGAAGTGCTACACCTGCGGGCGAAAGCAGAACCCGCAGCAAAGTCGTGTTGGTGGAAATCATTCACCAGGCGCTGGAAGTTCTGCTGACTGCGGAAGAAGCACGCCTGGTGCACTGGGATGGCCGCATCTTGCGCATACACAAGCTGTCCTCGCGCAAGGCCAACCAGATTCTGCATGCGCCAGATGCCTATCCGGGCTTGCTGGGGGTATTCGACCATCGTGCACACTATCGCGATCTGGCTGAGCCGCTGGGGGAAATTCTGGGCATCCAGCTCTGATGCCGCCGTGGCGGTCGTGACCGGTTCAAACCATGCAAAAAGGCCTTCGCAGGAAGGCCTTTGTCATGCCATGCCCCTGCGCGCTTACAGTGCGGATGCCGTGGTGCCGGACAGCGTCGCAGGCAGGATGACCGCCCGGACACGGGTCTTGCCGGCGCTGGTGCGCAGGCCGTTCTGATAGGCAAGACCACCGCGTTTTTCGTAGGAAGCCAGCACCTTGGCGACATAGTCGCGGGTTTCCTCATACGGCGGGATCGTGTTGCGATACTTCTGCACCGCCCCTTCGCCAGCATTGTAGGCGGCGATGGCCAGCGGCAGATCGTTGTTGAACTGGGCCAGCAGGAAACGCAGATAACGCGCCCCGGCCCGCAGGTTTTGCCGGGGGTCGTTCAGTTCGGTCACGCCAAAGCGCTCGCCAGTGGCCGGAATCACCTGCATCAATCCCACGGCTCCCTTGGGAGACAGGGCTTGCGGGTTGTAGCCGGATTCGACGGTGACAATGGAATGCAGCAGATTGGCATCGAGCTTGAACTCACGTGCAGTCTGGTCGATCAGATGCTTGTACTGGGCGGCCAGCTTGGTGTTGTACGCCGGCGCGTTCACGCTTTTCAGGCCGTCGACACGTGCTGCTGCCGGAGCCGGCAGGCGGTTGTCACTGCTCAGGGTGGCACCCAGTCCGGGGGTGGTGGCATCGTCCAGTGCCGCATTACCGCTGACGCCAGGCTGCGGGCTTTTCTGGTAGAGCTGATAGCGCTCGTCCAGCTGGCGGTTGGCAAGGTGAACCTGGCCCTGATCGTCCACAAAACCATAAAGATCGGCGTGTACGCTGCTGCTGGCAAAGCAGGCCAGCCAGGCCAGGAAAATGGTGATGAATCGCATTTTGATGAAGAGCAGCCCGTATGAGTTTGGGTTTAATGCGCTATTGTACTGATTTTCCTATGCTATTTTGCAAGTAAAGTTTTCTGAAGACATTTTAAACCGAAAGGACTAAGCATGAGCCTGTTTGATCAACTGGGTGGTTTGCTGGGCGGCGAAGGTGGTGGCGTGGCTGGAGCGGTCACTGAACTGATGCAGCAGCAGGGTGGCCTGTTCGGCCTGGTGGAGAAGTTCAATAGCGGTGGCATGAGCGAGCTGGTGTCGTCCTGGGTGGGGACCGGAGGCAACCTGCCGGTGTCGGCCGAGCAGATCCAGCAGGTACTGGGCAATGAGCAGGTGACGGCGCTGGCGGGCAAGTTCGGACTGGACCCGCAACAGCTCAGTCAGGCGCTGGCTGATTACCTGCCACAGGCGGTGGACAAGCTCACGCCGGATGGCCAGTTGCCGCAGGGGGGTGATCTGCTGTCGCAGGGTCTGGGCATGCTGCAGGGCTTTTTTAACAAAAGCTGAATAAACTGAGTGATGTGATAGAAAAAGCCGCCATTTTTTGGCGGCTTTTCTTATTTTACTGTGGCAAGCAGGCCACAGTATCACGAGGATCATCGCGTTGGGTCAGCAGAATCAGTACATCCCGGAGTGGAATTGGCTTTATCTGAATGGTGATAGGAAAATTCTATTTTTAACATTTAAACAATCAAGTGGATCAATTAATACGGGCTGCTTAAGATGCGTACATCAGATGCAAACGCAGCCAAACACTGCATTTTTTTATTTCACCGACTGGAGAAAAACATGTCCGTATCGCTGATCAATACCGAAGTCAAACCGTTCAAGGCTACCGCTTTTCACAATGGCAAATTCATCGATGTCAGCGACGCCGACCTGAAAGGCAAGTGGTCTGTCGTATTCTTCTACCCGGCTGACTTCACCTTCGTCTGCCCGACCGAACTGGGCGACCTGGCTGACAACTACGCCGAATTCTCCAAGCTGGGCGTGGAAATCTACTCGGTATCCACCGACACCCACTTCACCCACAAGGCCTGGCACGACAGCTCGGAAACCATCGGCAAGATCAACTACCCGATGATTGGCGACCCGACCGGCATCATCAGCCGCAACTTCGGCGTGATGATCGAAGAAGCTGGCCTGGCCGAGCGCGGCACTTTCGTGATCGACCCGCAAGGCAAGATCCAGATCATCGAAATCAATGCCGGTGGCATCGGCCGTGACGCCAGCGAACTGCTGCGCAAGGTAAAGGCTGCCCAGTACGTGGCCAGCCACCCGGGTGAAGTATGCCCGGCCAAGTGGAAAGAAGGCGAAGCGACGCTGGCTCCTTCTCTGGATCTGGTTGGCAAGATCTAAGAACCAACTCATGGTCTGCTGCGCTAGTTAAATATGGGGCGATACTGCGTTAAAAACGCCTTCGAAATGCTCATTTACTCCATGTAAATTCCGCTTTCTCAGTCGTTTTCGCCTTGTCTCGCTCTAGCTCGCGAGACCCTGAACAGGCTCTTCGCCCACCATGGTGCCGTGCCGCGTACTGCGGTACGGCCTCCGGGCCGCAGCCAGCGGCCCGTCTCCCTACTACCCGATTGCAGCGGCAAGCTGTTGGCAGCACATGAGCTTGCCAGTGCAATTGCCTGAGGACTTCCCATGCTCGACACCACCATCAAAACCCAACTGACCGCCTACCTGGAAAAACTGCAGCAGCCGATCGAACTGGTTGCCAGCCTGGATGACAGCGCCAAGGCGCAGGAAATGTTCAGTCTGCTGCAAGACATCGCCAGCCTGTCGCCCAAGGTGACGCTGAACAGCAATGGCCTGGCTGCGCGTCGCCCGTCGTTTGCCATTGCCCGTCCGGGTGCGGCGGGGCGTATCGAGTTTGCCGGTATCCCGATGGGCCACGAATTCACCTCGCTGGTGCTGGCCTTGCTGCAAACCGGCGGCCATCCGCCCAAGGTGGACGAGGACACCATCGCCCAGATTCGCGGCCTGCAAGGCAGCTACCAGTTTGAAGTGTTTGTCTCGCTCAGCTGCCACAACTGTCCGGACGTGGTGCAGGCCGTCAACCTGATGGCGGTGCTCAACCCCAATGTGCGCAGCGTGATGATTGATGGTGGCGTGTTCCAGCAGGAAGTCACCGACCGCCAGATCATGGGCGTGCCGGCCATTTATCTGAATGGCGAACAGTTCGGCAGTGGCCGCATGGGCCTGGAAGAAATCATCGCCAAGCTGGATACCGGTGCCGTGGCGCGTGAAGCGGAAAAGATTGCCGCCAAAGAGCCGTTCGACGTGCTGATCGTCGGTGGCGGCCCGGCCGGCGCTGCTGCCGCCATCTATGCCGCCCGCAAGGGTATTCGTACTGGTGTGGTGGCCGAGCGTTTTGGTGGCCAGGTGCTGGATACGCTGGCGATTGAAAACTTCATCTCGGTGCAGGAAACCGAAGGGCCGAAGCTGGCCATGGCGCTGGAGCAGCACGTCAAATCCTACGATGTGGACGTGATGAACCTGCAACGCGCTGCTGCGCTCAAGCCAGCACAAAACGGCCAGCTGGCCGAGGTGACGCTGGAAAGCGGTGCCGTGCTCAAGAGCAAGGCGGTGATTGTGGCCACCGGTGCGCGCTGGCGCGAAATGAATGTGCCGGGCGAAGCCGAATACCGCGCCAAGGGCGTGGCCTACTGCCCGCACTGCGATGGCCCGTTGTTCAAGGGCAAGCGCGTGGCGGTGATCGGTGGTGGTAACTCCGGCGTGGAAGCCGCCATCGACCTGGCCGGCATCGTCAGCCATGTCACCCTGCTGGAGTTCGGTGACAGCCTGCGCGCCGATGCGGTATTGCAGAAGAAGCTGCACAGCCTGCCCAATGTGCGCGTCATCACCAATGCCCAGACTACCGAGGTGACCGGTGATGGCCAGAAGGTAAATGGCCTGAGCTATCAGGAGCGCATTACCGGGGAAACCCACCATGTGGTGCTGGAGGGGATCTTCGTGCAGATCGGCCTGCTGCCCAATACCGATTGGCTGAAAGGCAGCGTGGCGCTGTCGCCGCGCGGCGAGATCGAAGTGGATGCCAAGGGTCAGACTTCGGCCGAGGGTGTGTTTGCTGCTGGCGATGCCACCACGGCACCGTACAAGCAGATCATCATCGCCATGGGTGAAGGCGCCAAGGCCAGCCTGTCGGCCTTTGATTACCTGATCCGTCAGTAAGGCCGTCAGTAGCGCCCTGCAGCTGCCTGGTTTATTTGTCGCAGCGGCACGGGCCACATAGCAGCAGCCCCTTGCATCGTCATGCTGCAAGGGGCTGTTCATTTGTTGCCGGTAGCGCGTTGGCGCTTAGTGCCGCTAACAAAAAACCTGCTGCTGCCTTGCGCCTCTTTGCCCAGAGACGCTACGCTATTTTGTTAGCCCTCTTAGTGCTGGTGTGCCTGACCTGGCTCGGTCACCTGCAACACGGCGGCAGGGAATTTCAGGCTGTGCGCATCCTGGCCATCCGCCGGAATCTCCACCCAGTTGTTGCTGCCCTGGGCACATTGCTGCGTCACCTTGAAATACAGCTTGCCCGGCTGGGCGGCAATGCGCGTCTGGAACACGAATTCATCGTAAAAATCGCCCGGCAGATTGCCACCCGTCCAGCTGATGCGGCTGACATCTTCCTTCACCACGCTACCGTGGTTGTCAAAGGGCTTCACTGCGCTCTTGCTCACTTGCACCTGCCAGCCGGCCTTGGGCATGGGGCGCGCCAGCTGCGCGCCTTCCGGCAGTTCCACGCTGATGCCGGTGGTGGGGCTACCAGCGCAGCCATGGCCCACTTTCAGTACGGCCTTGTAATAGCTGCCGCTGGCCGCGCTGGTGGTTTCCAGGGTGACGTGGGCTTGGGCAGCGGTGGACAGCAGCAGGGCGAGGGCAGCGAGTTTTTTCATGATGTCTGGCATGGGGCAGAGGGATGATGTGCGGCGGATTGTAAGGGAAATGCGGATGCCGGCCCTGCGGCATCTTGTCGCAGCCACTGCTGCCTGTTCTGGCCGGCTGTGGCATGCTGGGGCTTGTTTGCAGGAAAGGAATTGCCGTGCAGGACTACCAGGATATCGAACAGTATCTGTATCAGGCCATCCCGCTGGCGCAGGCGATGGCGGTGAAAGTATGTCATGCCGAGGAGGATGCGATCACGCTGGCCGCGCCGCTGGAGCCGAATATCAATCACTGTGCCACGGTGTTTGGTGGCAGCGCGGCAGCCGTGGCCACGCTGGCCGGCTGGCTGCTGGTGTACCGCAAATTGCAGGCGCTGGGGCTGCGCGGCCAGGTGATGGTGCGGCGCAGCCAGATGGATTACCAGAAAGCCATGCACGGCGCGTTCACCGCCCACACCCTGCCGTTGGCAGACACGGCCTGGCAGCGCATGGCGGCTGCCTTGGCCAAGGGACGCATGGCACGGCTGACGCTGGCAGTGCGCCTGGAGTGCGCCGGACAGCAGGCGGGCCGGCTGGATGGCGAGTTCGTGGTGTTGCCGCTCAGCTGAGTGCGGCAGACAAGAGACCTGGAAGCGCTAACAAAACCTTGCGGAGAACCCGGGCCAGGGTGGCACAACCCGGGAGCGCGGGTTTTGTTTGCGGGTCTTATTCGCGGTGGTAGGGGTGGTTGTTGAGGATGGAGTAGGCGCGGTAGATCTGCTCGCCCAGCATCACCCGCACCATGCCGTGCGGCAGCGTCATGGCGGATAATTGCAACAGCACGTCGGCGCGCTGCTTGAGTTCGGCGGACAGGCCGTCGGCCCCGCCAATGATAAAGCACACATCATCGCCACCCGCCATCCATTCTTTCAGCCCGGCAGCCAGCCGCACCGAAGTCCAGTTCTGGCCGCGCTCATCCATCACCACCAGCTTGCAGCGGGCCGGGATGGCGGCCAGCAGCCTATCGTGCTCGGCAGCAATGCCTTTTTCCGCCGTGACGCCACCGCCGCGTTTTTCCGGTTTGATTTCTTTGAGTTCCAGGCTGATGTCGCGGCCAAAGCGTTTGGCGTAGTCGTTATACGCTTCGTCGACCCAGCGCGGCATCTTGGTGCCGACGGCAAGAATGGTGATTTTCATGGCAATGCTTCAGCGCGCAGTAGGCAGCAGGGGCATGACGCTGCCTGCGATGGGGAAATACGGAGGATGGCGGCAGACGGGGCGGGTGCCGCTCGTCTGCCGCGCCTGATGCAGCCTGGACGGCGTATCAGGTATTGGCTTGCCACGGACGACCGCCAACCGGGGTAAAGCTCGGCTTCTGGCCGCCCCACAGTTGTTCCAGGTCGTAGTAGTCGCGTACCGCCGGCAGCATGACGTGGACGACCACGTCACCAGCATCTACCAGCACCCATTCGCCGCTTTCGTGGCCTTCGGTGCCAACCAGATCAACGCCGGCTTCCTTCAGGGTCACTGCCACGTTGTTGGCCAGTGCCTTGACCTGGCGATTGGAGTCGCCGGTGGCCACGATCATGCGCTGAAACAGCGATGTCAGCGCGGAAGTGTCCATTTCGATGATGTCTTTGCCCTTGATGTCTTCCAGGGCGGTAAGTGCCAGTTTGGCAATGTCTTGAACTTCCATGATGTCCTTTGATGTCGGTGGTGATACGTGGCGGCAGCATGGCGGCCAGAGGTATCAGGTAAAGATCGTTTGCCGCAACCTGCGGCAAAAACGGGCAGGGGCCGCGACCAGGGGCGGGCGGCCCGGCCGGCAATTCAAGTGCCGGCACTGGAAAACCGTTGTGTGCTACCGGCGCAGCGATGTGTGGCAGGCAGGCGTGGAACGGCTTCTTGCTTCAGAGATATAGCCGGTGCTGGCGAATATAGTCCAGTACCGGCGCGCAGAGCAGATGCTCGACGCTGGCGCCGCTTTGCAAACGGTGGCGTATCACGGTGGCCGAGACATCCAGCGGTGGCAGGGCCAGGGGGCGCATTGTACCGGAAGGCGCGCCATTTGAAAAATCAGTGACTTGGCGCGCCTGCCATTGTGTGCGCACGGCGGCGGGAAGCCGGGCGGCATCGAAGCCGGGGCGCAGTGCCACGGCGATGTTGGCCAGCTCGAATAATTGCTCCCAGCGCCGCCAGGTATGCAGGCTGGCCAGCGAGTCACCACCGATCAGCCACCATAGTGCTGGGTCGGGGCCGATTTCGGCGCGGATTTCCTGCAGGGTGTCGATGGTATAGGCCGGCTTGTCGCGCAGTACTTCGCGTGGGTCGACCGTGAGACCGGGCAGGCCGTGGCTGGCCAGTTGCGCCATCTCCAGCCTTTGTTGCGGGCTGGCATGGGGACCGTGCTGGCGGTGGTAGGGCTGGCCGGCAGGGATCAGCCGCACTTCGTCCAGCCGCAATTCCTGGCGAAAAGCCTGCGCCATGCGCAGGTGGGCGGCGTGGATGGGATCGAAAGTGCCGCCAAACAGTCCCAGCGCAGCCGCTTGCGTCATTCCTGTACGGGTGGTTTGCCGGTGTAGCCGTCGATGATCAGTTCCAGCCGGCCGGTGGACGGATGAATCACCATGCCGTGGATGGGAATGTCCTTGGGCATCAGCGGGTGGTTGCGGATGGTCTGCACGCTGTGGCGCACGCTGTCGGACACGTTGTCAAAGCCCTTGAGCCAGTTGTCCAGATCAATGCCGGCATTGCGCAGGGTGTGGATGGTGTCTTCGCTGATGCCCCGTTCGGTGGCGTGGGTCAGGATTTTGTTGGGATCGATGGCGCGCATGCCGCAATCACGGTGGGCTACCACGCAGATTTCTTCGGCGCGCAGTTCGTAGACCGCCACAATCAGCGAGCGCATGACCGAACCCCAGGGATGGGTGATCAGCGCGCCAGCGTTCTTGATCAGCTTGGCATCGCCGTTTTTCAGACCCATGGCCTTGGGCAGCAGCTCGACCAGGCGGGCATCCATGCAGGCGAGGACGGCAAGGCCTTTATCGGGGAATTTGTCGGTTTTGAATTGCTCGTATTCGCGGTTTTCGACGAAGCTCCGATTGTGCTCGAGAATGGTATTCAGCACACCCATGCGCGTAATCTCCTGGCTGAGGTTAGATTGAGTGCTCTAATCGGGGCGCCATGCTAACACTAGTTAGTGACGAAGAGGGGGTATTTCGCCATGGCACCCGGCTCGACAGCGGGGCTATGGTAGACCAGATTCAGGCGGGAAAGCCAACTTTGTTGCCCTGCGGTATCGGGCCTGCTTGTCCTGATTTGCAAAGGGTTTTTCCCGCGCCTGCCGGGAGAGCCTGGCCGGACGGCGGCCGGCCAGGTGGGGTTGGTGCCGGGGCCTGCTAGCGGTTGTCGTCCAGTTGCTTGCGGAAGGTTTTCTGGGCATTGCTCAGCTGGTAGCCCTGATTCTGGTAGAAATCCGGCGCTTCTTCGCGGTGGATGGTGGAACGCAGCGTGACCGTGGTCGCACCCTTGGCCAGTGCCCAGCGTTCGGCCACATGGACCAGGGCGCGGCCGGCACCGCGTCGTCGCCAGCGCAGGCCCACCGCCAGCCCGCCGATTTCCACTGCCGCTGGTGCTTCCAGCAGCGGCCGCCAGAAAGCATGCAGCCAGCCGGCCACTTCGCCTTCGATTTCCGCCACCCACAGCTGGTGCAGATCAGGGCTGCCCAGCAGCATGGTCAGCCGGTTGCCCAGGGCTTCCACCCCGGAGGGGTAGCCCATCTCGGCGGTGAGTGCGGTCAGGGCCGGTACATCCTGGTAGTTAGCCGGCCGGATAATGATGGTCATGGTGTTACCAACGTGCGTAATGGTCTTCGGTGACGCCGCTCAGTGCCTGCACCACATGGCGCGTACCGCTGAGTGGATCAGTCAGATAACCGTCGAAACGGCCTATGGCTTGAATATAACGGCTACTGGCGATCAGAAGGTTCTGATTTTTTGCCCGCATGCCTTCCGGGCTGAATTGCAATTCCAGCAAACCGTCGCGGCTGCGCAGTTGCCAGGGTTGTAGCGGCTGTTGCGGATCGAATGTGAATTCAACTGCAGACAGCGGGTATAGCTTGCCCTGTAGCCAGCAGGCATTTTCTGCTTCCCCCATATATCCCTGTTGCAGATTGAAGCCCAGCCCGCTGCTGTGGGCGCTGGCCCAGCGCCAATCGGTACGGCGCGCCAGCAGGCCATTGGAATAATCCAGGCTGGCGACGGCACCATCCAGCGAAAAGCGCTGTCCCTGGCAATCGGCAAAGCCACTGACCGCCAGTGCGGTGGATTTGTGGGTGGAGTGGGCCAGCCAGTTGGCCGGGCCAATGGCTGCCAGCACCGGTGGCATCGGGTCGAGCCCGACGTGAGCGGCCAGCCGCAACTGGGGTGAGCTGACTTCCACCGCCAGGCGGCTGCCTTGACGCTCAAAGCGCACGGTCAATTCCCTGCCGGCAAAGCGGGCGTCGGCAAATGGCTGGTCGGCGAGCTGTGCACCATGCTGGGGAAAACTGTCGGCGGCGACATCGGCCAGGATACGGCCCTGGCGACGGTCAAACAGATAGGCAAAGGCCGCTGCGGTCCAGCCCACATCCACTACGGCCAGGCCGATAACGTAATCGGTATGTGTCAGTGCCAGATATTGCCAGCGCTTATGGCGCAGTGGCCGCAGCAGCCGCTGCCAGCGCGTCATCGGCAGGGCTAGCCAGTCGAGCTGGGCGATGCAGCCCTGGTAGCGGCCATGCTGTGGCTGGCCCTGGCTATCAAGCAGACTCGGTGGTGCGGCGGGAAGGGCAGACCAGCTCATGCGGATGACCGGGGCTTAAACACTTGTTCGAGTCTACAGCATATCCAGCGGTATTTTCAGGTAACGCACGCCATTGTTTTCTGCTGCGGGCAACTGTCCGGCGCGGATGTTGACCTGGATGGCCGGCAAGATCAGCTGTGGCATGTCCAGCGTGGCATCGCGTGCCTGACGCAAGGCGACAAATTCGCTTTGGCTGATGCCCGCATGCAGGTGGATATTGTGCTGTTTCTGCTCGGCTACCGTGCTTTGCCAGGCGATGGGGCGTGGCTGTGGCGGATAGTCGTGGCACATCAACAGGCGGGTGTCATCCGGCAGCGTCAGCAATTTTTGCACCGATTGATAGAGCATGGCAGCATCGCCGCCGGGAAAGTCGCAGCGGGCGCTGCCGACATCCGGCATGAACAGGGTGTCACCGACAAACACCATGTCACCGATCTGGTAGGCCATGTCGGCCGGAGTATGGCCGGGTACGAACACAGCCCTAGCCGTGAGCTGGCCGATATGGAAGACCTCGCCATCTGCGAACAGGTGATCAAACTGGCTGCCGTCGCAGGTGAAGTCCTCGCCCAGGTTGAAGACGCCTTTGAACAGCTGCTGGACCTGGGTAATCCCCTCGCCAATGGCCATGCGACCACCCGCCTGCTGTTGCAGCCAGGCGGCTGCCGACAGATGATCGGCATGGGCATGGGTTTCCAGAATCCACTGCAGGCTAAGATGCTGCTGCCGGATAAAATCCAGTACGCGCCCGGCGGATCCGTGGGCGATGCGTCCGGATTTGGCGTCATAGTCCAGCACCGGGTCGATGATGGCAGCGTGGCCTCCCGGCTGGTCGTACACCACATGGGAAATGGTGGCGGTTCCGGGGTCGAAGAAGGAAGCGAGCTGTGGCTGCAGCATGGTGAACTCCGCAACAGGATGGGATGGGTGATAGGCCGGTATGGCTGGCACTATCGCACACTGCGAAACATTATACTATAATGTATATTATAAAAATAAGCCGGTATCAGCCAGCGTTGCATAGCGCACAACGGCCGGGCCGGTAGTCGGGATGGTGACAATGGATTTGAGCATATTGCGTGATAACGCCAGCCGGGCTGCCGCCCTGCTGAAGAGTCTGGCCAACGAAGACCGGCTGATGCTGTTATGCCAGCTGGTGGATGGTGAGAAGACGGTTTCCGAACTGGAAAAACTCACCGGTATCCGCCAGCCCACCTTGTCGCAGCAGCTGGGCGTGCTGCGCAACGAGGGGCTGGTGGCAACCCGACGCGAAGGCAAATGGATTTATTACAGCATCGCCAGCGCCGAGGCCATGATCATGCTGTCGGCGTTGCATGGCGTGTTTTGTGGTGACGGTACGGATGATGGATCTTCCGCACCACATTGAGGAGAAAGCGTGCAGATAGCCTGGGATAGCTTTACCCCGTTCGCTTCGCTGGCTGGAGGGCTGCTGATTGGGCTGGCCGCCAGCTGGCTGGTGCTGATGAATGGCCGCATTGCCGGCATCAGCGGCATGCTGGGTGGCTTGGTGGACCGGGCCGGCGACTGGCCGCTGCGGCTGGCCTTCGTGCTGGGGCTGATCGCGGCGCCCCTGGCTTGGCGTGGATTGATCGGTCCTCTGCCTGTGCCACAGTTGACTACGCCCTTGCCGCTGCTGTTGCTAGCCGGCGTACTGGTGGGCATTGGCACGCGGCTGGCTGCCGGTTGCACCAGTGGCCACGGGGTGTGTGGGCTGTCGCGCTTGTCGCCGCGCTCCTTGCTGGCCACGCTCAGCTTCATGGGCAGTGCCGGGCTGACTGTCTTTGTGATGCGTCATCTGTTGGGTTGGGGCTGACCATGGCCAAGTTACTGTCTGCACTGATTGCCGGCCTGTTATTCGGCTTGGGCCTGTTGTTGTCCGGCATGAGTAACCCAGCCAAGGTACTGGGTTTTCTCGATGTGACTGGCCGCTGGGATCCCAGCCTGGCGCTGGTGATGGCTGGCGCCATTGCCGTGGCGTTTTTTGCTTTTCGCCGGGCCGAAGGCCAAACCCACTCCGTGCTGGGTGAGCCGCTGCAGTTGCCCGACAAAAGCCGGCTGACCCTGCGGCTGGTGCTGGGCAGCGTGCTGTTCGGCATCGGGTGGGGACTGGCTGGCATCTGTCCGGGGCCTGGCCTGGTACTGGCCGGCATGGCGCTGCCCGCTGGCTGGTGGTTTGTGGCGGCCATGCTGCTGGGCATGTTGTTGTTTCGCCCGCTGTCGCGATGCCTGCCCTGAGCCGGCTATTGCCGGACTGGCTCCGCGGCTATCGTCGTGGCTGGCTGACGGGTGATATCACCGCTGGCGTGGTGGTGACCCTGCTGTTAGTGCCGCAGAGTCTGGCCTATGCCCTGCTTGCCGGCCTGCCGGTGGAGGCTGGCTTGTATGCCAGCGTGGCACCGCTGCTGGTATATGCCTTTATCGGTCGTAGCCCGGCACAGTCGGTCGGCCCGATGGCGCTGACCTCGCTGCTGACTGCCGCCACCTTGTCGCGCTTTGCCGATGCCGGCGCCACCGACTATCTGGTCCTGGCGGTATGGCTGGCGCTGCTCTCCGGCCTGATGCTGCTGGCGATGGGGCTGGCGCGGCTGGGCTTTATTGCCGACCTGTTGTCCGAGCCGGTACTGGCTGCCTTCACCACCGCCTCTGCCTTGTTAATCATCCTGTCGCAGCTGGCCCCCCTGTCCGGTCTGCACAACCCAGGCAACTCCCTGCCGCAATGGCTGGTGGGCATGTGGCATCAGCCAGTCTCGTGGCAACCAGCTGCGCTGTTGGTGGGCCTGCTGGCCCTGGCTTGGCTGCTGCTGGTGCGACGCTGGGGGAGCAGTCTGCTGCAAAGGCTGGGCCTGTCGGCCGATACCGCCGGTATCTTGGTGCGTACTGCTCCGGTACTGGCCATGCTGGCGGGCATCCTGCTGCTGCCCACATCGCTGCAGGTGCCGGTGGTCGGCCCGGTGCCGGCCGGCCTGCCGCGGCTGGTACTGCCTGCCATCGGGCTGGAACAACTGGCCGACCTGGCCTTGCCGGCCTTCTTCATTGCCCTCATCAACTATCTGCAGAGCCTGTCGGTGGCGCAGCTGCTGGCTGCGCGCACTCAGGATAGCGTCGACCCCGACCGCGAACTGGTGGCACTGGGTCTGTGCAATATCGCCTCCGGGCTGGTGGGCGGCTTCCCGGTGACCGGCGGGCTGAGCCGTTCGGTGGTCAACGCCGAGGCCGGTGCCCGTTCCCAGTTGGCCTCGCTGCTGACCGCTGCTGGCATGCTGCTGGTGATGTGTCTGGCCACTTCCGCGCTTGAGCATCTGCCCTTGCCGGTACTGGCTGCCACCATCATTGCGGCGTTGCTGGCCATGCTGGATATCGGCAGCCTGCGTCGTGCCTGGCTGACCGAGCGTGCCGATGCCGTGGCCTGGCTGCTGACCTTTGCGCTGGTGCTGTTGCTGGGCGTGGACAGCGGCATCATGGCCGGAGTGCTGGTGTCGCTGGCGACACTGTTGTGGCGCAGCAGCCGGCCGCATATTGCCGAGCTGGGGCGGTTGCCTGGTACTCATCATTTTCGCAACTGCCAGCGTCACGCGGTGGAAACCCTGCCCGGCGTGTTGCTGCTGCGGGTGGATGAGAGCCTGTATTTCGGCAATGCCCGTCAGGTTGGCACGATCTTGCTGCAGAGAGCCGGGCAGACGCCCCATGTGCGCCAGCTGGTGCTGGTGATGAGTGCGGTCAACCGGGTGGATACCACCGCCTTGTCGATGCTGGAGAGGCTGGACCAGCGCTTGCAGCAGGCCGGGGTGCGGCTGCATCTGTCAGAAATCAAGGGGCCGGTGGCGGATATCCTGCAGCGCAGCGGACTGGGGCAGCGCTTTGCCGGTCGGGTACATCTGTCGACACAGGCCGCCTGGCAAAGTCTGGCAGGCTTGCCGGATTATCATATCTAAACAACTCTCCTGGCAGGATGCCGCGTCTTGGTGCTGGTCCGCACGGTATGGGGCGGCTATGCTGTGGCTGTTTCCGGCGCTGGCCGCCTTGCCGGCCGGCATGCAACCAAATCGACGCTGCCCGCTCACACCAAAGATGAAAAAGACCTTGCTGGCCAGCCTGCTGGCCATGACCCTGCTGCAACCGCTGGTAGTCTATGCCGATCTGCCTTCCCTGCCTGATCTGGGCGAGATATCCGATGCTTCCTTGTCGATGGCCGACGAAGCCCGTATCGGCCGCGATTTCATGCGCGCCATGCGTGATGCCGGCGATGTGGTGGAGGATGCCGAGGTCAACGACTACATCAATGTCCTGGGGCACCGGCTGTCCGCTGCGGTGCGCATGCCGGGGCTGCAACTCACCTATTTTGTCGTCAACGACAAGCAGATCAACGCCTTTGCCATGCCCGGCGGCTATGTCGGCATCAATAGCGGCCTGTTGGTCGGCACTCAGAGCGAGGGCGAGCTGGCATCGGTGGTGGGGCATGAAACCGCCCACATCACCCAGCGCCATATCGCACGCATGAAGGCCGTCAGCGACGCCACCAGCCCCTTGCTGCTGCTGGGGACAGTGCTGGCCGCGGTACTGGCATCGCGTGCTGGCGGTGGCCAGGCCTCCATCGGCACCTTGTCCGCCGGATTGGGCTTGCAGATATCCAACCAGCTGTCATTCTCGCGCGATTTCGAACGCGAAGCGGATCGGGTGGGCATGCAATACCTGGCCCAGGGCGGTTTTGACGTGCGCGCCATGCCGGCTTTCTTCCAGCGGCTGGATGCGGCCAACCGCTATAGCGACAACAATGCCTATGCCTTTTTGCGTACCCATCCGGTGACTTCGCAACGTATCAGCGAGGCGCAGAATCGCGCACTGGAGTACCCGGTGAAAATGAAGGCCGACAGCACCGCCTACCTGCTGGTACGGGAAAAACTGCGTGTCATGACCATGTCGCCGGATGAGGCGGTGGGCTATTACCAGACCATGCTGGAAAAAGGCCAGTATCTCAATGAGGGGGCTACATGGTACGGGATGTCGCGCGCGCAACTGGCCAGCCACCAGTTGCCGGCCGCACGCAGTGCACTGGCCAAGGCAGAAAGCCGCTTGCCGGCTGATCCCATGCTATTCGGGCAGGAGGCGGCCATCGCCCGCGAGAGTGGCGACTGGAATGCTGCCCTGGCCAGCTTGCGCCGTGGACAGGCACAGTTCAAAGACAGCCAGCCCTTGCAATTGGCCGAACTGGATGTCCTTATAGATAGTGGCAACCGCATGGCAGCACAGGCTTTGCTGCGCCAGCTGCAAAGCCGCTATCCGCGAGAAGCCACACTGTATCGCAGCGAGGCCCGGTTGTTTGCAGACAAGGATGCCCAGCGCTATCACGCAGCTCTGGGCAATGCCTTCTACTTCGAGCGGCGCTATGAGGCCGCTCTGGAGCAGTTCCAGTTTGCCGCGCAAGCCAAGGGCGATGACTTCTATCAGCGGTCTTCCATCGAAGCGCGCATGCGCGAAGTTGAAAAAATGCTGAAAGAAGAAAAGAAGGACTCGGGGAAGTAAACAGGAGTTGCGACTGCATGACGCCGTATCGCAAAAAAACAACATGATGCAGCGCAATATACTGATAAACGGAGCAAATATTGAGTGATAACCCTAATTGCCTATTCCGTTGTCGCCTCCTGAAACTATACACTCCGCAACACCAGAAGAGCTTTTCATAAATGAACATTTTTATTGCGAAAGTGATCGTTTATAATCTGTCTCCAACGAGTCCGGTTCGTTTTTTCGTTTTCGATCCGGTAACACAATAAAGTGGGCATGGACTTGATCCCTGCCCCGGTCACCCCCGATGTGAGGATGAGATATGGCTGCAACCTTCCCTGACGATATCGATCCCCTGGAAACCCAGGAGTGGACTGAAGCGCTGGAGTCGGTTCTGGATACCGAAGGTTCCGAGCGTGCGCATTTCCTGCTGGAAAACCTGGTCGAGCGTACCCGCCGCCGCGGCGCTTACCTGCCCTTCGACGCGACCACCGCGTACCAGAACACCATCCCGGTAGGCAAAGAACAGAAATCCCCCGGTAATCACGAGATGGAGCACCGCATCCGCTCCATCAACCGCTGGAACGCCGCCGCACTGGTACTGCGCGCTGGCAAGAAAAACCTGGAACTGGGCGGCCATATCGCCAGCTTCCAATCCTCCGCCACCCTGTACGACGTGGGTTTCAACCACTTCTGGCGCGCTCCCAACGACGAGCAGGACGGCGATCTGATCTACTTCCAGGGCCATATTGCTCCGGGCGTGTATTCCCGCGCCTTCCTGGAAGGCCGCCTGTCCGAAGCGCAGCTGGACAGCTTCCGTCAGGAAGTGGATGGCGATGGCCTGTCTTCCTACCCGCACCCGTGGTTGATGGATGACTTCTGGCAGTTCCCCACCGTTTCCATGGGTCTTGGCCCGCTGATGGCCATTTATCAGGCCCGCTTCCTCAAGTACCTGGAAAGCCGTGGCCTGGCCCGCACGCCGGGTCGCAAGGTATGGTGCTTCTGCGGCGACGGCGAGATGGACGAGCCGGAATCCCTGGGTGCCATCTCCATGGCCGCCCGCGAAGGCCTGGACAACCTGATCTTCGTCATCAACTGCAATCTGCAGCGCCTGGACGGCCCGGTACGCGGCAATGGCAAGATCATCCAGGAACTGGAAGGCGACTTCCGTGGTTCCGGCTGGAATGTGCTGAAAGTGATCTGGGGCAGCCGCTGGGATCCGCTGCTGGCCATGGACACCAAGGGCCTGCTGAAGAAGCGCATGAACGAATGCGTGGATGGCGACTACCAGACCTTCAAATCCAAGGACGGTGCCTACGTTCGCGAACACTTCTTCGGCAAGTACCCGGAGCTGCGCGAAATGGTGGCCAATATGTCCGATGACGAGATCTGGGCACTGAACCGTGGCGGTCACGATCCGCACAAGGTCTACGCCGCTTACCACGAGGCTACCCACAACGCAAACGGTCGTCCGACCGTGATCCTGGCCAAGACCATCAAGGGCTATGGCATGGGTTCCTCGGGCGAAGCGCAGAACATTGCCCACCAGGCCAAGAAGATGGATATCGAAAGCCTGCGCAAATTCCGCGACCGCTTTGGTATTCCGGTATCCGATGCCGACCTGCCGAACGTACCGTACTACAAGCCGGCCGAAGACAGCCCGGAAATGAAGTACATGCGCGAACGCCGCGCCGCGCTGGGTGGCTATCTGCCGGCCCGCAAGCCGGTGAAGGCTCCGCTGGCCATTCCGGGTCTGCACGTGTTCGACAGCCAGCTGGGTGATTCGGGTGAGCGCGAGTTCTCCACCACCATGGCCTTCGTGCGCATGCTGGGCACCCTGCTGAAAGACAAGAACATCAGCAAGCAGATCGTCCCGATCGTGCCGGATGAATCCCGCACCTTCGGCATGGAAGGCATGTTCCGTCAGTACGGCATCTGGTCCACCCAGGGTCAGAACTACGTACCGCAAGATGCCGACCAGCTGATGTTCTACAAGGAATCCAAGGACGGCCAGATGCTGCAGGAAGGCATCAACGAGCCGGGCGCGATGTCCTCGTGGATTGCCGCAGCCACCAGCTACGCCAACCACGGCATCCCGATGATTCCGTTCTACATCTACTACTCGATGTTCGGTTTCCAGCGTATTGGCGACCTGGCATGGGCTGCCGGCGACATGCGCGCCCGTGGCTTCATGCTGGGCGGCACTGCCGGCCGTACCACGCTGAACGGTGAAGGCCTGCAGCACGAAGACGGCCACAGCCACATCCAGGCTGGCCTGATCCCCAACTGCGTGTCCTACGACCCGACCTTCGCCTACGAGCTGGCAGTCATCCTGCAGGATGGTCTGCGCCGCATGTATGGCGAGCAGGAAGACGTGTTCTATTACATCACCCTGATGAACGAGAACTACACCCACCCGGCCATGCCGCAAGGCGCCGAGCAGGGCATCATCAAGGGCATGTACCTGCTGAAGGACGGCGGCGATGCCCAGGTGAAGGTACAGCTGATGGGTTCCGGCACCATCCTGCGTGAAGTGATGGCCGCGGCTGACCTGCTGCGCAACGACTTCGGCATTGCTTCCGACATCTGGAGCGTGACCTCCTTCAACGAACTGCGTCGCGACGGTATGGAAGCTTCCCGCTTCAACCTGCTGCACCCGACCGAAGCTGCCCGCAAGTCCTTTGTCGAGCAGCAGCTGGAAGGCCGCAGCGGTCCGGTGATTGCCGCTACCGACTACATCCGCAACTACGCCGACCAGATCCGCGAATACGTGCCGGGTCGCTACGTGGTACTGGGTACCGACGGTTTCGGTCGCTCCGACAGCCGCGCCAAGCTGCGCGAGTTCTTCGAAGTGGATCGTCACTACGTTGCCGTGGCTGCCCTGTCCGCCCTGGCCCGCGAAGGCAAGATCGAAGCGGCCAAGGTGGCCGAAGCGATCGCCAAGTACGGCATCAAGGCTGACAAGCTGCCTTCCTGGAAGGCATGAGGCCGGGCCGGATACGGCCAAGCTTGAGGTAGGGAGTCCGCAGTGCAGCAGCGCGGCGGACTCCGCAACGTAGCCGAATATCGGCGGGGGTGCCGCACCGGTGCCGCCGCCCTACGGATGGAAAGCTCATGAGCAATCTGATCGAACTGAAAGTGCCCGACATCGGTGGGCACAGCAATGTAGACATTATCGAAGTGTTCATCACCGCCGGTCAGACCGTGGCGGTGGACGACTCGCTGATCACCCTGGAAACCGACAAGGCCACCATGGAAGTGCCGGCCGAAGCGGCTGGTGTGATCAAGGAAGTGAAAGCCGTCGTGGGTGGCAAGATTTCCGAAGGCGACGTCATCGCCATTATCGAAGTGGGCGCCAGCGCAGCTGCTCCGGCTCCGGCAGCAGCTGTAGCTGTAGCTGCTCCTGTTGCAGCCCCGGTTGCGGCTGTTGCTGCCGCGCCTGCCGCCCCGGCAGCCAGTGGTCGTATCGATATCGTGGTGCCGGATATCGGTGGCCACAATGGTGTGGATGTGATCGAAGTCTCGGTCAAGGTAGGCGATGTCATCAGCGTGGACGACTCGCTGATCACGCTGGAAACCGACAAGGCCACCATGGAAGTGCCAGCCACTGCTGCGGGCAAGGTGTTGGAAGTCAAGGTTGCCGTTGGTAGCAAGGTAAGCCAGGGTGACCTGATCGTGGTAGTGGAAGGCGCTGTTGCCGTTGCACCGGTGGCCGCTCCTGCTGCAGCACCGGCTCCGGCTGCTGCGCCCGCTCCGGCACCTGTTGCCGCTGCGCCTGCTGCCGTTGCCCCGGTTGCCGCCAGCGCCAGCCTGCCTGCCATCAACGAAGCCAGCTTCTCCAAAGCCCACGCGGGTCCGTCGGTACGCCGTCTGGCGCGCGAACTGGGCGTGGACCTGGGCCGCGTCAAGGGTACGGGCCGCAAGGGTCGCATCATCGATGCCGACGTGAAGGCCTTTGTGAAGGGCGTGCTGCAAAACCCGGTTGCCGCTGCACCGGTTGCCGCTGCTGGCTCTGGCGTGGGTCTGGACCTGCTGCCGTGGCCGAAGGTGGACTTCGCCAAGTTCGGCCCGATCGAAACCAAGCCGCTGTCGCGCATCCAGAAGATTTCCGGTGCCAACCTCAGCCGCAACTGGGTGATGATCCCGCATGTGACGTTCAACGACGAGTGCGACATCACCGAGCTGGAAGACTTCCGCAAGACCATCGGCAAGGAATGGGAAAAGTCCGGCCTGAAGATTTCGCCGCTGGCCTTCATCATCAAGGCCGCTGCCGAAGCGCTCAAGGCTTTCCCCAATTTCAACAGCTCGCTGGATGGCGACAATCTGGTGCTCAAGCAGTACTACCACATCGGCTTTGCCGCTGATACGCCGAACGGTCTGGTAGTACCGGTCATCAAGAATGTCAACCAGAAAGGCATCAAGCAGATCGCCAAGGAACTGACCGACCTGTCGCTGCAAGCCCGCGAAGGCAAGCTCAAGCCGACCGATATGCAAGGCGCCACCTTCACCATCTCCAGCCTGGGTGGCATTGGTGGCAGCAGCTTCACGCCTATCGTGAATGCGCCGGAAGTGGCCATCCTGGGTGTGTGCAAGAGCCAGATCAAGCCGGTATGGAACGGCAAGGAATTCGCACCGCGCCTGATGTGCCCGCTGTCGCTGTCCTTCGATCACCGCGTGATCGACGGCGCGGCTGCCGCACGCTTCACCGTGCATCTGGGCAAGCTGCTGTCCGACGTGCGTCGCCTGATCCTGTGAAATCGTGAGTAGGGAGTGGGGAATGGTGTCTGCTGCAAGGCAGGCCCTCCCCATCGGGAAAACGAACTGATAAAGGAAGTGGGTGGTGGATGGCGGACGGAGTAACTCTCTACTCCCCATTCCCCACTCCCAAACGCCATGAGCAATCTGATTGAACTGAAAGTCCCGGATATCGGCGGCCACAGCAATGTGGACGTGATCGAAGTCTTCGTGAAGCCGGGCGATGTGGTGAGCAAGGACGACAGCCTCATCACTCTGGAAACCGACAAGGCCACCATGGAAGTGCCGGCGGAAACCGCTGGCGTGGTGAAGGAAGTCAAAGTGGCCGTGGGCAGCAAAGTGAGCGAAGGCGACGTGATCGTCATCGTCGAAGCCGCTGCCGCCGCCAGCGCTGCCCCGGCAGAAGCCAAGCCGCTGGAAACCACCGGTGTGGCCTCTGCCCATACCGATGCCGGTTTCGCCCCGCAAGCAGCCCCGGTAGCCGCCAGCCATGGCGGCGGTGCCGATATCGAATGCGACGTGATGGTACTGGGCGGTGGCCCTGGTGGCTATTCCGCCGCCTTCCGCGCTGCCGATCTGGGCCAGAAAGTGGTCATCGTCGAACGTTACTCCACCCTGGGTGGCGTGTGCCTGAACGTGGGCTGCATTCCGTCCAAGGCCCTGCTGCACAATGCTGCGGTGATCGACGAAGTCAGCCATCTGGCGGCCAACGGCATCAAGTTCGGCAAACCGGAAGTGGATATTGATCTGCTGCGCGGCTACAAGGAAAAGGTCATCGGCAAGCTGACTGGTGGCCTGGCCGGTATGGCCAAGGCGCGCAAGGTGCAGATCGTGCGCGGTAATGGCCGTTTCATCGACCCGCATCATCTGGAAGTGTCGGTGACTACCGGCAATGGCCGTGAAGAATCCGGCGAGAAAACCATCGTCAAGTTCAGCAATGCCATCATCGCCGCCGGTTCGCGCGTGGTGAAACTGCCGTTCATCCCGGATGATCCGCGTGTGGTGGACTCCACCGGCGCACTGGAATTGAAAGCCGTACCGGAAAAGATGCTGATCATCGGTGGCGGCATCATCGGTCTGGAAATGGGTACCGTGTACTCCACGCTGGGCGCCCGCCTGGACGTGGTGGAAATGCTGGACGGCCTGATGCAGGGTGCCGACCGTGACCTGGTCAAGGTATGGCAGAAGTGGAATGCCCACCGCTTCGACAACATCATGCTCAACACCAAGACCGTGGCTGTCGAGCCGAAGGAAGACGGCGTGTACGTTACCTTCGAGGGTGAACAGGCCCCGAAAGAACCGCAACGCTACGATCTGGTGCTGTACGCCACCGGCCGTGCGCCGAATGGCAAGCTGCTGGCAGCGGAAAACGCTGGCGTGGCGGTGACCGACCGTGGCTTCATCCCGGTGGACAAGCAGCAGCGCACCAATGTGCCGCACATCTACGCCATCGGCGACATCGTCGGTCAGCCTATGCTGGCACACAAGGGTGTGCATGAGGGCCACGTGGCGGCGGAAAACTGCGCCGGTCACAAGGCCTTCTTCGATGCCCGCGTGATTCCGGGCGTGGCCTATACCGATCCGGAAGTAGCCTGGGTAGGCATGACCGAAGACGAAGCCAAGAAGCAGGGCATCAAGGTGGAGAAATCCGTCTTCCCGTGGGCTGCTTCCGGTCGCGCCATTGCCAATGGTCGCGATGAAGGCTTCACCAAGCTGATTTTCGATCCGGCTACCCATCAGGTGATCGGTGGCGGCATTGTCGGCCCGCACGCCGGCGACATGATTGGTGAAATCTGCCTGGCGATTGAAATGGGCTGCGATGCCGAAGACATCGCCAAGACCATTCACCCGCACCCGACCATGGGCGAATCCATCGGCATGGCTGCCGAAGTGTTCGAAGGTAGCTGCACCGACTTGCCGCCGCAGCGCAAGAAGTAAGCCGCCAGCCCGGCCACCCTGCCGGGCAGGCAGCCTGCAGTCCCGACCCGCCGCTGGCGGGTCGTGTCGTATCTCTCTCAGTCTTGTGGCGGAATATTCCGCCTTTTTTTATGCCGGCAGCCCAGCTGCATGTACGGTTGCCTATTGCCTTGCTGCCGACATTCCTCGCCAGACTGAACCAGTTTCGCTACCATCAGTCGGACTCCTGATGAATGTCGACATGCTGCCACGCACCTATCCCCTTGCCTTGTCATCCGCTTTTGCCCTCGCCCTGTGCGCTGCACCGGCCTGGGCTAAAGTCGATTACACCGTCAGTGTGGAGGCCCCGGCGGCACTCGCTAGCCTGCTCAATGACCATCTGGAGCTGATTTCCGCCCGCAATGATGCGGATCTGGACGATTTCCAGCTGCAGGCCATCATCAAGGAAACCCCCTCCGCCGCGCAGGCGCTGCTGGAAACCGAGGGGTATTTTTCTGCCCGCATCCGTGTGGAAGAGCAGGGGGCGCAGCATTATGTGCTCAAGGTAGAGGCCGGTGAGCCGGTCATCATCGACGATGTCACCCTGCAGCTGAACGGCCCGATTCGCCAGCAGGCGGATTATCAGCAAAGGCTGGCCGCCGTGCTGGAGGCCTGGGCGCTGCCGATGGGCGCCCCCTACCGCCAGGACGACTGGAGCAGCAGCAAGCGTGCCATCTTGCGCCTGCTCACCATCGACCGTTTTCCGCTGGCCCGCATTGTCAAAAGCCAGGCCGACATCGACCCGCAAACCCATCGCGGCCAGTTGCTGGTGCAGGTGGACAGCGGGCCGCAGATTAGCTTCGGTCCCACCCATATCAGCGGCAACCAGCGCTATCCGCTGAGCGTGGCCACCGGGCTGGCCGATTTCCGCCAGGGCGATCCCTATCAGCAAAAAAAGCTGCTGGATTACCAGTCGGCGCTGGAGCAGTCACCGCATTACTCCGGCGTGGTGGTCAGTGCCGACATGGCCCGCATCAGCGATAACGAAGTGCCGGTGGAAGTCAGCCTCACCGAATTCCCCAAGCAGAAGCTGGAGCTGGGCCTGACCTACGACTCCGAAGATGGCCCGGGTACGCGTATCGGTTACGACTATTACAATCTGTTTGGCAAAGGCTGGACCGGCTCGGCCTTGCTGGACTGGAAAAACAGCGACCGCAATCTCAGCTTCGGTCTGGGTTTCCCGCGCCAGGCCAACGGCTATTCGCACTCGATTACCTCCTCGTTCAAGGAAACCGATATCCAGGGGGTGAAAACCACCACCGTGGATGCCGGTGCCTGGCGCATCCGTTCGCATGACAAGATCAATGCCCGCTTCGGGGTGGAATTCATCCAGGAAAAGGAAACCATCGGCAACACGCCCAGCAACAATACCCGGGCCCTGCTCGGGGTATTCGGCTGGACGCGGCGCGATGTGGACGACCCGCTGCGCCCGCGCTCCGGCACGCTGCTGGATGTGTCGCTGTCCAGCACGCTGGGCGCCTTGCTGTCCACCACCAGCTTTGTACGCGGCTATGCCCGTGGCGTGAGTTACTGGAGTCCCTGGCCCAAATACGGCACCTTGCTGACCCGGCTGGAGCTGGGGCAGGTGTGGGCCAAGGATAGCGATGAAGTACCGTCTTCCCAGCTATTCCGTGCCGGTGGCTCGAACAGCGTGCGTGGTTACGACTACCAGAGCCTGGGCCTGCCCGGCGCGGACGGCGCGGTGGTGGGGGGGCGGGTGGTGGCGACCGCCACGCTGGAATACCAGATTCCGGTGGCCAAGGACTGGGCCATTGCCCTGTTTCACGATGCCGGTAATGCCGCCCAAAGCTGGCAGAGCTTCAAGCTGGAACACGCCAATGGTGTCGGCCTGCGCTGGCTCAGTCCGGTGGCGCCCTTGTCGATGGATATCGCCAAGGCCGAGAAAGACGGCAAATTGCGCTGGAACATGAGCCTGGGGCTGGCATTCTGATGAGCGAAAACCTGCCCCCCGTCCCCCCGTCCCCACCATCCCCGCCGGACACCTCAGTGCCAGCCACGCCGCCGGCCCGGCCTCGCCGGCGCTGGTGGCGCTATGTCTGCCTGCTGCTGGTGCTGGCCCTGTTCACGGCCCTGGGCTGGCTGACTGGTAATGAGCAGGGTTTTGCCTGGTTGTGCCAGCAGCTACCAGTGCTGACCGGGCAGCAACTGAGCATCGCGCGTAGTGAGGGCACGCTGTGGTCGGGCTTCACTCTGCACGATATCCGCTGGCGTGCGCAGTACGAGGATGCCGACATCGACCGCCTGCAACTGCAGTGGCAGCCGGCAGCCTTATGGCAGGGCCAGCTACAGGTGCAGGCACTGAGCATTGGTCATGTGCGGTTGACGACGCGGCCCAGCCCGCCCACGCCGGCCACCGGTGCGCCAGCCTCCTTGTCACTGCCGCTGGC
Source organism: Aquitalea palustris (assembly GCF_003693445.1). Lineage (GTDB taxonomy): Bacteria > Pseudomonadota > Gammaproteobacteria > Burkholderiales > Chromobacteriaceae > Aquitalea > Aquitalea palustris. Next base: position 90,868 of record NZ_RFAR01000043.1, on the reverse strand, counting down.
GGTGCAAGTGGACAAGCTGGGCCTGGACAGCCTTACCCTGTTGCCGGCCGATCTGCGGCTATACGGTTTGCAGGCGAGCTATCGTTACGACCGGCAGCAGCACCGTATGCAGCTACACCGGCTGCAAACCCCCTGGGGCAGTAGCAGTGCCACGCTGCAACTGGCCGACAGCAGCCCCTTTGCCCTCCGCGGCCAGCTGCAGGCGCAGGGTGAGCTGGAGCAGATTCCTCTGCTGGCCGGACTGAAGCTGGGCGGCAGCCTGCTGCAACTGCAAGTGGATGGCACGGCCAGCGGCAAGGGCATGCTGGCCGAGGCACATGGCCAGCTCCATCCCTTTGCCCTTAACCCCTATAACCGCTTCCGCCGGCTGGATGTACGCGTTGGCGGCATCAATCCGCAGGCCATCATGCCGGCCTGGCCCAAGGCCCGGCTCGGTTTTGCCATTCATGCCGAGCCTGATGGCGGGCCACGCATCAAGGGCGGGCTGTCCCTGCTCAACAGCCAGCCCGGCCCGCTGTCAGCCAGCCAGCTCCCCTTGTCGCTGCTGGTGGGTGAGTTCCGCGCCGACGAAAAAGCACTGCATCTGGACAAGCTGATGGCCCAACTGGGCGGTGGTCAGCTCAACCTCACCGGCAAGGTCGAGCACAACTCGCTGGACATCGTGGCGCTGCTGCACAATATCGGCCTGCGTACCCTGCATGAGGCTGCGCCGGATGATGTCATCAAGGGCACGGCACGGGTGGTCGGCGCACTCAGCGGACCCGACATCAAGGCCAGCCTGTATGGCAAGACCCTGCAATTGCAGACCGCTGTGGGCTTTCAGCAGGCAGCAGGCGGCAAGGTGCTGCTGCTGCGCCAGCTTGATCTGACTGCCGGTGCCGGCAAGGTGGCGCTCAGTGGGCAGCTGGGGCTGGAGGGACGGCAGGAATACCAGCTGGAAGGCAAATTGCTCAAGGCTGATCCTTCCCGCTTGCAAGCCGGTTTGCCGGTTGGCGAACTGAATGCGGCCATCAAGGCCAGCGGTCAGCTGGCAGAGCCGCTCAGCGGCAAGCTGGGACTGCAGTTCGCCCCCAGCCGGCTGTCCGGTGCTGCGCTGTCCGGCCAGCTCAGTACCGACTGGCAGGGGCAGCGTGTGCGCCAGCTGGCGGCCGACCTCAGGCTGGCCAGCAACCGGCTGCAGGCCAGCGGTGCCTATGGTGCGCCCGGCGACAAACTCAAGCTGTTGATCGATGCTCCCAATCTGGCGCTACTGGGACGGGATTTCTCCGGCGTGATCAAGGGTCAGGCCGAACTGGCCGGGACTCCCAAGGTGCCGCTGCTTAGCGCCAGCCTGCGCGCCGAGCGGCTGCGCCTGCCTGGTAATCTGGCAGTACAGAGCCTGAGCCTGGACGGCGACATCAAGGCCGACCCCAGCAGTCCTTTCCGTTTGCAACTGGCGGCGGACAAGCTGCAGGCCGGCAGTTTCAGTGCCGAGCAACTGCGGGCGCAGGGCAGTGGCACCCGCACTCGCCATCACCTGCAGCTGGATGGACGATTACGGCTGGATGGCCGCCCCTATGGTGTACAGCTGGCGGCCAGTGGTGGTCTGCCGGTCAATAGTGGCCAGTGGCAAGGCGTGCTGGAGCGGCTGGAGATCACTGGCAAGCCCGGACTGAGCCTGCAAACCCCGCTGGCACTGGAAGCGGGGGCGGCACGCATCAAACTGGGGAGTACCCGGCTCGCGCTACTGGGTGGCAGCCTGAGCCTGAGCGAGCTGACCCGTAGCAGCAATGGCGACCTGAGCACGCGCGGACATGCCGAGGGCTTGCGGCTCGCCGAACTGGCCCCGCTGCTGCAGCTGCCGGTCGAGCAGAATCTGCTGCTGGATAGTGGCTGGGATCTGAAGCTGAACGGTAATCGGCCGCAAGGCCAGCTCTGGCTGAAACGCGTGGCCGGCGACATCAGCCTGCCGGCCGAGGCCGGACGTCCTGCCGCACTGGGCCTGAAGGCTGCGCAGCTCAAGCTGCATTTTGACGGAGGCAGCCTGTTGTTCGACACCGACATCGACAGCCGCTATGCCCAGCTGACAGGCAAGGGCAGCCTGCCGTGGAATGGCGGGGTGATCGATAGCCGCACCCCGCTGGCAGCCACCGCCTCGTTGTCACTGCCGTCATTGGCGGCCCTGGCGCAGCTGTCATCACCCTCGCTCGAACTGTCCGGCCAGCTGTCGGCCAATCTGGCGCTGGCTGGGCCATTAGGGCAGTTGCAAGCGCAGGGTTCCATCCTGGGTAGCAAGCTGCTGCTGGCCGACCACAAAACCGGTATCCGGTTGGGAGACGGTGTGCTGCAGGCCAGACTGAGTGGCCGCAGCCTGATTCTCGACAAACTGCGTTTTGCCGGTGGCCAGGGCGAAGTCAGCGCCAGCGGTAGTCTGGATATGAAAGAAGCCGGCCCGGATGCCAGAGTGCGGGTCACGCTGGACAAGTTCAGTGTGTTCGATAAGCCCAGCCGCAAGCTGGTGGTGTCCGGCAGCACCGAACTGAGCATGGTGGACCGGAAAATTTCGCTGACTGGCCGTATTCGTGCCGATCAGGGCCGTATCGACCTGCCCAAGACCGGTGCGCCCAGCCTGAGCGATGACGTGGTGGTCAAGGGGCGAGAGACTGCCGAGCCGTCAGCCTTTGCCAGCCTGCCGCTCACCGTGGCGCTGGATCTTGATCTGGGCGAGCGTTTCCGCCTGGTCGGCCAGGGTCTGGACGTGGAGCTGACCGGCGTGGTCAAGGTCACGGCCAATCCGGGCATGCCGCCGGGCGCGCGCGGACAGGTCCGGGTAGTGAAGGGGCGCTACAAGGCGTATGGCCAGGATCTGGACATCGAACAAGGCATCATCAGTTTTGTCGGCCCGCTGGACAATCCGGTGCTGAATGTCGTGGCCAAGCGTCACCTGTCGCCGGTGGGGGCTGGTGTAGAGGTCTCTGGCAGCGTGGCCGCGCCGCGCATCCGGCTGGTGGCTGATGAATCGATGTCGGAAAAGGACAAGCTGTCCTGGCTGGTGCTGGGCCATGCCGCCAGCGGCGACCGCGACGATGCTGCGCTGGCGGCTTCCGCCGGCATGATGCTGGCCGGTTCCATCAATGATCAGGTTGGCCTGTTCGACGAGCTGGGGCTGGCCAGCCGCAAGGAAAGAACCCTGGCTAATGGTACGGTAAGCCCGGCCGAGCAGGTGGTGACGGTGGGGCGCCAGCTCACCCGCGAACTCTACCTGGGTTACGAATATGGCGTGACCAGCGCGGATCAGGCGGTCAAGCTGGCCTACCAGCTGAGCAAGGGCTGGTCCATGGTCTTGCGTGCCGGCACCAATACCTCGGTGGAGTCGCGCTACACCCTGCGCTTCGATTAGCTACCCACTGCTGGCGGGCAGCCCTGCACTTTGTCCCGGTATCGCCCGCCAGCAGTTTTCTCCCAGTCTTTGCAGTCCTGTTCCTGATTGCGGAGACTGTTTCCATGCACAGCGCCATCCTGCCCGGCATCCTGCGTATCAACGATGAAATGGTGGCCCTGCGCCACCAGCTGCATGCCCATCCCGAACTGGGTTTCGAGGAATTCAATACCCGGCGGCTGGTGATGGAAAAGCTGCAAGAGTGGGGCTACCAGCTCACCGAGGGCATAGGCGGCACCGGGGTGGTGGCGACACTGCATTGCGGTCGCGGGCGGACCATTGGTCTGCGGGCCGATATGGACGCCCTGCCCATCCAGGAGGAAACCGGCCTGCCCTGGGCCAGCCGTATCGATGGCAAGATGCATGCCTGCGGCCACGATGGCCACACCGCCATCCTGCTGGCCGCCGCTTGCGAGCTGGCACACAGCCGGCGTTTTGCCGGCACCCTGCACCTGATTTTCCAGCCGGCGGAGGAGGGTCATGGCGGCTCCGGAGCCAAGCGCATGCTGGATGAGGGGCTGTTTCAGCGCTTTCCCTGCGATGCCATCTTCGCCCTGCACAATATGCCGGGCATCCCGCTGGGCAAGCTGGGTTTCCGTGCCGGTGCCTTCATGGCCTCCACCGATACCATCACCATTCTGATCCACGGCACGGGTGGCCATGGCGCGATGCCACAACGTGCCGTCGACCCGGTGGTGGTGGCCGCCTCGCTGGTGCTGGCATTGCAGACCATCGTCTCGCGCAATGTGCCACCGCTGGAAACCGCCGTACTCACCGTGGGGGCCATTCTGGCCGGTGATGCTGCCAATGTGATTCCTGCCAGCGCCGAATTGCGCCTCACCGTACGCGCGCTGAATCCGGCCGTGCGTGAGCTGCTGCACCAGCGTATCCACCAACTGGCCGAGCAGCATGCCGCCGGTTTCGGCGCGCGGGCCGAGGTGCGGTTTCAGCATGGCTACCCGGTACTGGTCAACGATGATGTCATCACCCAGCAGGCCATGTTGCTGGCAAGCGAGTGGCTGGGTGAACACAACGTTATCCGCGATCTGGAGCCGCTGACCGGCAGCGAGGACTTTGCCTATTGGCTGGAGCAGGTGCCCGGCTGCTACTTCATTGTCGGCAATGGCGATGGTGAGGGCGGCTGCATGGTGCACAACCCCGGTTATGACTTCAACGACCAGGCCTTGCCGCTGGCCGCCAGTTTCTGGGTACGGCTGGTGGAACACTGGCTGGGGCCGGCCACGGCCGCCACGGCGGATTGATGGTGGAAACTGGCGTTTGCGCCAGCATTCACCGGGCTGGTCGCCGGTTCACAATGGCAGCCCTGTTTTCATCGCCCGCATAAGGACACCCCATGCCCCGCAAGATCATCCTCGATTGCGACCCTGGCCACGATGATGCCATCGCCATGCTGCTGGCACACGGCAGTCCGGCCATCGAACTGTTGGCGGTCACCACGGTCGCCGGTAACCAGACACTGGAAAAGGTGACGCGCAATGCGCTGGCCGTGGCCGAAATAGCGGGCATCCAGGTCCCCATTGCTGCGGGTTGCCCACGTCCACTGGTGCGGGAAATCGAAGTGGCGCCCTCCATCCACGGCGATAGCGGCATGGATGGCCCGCAGTTGCCAGCGCCACGACGCCAGCTGGATCCGCGCCATGCGGTGGATCTGATCATCGAGCTGATCATGCAGTACCCGCCGGGGGAGATCACGCTGGTGCCGACCGGCGCGCTGAGCAATATCGCGCTGGCGGTACGCAAGGAGCCACGCATTGCCAGCCGGGTGCGCGAGGTGGTGTTGATGGGTGGTTGCTATCACACCGGCAACTGGAGCGCGGTGGCCGAGTTCAATATCAAGATCGATCCCGAGGCCGCCCACATCGTGTTCCACACAGCATGGCCGCTCACCATGGTGGGGCTGGACCTAACCCACCAGGCATTGGCCACCCCTGATGTACAGGCGCGCATTGCCGCGCTGGGGACGGCCCCGGCCCGCTTCGTGCAGGAACTGCTGGCCTTCTTTGGCGAGACCTACCGCCGTGAACAGGGCTTTACCTCTCCGCCGGTGCATGACCCCTGTGCCGTGGCCTATGTCATCGACCCGCAGGTCATGACCGTGCGCAAGGCACCGCTGGATGTGGAGCTACAGGGTGCGCTGACACTGGGCATGACCGTGGCCGATTTCCGTGCGCCGCCGCCAGCAGACTGCCATACCCAGGTTGCGGTACAGCTGGACCATGCCTACTTCTGGGATATGGTCATTGACGCTTTGCAACGTATCGGCGCGGGGCAGTCATGAACCGGTCCGCCCCTTCCATCGCCAGCCTGATGACAGCGCTGCTGGCCGCCTGTATCGCGTTTCAGCTGAATGCCAGCATGCTCAGCCCGGTGCTGGTGACCATCGCCCGCGAATTGCAGGCCAGCGATGCCGCCGTAGGCATGTCGCAGACGGCCTTTTTCACCGCTGCCGCCCTGTTTTCGCTGTTTCTGCCCCGTCTGGGCGACATGCTGGGCCGGCGGCGCGTGTTATTGGGCATGTTGTTGATCATGCTGGGTGGTAGCGTACTGGCAGCACTGGCACCTTCCATCGCGGTACTGCAACTGGCCCGGCTGGTCCAGGGGGTAGCCGGCCCGGTGGTGCCGATCTGTCTGCTGATGCTCTACCACGAGGTGAATGAGCCCCGGCGCTACGGCCTGCTGATGGGAGTGATCACGGCGGTCAATGGTGGCATCGCCGGCATCGATGCCATTGCCGGAGGGCTACTGGCGACCCACTTCGGTTTTCGGGCGGTATTCTGGTGCATTGCCATCGTCGCCGCCGTGGCCTGTGTGCTGGTTGCCAGGTATGCACCCGAGTCGCGCCCGTCAGCCGGGGCAGCCATGGACTGGCCCGGCGTGGGGTGGCTGGTGCTGACGCTGGCCAGCCTGCTGTGGGCGCTGAATCTGGCGGCCTCGCCAGGCCCGGCCCAGTGGGGCGGCATCGGTGGCATGGTTTTGCTGGCGCTAGTGGCTTTTGCGCTGTTCCTGCGCCGGCAGCAGCACAGCCCGCAGCCGCTGGTGGCCCTGGATATCCTGCGCCAGCGCAGCACCTGGGCCTTGCTGCTGACCACGATACTGACCATGAGCGGCGTGTTCGCCATCATCAATGGCCTGGTGATGGCGCATGCCCAGCAAGCGGGCAGTGGCTTTGGCCTGGCGGCGGATCATGCTTCCTGGTTGTTGCTGACCCCCTATGCGCTGGTGGGCTGGCTGGTGGGGCCATGGGCGGGGCGGCTGGCGCCGCAATGGGGATATGGCCGGGTATTGCGGCTGGGCTTGGCCGGCAGCATGCTGGCCATCGTGCTGATGCTGGTTTTGGGCCTGTACAAGCTGTGGTGGATGGCAGCTGCCTGCGTGCTGGCCGGCGTGGCTTATGCCGGTACGGCCAATATCATGCTGAATGGCCTGGGCGTGGTGCTGTCGCCGCCGCAATATCCGGGGCTGTTACCCGGCCTGAACGCGGGGGCCTTCAATCTGGGGGCCGGGCTCAGCTTTGCTGTCTTGCCTGCGCTGCCTGTCTGGCTGCCGGGCGTTCCCGCTGCTGCCAGCGGCATGCTCGCCGGCTTGGGCATTGTGTGCCTGGCCTGGCTGACTTCCTTGCTGATACCGCGTCCGCAGGCGGCCGAGCTGGCCCGCACGGAGGGCCGGCTGTCAGCTGACCAGCTCGCCTAGCTGGCGGGCAATGGCGCTGGCGTCCTGTGGCTTGCCCAGCAGGTAGCCCTGAAGGCCGCCGCAACCCAGCTGGCGTAGGAAGTCGCGTTGCTCCACGGTTTCCACGCCTTCGGCCAGCGTGCTCATGCCCAGCGCCCGCGCCAGGTGGATGATGGCGGACACGATGGCGGCGTCTTCGCTGTCGCCGGGCAGGTCGCAGACAAAGGAACGGTCGATCTTGATGGTGTCCGGGGCAAAGCGCTTGAGGTAGGCCAGGCTGGAGTAGCCGGTGCCAAAGTCATCGACCGATAGCCGCACCCCCATGGCCTTGAGGATGGCCAGCTGGCGCGAGGCCAGGTCGGCGTCTTCCATCAGGGTGCTTTCAGTGACCTCGATTTCCAGACAATGGCCGGGCAGGCCGCTCTCTTGCAGCGCATCCCGCACTTCGTCGGTGAAGTCCAGCCGTGCCAGCTGGCGGGCCGACACATTGACGGCGATCTTGGGCAGCTGCAGGCCCTGTGCCTGCCAGCGTGCCATCTGCAGGCAGGCTTCACGCATGACCCAGCGCCCCAGCGGCACGATCAGCCCGCTGTCTTCCGCAATGGGGATGAAGCGGCCGGGCATGATCAATCCTTCTACCGGGTCCTGCCAGCGCAGCAATACCTCGCAGCCAATCAGCGCCTGGCTGTGGATGTCGTATTGCGGCTGGAACAACAGGAACAGCTCATCCTGTTCCAGCGCCCGGCGCAGCCGGTTTTCCAGTTGCAGCCGGTCTGCCACCTGGGTATTCATTTCGCGGGTATAGAAGCGGAAGGTATTCCGGCCATGGGCCTTGGCATGGTACATGGCCAGGTCGGCATTCATCAGCAGGGTCTGGATGTCATCGCCATCACCCGGCAGCAGGCTGATGCCGATGCTGCATCCCACCACCAGGGCATTGCCATCGATATCAAACGGTGCCTGCATGGCGCGCAGGATGCGCTCGGCAACCTGGGCCGCCTCGTCCGGCTGGGCGATGGCCGGCAGGATGAGCACGAACTCGTCGCCACCGGTGCGGCCCACGGTATCCAGTTCGCGTACCGCACCGCACAGGCGGCTGGCCACCTGCTTGAGCAGCTCGTCGCCGCTGTTGTGGCCCAGGGTGTCGTTGATGTTCTTGAAATGATCCAGATCGACAAACAGCACGGCCAGCTGGCCACCGTGGCGTTCTGCCAGGCGGATGGCTTGCTGCAGGCGGTCGTTGACCAGGATGCGGTTGGGCAGGTCGGTCAGGGCGTCATATTCCGCCAGATGCTGGATGCGTGCCTCGTGTTCCTTGCGCTCGGAGATATCGGTAAACAGCGCCACGTGGTGGGTGATCTGGCCCTGTTCGTCGGTCAGCACACTGATATTCAGCCACTCGGGGAAGGCTTCGCCGTTTTTACGGCGATTCCAGATTTCTCCTGACCACTGGCCGCGTCTGGCCAGGCTGTCCCACATGCGGCTATAGAAATCGGCATCGTGCTGGCCGGAAGCCAGCAGGGCCGGGGTCAGCCCCAGTACCTCCTGCTCGTCAAAGCCGGTAATCAGGCTGAAGGCGCGGTTGACGGCCAGGATGCGGTTATCGGCATCGGTAATCAGAATGGCTTCATTGCTGGATTCGAACACCTTGGCCGCCAGCCGCTGCTGGCGGTCGGCATGGTGACGCTGGCTGATATCGCGGGCGGTGGCGCACAGATAGTTGTCACCGTGGTAGTCGATGCCGGTCAGGGTCACTTCCAGATGCAGATGCCCCTGGCGACATTGCAGCCGGGTTTCGAAGGTGTGCGGCAGGCTGACGCCGGCCGGGGCAAACAGCTGTTTTTTCAGTTGCTGCTGTCCTGCCGCTTCGGCACCCAGACAATCCAGTGCCGCGCGATTGGCATAGACCAGCCGGCCATCGGCCGCTTGCAGTGCGACCAGATCAGTGGCGTGGTCAATCATGAAATGGCTGAGCTTCAGCTCGCGGGCGCTGGCTTCCAGCTCGGCATGACTCTGGCGCAAATCCTGCTGGTAGCGCGCCACCAGTGCATTCATCCAGCGCACGAAGAACCAGGAAAACAGCGCGGCACTCGCCATGGCCAGCAGGGTCATCAGCAGGGTGGTATCGATACGGCGCAGCAATTGCTGGTCCAGTTGCTGGCGGGCCTGCACGCTGCCGTCGCGAATCGACTGGATATGCATGGCCGTCACCATGGTCCATTCCCAGCCCGGCAAATGGCGGGCATAGGCCAGGTGGGCCACCGGATTGGCGCTGCCGGCTTCGCGCACGGCGTACTCCATGAAGCCACCACGCTTGCCCAGTTGCAGGACTTCCAGCACCCGCTTGCGCAGCTCGGGTTGCAGCGCCAGGTAATGCCTGCCTTGCAAGGCAGGATCGGCGGGGTAAAACTGCAGAATCCCCTGGTCGTCCACCACCATGAAATCATCACCATCGCGCCCCATGTGCATGCGGGAGAGCAGGGTAATGGCCCGTTGCTGCAGACTGGCCTCGACATTGGCAATGTATTCGCCGCTGCCGATGACCCAGTGATAGGGGGTGAACTGGCGCGAATAAGCCACTTTTTCCGACATGTTGTGGCTGCCCGGCAGATACCAGCGATAGGCGGTAAAGCCTTGCTGCTCCGGGTTGCTGACCGAGTCGATCAGCGCTTGCATGATGTAGCGGCCATGGTCGTCGCGGTTGTCCAGCAGCGAGCTGCCTTCGCGCTCCGGCGCGGTGGGCAGCAAGACGCAGCGTCCGTCCATGGTGTCGATGAAGAAATAGCCGCGCCCTTCGAAAAAGCGCAGCGGGCGTAGTGCCTCGACAATCAGTCCCTTGACCCGCGCTTCCGGCAAACGCTGGTGTTCACGCTGCCAGATGCCTTCGGCCACATGGTAGGCCTGGTCGACTTGTTCTTTCAGTTGTTGCTTGAGGGTGTCGGTGGAGTGATCGCGCAGGGCCAGCAAGGTCAGGGCGGTGTGATCGCCAGCGGATTGCAGGTAGTCGCGGGCATGCTGGTAGGCATCGCCTTCGATCTGTTGCTGACGCGAATGGAAATCTGTCCAGCTGGTCAGCAGGAAATAGCCTGCCAGCGTCAATGCCAGCAAGAAAATGATGACCAGCGTGCCAAGCAGCTGCAAGCGCGACAGCTTGGCCTGATTGAGCTCCATTCTTAAACGAACCCCGCAAAAATGACCGCTTAGTATAAATGAATGCTATTTCGCTGCAGGAAAAAATGCCGCGTGTTTGATCTGCTTCAGGTAAACTGCCGGCTGGAAGTCAGACAGACAGTCGCCGCGCCGCTGCGCAAGCAGGGGCGGGGAGGAAAGTCCGGGCTCCGTAGAGCATGATGCCGGCTAACGGCCGGGCGCCGTGAGGCGACGGAAAGTGGAACAGAGAGCTGAACCGCCGATGGCTGACTTGTCAGCACAGGTAAGGGTGAAAAGGTGCGGTAAGAGCGCACCGCGGACGTGGCGACACGGACGGCAGGCTAAACCCCATCAGGAGCAAGACCAAATAGGGGGGCGTTAACGTGGCTCGCGTTGTCCCCGGGTAGGTTGCTTGAGACTGTCGGTAACGGCAGTACTAGAAGAATGACTGTCCAACGACAGAACCCGGCTTATCGGCTGACTTCCAATCCCCACCCCTCCAGCAGTACCCGGCTGTACCATTTCTTCTCGCTATCGACCTTGCTCAAAAAATAAGCAAAAAGGTTTTTACTGCTCAAAAAAAAAGCATTACAATGGCCGCCCTTTTGCTTGTTTGACCGCAGAAAATCCTGATGCGCATTGGTCCTCATACCCTGAAAAACCGGCTGATCGTGGCACCCATGGCCGGTGTGACGGACAGGCCGTTTCGCATGCTGTGCAAGAAAATGGGCGCAGCCATGGCGGTGTCGGAGATGATTACCTCCAACAAATCGCTGTGGGCTACCGCCAAGACCTTGCGCCGGGCTGACCATGCCGGCGAAGTGGAGCCGATTTCGGTGCAGATCGCCGGTTCGGACCCGCAGCAGATGGCCGAGGCCGCGCGCATCAATGTCGAGCAGGGTGCGCAGATCATCGACATCAATATGGGTTGTCCGGCCAAGAAGGTGTGCAATGTGGCGGCTGGTTCAGCGCTCTTGCGCGACGAAGCGCTGGTCGGACGCATTCTGGAAGCGGTGGTCAGGGCGGTGGAGGTGCCGGTTACGCTGAAAACCCGCACCGGCTGGAGCCCAGAGCACCGTAATGCCCTGCGGGTGGCCAAGCTGGCAGAAGACTGCGGCATTGCCGCGCTGGCCTTGCATGGCCGCACCCGGGAAGACATGTACCGGGGAGACGCCGAATACGACACCATCCGTGCGGTCAAGGCCAGCATCGGCATTCCGCTGATTGCCAACGGTGATATCGATACCCCGCTCAAGGCGCAGCAGGTGTTGCAGTACACCGGGGCCGACGCGGTGATGATAGGCCGGGCAGCGCAGGGCAGGCCGTGGATTTTCCGCGAGATACAGCACTTCCTCGACACCGGCGAGCTGTTGCCGCCACCGCAGGTGAGTGAAATCAGCCAGATCATGCTGGAGCATCTGGATGATCTGTACGGGTTTTATGGCGAATACTCCGGCTGCCGTATCGCACGCAAGCATATTGCCTGGTACACCAAGGGGCTGAGGGGCTCCAACGAGTTTCGCCAGGCGATGTACCAGCTGGAAGACACCGGCGCGCAACGGCAGGCGGTGGCCGGCTACTTTGATCAGTTGGCCGCGCAATCCGAGCGGCTGGAATATGACTCCCTGTCGCAGGAGTCGCTGCCAGGCTAGCCGGCAGGGCAGTACGGCGGTAAAGGTGCCCGGGGCCGACATCGGGGCGGAGCAGCAGTGTTCACACGAAATGCTGAAGACAGAACAATAAACATGCAAAACAACGAACATATTTCCCAGTCGGTACGGCTGGCGATGGAACAATATTTCCGTGATCTGGACGGCGAGATTCCCGCCTCCATCTACGACATGGTGCTGGCCTGCGTGGAAAAGCCACTGATAGAGGTGGTGCTGACACACACCCAGGGCAACCAGACTCGGGCTGCCGAGTTGCTGGGGCTCAATCGCAATACCCTGCGTAAAAAAATGAAGTCGTATGATTTGATATGAAGATAAACCGGCCATACCCCACACAGGATGGCCGGTTTTTTTGTGCCTGCCGCCAAGGCAGGACATACCCGACCAGACCTGATGCGGGCATCAGGTCCAAGCTTGACCAGTTTTTTTCATTCATTAGCCAAGGTGGTAGAGAAACATGACCAAAATCGAACGCGCGCTGATCAGCGTCTCCGACAAGACCGGTGTTCTGGAATTCGCACGGGAACTGGCCAAACTGGGCGTGCACATCCTGTCTACCGGCGGCACCGCCAAACTGCTGGCCGATAACGGCGTGCCGGTGACCGAAGTATCCGACTACACCGGCTTCCCGGAAATGCTGGATGGCCGCGTGAAGACCCTGCATCCCAAGGTGCACGGCGGCATCCTGGGTCGTCGCGACCTGCCGGAACACGTGGCCAAGATGGCCGAATACGATATCGGCAATATCGACCTGGTATGTGTCAACCTCTACCCGTTTGAAGCCACCATCGCCAATCCGGACTGTGTGCTGGAAGACGCCATCGAGAACATCGATATCGGCGGCCCGACCATGGTGCGCTCCGCTGCCAAAAACTGGGCCCATGTCGCCATCGTCACCGATGCCGCCGACTACGCCGCGCTGACTGCCGAGCTGCAAGCCAATGACGGCAAGCTGGCCAAGACCACCCGTTTCGAGCTGGCCAAGAAGGCCTTCACCCACACCGCCGCTTACGACGGTGCCATTTCCAACTACCTGACCAGCCTGGCCGATGGCGTGGTAAGCGGCAAGCCGGAACGCGTGGCCTTCCCGAACCGCCTGAATGCCCAGTTCGTCAAGGTCCAGGACATGCGCTACGGCGAAAACCCGCACCAGTCCGCCGCCTTCTACCGCGATCTGGACCCGGCCGCCGGCACCATCTCCGGCTACCGCCAGCTGCAGGGCAAGGAACTGTCCTACAACAATATCGCGGACGCCGATGCCGCCTGGGAAGCCGTCAAGACCTTCGACCAAACCGCCTGCGTCATCGTCAAGCATGCCAACCCCTGCGGCGTGGCCGTGGCCGGTGACACCCTGAGCGCCTATCGTCTGGCCTTCGCCACCGATACCACCAGCGCCTTTGGCGGCATCATCGCCTTCAACCGTCCGGTGGATGCCGAAACCGTGGAAGCGGTAACCGGCCAGTTCCTGGAAGTGCTGATCGCCCCGTCCTTCACCGAAGAAGCCAAGGCCATCATCGCCGCCAAGAAAAACGTGCGCGTACTGGAAATTCCGCTGGAAGCCGGTGCCAACCGTTTCGAACTGAAGCGCGTGGGCGGCGGTGTGCTGGTACAAACCCCAGACATCCGCAATGTGGCGCTGGACGAATTGCGCGTGGTGACCAAGCGTCAACCGACTCCGCAAGAATTGTCCGACCTGCTGTTCGCCTGGCGCGTGGCCAAGTTCGTCAAGTCCAATGCCATCGTGTTCTGCAATAAGGGCCAGACTGTCGGCATCGGCGCCGGCCAGATGAGCCGCGTGGATTCCACCCGTATCGCCGCCCGCAAGGCACAGGATGCCGGTTTGAGCCTGCAAGGTGCCGTGGCTTCCAGCGATGCTTTCTTCCCCTTCCGCGACGGCATCGACGTGATCGCCGAGCAGGGCATCAAGGCCATCATCCAGCCGGGTGGCTCCATGCGTGACGAAGAAGTGTTCGCCGCCGCCGACGAGCATGGCATCGCCATGGTGCTGACCGGCGTGCGTCATTTCCGTCACTAAGCCGTGCCCGCCTCCCCGCTGCCTTGGCGGCGGGGAGCGCAGTGCCCTATTGCGCCAGCGCCTGGCGGAGACCCCGTGAACAAGACCAACAGGATCATGCTGCTGATTGTGCTGATCGTCGGCCTGGCCGCCGGCATTGTCTGGCTGGAGCTGCCGGCGACTACCCCGGTGGTGACCCCTGCCAGCGTGGTGCGTGCGCCGGACCTGAACCGGCTGGCCGAACAGGCCGTGGCGGTCTATCGCAGCAGCCAGGGCATGCAGGCCGGGCCCAAACCGGGCCAGTGGAAGCTGCAGGCGCAGGCCAGCAATAGTCCGGGGCCGTTTGTCGGCGTGTTTGGCCCCTTGCAGCTGGTGCGAGATGGCCAGGGCCGCCAGCTGTTGCTGAGCACCTTTGTGGCAGATACGGCAGATTCGGCCGGCGAGGGCATGGACAGCTTTGCCGCCTCCGGCATCAGCCGGCTGTTGTGCTTTGTATTGCAAGATGGCCAGTTCGTGCTGCAAACCGAAAAACAGCTGGAAATGGGGACCAACGGCATGGCCGCTGCTGCCCGGGTGGTGCAACTGGGGCCGCAGGAGTGGGGCTGGGTCCTGCAAAGCGGCTATGTGCAGCAAGGCTATACCGCCAGCACGGTGGAGTTTTTCCATGCCACGGCCAGCGACATCCGCAGCATGGGCCGTCTGACCGAGCAGGCCGACAACAAGGGTGTCTGTGCCGATGACGGCGCTGCCGGCTGCCCGGCGCTGACCGATCTGCAGGTGCACTGGCAGCTGCTACAGCAAGCCGGCCAGCCGGTTGGCCGTTTCTACCCGCTGGACATCCGCTGGCAGGGCCGCATCGACGGCAAGCCGGTCAGCGGCCAGCGCCAGTTGCTGCCGGATGCAAACAGTGGAAACTACCCGTTTCCCCCCAGCTTGAATGTACAATTCTGACCGTAGTCCCACCATGGCTGCGGCACAATGCCGGCGACGGCAACAAGCCTGTCGCCCAACGATGAAGGATCTCGCAAGATGAAAGTGTTGGTAATCGGCTCTGGTGGCCGCGAACACGCGCTGGCCTGGCGCATCGCCAAGTCCAGCCGCGTCTCCAAGGTGTTTGTGGCACCGGGCAATGCCGGCACCGCGCTCGACCCCAATCTCACCAATGTCCAGCTCACCAGCAATGAAGAACTGGTCGCTTTTGCCCGCAGCGAAGACATCCAGCTGACCGTGGTCGGCCCGGAAGCCCCGCTGGCCGCCGGTGTGGTGGATGCTTTCCGTGCTGCCGGCCTGAAAATCTTCGGCCCCACCCAGTATTGCGCCCAACTGGAAAGCTCCAAGGACTTCGCCAAGGCCTTCATGCAGCGCCATGGCATTCCCACTGCCGGCTACCAGACCTTCACCGAGGCTGGCGAGGCGCATGCCTATGTCGATGGCAAGGGTGCGCCCATCGTGATCAAGGCCGATGGCCTGGCTGCCGGCAAGGGTGTGGTGGTGGCATTGACGCTGGAAGAAGCGCACGCCGCCATCGACGACATGCTGGTCGGCAACAAGATGGGCAGTGCCGGTGCGCGCGTGGTGATCGAAGACTTCCTGCAGGGCGAAGAAGCCAGCTTCATCGTCATGGTGGATGGCGATCACGTGCTGCCGATGGCCACCAGCCAGGATCACAAGCGCCTGCTGGACGACGACCTTGGCCCGAATACCGGCGGCATGGGTGCGTATAGCCCGGCACCGGTGGTGACTCCGCAGGTACACAACCGCGTGATGCGCGAAATCATCCTGCCGACGGTGCAAGGCATGAAAAAGGATGGCCACAGCTATACCGGCTTCCTGTATGCCGGGCTGATGATAGACAAGGACGGCAACCCGTTTACCATCGAATTCAACTGCCGCTTTGGCGACCCGGAAACCCAGCCCATCATGGCGCGCCTGAAGTCCGACTTCACCGTGCTCCTGGAGGCCGGTGTCAACGGCAAGCTCGATCAGGTCGAAGCTGAATGGGACCGCCGTGTGGCGCTGGGTGTGGTACTGGCTGCCGCCGGCTACCCCGAAGCACCGCGCAAGGGCGATGTCATCAGCGGCTTGCCGGCCGAAACCGCCGACAGCATGGTGTTCCATGCCGGAACCACCTTTAACGACAGCAAGCAGGTGGTGAGCAATGGCGGCCGCGTGCTGTGTGCGGTGGGCCTGGGGGACAGTGTCAAGATGGCACAGGCCAAGGCCTATACCGTGGCCGATGCCATCCATTTCGATGGTTGCCAGCTGCGTCGTGACATTGGCAGCAAGGCCATCAACCGGCCCAAATAAGCGCAACTCATCCGCGCCATCCAGTGAACGGCATCCGCAAGGCTGCCGTTTTTTTTGCGACTTTTTTATAGGAGACAGCCATCTCTTGACAGGATATTCACCGGCCCGGGGCTATATTTTTTTCATCGAAGCCGCCTGTGTCCAGGAGAAAAAAATGTTCTGTCAGCACCATGCAAACGCCACATCCCCGGAGCCCGACAGTTGGGGCCATGCCCTGCTGCGTTTCATTCGACACGAGCGCCGCTGCTGGCGGCGCGTCGGCTACTGGCTGGCCCGCTTCAACAGCGAAACCCCGGCCATGCGCTGCTGTGCCTGGCATGCGCAGGTTTCAGGTCGGCCACAGCAACTGGCAGGCCATTACCATCAGCATGGTGAGAATGAATCTGACACGATGACGAGATGATGCAGGGGCGGAGCCTGTCTGGGGAGCCATCCAGTGGCACTGACCATAAAAAGAGCCATTGAGCTGGGTATGGTGTAGCAATGATAGGCGTAACTGCTGATAGCGCTGTGGATCTGGTGTCGGCGTGCACTGCCAGAATGCAGCTAGTGGGCACTGCGCGGTCAGCCCAGCTATGTCATACAGCGCGCTACCCAGCGTGATGACTGGTTTACCGTGATACAGGGCCGACAGACCGACTGTACTGTTGATGGTAATTACTCCTCGACTGGCTTTGAGCAGTGATGGCAGATGGGCATCATGCAGATAATGCACACGGTGGCTGACGCCTTGCTGTTGCGCGACCTGTTGTATCAGTTGCTGATAATGCCGGTGCCCCCTATCCATCGGGTGGTGTTTCAGCAGCAGGTGGTGATCGTGTGCTGCATGGCCGGCAAAGGACGTGATGATCTGGATAATGAACTCGCGCACATCATCGTAGCTGCTGTGATGCAGCACCTGACTATCATTGAATACTTGCAGGGCGACCAGAAAGAATCGGTTCTGCCGCAGATTCAGCATGTCCCTACGTAGCCGGTATTCTGTAAGAACATAAAGCATTTTGCGCAGCCCAGAGCGTATCCATCGCCATGCTTCAGGTATTGGTTGGAGTGGTTTGTGGTGTATGTAATGCGGATAGCGCCAATGCAACAGCCAGCAGGCGCTGTAATACGCTACCGCCGACATCGCCATGCGCGAATAAGATGCTTTAACCGGTTTGGCCGGAAGAAGTGTGTTTGGAACAGGAGTCGACAGCAAATCGGAATATCTAGCTAGCGATGAGCGTGCATTTACACCGTCTTGTTCCAGTGTGATGTAATCCGGGCGCAGGTAGCCTTCTTCAAATACAAAGAATGCCATATTGCACTGTTCAGCAATTGCCGCTGCGACCTGGTGATATTGGCGACAGTCTTCGAAGCAGACGATGGCCTCGATGCCTCGTTTGGCCAGGTAGGCGTGTAGCCAGATGGCAAACTCTTCGGGCTTGCCGCGGTAATGTTCTGCTTGCCCGCTCCGATAAAAAAGCCAGTCACCACCATTGAATAACACGCGGTAAACCATGTATTTGCGTTGTTGCAACCAACGACTGAACTGGTAAAAGAAAATGCCCATTGGCCCTTGCAGCAGCAATATGCTCCTGTGTCTGAGCAGGGCTTGTAGTGCAGGAGTATGTGCTGCCGAAAGTGAGGAAAAAGTCTCCCATCCTGTGCCGGTGGAGTCCGGCGGTATCATCGGGCGGGATCGTGATAAATTGTTGGGCGGCAAATGCGGCTCCTGCACGGTTTCGGATACCTTGCCAGTGACATGTGTCTTGCTGCCTCTGGCAGCTTAAGTACAACCGAAAATGCAGAATGAATCTGTTACCGGATACTGGTTGGCATGCCGGAAATATCCTGGATGCACGGCGATAGACATCAGTCAGCTGCAAGATATGCCGGCACTTAGTCAGTGCATGACACTGCGCCAGAGCATGCGTAGCTTGCCCAGTTGTTTGGAAAGCCAATTGTCATGCAGGCGGGTCGTGGTTTTGTCGACCTTCTGGCAGGAAAGCAGAGTGGCTGCCTGGCTGGCTGAGATGGCATTACCACTGACGGGATCGATATAACAGGGATAGAGCAATAGGCTGGCGGCAATCAACTCCTTCAGTACCAGGCGTCTGGAGCGACGTTTCCAGGCTGGATGAATCGCGCCACTTGCCAGTGGAACATGGGCAAACACATCCTCAGTCAGACCCCACCCGGCATAAAAAGGCAGACCGTAGCAAACCACATGCTTGCCGCGCAGCAATGCTTCAAAACCCGTGAGCGAGGTCATGGTGTGTACTTCGTCCACCTGTTGTAAACAGAGATGCATATCGCACTGTGTCGTGACCATGTCAGCCAAGCCGGCGCTGTCTTCAGTCGCGATGCTGCCAATGCGGTTGCCACTGACTACATCGGGATGTGGTTTGTAAACGATGAACGCTGTTGGGTATGCCCGCCGTACCGCTTTGAGCAGATCAAGATTAGTATGTATCCATGGTGAGCCGGTAAGAATCGAGGCATCGTCTTCCACTTGCCCTACCACCAGAATGACGACAGCGGGCCTGGGTAGGGGGAGCTGTAATGCATCCTGACCAACATTGTATTTGCCTAGCCCGGCGCCGAGCAGTTGTGCCCGTAGTGCTTCTGCTTCTACCAGATCCATGTCTTCAAACTGCTGTGTAGCCAGTAGTGTTTCCAGGCGAGAGGGCTGACGCGGGTCGAAATAAATGCCTTCATCATCCAGTACCAGTGATAGGGGCGGAGTCAGGTTCGAACCCAAACCCACTGAGCGGATGAAGCCATCTTCTATCCGCAGCACCGGCCAGCCCCGCTCTTGTGCCAATTGCAGTGCAGCGGGCTGGCCGCTGCCCCATAGGGCAATCTTGCGTACCGGCGTAGCGGAAGAGTGTCGCAGTGCCGTGGCAGAGCCCACAAAGCGCAGCTTGCAGGAAGGCAATTGCAAAAAGGGTGTAAGCACTGCCCGCTTCCACCAGCTCATGCCGATGCAGACCAATTCCCCGCGTAGGCGATCATTGATAGTTTTCTGGCGACGCAGGTGTTGAATGACATCGAACAGCGTGCCTGGTCCTCCGCTGCCCGGATGCAGGTACCGGCAGTATTGCAGATAGGCTGCAGCGAACAATTGCTGCAGCGTTGCCGCTCCCCGTCGTTGGGCCAGATCGGCAGCCAAAGAATGACGATCATCGCTCAGACCCCAGCCGGCGTACCAAGGTTGGCCGAAGGTAATGACTGGTTTTCCACATAGCAGGGCTTCAAAGCCCAGTTGGGAACAGACGGTGTAAACCTGCGAAACATGTGGCAGTAGCGTAAGTGGGTTGGCATCAACGCCTAGCAGCTTTACGCGCTCCTCCATTCCGACTAGCCGGGTAAGATAGCCCTGCTTCTTGCCGCACAATACATCTGGATGTGTTTTTACCCAGATCTGCTTGGTCGGGTTTTCCTGCATGGCGGCACGCAACATTTGCCGGAAAGTGTCGGCATCAGCATTGCCATAAAGTACGGACATATCGCCCACGGTCTGATCGACCACCAGTACCGCATCGTGCTGCCAGGCCTTTGGTGGTGCGAAGTCTGGTGCGTGGTTGTATTTGGATAAGCGGTAAGCCATTAACAAGTCTATGCCACGGCCGGCATCATCTAGCAGAGCTTGTGCGGCCACTTGTCGTTCCGGCTCGGCAGTGCTCACGCCGTCGGCGATCAATTGCCTGATCAGAACCTCCAGCCGGGACGGTTGGCTGGCGTCATAGTAAATACCAAGATCATCCACCACGATGGACCAGGGGGGGGAACCCTGCACACCCAGTCCCAGTGAGCGGATGAAACCGTCCTCCAGTGCCAGATAGAGCCCATCACTGTACTGGGCATGCCGGCGTAGCGACTTAGTTGCCGGTTTATGCCCCCAGCCTGCCCAGATGCGCTGCTTTGGCTTGTGGTAGCAACCCAGAGGGTACCAATGACAAGGGCGCTGTAGCAGTGTTTCCAACCCCGGCAAATTGAACAAGCGCCATGAGCGGATGGCGATATTATCACCGTAGCGATATGTGTTTTGGCTCATCCCAGCAAGCGTCTGTCCCAGTTGATGCCTTGTCGAATAGCGCGGGCAGGAATACCGGCTATGACCTGACCACTATCGGGAAAGCTGTCGCATACCAGAGAGTGAATCCCCACAACACAGTTGCTTCCGATATGGCTTCCTTTGAGTATGGTGCAGTGTGCGCCAATCCAGACATGGTTTTCCACATGAATATCGGCTGCAGGATTAATCCGCTTCCCGTCACTGGATTGAAAAATTGCGTGAGAGTCTGTTGAACGTATTTCAATTCCCCAGGACAGCATGCAGTCTGTACCAATAATAATGCGGCTTCCCTCTCCACATATCAAATTAGCTCCGCCTATGGTGCAATCATCTCCTATCTTTATTTGATTGCCGTCCGCAATTTTCATGATAAAGCTGCCTTTTAGTCGGCACGAATCCCCAATGTGTAGCATGTTTCCATTGCTTTCAATTTGGATGTTTAATTCGTTTAGTTTACATTCACGACCAATAATAATTTTATTATTATTTCCTTTGGTTTGAATACGTAGGCTTGGTTGATTATCCAACGCCGTTGCGCTGTGAAGCTCATTGCCAAAGCCAAGCATTGAAATATTTGCCATCAGAGTATTTTGCCAAGTAGGTTAAGCAGACGATAGCGAGAGTCTAATAAGAATGATCGAGGGTCTTCGCGTAATTTTTTTATCTTACGCTCGCGGGTAGATTGTAGGGGCTTGGCCATTGCTTTTTCCATTTCTGTCCCATTTTTTTTGGGTTGAATATTAATGCTTTGCTTTTCTGTTGTAATGGGCTGCGATTGAGCTGGTTTTGGGGTGCGGTGGCGATCAAATAAAATTGAACTTTGCGGGACGGTTTTTTCTTGCGGGTAATAATTGATCCCGGTTTGTCCTGGTATTCTTATTTGGTAAAAATCAATAGAGGTTGTAATGGTCATGCGGCCAGTTCCTTGCCATGGTATTTCACGGGTTTGGAAATAGCCAAATGAATAATAATCCATGATCAAGTATTTCAGGAATCGTAAAGTGACTTCTTGGCGTGGTTGGAAATGTCTCAGTCCATTTTCAATATCATTAATGGTTGTGACTTGATGATTCAGTAGTGGAGAGCCATAAAATGCCTCGCCGGCTAGTAAGATCGGCTTTTCATAGAGCATGGCGAGAATCCCAACCCCCGAGTTGATGAGAAGCACTGCTGAACTGATGGCAAGCAAATCCTTGATATTGATGTTATTTGCGAAAACAGCGCCAGGCAGGTCAGGGGTTTCATCCTCGAGAGGGTGTTTCTTGATAACAAAAACATATTCATCGTGGAGCCGATTCATCGCACCTCTGACAAGATCAATAAATCCATTATATCCACCTATATTTTTACAGAAATGGGTTATAACCGTATCGCTTGGTCTTTGTAGTGGAATGAAAATTATTTTTTTATGTCTTGGCAACATTAATTTTTTTCTTGTTGCTTCTATGCCTAGTAGTGCAGGCTGTTTTTCTAGTGATTCGTCTAGTGTTTTTTCTTCAATAATATAATTACTAATGAAATTTTTTTCGTTTTCCGAGATGGGTTTGTTCCAGATTTCCTCGCTGAATCTTGCACTGTCTGCATTGAAGCCAGTGTCATCAAAAAAGATCGAATTACGTAATGCGCCTCGCTCGGCAATTAAAAATGAAATATTATTATTCTTTATGGTTTCAAATAATTCCTGGCGATGTTCGTTTGCATAAGGGTTGTGGAAAAGTACTCGGGTTATCTTGTGTTTTTTAATATATGATATTAATGTGCTTGCGGTGAAGTTTTTTTCGTCTTCGCAGAAAATTTCTCCAAAAAAAGGAGCAGTTTTCCTATTGTAAATAAATGGGTTTGTTAAGGAAAAACATAATGTCTTTCCCTTGTCTAGTGCGGCAAGAGGAGGGGGTTCTTCTCCTCGTGAACTAAATTTCCTTACTTTCTCTTCAAATAATTTCTTATTTATGGCTTTCCGTTTCATGTAGCCGGAATGGTCATCAATGGCATGCCAGGAGTGAAATAAAACAATTCCTTTCTGAAAGGTAATGTCGCCAAAAAGCCTATAAATACTTTTCCAGCCTTGATAGCGGTTGATGTGACGAAATGATTGATTGTCGGTCAAGAAGTTTTCCGGAAGGGGGAAGTAGCGCGACGCACGAATGCAGCGTGTGTTGAATTCGATATCTTCATAACCCCATTCTATGAAATCTTCATCATAACCACCCCGTGATAGGTAATAATTTCGGTTGAATACAGTCACGGATGTGCCGGTAGAGAATTTTTCTATGTGGTTGGTGTTCTCGTTAAGTAGGTGTTGAATAAACAAATTCTTGCGCAGATGGCTGGGAGTGATGTGATAAAGCTCGGTGGCGGGTTGTGTAAGATAGATGACACCAAACATCAAGAAAAGAGATGCATTATTGGTTAAGTTTTGTATTTGTATTTCATTGAGCACATCGCGATAAAATCCATCGTAAGGCATTAAGTCGACATCTTGAAACATGATGAATTCAGATGGAATGGCACATGCTCCAATATTGCGTGCTCTACTCATGCAGACGGGGTCAAGCTCACTTTCAATGTGCAGATAGTTATATCCGTAGCGTTGACATAATTTTTCTAGTTCCAGGCGTATATGATTCGGTGAGCCATCATCTGCTATGGTGAAGTGGACAGAATTTGGCCGCTGCGTGTCCATTAATGGGTAATTTAGTCTCTCTAACAAATCTGGACGTTTGTCAGTCCAGCGGAATGGAATGATCACTTCAAGCATGGTTGATGTGTGATTTGTTTTTAATTGAAAAGGCTTCATATTTATTACCGAAAATAAATGTATAAATTTTAAAATGAAAATATTACTTTGGCAGAAACAGCAATTTGATACAAAATCTGGGTTATTCCACGCGTTATCTCAATGTTCTTTGCTTCTATTTTGGGTAATACCATTATTTCATCGCCGGCAAGAATGGGTGGGTTGCGTTCTGTAATGACTGCACCGCTTTGTCTCATAATCACGATGCGAGAATCGTCCGACTTTTGCATGAAACCGCCAGCGCGTTTGATATAGTCAGTTGCGCTCAGGCCGTGCTGCCAACTCAGTGCATTGGGAAACAGCACCTCGCCATGTACCTGCACCACACTGCTCTTTTCAGGGATGCGAATGATGTCGCCATCTTCCAGCAGGGTGCTGCTGAGATTCTCTTCATTCAGAATCACTTGCCCCTTGGGGGTGACCTTCCTTGCCTGCTCGACGAATTTGCTGATCAGCTCGGCCTCCTTGCTGCGTAAATCGGCTTCTTCCTTGGTTGCAGAACGGGCGGAGAGTGCGCTTTCCTGTAGTTTGTTGAGCGCGACGTCTAGCATTTCCTTTTGTCGTTGAGCGACGGAATGGCGAAACAGTTGTAGCGCACTGGTTTGCGACATGCGGTTGCCACGCAGTTGGACAAGGATGTCGGCCATACTGGCACTATAGGGAAGAACGATGGCATGTTCGCCGGAGTGAGCTCCTTCCACGCGGATCTGGATTGTGCCGGCATAGCGGTCGGCGGTGACGGTTAGCTGGTCGCCGTCTTCCAGTTGCAGCCCATCGATGGCAGCCAGTGCGTGGTATTCGCTGCGGCGCGCGCTACCCTGGCCACGCACAATGCTGACGTGGGTGGCGCCAGGTTTTGGCCTGGCCATGGCCAGAGCCTGCTGCAGCGTGATGCTGGGATGGGGAAATTCGAAGTCATAGGCGTTGTACACCTCGCCACGCATGGCGAAAGTATGCTGACGCGGTCCTACGACGATCACGTCACCATCGGCAAACTGGGTAACATCCAGTTGTCCGTCCAGCAGGAAGCGGTAGAGATCGATCTGCAGTCGCAATTGTCCGGCGCGCAAGATGCGAATATCCACGTAACTGCCTCTGGCGCTGTCAACGCCGCCGGCCTTGTCCAGATAGCTGAGTGGGCTGTCGGCCGCCAGGCCGCCATAGAGACCAGGTTGTTTGACGTAGCCTGTAACGAAGACCTTGACCGGCTGGGCCGTATCCAGACTGGCGTACATGCGCACATTGGATTTATACACTTTGCCGAGTTGTTGGTTGATGTGTGAGTTCAGTTCGGCATTGCGTACGCCAGCCACTGCGACTGGGCCAACATTGGGGATGAAAATATTGCCTTGTGGATCGACTGGCAATTGGCCGTCGTAGGGAAATGCCCCCCACAGGCGCAGATTGATGCGGTCACCCAGGCTGATCCGGTAGTCTGGATTGAAGCCGCTGCTTTGTATCTGGCTAAAATGGCCGTCGAATAATTGCGCTCCAAACATGTTGGAAGTTGCTTTTCCCGGATAAACCGTGGCTGCTTGAGCAGTAGCAGCGTTTTCAACACTGGTCGCGGCCAAGGCTGCTGCTCCAGAGGCCAGCCATGCCAGACCGAGCAGTAGCGCGAGGCTTGTGGGCAGCGCAGTTGTCCGTGCGTGTTGGGATGAGATGCGCATGAGTGTGTTGCCTAGGTGTAATGGTCTTCAATGATGGCGATGGCCAGTTTTAGCGTGCCGCACAGCAGTAGCAGTACCAGTGCGGCGCTGATCAGCCACCACCCGCGCTGCGGATATTCGGCCTCTTCTGCAAGGCTGGGAGTGGCAATAACTGCCAGGCTTTTGATGTTGCGGCCACTATCGACCCGGGCTTTTTCCAGACTGTTGAGTGCTAGCTTGTAGAGATCGGTGGCAAAGTCGAGTCGTCCCTTGAGTTCGGTATATTCAGCAGTGGTGCGGTTTAGGCGATCACCGGAGGGGGCGCTGAGCTTGGCTTTTTCCTTTTCGATTTGTTGTTTCAATGCGCTCAGGGCATGCCGCGCGGCTTCGATCTGGGGAGCATCTGCCTGCAGGTAGCGTTGCAGATTGTCTAGTTCTGCTTCTTGTTGTGCCTGGCGGGTTTCCATTTCGGCGATCATGCGGCTGGCCGCCAAGCCTTGCTCTATCGGGTTGATGACCCGGTGCTGGTTCTGAAAGCGGAGTAGTCGTTCACGCGCCTGGCCCAGCGCTAGATAGGCATGGTCGGTTTCCTGGCGGGCGAACTGCATTTCTTCGCGTGCAATCTTGTGGGAAAGCTCGTTGAGGAAGCGTCCGCTTTCCTTAAGCAGGATTTGGTTCAAATGTTTGGCTGCGGCAGGCGTGAAGCCTTCGCTGCGCACGATCAGCATGCCGGTCTTGTCGTCAAAGCGCAGGCTGAGCCGATGGCGGTAGTAGTCCAGCAGTTGTTCCCTGCTTGCATCGGCCGGCAATTGGTAGAACCAATCCACACCGGCGTTACCAAAGGCATGGTGCAAGTTGAACTGCTGTTGGACCAGGTACAGCATGTCCGGTGATAGCAGATATTCTTGCAGTAGCATTGCATCGTCGCGCAGGGTGCTATTACTGAAGCTACTGCCGATGAGGCTGCCCAGCGTCAGTTCTGCATTACTGGCTTGGCCCGCTTGTTTCACCACGATGCGAGATTCGCTGACATAGCGTGGCTGTGCCAGCAGCAGATACACACCAAGTAATGTCAGTGGCAGGACGATGCACCACAGCGTCAGGGATTTGCCACGCAAGCGCAGCAGCAGCGCTGGCGTGTCAGACATGGTTCTCTGCCCGGTATTGTGCGATGCCGAGGTCAACATCATCGAAGTAGCGCAGGCCCTGGCTATCTAGCAGCAGGGCGACATCACAGAACTGGCGTAGTTGCTCGAAATTGTGTGAGACAAAAATGAATTGGCTGTGCTGGCGGCGCTGTTGGATCAGTGCGGCGCTTTTCTGTCGGAATACGGCATCGCCCACCGCGGTGATTTCATCCAGCAGGTAGTAATCGAAATCGAAAGCCATGGATAGTCCGAAGCCCAGGCGTGAGCGCATGCCGGAAGAGTAGCTTTTGAGTGGCATGTCGAAGTAACGCCCCAATTCGGCAAACTCTTCTACAAAACCTACCTTGGCAGCCAATTCATGTGGTTTGGCATATAGCCGTGCCACGAACTTGACGTTTTCCCGACCACTCATGCTGCCTTGGAAGCCAGTGGATAAGCCGACTGGCCAAGAAATAGATTTATTGCTGTGAATGCGCCCATGATCTGGGCGATCCATACCGCCGATCAGCCGCAGCAGAGTGGATTTGCCGGCACCATTACGCCCGAGCAGGGCAACGCTTTTGCCAGAGGGAATTTCCAGATTGACCTGTCGGAACAAGTAATGCCGGCCGGCAGGAGTCTTATACGATTTGCAAAGGTTCTCGAAACGGATCATGAGCGCCGCAGGGCATTGGCCCGGCCTTTGTAAAACAGCAGGCTGAAAAACAGCAGGCCAAGGGTCCACAGCAGCAGATAGCTGCCATGGACATGGTCTGCCGGATAGGATGTCACCAGAGCGTGGCGGATTAGTTCCAACGCATGTGCAAGTGGATTCCACAGTAAATAGGCCTGATATGGTGCAGGCACCAGTGCCAGAGGGAACATCACCCCGCTGAGGAAATACAGTGGCTTGATCAGTAGCGGAATGAGCTTTTCACTTTCTGGATAAGCATGGCCAAGCAGCATGAACAGCAGGCCCAGACTGAAACTGAAGAGCAAGAGCAACAACCAGTAGCCACACAGTGCAGGGAGCTGATCCAGTGCAATGTTCTGTCCGGCTAGTGCCAAACACAGCAATAGCAGCAAGAAGACTGCCGTACCAATGACACCCTCCAGCAGAGTGCGTGCCAATATCAGATCGATGGCTTGCACCGGGCGGTAGCTGAGCAGGCCCTGATTGGCATCAAGTGCATTGAGGGAGCGGGAGACGATCTGGTTGAACATCAGAAATGGCAGCACTCCGCACAACAGAAACAGTGGAAACGGAATGGAAGGAATACTACGGTGCATGATGTAGCCAAATAGCAGCAGCAAGATGCTTATATGCGCCAACGGCTCCAGCAGACACCACAGATAGCCCAGCCGGTATTTGCCAAAACGGGTTTTCATTTCCCGCAGAAACAACGCCAGCACGGTGCGGCGGATCAGGTCCAGTTGCGGTTTCATGTGCACAGGTCAAGCAGCCTGATGACCCCTGTTGCTACGTGCTGAGGGTTGATTGCCACCAGCGCGGTGACTTGGTGACGTGCCATTTTTTCTTGGGCTGCACCTAATGGCGCGTCCTGCGGAATGGTGAGTGGGTCGGGTGTCATTAACTGGTGCGCCTGCAACTGGCCGAGTGCTTCATGCTGTTCCATGGCTCGACGCAGATCGCCATCTGTAATGATGCCCAGCGTCTTTTGTGCCTCGTCTACGACTAGAGATAGTCCCAACTGGCCGTGTGTCATCGTGTTGACGATGGTGCGGAAGGGTGCCGACAGTGCGCAGCTGGGAGGGTGCCGGTGCATCACGTCGCCTACCCGGGTCAACAGTTTTTTTCCCAGCGATCCGCCGGGATGTCGTCGGGCGAAGTCTTCTGGCTGAAATGCCCGCTTTGTCATGAGCGCCATGGCGAGGGCATCTCCCATCACCAGCATCATGGTGGTGGAGGTGGTGGGGGCCAGATTATTCGGGCAGCACTCGCGGGGAACATCGACATGGAGCGTCAGATCGGCGGCAGTGGCCAGTGTAGACACAGCCACCGCCGTGATGGCGATGACTGGTACGCCAAGCTGTTGCAAGTGTGGGAGCAGCCTCCGGACTTCATCGGTTTCACCACTGTAGGACAGCAATAGCACACTGTCCTGGGCAGTAATCATGCCCAGGTCGCCATGAAAAGCTTCTGCAGGGTGAACAAAAAAGCTGGGGCTACCGGTGGAGGCCAGGGTGGCGGCAATCTTGCGGCCGATGATGCCAGATTTTCCCATGCCACAGACCACCAGCTTGCCTTGTGTGGCAGCAATCAATTGGACGGCCTGCTCGAAATCCACTGACAGACTCTCGGCCTGTTTAAGCAGGGCATGTCCCTGCTGCAAGAATACATTTGCACCTATTTGCACGCTGTCGGGCATGGGTGCCACTTTTCTGATGATGCGAAGCCTTCACTTTAGGGCTAGTCTGACTCGTGATCTATCAGACTGGTCATGCCATTTGGGAGGATCAGTCTGCTGTCATTCACCTCTATTTCTTGCCAACACAAGCACCAGATAGCGTAAGTCCACATCCTTGGCTAAGGTGAACTGAGGGCGCAGGTATGATTCCTGTGTTGTTTCGGGAGGGGTAATATGCGCATCCAACTTCATCTAGCCAGCCTGCTGCTGTTGTGCAGCCAGTTGGCCCAGGCAGCCCCTCCGCTCAAGGTGCTGACCGAGGATTACCCGCCCTTCAACATGATGGGGACGGGCGGCCACATCAGTGGATTGTCCACCGACATCGTGCAGGAGCTGTTCCGACGCGCTGGCGTCAGTTATGGCATCAGCTTGCTACCGTGGATACGCGCGTTCAATCTGACGGTGCTGGAAGCCAATACCTGTCTTTACTCCACCACCCGTACCGATAGCCGCGAGCATCAGTTCAAGTGGATAGGCCCGCTGGTGGAAAACCCCTGGGTGCTGTACGCCCGTGCCGACAACCGGCATGCCATCCTGTCTCTGGAAGAAGCGCGCAGCTTCAAGATCGGCGGTTATAGCGGCGATGCCATCTCGCAATACCTGATCGACCGTGGCTTTGATGTGGATCTGGCCAACACCGACCAGCTCAATGTCAAAAAGCTGCTGGCCGGTCGCATTGATTTCTGGGCCACGGGCAAATACCTGGGTGCTTCCTTGCTGGCGCGGGAAAAGGTCAGTCAGCTCAAACCCGTGCTGACCTTCAATACCACCTTGCTGTATCTGGCCTGCAATCCGGCCATGCCGGACAGCCAGGTGCAGCAGTTGAATGAATTGCTGCGTGGCATGCAGCACGACGGTACGCTGGCGCGCATCAATGCCAAATATCTTAACCAGAAAGACTGAAATCGCAGCAGATCGCGGTTTCGCCGCAGGGGACGCTGCCGCTACAATGGCAGCTTCTGTTTTTTGTGGTTTGTTCGCCGATGTCCCACCTGCCATTGCGGTTGTCCCGTCGCCGCTTGCCCAAGGCCGGCCTGATGCAGCAGGCAGCTGCGCGCTTGCGAGCGGGTGGCGTGATTGCCTATTCCACTGAGTCCTGTTTTGGCCTGGGCTGTCTGCCCGAGGATGCGCGCGCCATCCGGCGTGTATTGGCGGTGAAAGCCAGACCGAACCACAAGGGCCTGATCGTCATCGCTGCCGATGTCAGCCAGATCCGCCATCTGGTGCAGCCGCTGACGGCGGCACAATGGGCGGAACTTGCCGGCTACTGGCCCGGTCCCTATACCTTTTTGTTGCCAGCCTCGCATCAAGTGCCACCGGCCTTGCGCGGTCGCCATGCGCAGCTTGCCGTGCGCATTACCGCCCATGGCGAGGCTGCGGCCTTGTGCCGGGCGCTGGGCACGGCGCTGGTGTCGACCTCGGCCAACCGCGCCGGTCAGCGTTCGCTCAAGACGGCCCGTGCTTGCCGGCAGGCTTTTGGCGAGCGGGTCTTGACCCTGCCCGGCCGTATCGGCAAGCGCAGAAAGCCTTCCACCATCATCGATTTCGCCAGCGGCCGCGTTTTGCGCTAGGCCGCGCTTTTAGACAAGGAAACATCGTGCAGCAGATTTCCATTTTCAGTCTGGTGATGAACGCCAGTCTGGTGGTGCAGCTGGTCATGGCCGGCCTGGCCGTGGTGTCCGTGCTGTCCTGGGCGCTCATCTTCAACAAGATTGCCGTGCTGCGCGCGGCACGACGCCACAGTGACGAGTTCGAGCGCAATTTCTGGAGCGGGGCCGACCTGAACCGGCTGTACGAGGATGCCAACCGGCGTAACGACACCGTGGGCATGGAGCGCATCTTTCAGTCTGGCTTCGCCGAATTCCTCAAGCTGCGCGGTCGCAGCAGCGCCGAGCTGTCCGACATCATGGATGGCTCGCGCCGTGCCATGCGTGCTGCCGCCCAGCGTGAGCTGGATGCACTGGACAGCCATACTTCCTTTCTGGCGACGGTAGGGTCGGTCAGTCCCTATGTCGGCTTGTTCGGCACGGTGTGGGGCATCATGCATGCCTTTATCGGGCTGGGTAATGCCGGCCAGGCCACCTTGTCCACGGTGGCGCCGGGTATTGCCGAGGCACTGGTGGCCACGGCCATCGGCCTGTTCGCCGCCATCCCGGCGGTGGTGGCCTATAACCGCTTTGCCACCGATGTCGACCGGCTGGCTACCCGCTTTGATACCTATATGGAAGAGTTTTCCAACATCCTGCAGCGGCTGGCCACCCGCTAGGCAGCAGGGTAGAAGGCCGGGATTGTTCTGTCTGCAGAACAGATATTTTCCCGGCAAGGCTTGAGTTTTCTGCATGCGGAAGGCATGGTAAGCGGCCAGTATCCCCGAGTCTGCCATGCCTTCCCGCCACGCTTCGCTGTCCATGCTGACCCTGTCAGCCTTCTTTGCCCTGTATGTGATCTGGGGCTCTACCTATTTCTTCATACGCATCGGTATCGAGTCCTGGCCGCCCTTCATGATGGCCGGCTTGCGTTTTCTGTTTGCCGGCAGCGTGATGCTGGCTTTCCTGCTGCTGCGTGGCCATCGTCTGCCTAGCCGGCAGGAGCTGCGCGGGGCCGCCATTCTGGGGGTGTTGATGCCGGCCATCGGCAATGGTTTTGTCACCCTGGCAGAAAAACAGGTGTCCTCCGGGGTGGCGGCGCTGGTGGTGGCCACCGTGCCCTTGTTTACCGTGCTGTTTGGCCGTTTCTGTTTTGGCCTGCGCGCCACCCGGCGTGAGTGGGCGGGTATCGCGCTGGGCATGCTGGGCATGCTGGTACTGAATCTGGGTTCCAATCTGCGCGCCAGCCCGCTGGGGGCGTTCTGGCTGCTGTTTGCGTCGGCCGGCTGGGCGCTGGGTTCAGCCTGGAGCCGGGTCATCGTGCAACCCAAGGGGCCGATGGGCAGTGCCTGGATGATGATTTTTGGCGGTCTGGCCCTGCTGCTGGGCAGTACTGTGGTGGGCGAACGGCTGGCAGCCGCACCGTCATGGCAGGGCTGGGCAGCCATTGCCTATCTGTCGATCTTCGGCTCCATGCTGGCCTACAGCGCTTATCTGCATCTGCTGAAAACTGTTTCGCCGGCGGCAGCCACCAGCTATGCCTACGTCAACCCCATCATCGCGGTGATGCTGGGGGTATTGCTGCTGGGTGAACATGTTGGCCAGCAGGAAATCATCGCCATGGTCATCATCCTGTCTGGGGTCATTCTCATCAGCTGGCGCAAGCGCTGATCACTTGTTGCGGCCCGTGGCGGCCGCTTCACTTCACTAGCAAAGGGCCGTGCATAAGCAGCGGCCCTTTTTTCATGCCTGCGTCCGAGCACATACCAGTTGCTGTGGTTTTCTGGCCACGCTGGCCGCGCAATGCCAGCACGGCCATTTGCTGGACCAGGCCACGCCACCGCCGTCGGCAGCTGCCGGCTCATACCGCAAGCTCTGCACGGTTTAGCTTGTTATTTATTACCAATTCAATACCAATTAATGGTTGTACTTGATATGGCAGCCAGCAAACCGTGCTTGCAAGATGCCCAGCGCTGGTGGCAGCTACTACCTGTCGTTTTGCCAATGATCATGGATTTACTGATGATTCGAGAAAATTGGTATTGACGTGGTATTTAAGTGGTATTAACTTCATCAGCAATCCAGCCGCTAGGCGCAGCCGGGAATGAGTGCGATATTGAGCCTGTTATCGTCAAGACCACATGCAGACCGCTTATGGAAAATCGCTGGAGTGCACTCAAGCCCGAGGGTGAATCCACCACCCCGCTGTATTTGCAACTGGCCAGAAAACTGGCCGATGCCATTAATGCCGGCTGGTGGCAGGCCGATGAGGCCCTGCCATCGGAGCGGACTTTTTCTGAAGAACTCGGTATTTCGCGGGTAACTGCCCGCAAGGCCATGGATGTATTGCTGGAGCAGGGGCTGATTCGCCGCCGTCATGGCTCGGGCACCTTTATCACGCCCCGGCTGGAGCAGCCCCTGTCGCGGCTGACCGGATTTACCGAACAGCTGCGTCAGCGCGGGTTCGAACCTTCGTCGGTATGGCTGGAGCGGGGCATTCATCCGCCCAGCAACGACGAGGTGATCAAGCTGGGCTTGTCCCCCACCTCGCAGGTGGCGCGGCTGAAGCGGCAGCGGCTGGCTGATGGCGTGGTGATGGCGATAGAGATGACCACATTGCCAGTGGCCTATCTGCCAGAGCCGCATAAAGTAGGCAACTCGCTGTACGCCTACCTGGATGCCGCTGGCCACTCGGTGGTGCGCGCCTTGCAGCATATCCGGGCGGTGAATGCCTCGCCGGAGATTGCGGCGCTGGCCGGCATCCGCCAGGGCGAGGCCATGCTGTTGATTACCCGGATCGGCTTCAATGCCGACAATCTGGCAATAGAACTGACTGATACCTATTGCCGTAACGATTACTACGACTTTGTCGCTGAACTGAGACGATGACGACACAACATGTACTGCAGGGCCGCATCCTGAGCGGCAATGGCTGGCTGGACGGCACGATCACCCTGGGTGCGGATGGCCGCATCGCCGCCATCGATGGCCGGCTGGCCTCTGGCCGCGCGGTAGAGCGTTACATCCTGCCCGGCTTTATCGACCTGCATGTACACGGCGGCGGCGGGGTGGACATCATGGAAGGCGGCCGCGCGGCCGAAGCGGTTGCCCGGCTGCATGCGCAGCATGGCACCACCGCCATGCTGGCCACCACCATGACCGCGCCAATGGACGAGATTGAAAACGTGTTGGCCGCGCTGGGGCCTTGCTGCCGTCAGCGCACCCCCGGCACGGCACGGCTGCTGGGCGTGCATCTGGAAGGCCCGTACATCAATCCGGGCAAGCTGGGTGCCCAGCCGGACGATGCTTGTCGTGCCGTGCTGTCGCAAATCGACAAGCTGGGTCAACTGGCCCCCATCGCGCTGCTGACGCTGGCACCGGAAATTCCCGGCCATATGGAGATCATCCGTGCGCTGAGCGATGCCGGCATCCGGGTGCAGATCGGCCATACCCTGGGTAGTTACGAGGATGGCGTGCAAGCGCTGCAGCAGGGTGCGGCTGGTTTTACCCATTTGTTCAATGCCATGAGCGGCCTGCATCACCGCGAGCCGGGCATGGTGGGGGCCGCGCTGGCGCATGCCGAATATGCCGAGCTGATCCCGGACCTGCTGCATGTGCATCCCGGCGCCATCCGTACTGCCTTGCGTGCCATTCCGCGGCTGTACTGCGTCACCGACTCCACTGCCGCTGCCGGCATGCCGGACGGTGAGTACAAGCTCGGTTCGCATGCGGTGACCAAGTGCATGGGGGGAGTGCGGCTTGCCGACGGCACGCTGGCCGGCAGTACGCTGACCATGGATCAGGCCTTGCGCAATCTGCTGGCCATCGGGCTGCCGCTGGCCGAGGCCTCACACCGGCTGTCCTTGTATCCGGCCGACTACCTGGGCCATGCCGACCGTGGCCGGCTGGAAGCCGGCGCCTGGGCCGATGTGCTGGTGCTGGATGATGCCTTGAATTTGCTGGATGTCTACCTGGAAGGGGAACACCTTGTCGTCTCTGATGTATGAAGAAGCGCTATCTGCGGCGGATGCCGTGGCCACACAACACATGTATGCCGACGAGGGCCTGGCGGTGCTGGGCCGCGAACTGGCTACCGCCCGGCCCACACTGGCGCTGACCGTGGCGCGTGGCAGCTCCGACCATGCTGCCAGCTATTTTGCCTATCTGGCCATGCAGCGCCTGGGTGTGCCGGTGGTGTCCCTGCCCATGTCGCTGGTGACCCTGCATCACGCGCCGCTGGCGGTGAAGGGACAACTGGCGGTGGCGCTGTCGCAGTCGGGCCAGAGCCCGGACCTGATCGACACCATGAGCCGCCTGGCCGAAGCCGGTGCCCGCACCGTGGCGCTGGTCAACAAGCATGAATCGCCGCTGGCTGCTGCCTGTGAGTGGTCGCTACCCTTGTGTGCCGGCGAGGAAAAGAGCGTGGCCGCCACCAAGAGCTATATCGCCTCGCTGTCGGCGGTGGCCCGGCTGGTGGCGCACTGGCAGGGTGATAACGGCCTGCTGCGGGCGCTGGATGCGCTGCCGGAGCAACTGAAAGAGGCCTGCCGCCAGGACTGGAGTGCTGCCATTCCGGTGCTGGCTGGTGCCGAACGCATCATGGTGGTCGGGCGCGGTCTCGGCTTTGCCGTGGCATTGGAAGCTGCGCTCAAGTTCAAGGAAACCTGCGCCATCCAGGCCGAAGCCTTCTCTGGTGCGGAAATCAAGCATGGGCCGATGGCGCTGATCGACGAAGGCTACCCCTTGCTGGTGTTTGCCCCGCGAGGACCGGAGCAGCAGGGGCTGATTGCCCTGGCCGCCGAGATGCGTGGCCGTGGAGCGCGGGTGCTGCTGGCCGCGCCGGCCGATGAGCCCAGCCGTGACCTGACGCTCAGTGTTGCGGATGACGAGGCACTGGATCCCTTGCTGGCCATCCAGAGCTTCTACCTGATGGCTGCACGATTGTCCGAGGCGCGTGGCCTCAATCCCGATACCCCGCGTCATCTGTCCAAGGTAACGCGCACGCATTGAAGCCTGATCCAGACATGGCTGCCAGCAGGCCGCCAATGACAGACCAGGCACGGTTTGGCGCCGTGTCCGGCCCGGCTTGCGCCTATTGCTGGCGCAGCAGGCCGGGCAGGGCCTGAACGCCAGGAGTCCTCCCTGCGGGACGGCACCTCCTGGCTTAGACAGGAGGATGTCGATGAACCCTTCGCTGCAACTCATGGCCCCTTTCAGCGGGCCGCTGCTGTCCTTGCCGCAAGTGCCCGATCCGGTGTTCGCCGGCCTGATGATGGGCGATGGCCTGGCCATCGAACCCCTGTCCTCCACCCTGCTTGCCCCCTGTGATGGCGTCATCAGCCAGTTGGCGCGCACCCACCACGCCCTGACACTGACTGCTGCCAATGGCGCGGAAATCCTGCTGCATATCGGCATCGACACCGTGCAGCTGGGTGGGGCCGGCTTTACTGCCCTGGTGGCACAGGGCGACCGCGTGCGACAGGGGCAGGCCTTGATCGAGGTCGATCTGGATGTCGTGGCGCGCCGGGCAGCTTCGCTGATCAGCATGCTGGTGATCGCCAACGGCGAACACTACCAGCTGGACGAGCGCGCCAGCGGGCTGGCGCAGGCAGGACAAACGCCGTTGCTGCGTCTGCATGCCTTGCCTGCCGCCACCACTACGTATGCCAACGAGCTGACCAGCGAAAGCCATGGGCGTGCCACGGTACGGCATGCCGGCGGCCTGCATGCCCGCCCGGCAGCACTGGTACAGAATGCGGCGCGGCCGTTTGCCGCCCAGGTGCAGGTTGCGTTCAAGGGACATAGCGTCAACGCCAAAAGCATGGTGGCACTGATGACTTTGGGTGTTGCCGAAGAGGACGATGTCGAGGTGCTGGCACAGGGCAGCGATGCCGCAGCGGCGGCTGCCGCCGTCATTGCCGCGTTGCAGACCCGTAGCCAGGGCGCGCATGCCACGGCACAGCCGGTGGCTCGGCCTACGGTGGCGGCTGGCATGTTGAGCGGCGTGTGCGCTGCGCCCGGTCTGGCCATCGCTCCGGTACTCAGGCTGGATAGCCGCGAGCCGGAACCGGCGCAATGGGCCGATGATCCACTGCCGGAAGCACGCTGGCTGCAGCAAGCCTTGCAGCAGCTGCGTGGCCGGATAGGCCAGTCCGTCAACGATGCCCTGCGCCGTGGAGCGCAGGCACAAAGCGAAATCTTTTCAGCTCATCTGGCCTTGCTGGACGACCCGGAGCTATTGCAGGCCTGCCAGCAGGGCATCGCCAGCGGTCTGACTGCCGGTTTTGCCTTTCGCCAGGCCATCAGTACCCAGTGCCAGTTGCTGGCTGCGCTGGGCAATCCGCTGCTGGCCGAGCGCATTGCCGACTTGCGCGATTTGCAGCGTCAGTTGCTGCAGATCCTGCTGGGCGAGCAGAGCCAGCCACTGCAATTGAGCGCCCCGGTCATTCTGGTAGCCGAGGATCTGGCCCCGTCGCAACTGACCAGTCTGCCGCAAGACAAGGTGGCCGGCATGATTACCGCCGCAGGTGGCGCCACGGCGCATGTGGCCATTCTGGCCCGCGCTTTGGGCATTCCGGCCCTGGTGGCATGCGGGCCGTCCGCACTGCAGCTGCGTACCGGGCAACAGGTCTTGCTGGATGCCAGCCAGGGCTGGTGTCATCCGGCACCGGATGAGCGCAGCTTGAGTGAGGCCGCCGGGCGCATTGCCGCCCTGGCCCAGCGGCGACAACACATGCAGGCCTGCGCCAATGCCGCCGCCGTCACGCTGGATGGTGTCAGCATCGAGGTGGCCGTCAATGTTGCCAATGCCGATGAGGCCCGCGACGGCCTGCGCCATGGCGCGGACAGCGTGGGCCTGACCCGGACCGAATTCCTGTTCATCGACCGGCAGCAGGCACCGGATGCCGCCGAGCAGCAACAGGCTTATCAGGCGGTATTGGATGCCATGCCGGAGCGTCCCGTCATCATCCGCACCCTGGATGTGGGCGGCGACAAGGAACTGCCTTATCTGCAGCTGCCGGCCGAGACGAATCCGGCACTGGGCTTGCGCGGCATCCGTAGCGGCTTTGCCGACCCGGCCCTGCTTGATATGCAGCTGAACGCCCTGTTGGCGGTACAGCCGCTGTCACGGCTGCGCATCCTGCTGCCGATGATCAGCGAAGTCGACGAACTGTTGCGGGTAAGGCAGCGGCTGGAGCTGTTGGCCGGTCAACTGGGCTTGAGCGAGCGTCCACAGCTGGGCGTGATGATCGAAGTACCTGCCGCGGCCCTGCTAGCCGACCAGTTGGCCCGTCATGCCGATTTTCTCTCTATCGGTACCAATGACCTGACCCAGTACACCCTGGCCATGGACCGCTGCAATGCCACGCTGGCATCGCGGATGGATGCCCTGCACCCCGCGCTGTTGCGGCTGATCGCCATGACGGTGGAGGGCGCACGCCAGCATGGCAAGTGGGTGGGTGTGTGCGGTGCCCTGGCTTCCGATCCGCTTGCGGTACCGGTGCTGGTCGGGCTGGGCGTGACCGAACTATCGGTCAGTCCAGGCCTGGTACCGGAAATCAAGAGCCGCATCCGCGTGCTGGATTTTGCCGCATGCCAGCGCGAAGCACGCGCCATGCAGCTGCTGTCTTCTGCCCACGAAGTACGCCAACGCGCACAACACTGTTGGCCGGCTGCCTGAGCCGGCTTGCGGACAAAACGGGATGGCCAGCAGGCCATCCGATAAACCCAAGGAGGAGTTGAGGTGAGTACACAGAACAAGTTTGCGGGCATCCAGCAGCTGGGCCGTGCCCTGATGCTGCCGATTGCCGTATTGCCGGTGGCCGGCTTGCTATTGCGGCTGGGCCAGCCGGATCTGTTGAACATCAAGGTGATGGCCCAGGCCGGTGATGCCATTTTTGGCAATCTGGCGCTGATTTTTGCCATCGGCGTGGCCGTGGGTTTTGCCCGCGACAACAATGGTGCGGCCGGGCTGGCCGGTGCCATCGGCTATATGGTGCTGACCGCGGTGCTGAAAGTGATGCCCGACACCCTGCTGGGCTACGAGGGCTTCAAGTCGCTGGTGCACCTTGATCCGGCGGGCAAGCCTTTCGCCATCAATATGGGCGTACTGGCCGGCATTCTGGCAGGCCTGGTGGCCGGTGTGCTGTACAACCGCTACAAGGACATCAAGCTGCCCACCTATCTGGCCTTCTTCGGCGGCAAACGCTTTGTCCCGATTGCCACCGGCTTTGCCATGCTGCTGCTGGGTGTCTTGCTAGGCCTGGCCTGGCCGCCGGTGCAGAACGGTATCGATGCGCTGGGCAAATGGCTGATCGGCGTTGGCGAAATCGGCCTGTTCCTGTACGGCATCCTCAACCGCCTGCTCATCGTCACCGGTCTGCATCACATCCTCAATACCATGGTGTGGTTCCAGGTGGGTGATTACACCGATGCCGCCGGCAAGCTGGTGCACGGCGACCTGACCCGTTTCTTTGCTGGTGACAAGAGTGCCGGCATGTTCATGAGCGGCTTTTTCCCGGTGATGATGTTCGGCCTGCCCGCCGCCTGCCTGGCGATGTATCGGGCGGCCAAGCCGGAAAACAAGGCTGCGGTGGGCGGCGTGCTGTTCTCGATGGCGCTGACGGCCTTCCTGACCGGCGTGACCGAGCCGGTCGAATTCGCCTTCATGTTCCTGGCTCCCGTGCTGTATGCCATCCATGCCGTGCTGACCGGTGTTTCCATGGCGCTGATGTATGCGCTGGGCGTGCATCTTGGTTTCGGCTTCTCTGCCGGCCTGTTCGATTACCTGCTCAACTTCGGCATTGCCCAGAAACCGTGGCTGCTGCTGCCGGTGGGCCTGCTCTATTTCGTGGTGTATTACAGCCTGTTCAGCTTCTTTATCCGCAAGTTCAATCTGCAGACCATGGGACGGGAGGATGCCCCGCAAGTTGCCGTACAAGTGGTGGAAGGCTCGGCGCGTGCGCATGGCTTCATCCTGGCGCTGGGTGGGGCGGCCAACCTGAAGTCGGTGGATGCCTGCACCACCCGCCTGCGCCTGCAGGTGGCGGATAACGCCAAGGTGGACGAAGCCGCGCTCAAGGCCCTGGGCTCGCGTGGGCTGATCAAGCCGGCAGCCGGCAGTGTGCAAGTGGTGCTGGGGCCGGAGGCCGATCTGATCTCTGATGAAATCCGCACGGCTCTGCAGCAGGGGGGGGCGGTGACGGATAACGCCGCCCCTGCGGTGGTGGTGAGCAGCGTCAGGGCCGTGGCCAGTAGTGGCCAGCGCAATGACTGGCTGCAGGCCCTGGGTGGAGCAGCTAATGTTAAGCATGTGGAAGCCGTGGCCGGCAGCCGCCTGCGGGTGGAAGTAGCCGATGCCAGCCTGGTGGATGAACAGGCCCTGCACGCCCTGGGCGCGCGTGGTGTGACCACATTTTCTGGCAATCTGCTACATGTGGTATTGGCAGAAGACCCTGCTCCTTTTGCCAGTTTGTTGCAGGCATGAGCGCATTCGGCCACTACAGGGCGGCGAGCCTTGTCTGACAAGGATTTCACCGCTTTGTTGGTAGCCTGCACACTACTTTTGTAGTCGCTTGCTTACAGAGCAAAAGGAGCAGAAATTGAATGGCGCAGGGCACGCTTAGATGACCTTGCGCCATTATCATTTTGGAGGATGCATCATGACGTTGAAAGTTGCCATTAATGGTTACGGCCGTATCGGCCGCATGGTGGTCCGCGCCTGGCAGGAGCGTTTTGCTGACCGCGATATCGAAATCGTGGCCATCAATGACCTGGGCAAGCCGGAACTGCACGAACACCTCACCCGCTTTGACAGCGTGCATGGCCCTTTCGGTGGCACCATTGCGCTGGAAGGCGATGCCCTGGTGGTGAACGGCAAGCCGATCAAGCTGCTGTCCATCCGCAACCCGGCCGAGCTGCCGTGGAAAGAACTGGGCGTGGATGTGGTACTGGAATGTACCGGCATCTTCACCAAACGCGACAAGGCCGCCCTGCATCTGGAAGCCGGTGCCAAGCGCGTGCTGATTTCGGCTCCGGCCAACGACGCTGATGCCACCGTAGTGTTCGGTGTCAACGACGATGTACTCACCAGCGCCATGACCGTGGTCTCCAATGCGTCCTGCACCACCAACTGCCTGGCCCCGCTGGTACAGCCGCTGATCGACACCATCGGTATCGAACGCGGCCTGATGACTACCATCCACGCCTACACCAACGACCAGGTGTTGCTGGATACTGATCACTCCGACCTGCGCCGTGCCCGTTCTGCCGCCGTGTCGATGATCCCGACCAAGACCGGTGCCGCTGCCGCTGTGGGCCTGGTGCTGCCCAAGCTGAAAGGCAAGCTGGATGGCTTTGCTGTCCGTGTCCCGGTCAGCAATGTCTCGCTGGTTGACCTGACCTTCACTTCCTCCCGTGACACCACGGTGGAAGAGGTCAACGAGCTGATCAGCACCGCGGCCAAGGGCCGTCTGGCCGGCGTGCTGGCCGTCAACACCCTGCCGCTGGTTTCGCGTGACTTCCTGCACCACCCGGCTTCCAGCGTGTTTGATTCCACGCTGACCCGTGTCATCGCCGGCCGTGAAGTCAAGGTACTGTCCTGGTACGACAACGAGTGGGGCTTTGCCAACCGCATGCTCGACACCTCGCTGGCCTGGGTGGCTGCCAAGTAATCCGTTTCTCCCTGGTGGCGTCAGAACCGCCAGGGGGAAACCGGTGCAGTAAACCCGGCAGGCATTGGTCAGAAGATGCCTGCTTGGGTGCTTCGTTCGTAGATGTGCTTCTATATGGTCTCTCCCAAGAGTTTGGCCGAAGAATCGTCGATTCTTCGGCCATTTTTTTGCCTGGGATGCACCGTGTCGGCCGTGGAGGCCGCGGCTTTCAGTCGTCCTGGAGCAGTTGCGGCATGCGCGGTGCAACCGGCATGTCGATGATGATGGAGGTCTTGGTATCGCCAAACTGCATCAACTGGGCAATCAGTGCCTGCAGGCTGGGCATGGTATCGACTGCCACTTTCATCATCAGGCCGCTGGTGCCGGTGATGGAGGCGCACTCCAGTACCTGCGGCATATTGCGGATTCTTTCCAGCACCACGTAGTACTCCAGATGTTTCACCGTCAGCTCGATCATGCAGAAAATGGGCAGGCCAACCTTGGCCGGATCGATCTGGGCATGGTAGCCGGTGATGACGCCTTGTGCTTCCAGCTTGGCCACCCGGTCGGCAATGGCCGGTGCCGACAGGTTCACCCGGCGGGCCAGTTCGGCAAAGCTGATACGGGCATTTTCGTGCAGGGCAGCCAGAATTTTTTTGTCGAATTTATCCATGCTTCGAATCGAAAGTTTAATGGCTTTAAAAAGCTATTTTACAAGGCATTAATGCGAAAAATCCCATATTTTTACATTAAATTATTGCTGCTTGCTCCGTACAATGCCTGCCGTATCAGAGCTGTTTCGGCACTGTCCCGTCGGGATGGCTCTTGTCCGGATTCGTTGCTGATGGGTTCATTTGCATGTAACCCGTTTGAAACTGTCCTGGT
The DNA here is from genome assembly GCF_003693445.1 of Aquitalea palustris. Taxonomy (GTDB): domain Bacteria; phylum Pseudomonadota; class Gammaproteobacteria; order Burkholderiales; family Chromobacteriaceae; genus Aquitalea; species Aquitalea palustris. Next base: position 49,434 of record NZ_RFAR01000043.1, on the reverse strand, counting down.
GATCTCTTTGTCCCTGGTCTCAAGTCAGACAAACAAATTTTTGACGAAGGCCATTCCGGGTCTGCCTTGTGGCAGGCCCGTTTTTTTTGCCTGTTTTCCGGATCAGGCATGGCAAGATGACAGCCTTGCCCCCTGTGCTGGCGCGTGCGGTAAAAGTTTCGGCAACTATTTAAGAAATGTCATATTTCTGTAATCGCTGGTTTTTATCCTTGCCATAATCAAACCGGGACTGGACCGATACATGGCTGCCAATATTTTGCTCGTTGAAGACGAACCGGCGATTCAGGAACTGATCGCCTTTAACCTCACCCAGGCGGGGCATCACGTCTTGCGCGCCAGTACGGCCGAAGCTGCCCTGACCCTGGTGCGTAATGCACTGCCCGACCTGGTGTTGCTGGACTGGATGCTGCCGGGTGCTTCCGGGGTGGATATCGCCAAGCGCCTGCGTTCGGACGAACGCACCAAGCACATCCCCATCATCATGCTGACTGCCCGCTCCGACGAGCAGGACAAGATTACCGGGCTGGAGTCCGGTGCTGATGATTACATCACCAAACCGTTTTCGCCGCGCGAGCTGCTGGCCCGCATCAAAGCCGTATTGCGTCGCCGTGCGCCGCAGATGACCGATGATGCGGTCGAGGTACAGGGCTTGCGGCTGGACCCGATCACCCATCGCGTCAGCGGCAATGGCGGCACCATCGATCTGGGGCCGACCGAATTCCGCCTGCTGCATTTCTTCATGACGCACCCGGAGCGTGTACACTCGCGTTCCCAGCTGCTCGATCAGGTGTGGGGTGATCATGTCTTCGTGGAGGAGCGTACGGTCGACGTGCATATCCGCCGCCTGCGCAGTTCGTTGGAAACCACCGGCCACGATGCCCTGATTCAGACCGTTCGCGGCACAGGTTACCGTTTCTCCACTCAGCAGTGAGGCAGTCTTGCGAGAATTCCTGCAGCGTACCCTGGTTTGGCTGATTGTCATCCTCTTCATCGGCCTGGGCTTCTGGGCCTTTTCCGGCCCGATTGAAGGCCTGATCGCTGCCTGTCTCAGCCTGTTGGCCTGGCTGGGATTTCATCTCTATCACATTGCCCTGTTGCTGCGCTGGCTTGACCACCCCACAGCCGAGCGGGTGCCGGATGGCTTTGGTGCCTGGCATACGGTGTTCATGACCCTGTACCGCACCATGCGTACCCAGATGCAGAGCAAGCGCAAGCTGACCAATGTGCTGGAACGCTTCATCAATGCCGGCGAAGCCATGCCGGATGGGGTGGTGGTGCTGGACGAGCATGACCGCATCGAGTGGATCAACCCGATGGCGATGGAGCACCTGAATCTGGACCGCAAGCAGGATGTGGGTAACCAGATACTCAATCTCATCCGCCAGCCCAGTTTTCATGCCTATATGAAAAACGCCAGCTTCAGTCAGCCGCTGGTGTTGCAGTTCACCCAGCCGCGCGAGCTGGTGATCTCGGTGCAGCTGGTGCCCTTCGACTCCACGCGCAAGTTGCTGCTCAGCCGCGACATCACTTCGCTGGAACGGGTGCAGACCGTGCATCGCGATTTTGTCGCCAATGTTTCGCATGAACTGCGCACGCCGCTGACGGTGGTGGGCGGTTTTCTCGAGACACTGTCCGACATGGAAGAAGTGGATCAGGCCACACTCAGCCACTTTCTGCCGATGATGATGGAGCAGTCGCGGCGCATGCAAAGCCTGGTGGAAGATCTGCTGACGCTGTCGCGGCTGGAAAACAGCCCCAAGGCCGCGGTGGCGGAAAAGGTGAACATGCAGCTGATGCTGGATACCCTGATGGTGGAGGCCGAAGGGCTGTCGCAGGGCCGTCACCAGATCAAGCTGGAAAAGGATTGCAGCCAATGGCTGTGGGGCAGTGCGCAGGAGCTGCATTCGGCGTTTGGCAATCTGGTATCCAATGCCGTGCGTTACACCCCGGAAGGCGGCGCCATCACCCTGTCGTGGAAGGCCGAAGGCGAACGCCTGCGTTTTTCCGTCAAGGACAGCGGCATCGGCATTCCGCGCGAGCATATCCCGCGCTTGACCGAGCGCTTTTACCGGGTGGACCGTGGCCGTTCCCGTGGCAATGGCGGCACCGGCCTTGGCCTGGCCATCGTCAAGCATGTGATTGCCCGCCACAACGCCAGGCTGGATATCAAGAGCGAACCGGACAAGGGCAGTACGTTCAGTGTGATTTTCCAGCGCGAACGTTCTGCCGAACCGGAAAACGGTTCCCACCGCGCCTGATTGACGCGCTGAGTGGCCTGCACGCAGCGCAGGCCACTATCGGCAGGTTCTGGGCCGGCAGTCTGGCCAGCTCTCGCCAGCCCGCCTCATGGCAGGTAGCATGGCAAGTCTCCCTTCTGCTAAGGAACGGCCATGCTGCATCATGTGGTGTTGCTGCGTTTTACTGCGGCGAGCACGCCGTCTGACATTGCCGAGATCAGCCGACGCTTTGCCGCCTTGCCTGCACTCATTCCCGGCATTCAGTCCTTTGCTGGCGGGCCGGATTGCAGCCCGGAAGGCTTGCAGCAGGGTTTCAGCCACGGCTGGCTGTTAAGCTTTGCCGATGCTGCCGCCCGTGATGCTTATCTGCACCATCCGGCCCATCTGGATTTCGTTTCTTTCCTCAAACCATTTGTTGATGACGTTTTAGTCAGTGATTTCCATGCAAGTTAGCGGAAAATCGCTGCGTTTGGGGCTTGGCCTGCCTGCGCTGGCGCGCTAGGATATTCCTCCATAATGCAAACTACCCTGTTCCCGGACCACACCATGAATCGTCTGCAATCCATTCGTCCGTTCGGCCAGCGTATCTGGCTGGATAATCTGTCCCGTGAACTGCTGGCTTCCGGCCAGCTGGCCACTTTGCTGCAAGAAGACGGCATTGCCGGCGTGACCTCCAATCCGGCCATTTTCTACAAGGCCATCAGCAGCGATGCCAGCTACCAGGGTGATCTGGCGCAGCTGAAAAGCAATGCCGCACTGACGGCAGAGCAGCGTTACGAGGCGCTGGTGGTGCCGGACATCCAGGCCGCATGCGACCTGTTGCTGGAACAGTACCGCAGCAGCCAGGGTAATGATGGCTATGTCAGCCTGGAAGTCTCCCCGGCCTTGTCGCACGACGAAGCCGGCACGCTGGCTGCGGCACGCCGCTTGTGGGCCGAGATCGGCCGCCCCAACGCCATGATCAAGATCCCGGCCACGCCGGCCGGCATCCGCGCCTTCCAGACACTCACCGCCGAGGGCATCAACGTCAACATCACCCTGCTGTTCAGCCTGCCGCAGGTGGAGGCGGTATGGGATGCCTATATCGACGGCCTGAGCGCGCGCCACGCCGCCGGCAAGCCGGTGTCCGGCATCAAGGCCGTGGCCAGCTTCTTCCTGTCACGGGTCGACAGCCTGCTGGACCCGCAATTGCCGGCTGCGCTGCAAGGCAAGGCCGCCATTGCCCTGTCCAAGGTGGCTTACGCCCGCTATCAGCAGCGTTTCCATGGCAGCGAGTTTGCTGCGCTCAAGGCCGCCGGTGCCTGGCCGCAATTCCTGCTGTGGGCGTCTACCGGCACCAAGAACGCGGCTTACTCCGATGTGCTGTACGTGGAAAGCCTGATTGGCGATGAAACCGTCAATACCGTGCCGGATGGCACGCTGGCGGCCTTCCGCGATCACGGCGTGGCTGCGCTGACCTTGCCGCAGGATGCGCAGCAGGCTCAGATCACCCTGCTGGAGGTGGCGGAGGCGGATATCGATCTGGTGGCGGTGGGTGACAAGCTGCAGCAGGACGGCCTGAAGCTGTTTGAAGATGCATTCGCTGCATTGTTGCAACTAACGGCCTAAGACTAGCGGCAGCCGCTAACGCTAAAAGGATGCCTTGCGGCATCCTTTTAGGCTGCTGACTGAGTGATTTGGCAGGATTCTACTGGACCCGGCAAAGCCGGGCCTTCCAGTTGACTTATGGACTCCGCAGCCTTTCCATCTACTCCCAATCCCCCCGCCCTTGCCCCGCAAGGGAGCCCCGCTTTCCTTCCAGAAAGCGAGAAGGCGTTTTGAAAGGATGCCTTGCGGCATCCTTTTTTGCTTTAGGACCGGCGGGTATTCAGCAGGCTTGCTGACGACGCTGGGCCATGTGCTGGCCGGCCACGCGCAACTCCTCGGCATTCAAGGTGGCTGCTGCAGTGGGAATCAGCCAGGCCTCTTCCGAAGCGGCGTGTTCACGATACTGGCGCACGAATTCGGCCACGGCATTTTCGCTGATGCTGTCGATTTCGCCATTGCGCAGGGCGCGCAGATCATCACGAATGGCATTCCAGCAGGAATGCAGATAGCCGTGCTCGGCTTCCAGCTGTTCGATGCGCGGGGCTGCCGTGGGGACGCGCTCCAGCAGGATGGGGAACAGTTCCTCTTCCTCGTCGATATGGTGGGCAGGGCCGGCGACGTCAAAATAGCGGATGACACCGTCGATGGTGTTCTTTACCGCCTCATTCACGCCATGTTCGGCGATATAGCCGGGCAGCTTGTCCAGCTGGTCGCAGAAGCGGCGGATCTTGTCATGGCAGGCCAGCAGCATGTCCAGCGGTTGTTCGAAGCTGGCGCTGCCGGTATTGCCGATATCATTCAGGGTAAGCATGGTGGGAAGCCTCAAGCTGGGTGAATGGATCGAGTGTGCCGTGCTGCATTGCAAAAAACCATGATTCTGCTCAAATGCGCGGCACTCGGTTCGCAGCGGCCGGCGCTGCTGGCACAATAGGCCATTGTGCGCCCGGCCAGGGTGGCTTGCCCAGTGCAATACGCTGGCGGAGGCCGGGCGGTGATGTGGCGACGGCAAAGACCGGCGAGAAAGGCAGTAATGGACCTTCCCTTTGAAATCAAGCCAATACGGCTGGATGACCCGCAGCTGGTGGCCGAGGCCCTGCGTATCCAGCTGCTGGCGCATCAGGTGGAGCGCGAATGGCTGGATTATCCCCAGCTGCCGCTGATGTGGCCGGATCTGGCCGCCGTGATGGCCTGCCAGGACCGTGTGCTGGGTGCCTTCGAGGGCGATGTGCTGCGTGGCGTGCTGGTGGCAAGCCAGCGCCAGCAGGGCGGCTGGCATATCGAGCGCACGGTGGTGGACCCGGCCTGCTTTGGCGATGGCTGGGGTTACCGCTTGCTCAACCATCTGCTGGCAGATGCCGACGAAGTCAGCGTGGATACCGCCGAGGTCAATGCCGCAGCCGTGGCGCTGTATCACAAGGCGGGTTTTGTGCTGGAGCAGCGCTGGAAGGTGCCGGATGGCCTGGTGCTGTGGCGCATGGTCTATCAGGCCGGCCGTGTGCAGCCGGCTGTGCATCTGGATGCCAATGGCTGGGTGCGCGAAGCGCGACAGATTCCTTCACCCAATTGCGATGCCCGCGAAGGCGGGGTGGCCGAGTTGCTGGTTATCCACAACATCAGCTTGCCGCCGTATCGCTATGGCGGGCAGGCGGTGGAACAGCTGTTTACCAATAGCCTGAATCCGGATGAAGACCCGTTTTTTGCCAGCATCCAGCACTTGCGCGTCTCCGCGCATTTCTTTATCCGGCGCAGCGGACAGCTGTTGCAGTTTGTTTCCGTGCATCAGCGGGCCTGGCATGCTGGCGTGTCCAGCTGGCGTGGGCGCGAGCGTTGCAATGACTTTTCGATAGGGATCGAGCTGGAGGGCTGCGATTTCGAGCCCTTTGCCGACGCGCAGTACCAGATGTTGCTGGCGCTACTGCGCGAATTGCGTGCTCAGCTGCCCTTGTGCGGCATGACCGGCCATGAAGATATCGCGCCAGGTCGTAAAACTGATCCCGGCCCTTACTTCGACTGGGCCAGGGTGCGAAGGGAAATCGACCTGCCGGCGTAGTGTTGCCACTACATAGTAAAATTTCACCCGTTTTGCATCATGTGGCCGACTGTTTTGCGTCGGCCATTTTTGTTGTCAGCAGGGTGCTGGTCGGAGATGGTTGCCGGTTTTTTAGCTGCAAGTGACTGTATTTTATGTAATTTTCTGGTGCTTGGTGATGATTTGTAATCGATTACATTGCATGAATATGGCATGGCAAATAAAAAAGGCAGGCTGAAAAGCCTGCCTTTTGATGTAGTTGCTTGACTACAGTTCGACTTGTGCCCCCAGTTCCACTACCCGGTTGGTAGGAATCTGGAAAAAGTCGGTGGCACGCAAGGCATTCTTGCTCATCCACACAAACAGCCGCTCACGCCAGCGCGACATGCCAGGACGCTCGGTGGAGATGATGGTTTCGCGCGACAGGAAGAAGGACGTATCCATCAGCTCGAAGGCCAGGCCATCGGCTTCGCACAGTTCCAGCACATTGAGCACGCTCGGGTCTTCCTTGAAGCCGTAGCGGGCCACCACGCGCCAGAAAGATGGCGACAGCTGTACCACTTCCAGCCGCGACTCATCGTTGATGTAAGGCACATCCTCGGTGCGGATGGTCATCAGCACGATGCGGTCATGCAGCACCTTGTTGTGCTTCAGATTATGCAAGAGCGCATGCGGCACCCCGTGCAGGGTGCTGGTGAGGAATACCGCGGTGCCCTGTACGCGAGTGGGCGGGAAGGCTTCCAGGTTTTCGATAAAGCTGTCCAGCGGCAAGGCCTGTTCGCGCAGGCGGTCAAACAGCAGTTTGCGGCCCTGTTTCCAGGTGGTCATCAGCAGGAAGATCACCATGCCCAGCACCAGCGGCAGCCAGCCGCCGGAGAACAGTTTGAGCAGGTTGGCGCTGAAGAAGGCGGCGTCGATGATGCCGAAGAAAATGGTAATGCCCAGCGCCAGCGGCAGCGGCCAGCGCCAGTTGACCCGTGCCACCACGAAGAACAGCAGGGTGGTGATCAGCATGGTGCCGGTCACGGCAATGCCGTAGGCCGAAGCGAGGCTATCCGAAGTCTGGAAGGTCAGCACGACTACCAGCACGGCCACCAGCAAGGCCCAGTTGACGAAGGGCAGATAGATCTGGCCGATTTCCTTTTCCGAAGTATGGGAAATCTCCATGCGCGGGCTATAGCCCAGCTGGATGGCCTGACGGGTGAGCGAGTAGGCACCGGAAATCACCGCCTGTGAGGCAATCACCGTGGCCAGGGTGGCCAGGATGATCAGCGGCAGCAGCGCCCATTGCGGGGCCAGCATGAAAAAGGGATTTTCAATGGCCTTGGGGTTCAGCATCAGCAATGCACCCTGGCCGAAATAATTCAGCACCAGTGCCGGCAGCACCAGGCCATACCAGGCGCGGCGGATCGGTGTTTTGCCGAAGTGGCCCATGTCGGCATACAGCGCTTCGGCCCCGGTCAGTGCCAGTACCACCGAACCCAGGGTCAGATACGCACCAACACCGTGCTGGTAGATGAAGCGAAAGGCATGCAGGGGGTTGATGGCGGCCAATACAGCAGGGGCTTGCAGGATTTGCAGCAGTCCCAGCACGCCTATCGTGCAGAACCAGAAAGTCATGACCGGCCCGAATAGCATGCCGACACTGGCAGTACCGAAGCGCTGCAGGATAAACAGGAAAACCAGCACCACGATGGCCAGGGGCAGGATGTACGGACCCATGCTGGGGCTGAGCACTTTCAGCCCCTCTGCCGCTGACAGGACGGAAATGGCCGGGGTGATGATGGCATCGCCATAAAACAGCGAGGCACCAAACAGGCCCAGCAGCACTACCTTCCAGCGTGCCGAGTGGGTGATGTAATGCCTGGCCAGCGCCATCAGCGCCATGATGCCGCCTTCGCCGTGGTTATCAGCGCGCAGCACGAAAGCCACATACTTGATGGAAACCACAAAAATCAGCGACCAGAAAATCAGGGAAAGAATCCCCAGGATGTTATCCGGTGTGGTGGCCATGTTGTGGCTGGTGAAACATTGCTGCAAGGTATACAGCGGACTGGTGCCGATATCCCCATACACCACGCCCAGCGCAGCCAGCGTCAGACCGGTCATGGCTTGTTTATTGTGAGCCTGCATGATTTGTGTGCGTTCTTTGTGTAGTTAAGCATGCAACGCCATCCGCTTTCCGTTTTGTTGCGGCGCAAGAAAATCGGATGGCCTGTGAGCGCGAAGGTTACTACTGAGTCGGTGCAGCGCCAAGCTAATGCTGTGTTCCTGCCATTTTTACCTTGCACCATGTAGGGGGAAAACGACAAAGCACCACGGAATTTCCGCTGCTACCCTGACAGCATGCAGCGCTGGACAGGATGCTTTCCCGCCAAGGCTGCAAAACGCTACAATCAAGCCCATTTAGCCGAATACCAAGGACGCATCATGCGCGCATCGCAGTTTTTCATTTCCACCCTGAAAGAAGCTCCCGCCGACGCCGACATCACCAGCCAGAAGCTGATGATTCGAGCCGGTTTCATTCGCAAGGTTGCCGCCGGCATTTATTCCTGGATGCCGATGGGCCTGCGCGTGGTGCGCAAGGTGGAAAACATCGTGCGTGAAGAAATGAACCGTGCCGGTGCCATCGAAGTCTCCTTGCCGGTGGTGCAGCCGGCTGGCCTGTGGCAGGAATCCGGCCGCTGGGACACCATGGGCGAGGAAATGCTGCGCTTCAAGGATCGCCACGAGCGCGATTTTGCGCTGCAGCCTACCGCAGAAGAAGTGATTACCGACATCGCCCGCAGCGAGCTGCGCAGCTACCGCGCCCTGCCACGCAATTTCTACCAGATCCAGACCAAGTTCCGCGACGAGCGTCGTCCGCGTTTTGGCGTGATGCGTGGCCGCGAATTCACCATGAAGGATGCCTACTCCTTCGACCGTAGCCCGGAAGCCGCCGGCCTCAGCTACGAAAACATGTACAACACCTATTGCCGCATCTTCGACCGCCTGGGTCTGACCTACCGTGCCGTGGCGGCCGATACCGGCGCCATTGGCGGTGACCGTTCGCACGAATTCCAGGTGATTGCCGATACCGGCGAAGACGCCATCATCTACTGCCCGGACTCCGATTACGCCGCCAATATCGAGCTGGCCGAAGCCGTGGCACCGGCTGGCGAACGCCCTGCCGCCACTGCCGCGCTCACCAAAGTACACACCCCCAAGGTCAAGACCATTGCTGACCTGGTGGCATTCCTGAACATCGACATCAAGAGCACGGTCAAGGCGCTGGTGGTGGAAGGTGCCGAAGGCGAGGCGGTACTGCTGCTGGTGCGTGGCGACCACGAACTGAACGAAGTGAAGGCCGAGAAAATTGCCGGTATCAAAAAGCCGCTGACCATGGCCAGCCCGGCACTGATCCGTGAAGCCTTTGGTGCCAATCCGGGTTCGCTTGGCCCGGTAGGCTTCAAGGGCCGCATGATTGCCGACCGTACCGTGGCCAAGATGGCCGACTTTGTCATCGGTGCCAACGAAGACGACCAGCACTACACCGGCGCCAACTTCGGCCGCGACTGTGCCGAGCCGGAAGTGGCCGACATCCGCAATGTGGTGGCCGGTGACCCCAGCCCGGACGGCAAGGGCGTGCTGGCCATCCAGCGTGGTATCGAAGTGGGCCATGTGTTCTATCTGGGTACCAAGTACTCCGCCGCCATGAACGCCACCTTCCTCGATGAAGACGGCAAGCCGAAACCGTTCGAAATGGGCTGCTACGGCATCGGCGTGACCCGCATCCTGGGCGCGGCCATCGAGCAGAATCACGACGACAAGGGCATCATCTGGCCGGACAGCCTGGCCCCGTTCAATGTGGTGATCTGCCCGGTGGGCTACGACCGGTCGGCCGAAGTCAAAGCTGCGGCAGATGATCTGTATGCCGCACTGCTGGCCAAGGGTGTGGATGTGATCATCGACGACCGTGGCGAGCGTCCGGGTGCGATGTTTGCCGACTGGGAGCTGATCGGTGCACCGCACCGCGTCACCATCGGCGACCGTGGCCTGAAAGAAGGCAAGGTCGAGTACCAGCAGCGTCGCGATGCCGCGGCAACGCCGGTTGCCGCAGATGCTATTCTGGAACATCTGCTCGCCAAGCTCGCCTGATGAAAATCCTCCTGACGCTGTGTGCCCTCACCACCATGCTGGCCTTGCCGCCGGCGTGGGCGGGTGCGCAGCGCGAGGAGGCGCTGGCGGCCAATGTGGCTTCGGCCATGAGCCGCACCATTGCCGATGTCAATGCGCCACGGCTGGTGTTCGATACGCCGCAGGAAGGCCAGGCCTGGCTGGCCGAGATGTCGCGCCGGCTGCAAAAGCGCATTCCGGACGCATGGATGCGCGAGCGGCTGCTTACCGCCATCCAGTACGAAGCTACCCGCGCCGGGCTGGACCCGCAGCTGGTGCTGGGGCTGATCCAGGTGGAAAGCGGCTTCAACAAATACGCCATCTCACCGGTTGGTGCCCGTGGCCTGATGCAGGTGATGCCTTTCTGGGTGCGCCAGATCGGCAATCCGCAACACAATCTGTTCGAACTCACGCTCAATCTGCGTTATGGCTGCACCATCCTGCGTCATTATCTGGATATCGAGCGGGGCAGCCTCTATCGTGCCCTTGGCCGCTATAACGGCAGCTTGGGCCGGCCGGAATATCCTAATCTGGTGATCGGTGCCTGGAAGAAAAACTGGGCATGGACCCCAGTCGCATCGGTAAAAATGGCAGGGGTCAACCTGCCTTTAGGTCAGTAGATGCCGCTGCGCCCAGCGCGCATTTTCGGTCTTTCTGTTTGAGGATGTTGCATGTTTTCCCTCCCGCGTACCGCTACCGCGCCGTTTTGCCCTTCCGAAGTTCAAGGCAGTATCCGTATCGATGCCCATGCCGCATGGTGGCAGCGACTGCGCCGCTTTGCCGGCCCTGGCCTGTTGGTGGCGGTCGGCTATATGGACCCGGGCAACTGGGCAACCGATATCGAGGCTGGCTCGCGTTTTGGCTATGGCTTGCTGTGGGTGGTGGCGCTGTCCAGCGTGGTGGCCATTGTGCTGCAGCTGATGGCGGCGCGGCTGGGTCTGGTCACCGGCATGGATCTGGCGCAGGCCAGTCGCGAGCGTTACGGCCCGGCCGGGCGCCTGTTGCAGTGGCTGAGTGCCGAACTATCCATCATCGCCTGCGATGTGGCCGAGGTACTGGGCTGCGCCCTGGCCTTCAAGCTGCTGTTTGGCGTGCCGCTGGCCTGGGGGGTGGGGCTGACGGCCTTCGATACCCTGATCGTGCTGGGGATGAAAGGCAAGGGTTTCCGCCAGATCGAGGCGGTGGTGCTGGGCTTGATTGCCACCATTGCGCTGTGTTTTGCCATCCAGGTATTCATGGTGGGGCCGGACTGGCAGGCGGTGGCGCGTGGCCTGCTGCCATCCAGTCCTGGTGCTGACCTGCATCAGGCGGTGGTGCTGGGCCTGGGCATCGTTGGCGCCACCATCATGCCGCACAATCTGTATCTGCATTCTTCCATCGTGCAGACCCGGCGGGTAGAAGGCGGGCAACATGGCCTGCGCGACACGCTGGCGCTGTGCCGGGTCGATACCGTGCTGTCGCTGCTGCTGGCCATGCTGGTGAACGGGGCGATCCTGGTGCTGGCCGGTTCGGCCTTCCATGTCGCTGGCCAGCCGGTGGTGGATGACATTGAGCAGGCTTATCGGCTGATCACGCCGCTGGCCGGCGGGGCGGCGGCGCTGCTGTTCGGCCTGGCCTTGCTGGCATCGGGGCAAAGCTCCACCCTTACCGGCACCGTGGCCGGGCAGGTGATCATGGATGGCTTCCTGCAAGTCAAGATTCCCTGCTATCAGCGGCGGCTGATTACCCGTGGGCTGGCTTTGCTGCCGGCCCTGTTGGGGGTGCTGCTGCTGGGGGAGGGGGCGGTGGGGCGGATGCTGGTGTGGAGTCAGGTAGTGCTCAGCCTGCAATTGCCGCTGGCGATGTGGCCCTTGCTGCGTATCACCGCCAGCCGGCAGCAGATGGGTGAGTTTGCCCTGTCACCGGCCATGCAGCTGCTGGGCTGGTTGATGTTCTTGCTGATCTGTGGCGCTAACCTGCTGTTGCTGGTGGCGCTATAAATGAAAAAAGCCGCAGTAATGCGGCTTTTTGCGTCTGGCAGCGCCGTGGCCGACAGCTTGGTTCTTTCAGTCTTCCTGGGTCTGCAGCAGTTTTTTCAGCAGGCCGGCCAGTTGCACTTTTTCGGTCTCGTCCAGGTTTTCCATCAGCTCGGCTTCCGCCGCCAGATGATTGACCACGGCCTCTTCGATCACGGCAAAACCCTTGGCGCTCAGTGTCACAATTACGCCACGGCGGTCTTCCGGGTCGGGCGAGCGGGTGACCAGGCCGGCTTCTTCCAGCCGGTTGATGCGGTTGGTCAGTGCGCCGGAGGAAATCAACACCATGCCCTGCAGCTGGTTGGGCGACAACTGGTAAGGCTCGCCACGGCGGCGTAGTGCGGCCAGCACGTCGAATTCGCCGACGTTGAGGTTATAGCGCGCCAGATCCTGCAGTACCCGGCGGGTAATGAAATATTCCATCCGTACAATACGGCCGATAACCTGAGTGGACGAGGGGTCCAGGTCGGGACGTACTTCATTCCAGAGGGCGACGATGCGGTCGATCTGATCGGGCTGTTGATGCATTCTGCGTGCTTCCAGGTAAGGGAGGGGCGAGGCTTTCCGTTCCGGGCGCAAAGAGTATCATGTGTTTGTGTTAAAATATCTTCATGTGAAGATATTTAACCGTAATCTATATCGCTACAACCCTGATTTTACAGGCTGCGCTAGCCACCCAGCGAGGAAGAGCCGGATGAAAACCGCAGTACGCGCCGCCATGATCAGTTTCCGGGCCGACCCCTTCCTGCTTCCTGTCGCAGAGTGTCTGCACTATGACAGCGATGCCCTGATCATCATGGAAGACGGCAAGATCAGCGCCTTGGGGCCGGCCGCCAACCTGCTGCCCGACTTGGCGGCGGATGTCCCGCTGCAGCACTTTCCGCATGGCGTGCTGCTGCCAGGCTTTATCGATTGCCACGTGCATTATGCACAGACCGAGATGATGGCGGCTTTTGGCGCACAACTCATCGACTGGCTGAATGACTACACCTTTGTCACCGAGCAAGGATTTGCCGAGGGCGAACACGCGCGCGAGGTAGCACGGCTGTTCTTGCAAGAGCAGCTGCGCAATGGCGTGACCACGGCCTGCGTGTTTGGCACCGTACACCCGCATTCGGTGGATGTGTTGTTCGAAGAGGCGGCCCGCTACGGGCTGCGACTGATTGCTGGCAAGGTCTGCATGGATCGCCATGCGCCGGCGGCACTGCTGGATTCGGCGCAAGCGGCCTACGATGACTCGCTGGCACTGATACGGCGCTGGCATGGGCGCGGCCGGGCCGAATACGCGCTGACGCCGCGCTTTGCCCCCAGTTGCAGCCCGGCACAGCTGGACGCGCTGGCGGCGCTGGCAAGAGACTATCCCGATGTACTGATCCAGTCACATGTGGCAGAAAACCTCGACGAACTGGCCTGGGTACAGCGGCTGTTTCCGCACTGCCGTGACTACACCGATGTCTATGACCGGCACGGGCTGCTGCGGCCACGGGCGGTTTTCGGCCACGGCATTCATCTGTCGGACGCGGAAATTGCCGCCTTTGCCGACAGCGGTGCGGCGCTGGCACATTGCCCCACTTCCAACCAGTTTCTTGGCTCGGGCAGCCTGGACCTGCGCCGGCTCAAGCAGGGCACACGACAGGTGGCGCTGGGGCTGGGGACGGATGTGGGAGCAGGCACCAGTTTTTCCATGTTGCACACCATGCAAGCGGCTTATATGGCGGCTCAAAGCCACGGCAATGCACTGACGGCGGTGCAAGCCTGGTATCTGGCTACCCGTGGTGCAGCCACGGCACTGGGCATTGCCGACAAGGTGGGCAGTCTGGCTCCCGGCATGGAGGCCGACCTGCTGGTGCTGGACTGGCATTCGACACCGCTCATCACTTTTCGCATGCGCTATGCCCGCGATGTGCAGGATGCCCTGTTCATCCAGATGATGCTGGGTGATGACCGGGCGATTGCCGCGACCTATGTGGCTGGCCGGCTGGTCTACCAGCGTGCGGCAGACAGCGGCAATTAGTCTTGCCCGGCGCGGCGGCCCTTGCCCGGATGGGGCGGCTTGGGCAGGGTGATCTGGCGGGTACGGGCCAGGCGGTCGTGCAGAAACAGCCGCTCCTTGTCGTAGCAGGCCGCCAGGTACGGCAGCATGCACCAGGCCAGCGAAATCAGCAGCGCCTCACGGCCATGCCCCAGATTGCGCGACCAGGCCAGATAGGAAATCGCCGGCATGCCGACAAACAGCAGCAGGCCGACGATATAGCGGAAACCGGCCTGGCGCCAATCCATCAGCTGCCCGTCATCCTGACGCACCACCTTTACCCGCCAGGCTTTCATGGCCACGGTCTGGCCAGATTTGACCCAGCTGCTGCCGAAATAGCCGAACAGCGCGCCAGCCAGCGCCAGCTGGGTGAGCAGGTCCAGCACTAGCGACTGCCCCAGCCAGGCTTGCAGGCCGGTCATGACGGCGGAAACGGTAAGCAGCAGGGCGGCAATCAGCAGCAATTCGTAAAGCTGGCTGCACAGGCGGCGGCCAAGGCTGGCCGTGGTAAAGGTTGGGCTCATGATGATGGCAGGGTGATGCTCAGCCGGAAGCCTGGGGCTTGGGCTGGCTTTGTTTCAGGCGCTGGATGGCTTTTTCCCGCTCGGCAGGAGGAAGGCTTTGCAGCGTTTTCCAGTTATTGCGGATTTGCTGGCGTTGCTCCAGCGTCAGGTCGGACCAGCTCTTCAGCTTGCTTTGCAGACGCAGGCGGCCGGCAGGGTCCAGGCTGCGATATTCCGGCACGATGGCCAGCAGGTTTTTCTTTTTCTCCGGTGCATAGCGGTCCCATTCGGCGGCCAGTGGGGCCATGACCGTCTGTTGCTCGCTATCCAGCTGATCCCAGCGCGGATTGTTCAGCGGGCTGGCCAGCGCCGGCGTGGCCAGCAGAGAGGCTGCCAGCAGCCATGGCAGCAAGCGATACAGCCTAGTCATGCAGGCTCCCCGAGAAGTGCGGCTCCATCAGCATTTCCAGCGGCAACTCATGGGCGAGGATGGCTGCATCGACCGCTTCTTCTTCGACCAGCAAGCCCTCCATCAGCCACAGGCCGGTGCCGGCCATCATGGCAAAACTCAGGGCCAGTACACTGCGGCGCAAGCCCTGGGTATGGCGTTGCAGCCAGAGTGCCAGCCGCTCGCGCAAGCGCGGCGCTTCGCTGGCCCGCACATCAAAGCGTGCCAGGGCCAGTTCGCGGGCCTGGTAGAGACGCTGCTGCTGGGCAGCACTGAGCTGATTGCCCGGTTGGTCGAGTATGGTGGTCACACTGTGCTTGAGCTTGTCGTCGGCGCCGGCATGGCTAGCAGAATCTTGCGAGGGCTTCATAGCACCACTCCTTTTTGCTGCAGGATGGCCGCCAGCGTGTGGGTGGCGCGCGAGCAATGTGTCTTGACGCTGCCTTCCGAGCAGCCCATCACCCGTGCGGTTTCGGCGACATCCAGTCCTTCCCAGTAACGCAGCAGGAAGGCTTCCCGTTGACGATTGGGCAGCAGCTGCACTGCGCCGTCGATCAGTTGGGCGACTTCCTTGCGGGCATACCATTTTTCCGGATTACTGCTGGCCTCGTCCGCCGCGATGTTCAGCGTTTCCAGCGGATCAGCGCTTTCGTCTTCCTCGCGGGTGGGCAGCAGCGAAGACAGCAGGGTGCCAAAGAACTGACGCACCTTGGCGCGGCGGAAGTGATCGCGAATGGTGTTTTGCAGGATGCGCTGGAAAATCAGCGGCAATTCCGCCGCCGGTGCATGGGCGTAGCGGTCTGCCAGCTTCATCATGGAGTCTTGCACGATATCCAGCGCATTTTCGTCATTGCGCACGGCGTACAGGGCTTGCTTGAAGGCGCGTCGTTCCACCGACTGCAGAAAGTCGGCCATTTCCTTGCGGCTTGCCATGTGTAGGGGAAGATTCTGGTTGATGCCAACGAAAGATAGTAGCAGAGCCGGACAGGCAAGGCCACCCCGCGGATTTCCCTGTTTTTACCGTGGCTTAGCGTGTTTTTGCACCTGCACAAAAGCACTTGACCGCCATTTGAGGGATAGGCTAAGGTCTTTCATCACAACGGGATGAAACACAAGTCAATTGCCAAGATTGACTGCAAGACAAGACAAAGAGGCACAAGATGCAGATATCGGGCGCGGAAATCCTAGTCCGTTGCCTGCAGGAAGAAGGAGTCGAATTTCTGTTCGGCTACCCCGGCGGCGCGGTTCTGGAAATATATGATGCCATCTTCCGGCAGGAAAAGTTCAAGCACGTTCTGGTGCGTCACGAGCAGGCTGCAGTGCATGCGGCTGATGCGTACTCGCGTTCCAGCGACAAGGTAGGCGTAGCGCTGGTGACCTCCGGTCCTGGTGCCACCAATGCCGTTACCGGCATTGCCACCGCTTATATGGATTCGATTCCCATGGTGGTGATCTCCGGTCAGGTGGCCACTCCGGCCATCGGTCTGGACGCCTTTCAGGAAGTGGACATGGTGGGCATTACCCGCCCGTGCGTGAAGCACAACTTCCTGGTGAAGGATGTCAACGATATCGCTGAAACCATCAAGAAAGCATTCTACATCGCCAAGAGCGGCCGACCCGGCCCGGTGGTGGTGGATATTCCCAAGGACATTACCCAGCAACGTGCCGAATTCCACTACCCGGAAAGCGTGCACATCCGTTCCTATGTGCCTGCCACCCGCGGCCATCCGGGACAGATCAAGAAGGCCATCAACCTTCTGCTGGAAGCCAAGCGTCCTTACATCTACGTGGGCGGCGGTGCCGTGCAGGGCAATGCGGCAGCCGAAGTCACCGAGCTGGTGAAGTCGCTGGGCCTGCCGTGTACCAACACCCTGATGGGCCTGGGTGCCTATCCGGGTTCCGATCCGCAGTTCCTCGGCATGCTGGGCATGCACGGTACTTACGAGGCCAATATGGCCATGCAGTACTGTGATGTGCTGATTGCCGTGGGTGCGCGTTTTGACGACCGTGTCATCAGCGTGCCATCGCATTTCCTGTCGCAGCCGAAGAAGATCATCCACATCGACGTGGACCCGTCTTCCATTTCCAAGCGCGTGAAAGTGGACGTGCCCATCGTCGGCGACGTCAAGCATGTGTTGCGTGAAATGCTGGACATCCTGCGCCAGTCCGGCCAGAAACCGGATGCACAGCATCTGGCGCACTGGTGGAAGCAGATTGAAGAATGGCGCGGCCACAACAGCCTGCTGTACACCCCGTCCACCGAGCTGATCAAGCCGCAGTACGTGGTGGAAAAGCTGTATGAAATCACCGGTGGCAAGGCCATCGTCGCCTCCGATGTGGGACAGCATCAGATGTGGGCGGCCCAGTATTACAAGTTCGACAGTCCGAAGCAGTGGCTGAATTCCGGCGGCTTGGGTACCATGGGCTTCGGTTTGCCTGCAGCCATGGGTGCGCAACTGGCCAATCCGGATGCAACCGTCGCCTGTATTACCGGCGAAGGCTCCATCCAGATGAATATCCAGGAGCTGTCCACCTGCAAGCAGTACCACACACCGGTCAAGATCGTGGCGCTCAACAACCGCTATCTGGGCATGGTGCGTCAGTGGCAGGAATTCTTCTACGGCACCCGGTATTCCGAGTCCTACATGGATGCGTTGCCGGATTTCGTGAAGGTGGCCGAGGCCTATGGCCACGTTGGCTTCAAGATCGAAAACCCGTCCGA
The DNA here is from genome assembly GCF_003693445.1 of Aquitalea palustris. GTDB lineage: Bacteria > Pseudomonadota > Gammaproteobacteria > Burkholderiales > Chromobacteriaceae > Aquitalea > Aquitalea palustris. The sequence continues at coordinate 31,706 of NZ_RFAR01000043.1, read as the reverse complement.
TGTCGAGCCGGTACTGCGCGAGGCCTTTGGCCCCGCCCTGAAGGAACGTCTGGTATTCCTGGACTTCCGTACCGATCAATCCGAGAACGTGTTCCCGATGATCCAGAATGGCAAGGGTCTGGACCAGATGGATTTGCCGCCGCACATGCGCGACGTCCAGCAGGTCCCCTTCGAGAACAACCGTGACTACGGCAATATGTGCTGAGGCGGACGGTATGAGACATATTCTTTCGATTTTGCTGGAAAACGAAGCGGGCGCACTGTCCCGCGTGGTGGGGCTGTTTTCGGCCCGGGCTTACAATATTGACTCACTGACGGTGTCGACTACCGAGGATCCGACACTGTCACGGATGACGATCGTCACGCATGGTTCCGACGAAGTCATCGAGCAGATCACCAAGCAGCTCAACAAGCTGATCGAGGTGGTCAAGGTGATAGACCTCAATGAATCCGAGCACATCGAACGCGAGATGATGCTGATCAAAGTGCGCGCTACCGGTAAAGACCGGGAGGAAATGAAGCGCATGGCGGATATTTTCCGCGGTCGCATCATTGATGTTACGGAAAAGACTTACACCATCGAGCTGACTGGTACGAGCGACAAGCTGGGGGCCTTTATCGAGGCCATCGACCGCGCAGTGATCCTGGAAACGGTCCGTACTGGCGCATCCGGCATTGGCCGTGGTGAACGGGTTCTGAAAATCTGATATATCTATACATCTGACGGCGGGCCACAGCGGTGGCCGCCCGGATAACAAGGGACAAAGCAAATGAAAGTGTATTACGACAAGGACGCGGATCTTTCCATCATCAAGGGTAAGAAAGTCGCCATCATCGGCTACGGCTCACAAGGCCATGCTCACGCCCAGAACCTGAAAGAGTCTGGCGTTGATGTGATTGTTGGTCTGCGCAAGGACGGCGCGTCCTGGAGCAAGGCTGAAGCTGCTGGTCACAAGGTGAAGGAAGTGGCCGAGGCGGTGAAGAAGGCCGATGTCGTGATGATTCTGCTGCCGGACGAATCGCAGCCGGACGTGTACCACAAGGAAATCGCCCCGAACATCAAGAAGGGCGCTGCCCTGGCGTTCGCTCACGGCTTCAACGTGCATTACAACCAGATCGTTCCGCGTGAAGACCTGGACGTGATCATGGTGGCTCCGAAAGGCCCGGGCCACACCGTGCGTTCCGAGTATGTGAAGGGTGGCGGCGTGCCGACCCTGATCGCCGTATACCAGGACAAGTCCGGCAAGGCCCGTGACGTGGCCCTGTCCTATGCTGCTGCCAACGGCGGCACCAAGGGTGGCGTGATCGAAACCAACTTCCGCGAAGAAACCGAAACCGACCTGTTCGGCGAACAGGCTGTACTGTGTGGTGGCGCGGTTGAACTGGTAAAAGCCGGCTTCGAAACCCTGACCGAAGCAGGCTATGCTCCGGAAATGGCTTACTTCGAGTGCCTGCACGAACTGAAGCTGATCGTCGACCTGATGTACGAAGGCGGCATCGCCAACATGAACTACTCCATCTCCAATAACGCGGAATATGGCGAGTACGTGACTGGCCCGGAAGTGGTGACCTCCGCCACCAAGGAAGCCATGAAAAAGGCGCTGTACCGCATCCAGTCTGGCGAATACGCCAAGATGTTCATCCTGGAAGGCAAGACCAACTATCCGAGCATGACTGCCCGTCGTCGCCTGACTGCCGATCATCCGATCGAAAAGGTGGGTGCCGAACTGCGCGCCATGATGCCCTGGATCTCCAAGAACAAACTGGTAGACCAGTCCAAGAACTGATTTCGAAGTCGGTCAGTGTGCCAAAGCCGGGGAAACCCGGCTTTTTTCATGACTGAATTGCGGTCACGAGTGTGGCCGGACCGGTGCTTTTGCTGCCGGGGCCAGCTTGGATTAAAATCAGCGGCTCTGCGCGCATGCGCCCTTTGTCTAGATCGTCGACGTACTGACAGCCGGTCCGTGCCGGTGTCTGCTCAGCGCCGTACCGATAGCTTCGTTTACGGATAACACCATGATCCATGACCCCATTCCGGGTAAGCCGTCCCTGCGGCGGCAAGGTATCTACCTGCTGCCCAACTCCTTTACCCTGGCGGCCTTGTTTGCCGGTTTCTACGCCATCGTGCAGGCGATGAACCAGAACTTCCAGATTGCCGCTGTCGCCATTTTTGTCGCCATGATCCTGGACGGGATGGACGGCCGCGTTGCCCGTCTGACGCACAGTCAGAGTGCCTTTGGTGCCGAGTTCGACAGCCTGTCGGACATGGTGAGCTTTGGCGTCGCCCCCGCACTGGTGGCCTATGAATGGCTGCTCAAGGACATGGGCAAGCTGGGCTGGATGGTGGCTTTCATCCATTGTGCCGGCGCAGCACTGCGGCTGGCCCGTTTCAACACCATGATAGGCAGTACTGACAAACGCTGGTTTACCGGCCTGCCCAGCCCGGCTGCAGCGGCGCTGGTGGCTGGCCTGGTGTGGATCTGCCATGCCTATGACTACACCGGCCTGCCGGGTTTGAAGTGGGTTCTGCTGGGCTTTACCGCCTTTTCCGGCATTACCATGGTGACCAATGTGAAGTTCTGGAGCTTCAAGGAAATCCACCTGCGCCGTCGCGTGCCGTTTGTGATGCTGCTGGCGCTGGTGGTGGCTTTGCTGCTGCTGATGTCCGAGCCACCACTGGTGCTGTTTGGTTTCTTTGTCTGCTATGCGCTGTCCGGCTATGTGATGGCAGCCTGGCGCTGGTGCAAGCCGAAGCCAGAAATACTTTGAACCTGCTGTCTGCTGTACAGATCACCCCGTTGGCGCCTGGCGCAACGGGGTTTTTTATTGTCCGGTGTGATGTATGCATTGGACAGAATTGTCCAATTTTTGTCTGAATTATTCTGATGGTTAGATCTGGTTACTGGCGCCGCGTGATGTCTTCACTGCCCTTATTCCATGAAATATTAGACTTAATGTCCAATATTTGCATATTTGACACAGGAATTTTGATTTTCTGGCCCATGCTGCACTGCGTGTTTGACGAAATATTGTCCAATCGATACATTGGTTAAAACTTTGCTGCAGGAGCACAACATGCAATTGGACATTGAACGACTGATCGAAGACCTGGGCGGCCCCGGTGCGGTGGCTGAAGGCCTGAGTCAGCTGTTTCCCGATGAGCCGGTCAGCCGTGCAGCAATCTACAAATGGAGAGAACGTGGCAGCCTGCCGCTGTCACAGTTGAACAAACTGGCTCAATTAGCCGCCAGCCAGGGCAAGAGATTCGATTTCAACGATTACCTGAACGCCGCCGGGACAGCAGCACAGGGACAAGGGAGAGCATTCGACATGGGCGACCGTCTTTACATTTTTGATACCACCTTGCGTGATGGCGAGCAGTCGCCTGGCGCTTCCATGACCAAGGAAGAAAAGATCCGCATCGCCCGCCAGCTGGAACGTCTGGGTGTCGATGTGATCGAGGCCGGCTTTGCTGCCGCCAGCCCGGGTGATGCCGATGCCATCCACGCCATTGCCGAGGTGATCAAGGATTCCACCGTCTGTAGCCTGGCCCGTGCCAATGAGCGCGATGTGCGTGCTGCTGGCGAAGCCATCAAGCCGGCCGCCCGTGGCCGTATCCATACCTTCATCGCCACCAGCCCCATCCATATGGAAAAGAAGCTGCGCATGACGCCGGACGAGGTGGTGGATGCTGCGGTAAAGGCCGTCAAGCTGGCGCGTGAATATACCGATGATGTCGAGTTTTCTGCCGAAGACGCCCTGCGTTCGGATATCGATTTCCTCGCTCGCATTTTTGGCGAAGTGATCAAGGCCGGTGCCACCACCCTCAATGTGCCGGATACCGTGGGCTACGCCGTGCCGCGTGCTACCGAGGCCTTCTTCCGCGAATTGATCAGCAAGACCGAAGGCGGCGACAAGGTGATCTGGTCGGCCCATTGCCACAACGATCTGGGCATGGCCGTGGCCAATAGCCTGGCTGCGGTATTGGGCGGTGCCCGTCAGGTGGAGTGCACCATCAATGGCCTGGGTGAACGAGCCGGTAATGCCGCGCTGGAAGAAATCGTCATGGCGGTGCGTACCCGCAAGGACATTTTCGCGGTGGATACCCGCGTCGATGCCACCCAGATCGTGCCGGCTTCCAAGCTGGTGTCCACGGTGACCGGCTATCCGGTGCAGCCGAACAAGGCCATCGTCGGTGCCAATGCTTTTGCTCACGAATCCGGCATCCATCAGGATGGCGTGCTCAAGCATCGCGAAACCTATGAAATCATGTCGGCAGAGAGCGTGGGCTGGAGTGCCAACCGCCTGACGCTGGGTAAATTGTCCGGCCGCAATGCCTTCAAGACCAAGCTGACCGATCTGGGCATCGTGCTGGACAGCGAAGAAGCGCTCAACGCCGCCTTTGCCCGCTTCAAGGATCTGGCCGACCGCAAGCGTGAAATCTTCGATGAAGACCTGCACGCACTGGTGTCGGACGAGCTGGTGGCTACCTTGCAGGAAGACTACAAATTCGTGTCGCTGAAGGTGAATACCGAAACCGGCGAAGCACCGCAGGCCGCCATCGTGTTTGTCGAACATGGTGTGGAAAAGCGCTGCGAATCCAGTGGCTCCGGCCCGGTGGATGCTGCCTTCAAGGCCATCGAAAGCACGGTCAACAGCCAGGCCGAACTGGAGCTGTACTCGGTGAATGCCATTACCAAGGGTACCGAATCGCAGGGCGAAGTCACCGTACGGCTGGCCAAGGATGGCCGTGTGGTGAATGGCCAGGGCGCGGATACCGATGTGATTGTCGCCAGTGCCAAGGCTTACCTGTCGGCGCTCAACAAGCTGAGCAACCGTCAGGAACGCGTCAAGGCGCAAGGCAATGTCTGATTAGCAATACCTGCCGGGCCCGCCCCGTGCTGCTTTACTGTCTGCCGGATTTTCCCATCCCGTTCCCGGCCGGCGGCAAGGCAGTCAGGGGCAAGCCCTGGCAAACCGGTTTCAGTCCACTCCGATATTGAAACCCTAAGGCTCACAAGGCCGCATCCATACAGCCCAGGCTCACAAGGCCAGCGTGGCAGATCGCCGACCCAGGAGGTCGGCGTCGCTGCGCTGGCGGGCTGGCCCCCGGTTTCCCGCATTGTCCTTTCCCGCGCTATCATCCAGCCTGCTTCATTGATGCAAGGCACACTCACCATGGCTCAAGGCTTTTTCATTACCGGCACCGATACCGAAATCGGCAAAACCCATTCCGCTGTCGCGCTGATCCGTCACTGGCAGGCACAGGGGCAGCGGGTATTGGCGATGAAACCGGTGGCCTCCGGCTGCGAGATTCTGCCGGATGGCAGCTGGCTGAACGACGATGTGGCACGGCTGGTGGCGGTGACCGGCCAGCAGGATCTGGACCTGATGAACCCCTACCGCTTTTTGCCGCCGGTTTCACCGCATATCGCCGCGCGCCAGGCCGGAGTGGAGATTGCGCTGGATACCATTGTCAGCCATTACCAGCAACTGGCGACGCAGGCGGACACCGTGCTGGTGGAAGCGGCTGGTGGCTGGCTCGCCCCGCTGGCCGAGGGTCTGTATATGGAGGACATGGCGCGGGCGCTGCAATTGCCGGTGATTCTGGTGGTGGGCATGCGGCTGGGTTGCATCAACCATGCCTTGCTGACGGTGCGGGCCATCCAGGCCTCAGGACTGACGCTGGCCGGCTGGGTGGCCAACCGGGTGGTGCCGCAGCAACTGGCCTATGCCGACAATCTGGCTACCCTGCAAGCGGCCATCGACGCGCCCTTGTTGCTGGAGCTGCCCTACGCGCCAGCCTGAACGGAGGGTTCCGGCTGGAGGCTGGCCAGCAACACGCTGCTTAGCGGCTGGAACAGCATGGCATCATCCGGGCCCAGCTTGTCCTGGGCCAGGCTCAGATCGCGGCCCAGATTGCGTAGCCGCCAGTTGATTTCCTCGGTCACCAGCAGAATCTCCAGCTGCAGATCCTCCTCCTGTCCCAGTGGCTGGTTGGCTTGCATGCCGGTGCTGAACAGCGAGCGCTGGATGGTATCAAACTGGCCCATGCAGCGGCCGAGCGCCGCCTGGCCGGCCGCTGTCAGTGTTTCTTCCTGCAGATTGAGCAGCAGGTGGGTGATTTCGCCGATGCGCTTGAGCAGGGCGTGCAATGCCGCCATCGCCGGTGCTGGTGTCGGCGTGTTCGGCGCGTCCTTGCCCAGCTGTTTGAGCACGCGGTTCATCACCGCCACCGCCGGGCGGTGAAATTCGCCGGGGATGATGCGCAGGGCAATATCCAGCCGTTGGCAGGAATGGCTTTTCTGCAGCAGCCGGCAGCTAAGGTCGGCCACGGCGATCAGCTGGCCGGCAATACCCAGTTGTTTTTCCTTTTCCCGCCGCGGATAGCCGCTGCCGTCCAGCCGCTCGTGATGCTGCAGCATGGCCAGCGCAATCGCTTCCAGCTGCGGGTGCTGCCCCAGTTGCAGCATCTGCCGGTAAGCAATCAGCGGATGCACCATCCTTTGCCGCCAGGGGAGCGCCCCCGCCCGATTGCTGGCGGTGGCCGCTTGTCCGGCAGCCAGATACAGCTCTCCGATGTCGTGAAACAGCGCTGCCAGGGCGATTTGTTCCAGCAGTGCGCTGGATTGCCCGGTGCGTAAGGCCAGCCCCAGGCTGATCAGGCAGCACAGCAGGCCATGTTCCAGCAGTTGTTGTTCTTCCAGCATCGCCAGCAAAACGGTGAGTGCATGATTGAGGGGCAGGTTTTCCAACACGGCCAGGCAGGCATGCCGGTGTGCTGTTTTTTCCAGTAGCTGCAGCAGCAGTGGCTGACTGGCAAGCAGCTGGCTGCTTTTTTCTCGTAGCAGGCGGTGTGCGGCAAAGTCGGGAAGAACCAGGCTGGATTCCAGTGGCGAGCGCAGCAGCTGTTGTGGCAGCAACTGGAAGTGTCGTGCTTGCAGGCGGCTGCCGCTGGTTAGCAGGATGCTGCCGTCGGGCGCGCTGATGGCATGCTCCACCACGATGGCCTGTCTGGCCAGCAGGCCGGACAGGGTGCGCAGAAAATGCGGATTGGCGCTGTACTGCGCACGGCTGGGATTGGACATGATGTTGGTTGTCGGCTGGAGTGCTTGCGTTTTAGACCCACTGACAAAACCACCGCTGCTGCCTTGTGCCTCCAGGCCGTACTGCTTGTACTGTCTGCGGCGGCAGGCTTTGGCTTGGGTTCTCTGCGAGGTTTTGTTAGAGGCTTTTAACCAGAATGGCTATCGCTTCATTCTCATTATTTGTCATCTCATTCCAATTACAAGTTTATGCATTAGAGATAATGATTCCCTTTTGCATTGCATCATGAAAGATTCTTGTTTTTATCTGGGGGTGGCCTAGCATTTCAAGCAGTTGCTGATGATTGTTATTGTCAGCACTTGAAAGGCCAGTGTCGCAGCCGGCTGGCCAGAGAGGGGGGACCATGTCCTGCCGGTACATGCCGGGCAGTACCGCCGCCAGCAGTCTGTTCGTCAGCACTGCCATAGAGGCCCAGGTCGCGGCCATCAATCTGCAAGCCCCCGCCACCTCGCTTGCCCGGCTGGAATACGATCTGCACAGCATGTTGCTGCTGGTGACCGGTGGCATCTTCCTGCTGGTGCTGGCCGTCATGCTGTATGCCATCGTGCGTCATCGCAAGTCAGCCGGCCACGCGGCCAAACTGTTCCACGAGAACACCACGGTGGAAATCATCTGGACGATCATCCCGCTGTTGATCCTGTTACTGATTGCCTGGCCGGCAACCCAGGCAGTGCTGAACCAGAAAAGCACGCGTGGCGAGGAGCTGACCATCAAGATCACCGGCTATCAGTGGAAGTGGCGCTACGACTATCTCGACGACAATTTCGGCTTCATGAGCCACCTGGCTACGCCGGCTGCTGCCATCGCCGGTACGGTGGCCAAGCCGCTGAATTATCTGCTGGAGGTGGATGAGCCGCTGGTGGTGCCTACCGGGCGCAAGGTGCGGCTGCTGCTGACTGCCAACGATGTCATCCACTCCTGGTGGGTGCCGCAGCTGGGCATCAAGCAGGATGCCATCCCCGGTTTTCTGCGTGATGCCTGGTTCATGGTGGACAGGCCCGGCATTTATCGCGGCCAGTGTTCCGAGCTGTGCGGCAAGGACCATGGCTTCATGCCCATCGTGGTGGATGCGCGTAGCCCGGAGGACTATGAACACTGGCGCGCTGCGCGGCTGAAGCAGGCGGCAGCCAGTGCTGACGACCCGACCCGGGTATGGACGCTGGCGGCACTGCGCGAGCGTGGCGAGAAGGTGTATGGCCAGAACTGCATTCCCTGCCATCAGGCAAACGGCAGGGGCATCCCCGGCAGTTTTCCGGCGCTGGATGGTTCGCCCGTGGTCAATGGCGACAAGGCCGGCCATATCAACATCGTGCTCAATGGCAGCCAGAAAAACCCCGCGATGCAGGCCTGGGGCAAGCAATTGTCCGATACCGACATCGCGGCGGTCATCAGCTACGAGCGCAATGCCTGGGGCAATCACACCGGGCAACTGGTGCAGCCGGCCGAGATCAGGGCCGCCCGTACCGGTGCCGCATCCTGAGGAGGGCAGCATGGCTATTGCCGGTCTTGCAGCAGTACCGCAGCAGTCGCACCGGCCACATGGCTGGCGGCGCTGGCTGTTTGCCACCAATCACAAGGACATCGGTTCGCTGTATCTGTGGTTTGCCTTCTGCATGTTTCTGGTGGGCGGGGTGCTGGCCCTGTGCATACGGGCCGAGCTGTTTCGCCCCGGCCTGCAGTTTTTCCAGCCGGAGCTGTTCAACCAGCTCACCACCCTGCATGGGCTGATCATGGTGTTCGGCGCCATCATGCCGGCCTTTACCGGCCTGGCCAACTGGATGCTGCCGCTGATGATAGGCGCGCCGGACATGGCGTTTGCCCGCATGAATAACTGGAGCTTCTGGCTGTTGCCACCGGCCATGGCCCTGCTGCTGCTGTCCTTTGTAGTGCCTGGCGGTGCGGCGGCAGCCGGCTGGACGCTGTATGCGCCCTTGTCGGTGCAACTGGGCATGGGCATGGATCTGACCATTTTTGCCATCCATATCCTGGGGGTCAGCTCCATCATGGGGGCCATCAATATCGTGGTCACCATCATCAATCTGCGGGCGCCCGGCATGGGCATGATGAAGATGCCGATGTTTGCCTGGGCCAGCCTGATTACTGCCTACCTCATCATCGCCGTCATGCCGGTGCTGGCCGGTGCGGTCACCATGGTGCTGACCGACCGCCACTTCGGCACGCATTTCTTCAATGCCGCCGGCGGGGGCGACCCTATCCTGTACCAGCATGTGTTCTGGTTTTTCGGCCATCCCGAGGTCTACATCATGGCTTTGCCGGCCTTCGGCATTGTCAGCCAGGTGATTCCCACCTTTGCCCGCAAGCCGCTGTTTGGTTACACCTCCATGGTGTATGCCACCAGCTCGATTGGTGTGCTGTCCTTCATGGTGTGGGCGCACCACATGTTTGTCACCGGCATGCCGGCTACCGCCCAGCTGTTTTTCATGTACGCCACCATGCTGATCGCCGTGCCCACCGGGGTGAAGGTATTCAACTGGATAGCCACCATGTGGGAGGGCAGCATGAGCTTTGAAACCCCCATGCTGTTTGCCATCGGTTTCATCCTGCTGTTCACCATTGGCGGGCTGTCCGGGGTGACGCTGAGTGTGGCTGCGGTAGATGTGCAACTGCATGGCAGCTACTACGTAGTGGCCCATTTTCATTACGTGCTGGTGGCCGGTGCCTTGTTCAGCCTGTTTTCCGCCGTGTATTACTGGTTTCCCAAGATGACCGGACGCATGTATGTGGAACGGCTGGGCCAGCTGCATTTCTGGTGGTCGCTGCTGTGGTTCAACGTCACCTTCTTTCCCATGCATTTTCTTGGCCTGGCCGGCATGCCGCGGCGCATTCCCGACTACGCATTGCAATTTACCCAGTTCAACCAGATCGCCAGCGTCGGGGCCTTCATGTTTGGCCTGGGCCAGCTGATTTTCCTGGTGAACATCCTGTACTCGCTGCGCCATGGCAAAACGGCTGCCCAGCAGCCGTGGGAGGGGGGCAATACCCTGGAGTGGCGGCTGCCGACGCCCGCGCCCTATCACAGCTTCAGCGAGGCTCCACAGCTGGACGTGGCAGAAAACGGCGTGGTGGTTGCCATGCAGGGCGGCAAGCACGGCTAGCACGGGAGACCACCATGGCCAGTGGTATGCAGGCAGCCAATCTCACCCTGTTGCGCAGGTTGCTGCTGCTGGTGTTGCTGATGTTCGGTTTTGCCTGGGGGCTGGTGCCGCTGTACCGGGTGATTTGCGAGGTGACCGGTCTGAACCGGGTGGTGGTGGCCGATGCCATGCCGGGCAGGGATGCGGCGCAGATCGCGGCACGGCCGGTGCTGCTGCAACTGGATGCCATGGTGCAGCCGGGCCTGCCCTGGCAGGTAAGGCCGCTGCAGTCGCGGCTGCAGGTGAAAACCGGGCAGTTCATCCAGCTGCAGTACGAGCTGCGCAATAACAGTCGGCAGCAGGTGGTGGGGCAGGCGATTCCACGCTATCTGCCGGCCGAAGCGGCGGCTTATGTCAAGAAGCTGGAGTGCTTCTGTTTTCGCCAGCAGCTGTTTCAGCCGGGAGAGACACGGCGTTTCCCGGTGGTGCTGGTGATAGACCGGACGCTGCCGGCAGCAATAGACAGCATCACCCTGTCGTACAGCGTGTTCGATGTACCGCAGGGGGAGGGCGGGCCATGAGCTGGTGGCGTGGTGTGCTGGCGGTACTGGCGGCGTTTGCCGGCATCCGCCGGCAGCAGGCGGCACAGCAAGACGGGCGTTTGCGGCCGCTGCAGCTGATTGCCACTGCCTTGTTGCTGGTGCTGGCGCTGATCTGCGCGCTGCTGTTGCTGGTGAACTGGATCAGCCATTGAGGAGAACATCATGGCGCTACTGGATGAGCATGGGCAGGCACATTATTTTGTCCCCGCACCATCGCACTGGCCGGTGCTGGGGGCGGTGGCATTGTTCTGCCTGGGACTGGGGGCGGCTTTCGCCGTCAACGGCATGCTGCTGGGCTGGTGGGTATTGGCGCTGGGTGGGCTGATCCTGCTGCGCATGTTGTTCGGCTGGTTTGGCGATGTCATCGGCGAGAGCGTGGGCGGCCGCTATCACGGGCAGGAGGCGCTGTCCTTCCGCTGGGGCATGGGCTGGTTCATTTTCTCGGAAGTCATGCTGTTTGGCGCATTCTTTGCCGCGCTGTTCTGGGTGCGCCAGGTGGCGCTGCCAACGCTGGGCAGCCTGGATTACAAATTGCTCTATCCGGATTTTTCCGCCAGCTGGCCGCTACAGACCGCCCCGGCAGCGGGGCCGGCTTATCAGGCGATGGAAGCCTGGGGGCTGCCGGCGCTCAATACGCTGATCCTGCTATCTTCCGCAGTCAGCCTGACCTGGGCGCACTGGGGCCTGCTACTGGGGCGACGGGCGCAACTGAAGCTGGGCCTGCTCATCACCATCGTGCTGGGGCTGGGGTTTCTCTGTCTGCAGGCCATCGAATACCACCATGCCTGGACGGCACAGCAGCTGACATTATCGGCGGGAGGCTACGGCATGACCTTCTACATGCTGACCGGCCTGCATGGTCTGCATGTCTTGCTGGGCAGTGCCATCCTGCTGGTGGTGTGGTTGCGGGTGCTGCGCGGGCACTTCGACCAGCAACACCATTTCGCTTTCGAGGCGGCCGCCTGGTATTGGCATTTTGTCGATGTGGTGTGGTTGCTGCTGTTTGTCTTCGTCTACTGCCTGTAGCCGCAGCCAGCCTAGCTGGGCTGATGCGGCCGCCACCAGCCAAACAGCACCCCCAGCAACAGCAGGATGAACAGACCAATGGACAAGCCAAGCCGCAGGGTCAGCGAACGGATCAGCCGCTGTGAGCCGGACTCGGCCTTGAGCAGGCCGGATAGCCCCCAGAACAGGGCCAGCACGATGCAGGCAAGCAAAAAGACGATGACGATTTTCATGGCTGAGCCCTCCGGTGCTGCTGCGCCTGCAAAAACATGCTTTCAGTCTAGTGGCAAAAAGCGCAATCGTGGGCTTCTGTTGCTATGTGTGTTGTTACCTTTTGTATTGGCCTGCTGGCAGGTGTTGCGCGGCATGGACGCGTGGCAGCGTGAACAGGCGCTGGCACGGGCGGGCAGCCAGCCGGCGCAGGCGTGGTCTGCGGTGCCGCTTACCCAGGCTCCGGACTATTCCCGCCGCAGCGTGGCAGGGGCCCGTCCGCTGGGGGCGGTGATCCAGCTGGGTAACAGCCTGCTGGACGAGCAGCCGGGGGCCAGGCTGCTGCTGCCGGTGCGGCTGGCGGATGACAGCATGCTGCTGCTCGACCTGGGCTGGCTGGCTGATTCCCGCCCGCAGCCCTCCTTGGCGCTGCCACTGCTATTCAGTGGGCAATGGCTGCCGTGGCATGGGCGCTGGACCTTGCCCGGTGCGCGGTCGGGCATTGCCGGCCGGGTGGATGAGGTCGCCGTGGCCAGCTTGCCGCAGGTGTATCCGGGCCGCTGGCGCCAGGGCGTGCTGGTGTTGCAGCCCGCGCTGCCCGGTTTGCAGGTGTGGCCGTTGCAGCCGCCCCTGTCGGCGCAGCGACATTTTGCCTATGCCCTGCAATGGGCGGTGCTGGCGCTATGCCTGCTGCTATTGCTGCGGCCATGGCAATGGAGAGGGAGACCGCGATGAGCCCGGGACGCTACAGCCGGCTGGTGTTGCTGCTGATCTTGCTGCTCTGTCTGCTGCCGCTGCTGGCGGCCTGGTTCAGTTATCGCTACTGGCCGCCGGCAGGGGGCTACAGCGCTGGAGAATTGCTGCCGACCCAGCCTTTTGCCGCCGCCAGCCGGGCGGACTGGCCTGGTAAGCGCTGGGTGCTGGCCGGGCAGTTTCAGGGGCGTTGCGAGCAGGCCTGCCAGCAGCGTCTGTTCACCATGCGACAGATTCATCTGGCCCAGGGCGAAGCTGCCGGCCGCTTGCGTCGGGTGCTGTTGTACAGCGCCGCCGCACCGGCTGCGGCAGAGGGCTTTGTGCAGCTGGCGGTGGCGAGCGACCGGTTACCGGCCCGAGCCGACGGTTTTTACCTGATCGACCCGCTGGGCAACCAGGTGCTGTTTTACCCGGACGTGCTGCAGCCGGACATGATCATCAAGGAAGTACAGCTGCTGATGAAGGTTAACAACGGCTTGGGATGATGCCGTGCAGCTGCCGGCGCCGGCCGGCAGCAAGGAGGCCGCAATGAAAAAACTGGCCTGGCTGGCCCTGTTGCTGGCCTGTGTGGTCCTGCCGCTGGGGGCATATGTGCGTTTGTCCGATGCCGGCCTCGGCTGTCCGGATTGGCCGGGTTGCTATGGCCGGCTCAGTCCGGCGCATGCCGCTGCGGCCATCGAGCAGGCCATGCAGCTGCAGCCGGATGGCCCGGTCAGCCCGGACAAGGCCTGGAAGGAAATGCTGCATCGCTACCTGGCGGGCAGTCTGGGCTTGTTGATCCTGTGGCAGGCGCTGCAAGCCTGGCGCAGCGGCCGGCAGCGGCGTATTGCCGGCCTGCTGCTGCTGTCCCTGGCCTTGCAGGCAGTATTGGGCATGTTGACGGTCACCATGCGCCTGCAGCCGCTGGTGGTCACCGGCCATCTGCTATTGGGCATGAGCCTGCTGGCCTTGTTGCTGTGGCAGGCAGCTGGCAGCCGCTGGCCGGGCGTACGGGTGAGGGCTGGCCAGCGCAGGCTGGCCTGGCTGTTGCTGTTAGCGGTGGCCGGGCAGATTGCTTTGGGCGGCTGGGTGTCGTCCCATCAGGCGGCGCTGGCCTGCCAGGGTTTTCCCCGCTGCAACGGCAGTTGGTGGCCATCAGCTCTGGCTGACGCTTTTGTATTGCAAAGCGGAGCCTTACCCATGGCCAGCCTGGTAGCCATGCACTGGCTGCACCGGCTGGGTGCGCTGGTGGTGATGCTGGTGCTCGGCCTGCTGTGCTGGCGTTTGTGGCCGATACCCGGTCTGCGCCGTCAATTGCTGTTGCTGCTGGTGCTAGGCTTGCTGCAGCCTATGCTGGGCGTGGCCAATGTGCTGTGGCTGCACCCTTTGCCGCTAGCATTGGCCCACCATGCCGGGGCCATGCTGCTGCTGGCGAGCAGCTGCATGCTGCTGTGCCGGCTGCAGGTGCCGGCCGCTTATCGGCCCTTGCGTCAGCACTGGCTGGGCTGGCAGAGCCGCAGCAGTCCAGTCCAGCCCTGGCGCGGTGGCATGTTGTCGCGCCGGCAGGGAAACGGGCGAGAGGGAAGCAGGCCATGTCTGCCAGTGTGAGAGTGCAAGCCGGCTATGCGCATGCGCTGGCCATGTTGCAACTGGCCAAGCCGCGCGTGGTGGCGCTGATCGTGTTCTGCGCCGTGATCGGCATGTTGCTGTCGCAGCCAGCGTTGCCGGCGCTGCGGCTGTTATTGCCGGCCACCCTGGGTATTGCGCTGATGGCCGGCGCGGCGGCGATGCTCAACTGCCTGCTGGAGCGTGCGCTGGATGCCCGCATGCTGCGTACTGCCTGGCGTGCCACGGCGCGGGGCAGCGCCGGGCGCGGTGAAACCCTGCTGCTGGCGGTGCTGCTGGGCGCTGTTGGCATGTTGCTGCTGTGGGGCTGGGTCAATGCGCTGACCGCCTGGCTGACGCTAGCCACCCTGCTGGGCTATGCGCTGGTGTATACCCTGCTGCTGAAACCGTACACCCCGCAAAACATCGTCATCGGCGGCATCAGCGGGGCCATGCCGCCACTGCTGGGCTGGACGGCGATGACCGGGCAGGTCAGCCCGCATGCGCTGTTGCTGCTGCTGATCATCTACACCTGGACGCCGCCGCATTTCTGGGCGCTGGCGCTATACCGGCGTGCCGACTATGCCCGCGCCGGCCTGCCCATGCTGCCGCTGACGCATGGCCAGGATTTCACCACCTTGTCCATTCTGCTGTACACCCTGCTACTGACCGCCGTCACCCTGTTGCCGGTGGCACTGGGGGTGGCCGGCTGGCTGTATCTGCTGGCCGCCCTGGCACTGGACGGACGCTTCTTGTTTCTTGCTGTGCAACTGCATCGTCAGTATGCTGACGCCTTGGCTCGCCGCACCTTTTCCTGGTCGATCTGGTATCTGACCTGGCTGTTTGCCGCGATGCTGTCCGATCATTACTGTCTGCTACCGGTTTCCTGATGCGCCATCTGCTACGTTTGCTCTCCCTGTTCATTCTGTTTGCCGCACTGACTGCCTGCGCGCCGCCGGCGGCCCCCAAGCTGGATCTCAAAGGCACGGATATGAGCGATACCCAGCTGGGCGGCGATTTCAGCCTGACCGACCACCTGGGCCAGCCGCGCAAGCTGTCCGATTTCTCCGGCAAGGTGGTCGCGCTGTTCTTCGGCTATACCCATTGTCCGGATGTCTGCCCCACCACCATGCTGGAATACGCCACAGTCATGAAAAAGCTGGGGCCGGACGCTGACAAGGTGCAGGTCCTGTTTGTCACGGTCGACCCGGAACGCGATACCACGGCGGTACTGGCCGGCTATGTGCCGCACTTCGACCCCCGTTTTGTCGGCCTGACCGGCAGCGCGGCGCAGATCGAGCAGGTCAAGTCGGCCTACAAGGTGGTGGCGCAGAAAGTGGCGGTGCCGGGTGGCGCTTACACGGTAGACCACAGTGCCGGCTCTTATCTGTTCGACAAAAGCGGAAAATTACGGGTTTATGAGGCTTATGCCACGCCGGCAGACAGCCTGACTCATGATATTCGTCAGCTGTTACGCTAGAATTCAGGCAATCACCCAACTTTGACTGCGGAAAGAAGCGCCCATCGTGAGCGAAGACAACAACCCCGGTATGCTGCACAGCGACCATGCCCAGCCCGATCTGACCAGGTATATCCTGGCCACCCCGGTTGAGGTCGTGCATCATCTGGCGTCTATCGCCAGGTCCGGGCATATGGTGACGGTATTTTCCAACAAGGGAAAAACCTTCATTCTCACCCGCTTTCTGGAGGTGGATGCCAAGCGTGGTGTGCTGTTGCTGGACTGGGGGGCGGATCCGGCCACCAATGAACAACTGCTCGCCAGCGAACGCAATGTGTTTGTCTGCTCGCCAGACGGGGTAAAGACCCAGTTTGTCACCAGCGCCGCCCGCAAGGTGATGCTGGACAGCGGCCCGGCCTTCGAGGTGGACCTGCCCGAGCAGGTGATCAAGCTGCAGCGGCGCGAGTTTTTCCGCATCCAGACCCCGGTCAGCAATCCGGTTAGCTGCCATATCGCCGATTACCCTGGCCGGCCGCTGGATCTGGTGCTGTTCGACATCAGCCTGGGGGGCTGCAGCCTGTGGCTGCCGGCACCACATGCGCCCGGTTTCGATCTGGGCCAGAAATACCAGAATTGTTCATTCGAATTGAAACCGCTGGGCAGCTTGCGGGTGGGTATCGAAATCCGCCACCGCCTGACTACCCAGCTGCGCAACGGCAATGAAGCCGTCCGTGCCGGTTGCGCCTTTCTCAATATGACTCCGTCGTCGGAAACGCTGGTGCAGCGTTATGTCGGCCAGCTGGAGCGCGAACGGCGCGCCCTGGTCGGCTGATGATGGTTTCTCTTCTTTTCCCTATTGCCTGCTTAATATCATGACCCTGACTATTGCCCTGTCCAAAGGGCGCATCTTTGAAGAAACCCTGCCCCTGCTGGCCGCCGCCGGCATCGTTCCGGCGGAAGATCCGGAATCCTCGCGCAAGCTCATCATCGAGACCAATCATGCAGATGTGCGGCTGGTGATTGTAAGAGCCTCGGATGTCCCCACCTATGTACAGTACGGCGCTGCCGATCTGGGCATCGCCGGCCGCGATGTGCTGATCGAACACGGTGGCGATGGCCTGTACCAGCCGCTGGACCTGAATATCGCCAAGTGCAAGATGATGGTGGCGGTGGAAAACGGCTTCGACTACCAAAATGCCGTGCGCCAGGGCGCCCGGCTGAAAATCGCCACCAAGTATCCCAAGATCGCGCGCGAGCATTTTGCTGCCAAGGGCGTGCATGTGGACATCATCAAGCTGTATGGCTCGATGGAGCTGGCACCGCTGGTAGGCCTGGCCGATGCCATCGTCGATCTGGTGTCCACCGGTGGCACGTTGCGCGCCAACAATCTGGTGGCGGTCGAACACATCATCGACATCAGTTCGCGGCTGGTGGTGAACCAGGCTGCGCTCAAACTCAAATACGACCGCATCCAGCCGGTGCTGGATGCCTTTGCCTCTGCCGTGCCGGCATAAGGCAGGAACGGAATCCCATGCTGAAACTGTCTTCTACCCAAGCTGATTTCCAGCAGCAATTGCAAGCCCTGCTGGCTTTTGAAACCGCGCAGGACCCGGCGGTGGATAGCGCCGTGGCCGCCATCTGTGATGATGTCAAAACACGTGGCGATGCCGCCGTGCTGGAATACACCAACCGCTTTGACCGCATGCAGGCAGCCTCCATGGCTGATCTCACCCTGTCGCGCGAACAGCTGGAAGCCGCCTGGCACCGTTTGCCGGCCGAGGTGCAACAGGCGCTGAGCGCCGCTGCCGAACGCGTGCGCCGCTACCACGAAAAGCAGCTGGCCCACTCCTGGAGCTACGAAGACGAAGACGGCACGCTGCTGGGGCAGCAGGTGACGCCGCTGGACCGCGTCGGCATCTATGTGCCGGGCGGCAAGGCAGCCTATCCCAGCTCGGTGCTGATGAATGCCATGCCGGCCAAGGTGGCGGGTGTCGCTGAAATCATCATGGTGGTACCCACCCCGCAGGGTGAGCGCAATGATCTGGTGCTGGCTGCCGCCTTCATCGCCGGTGTGGACAAGGTGTTCACCTGTGGTGGCGCGCAGGCCGTGGCCGCGCTGGCTTATGGCACAGCCACCATTCCGCAGGTGGACAAGATCACCGGGCCGGGCAATGCCTATGTGGCTGCCGCCAAGCGCCGCGTGTTCGGCGTGGTGGGCATCGACATGGTGGCCGGCCCGTCCGAAATCCTGGTGATTTGCGATGGCAACACCCCGGCCGACTGGATTGCCATGGACCTGTTCAGCCAGGCCGAGCACGACGAAATCGCCCAGGCCATCCTGCTGTGCCCGTCGGCGGAATACATTGCCGAAGTGGAAGCCAGCATCGAAAAGCTGCTGCCGACCATGCCGCGCCGCGCCATCATTGAAGCCAGCCTGGGCAACCGTGGCGCGCTGATCCAGGTACGCGATCTGGCCGAAGCCTGCGAGATTGCCAACTACATCGCGCCTGAGCATCTGGAATTGTCGGTGAGCGAGCCGGAACAGCAACTGCCGCTGTTGCGTCACGCCGGCGCCATTTTCATGGGCCGTTTCACCTCGGAAAGCCTGGGCGACTACTGTGCCGGCCCCAACCACGTGTTGCCGACCAGTCGCACCGCGCGTTTTGCCAGCCCGCTGGGGGTGTACGACTTCCAGAAGCGTTCCAGTCTGATCCGCGTTTCTGCGGCAGGAGCACAGAAGCTGGGCAAGATTGCCAGCGTGCTGGCACATGGCGAAGGCCTCACCGCCCACGCCCGTGCTGCCGAGCTGCGTCTGGAACCCTGAGGCCGTCGATTATCCCGCTCCGCACATGGCCAGACAGCGTCTGGCCATGTTTTTGCCGGCCCTGCCGCCGGATCCGCCTGGCTGGGCCGGGTAGCCCAAACCGGCCGAACACGGTAGGATAGCCACCTGCTGCGTTGTCCCGACAACGCCCCCTGTTGACCTGCATGGCTGGCCCGGTCGCCATGACCGCTACAGCCCCATCGTGATGACATTGACTGCCAAGCAACTGGTCCGTCCGGAAATAACCGGAATCAAGGCCTACCATGTATCTGACGCCGCCGGCCTGCTCAAGCTGGACGCCATGGAGAACCCGTACGCCTTGCCGGCCGCACTGCGCGCCGAACTGGGGCAATGCCTGGCCGATGTCGCCATCAACCGCTATCCCGATCCGCATGGCGGTGGCCTCAAGGAAGAACTCAAGGCCGCTTTTGCTATTCCGGCCGCGGCCAGTGTGCTCTTGGGCAATGGTTCGGACGAAATCATCACCCTGATTGCCCAGGCGCTGGCCCGGCCCGGTGCGGTGATGCTGGCGCTGGAGCCGTCCTTCGTCATGTACCGCATGAACGCGCTGTTCTCCGGCCTGCAGTATGTGGGTGTGCCGCTCAATGCCGATTTCAGCCTCGATCTGCCGGCCCTGCTGGCAGCGATTGCCAGCCATCAGCCGGCGGTGGTGTTCCTGTCTTACCCGAATAATCCTACCGGCCCGCAGTTCGCTCGCGAGCAAGTGCTGGCCGTGCTGGATGCCGCACCGGGCCTGGTAGTGGTGGATGAGGCCTATCAGGCCTTTGCCAGCGACAGCCTGATGGAGCTGGCGGGTAGCCGTCCCAATCTGTTGGTGATGCGCACCCTGTCCAAACTCGGCCTGGCTGGCCTGCGCCTGGGTTATGCTGCCGGCCCTGCCGAGTGGATGGACGAGCTGGACAAGGTCCGCCCACCCTATAACATCAATGTCCTGACCCAGGCCGCTGCCCGTTTCGCGCTGCGCCACCTGGACGTGTTCATGCAGCAGGCGCAAACCCTGCGCGACGAACGCCAGCGCCTGTTGCAGGCCCTGCGCCAGTTTGCAGCGACTACCGTTTTTGATTCGCAAGCCAATTTCATCACGCTACGGGTGCCGGATGCCGGTCAGCTGTTTGCATGGCTGAAGAAAAATGGCATCCTGATCAAGAACTTGCATGGCAGCCACCCGCTGCTCGACAACTGCCTGCGCCTGACTGTGGGCAGCCCGGAAGAAAACACGGCCGTGCTTGCCGCACTGGACCGCTACTTTGCCTGAAATCATGAGAACCGCATCCGTTACCCGCAATACCCTGGAAACCCAGATCACCGTCACCATCAATCTGGATGGTAATGGCCGCAGCCATTTCGATACCGGCGTGCCTTTTCTCGACCACATGATGGACCAGATCGCCCGCCACGGCCTGATCGACCTGGACATCGTCGCCAAGGGTGATTTGCACATCGATGCCCACCACACGGTGGAAGACATCGGCATCACCTTGGGCCAGGCTTTTGCCAAGGCCATTGGCGACAAAAAAGGCATCCGCCGTTACGGCCATGCCTATGTGCCGCTGGACGAAGCGCTCAGCCGCGTGGTGATCGATCTCTCCGGCCGCCCCGGCCTGGTGTACAACGTCGATTACACCCGCGCCAGCATCGGCCAGTTTGATGTTGATCTGTTCTCCGAGTTTTTCCATGGCTTCGTCAACCACAGCATGGTGACGCTACACATCGACAATCTGCGCGGTGTGAACAGCCATCACCAGGCCGAAACCATCTTCAAGGCCTTTGGCCGCGCACTGCGCATGGCCTGTGAAGTGGACGAACGCATGGGTGGTGCCACACCGTCTACCAAGGGCACGCTGACGGCCTGAGCCGCAAGCCATCTCCACCTGAACAGTTAGGGGCATGATGAAAGTCGCAGTAATCGACTATGGCATGGGCAATCTGCACTCGGTGCTGAAATCCATCCAGGCAGTCAATGAGACGGGGGCGGATATTTTCCTCAGCCGCGACCCGGAAGCCATCGTCAAGGCAGACAAGGTGGTGTTTCCCGGCCAGGGTGCCATGCCGGACTGCATGCGCGAGCTGAACAGCTACGGTCTGGCCGAAGCCGTACGTGAAACCACGCAGACCAAGCCGTTTTTTGGCATCTGCGTGGGTGCCCAGTTGCTTTTCCAGCACAGTGAAGAAGGCGATACGCCCGGACTTGGCTTGTTTCCGGGCAGTGTGGTCCGTTTTTCGGCTAACCTGACTGACGCCGCTGGCGAGCGCCTGAAGGTGCCGCACATGGGCTGGAACCGCGTTTACCAGACTGTATCCCATCCGCTGTTTGCCGGGATCGAGGATGGTGAGCGTTTCTATTTTGTCCACAGTTACCATTTTGCCCCGGCTGATGCAGCGCTGACGCTGGCGGAAAGTGAGTACCCGGACAGGTTTTCCTGTATCGTCGGGCGTGGCAATATCTTTGCGACGCAATTTCATACCGAAAAGAGCCACCGTGCCGGACTTCAGATGATGAAGAACTTCCTGGCATGGGACGGCAGTGTTTAACTTACGTTGATCTAGCACCATGCTGCTTATACCCGCTATCGACCTCAAGGATGGTCAATGCGTACGCCTGAAACAAGGCGTTATGGACGATGCCACCGTGTTTTCTGACGATCCGGTCAAGGTGGCCACTCACTGGCGAGACCAGGGAGCCCGTCGTCTGCATCTGGTTGACCTGAACGGTGCCTTTGCCGGCAAACCCAAGAACCTGAACATCATCCGCTCCATCCTGCAGGAAGTGGGCGATGACATGCCGGTTCAGCTGGGTGGCGGCATTCGCGATCTGGACACCATCGAAAAATACCTCGACATGGGCCTGTCCTACGTCATCATCGGGACGGCGGCGGTGAAAACCCCCGGTTTCCTGCATGATGCCTGCGATGCCTTCCCCGGTCAGGTGATTGTCGGCCTGGATGCCAAGGATGGCATGGTCGCCATCGATGGCTGGGCCAAGATCACCAATCACAATGTGATTGACCTGGCCAAGCGCTTCGAGGACTACGGTGTCAATTCGGTGATCTACACCGACATCGGCCGCGACGGCATGATGAACGGCGTCAATATCGAAGCCACCGTCAAGCTGGCACAGGCACTCACCATCCCGGTCATCGCCTCTGGCGGCCTGACCAATCTGGATGATGTGCGCAATCTGTGCGCGGTGGAAGACGAAGGCATCGAAGGCGCCATCACCGGACGGGCCATCTACGAGGGCAGCATTGATTTCGCTGCCGCGCAGACGCTGGCCGACGAACTGTCCGAGGCCTGATCCTGCCTTAAACCCCAGCTTGGCCGAAGACTCTTCGGCCAAGCTTTTTTTGTGTCGTGAACATGACTCTGGCCAAACGCATTATTCCCTGCCTGGACGTGACTGCCGGTCGCGTCGTCAAGGGCGTCAACTTTGTCGGGCTGCGCGATGCCGGCGACCCGGTGGAAATCGCCCGTCGCTACAACGAGCAGGGCGCTGACGAACTCACCTTTCTGGACATTACCGCCAGCTCTGACGACCGTGATCTGATCCTGCATGTGATCGAATCGGTAGCCGAGCAGGTGTTCATCCCGCTGACGGTGGGTGGTGGCGTGCGCAAGGTGGAAGACATCCGCCGCCTGCTCAATGCCGGTGCCGACAAGGTCAGCATCAATACCGCCGCCGTGACCAATCCGGATCTGGTGCGAGAAGCTGCTGCCAAGTTTGGCAGCCAGTGCATCGTGGTGGCGGTGGATGCCAAGGCGGTGACCCCGGAAAACGACCGCTGGGAAGTGTTTACCCATGGCGGGCGCAACCGTACCGGCATCGATGCAGTCGAGTGGGCGCAAAAAATGCAGGAATACGGTGCCGGGGAAATCCTGCTCACCAGCATGGACCGCGACGGTACCAAGATCGGCTTCAATCTGCCGCTGACCCGTGCCGTGTCCGAAGGGGTGGGCATTCCGGTGATTGCCTCTGGCGGCGTGGGCAATCTGCAGCATCTGGTGGATGGTGTGAAGCTGGGCAAGGCCGATGCCGTGCTGGCCGCCAGCATTTTCCACTTCAGTGAATACACCGTGCGCGAGGCCAAAGAGGCCATGCGTGATGCAGGCATCGAGGTGCGGCTATGAGCAACTGGCTGGATGAAGTCAAATGGGATGCCCAGGGCCTGGTGACCGCCATTGCCCAGGACAGTGCCACTGGCCGTGTGCTGATGGTGGCCTGGATGAACCGGGAAAGCCTGCAACTGACCGCTGACACCGGCATTGCCCACTACTGGAGCCGTTCGCGCCAGAAACTGTGGAAAAAGGGTGAGGAATCCGGCCACCTGCAAACCGTGCAGGAGCTGCGACTGGACTGTGACGGCGATGTGATCGTGATGCAGATCCAGCAAGCCGGTGGCATTGCCTGCCATACCGGACGTGAAAGCTGCTTCTATCGCCGTTTTGAACAGGGCGGCTGGACGGTGGTGGATGCCGTGCTCAAAGACCCGGATGCCATCTACCAGCACAAGCATTGAGTTGCGCCGCATCAAACCGCGCTCAGCCACGGCCGCTACAATGGCAGCCCATGCCAAGCGCTAACGGCCGATGTCCGAATCGGCCTATACTTGCCGAATTCCCAGTATGCAAAGGTGAAGCATCATGACCTTCGATGTGCTCAAGACGGTTGCCGATACGCTGGAAGCCCGCCGCGAAGCGAGCCCCCAGTCCTCTTATGTCGCCTCGCTGTTTCACAAGGGCGAAGACGCCATTCTGAAAAAAGTGGCAGAAGAAGCCGCCGAAACCCTGATGGCCTCCAAGGACAAGGACAAGCTGCATCTGGTGCGCGAAGTGGCTGACCTGTGGTTTCACACCATGGTCTTGCTGGCTTATCATGGCCTGCGCCCGGAAGATGTGCTGATGGAGCTGCATCGCCGCGAGGGCATTTCCGGCATCGACGAAAAAGCCTCCCGTCCTTCCTGAACCCTTCGTACAGGACCAAGCAATGAGTGACTGCATTTTCTGCAAGATCGCCGCAGGGGACATCCCTTGCAACAAGATTTACGAAGACGCCGATGTCGTCGCCTTTCATGACATCCGCCCGATCGCGCCGGTGCATTTCCTGATCATTCCCAAGCTGCATGTGGCCTCGCTGGCCGACTGTGGCCCGGAACACGAAGCCTTGCTGGGCCGCATCATGGGCCTGGTGCCGAAGCTGGCAGCAGAGCAGGGCATGAGCGCCGGCTTCAAGACCGGCATCAATACCGGTCGTGGCGGCGGCCAGGAAGTGTTCCACCTGCATGTGCATGTTTTCGGCCACAAGGGCTGAACGGTTTTGACGGTGCGCCGCTTGCCGGCGCGCCAGACTATTTGGAAAGGAAGTGGCAATGGGTTCTTTCAGTATCTGGCACTGGCTGGTGGTGCTGTTGATCGTGGTGCTGATTTTCGGCACCAAAAAACTGAAAAACGTGGGTGAAGACCTGGGCGGCGCGGTGCGCGGCTTCAAGGAAGGCATGAAGGGCGAGAACGACAAGGCCGACAAGCCTGCCGAATCTGGCCGCATCATCGACAACGAAACCGACAAGAAATAACCCACAGGGCGCGCCGTGTTCGATATCAGTTTTGGTGAGATCCTCCTGATCGGCATCGTGGCCCTGGTGGTGCTGGGGCCGGAGCGGCTGCCCACCGTGGCCCGTACGCTGGGTGCGCTGGTGGCGCGCGCGCAGCGTTTCGTTGCCAGCGTCAAGGCCGACATCCATCAGCAGGCCAATCTGAGCGGGCTGGATGGCCTGCGCAACGATATCCAGGATGCGGCCAACAGCTTCAAGTCGCAGATGGAGGCCGAGGTGCAAGGTGTGCGCCAGGTGATGGCCGAGCAGTCCGCCCAGTTGCAGCAGCTGTCCGGCGAGGCCAGCGCTCCGTTTGTGGAAGCCGAACGCAGCATTCACGGCGCGCTTGATCTAGAGGCAGCTGCCGCGCCAGCGGCCGTGGTGTCGGCCCTGGTGGTGGAAAACAGTGCGGCCGAACCGCCAGCGCGCGACGAAAACCAGCTCGACCTGTTTGATGATCCTCCTCCGGCTGCTGCGCAGCCTGCTACCGAATCCCGCCCTCACGCATGAACGAACAACCTCTGCTTGCCCACCTGCTGGAATTGCGTACACGGCTGGTGCGCGCCATTCTCGGCCTGCTGTTGGTGTTTCTTGGCCTGTTTCACTGGTCTGGAGACATCTACCATCTGCTGGCCAAGCCGCTGCTGGATGCGCTGCCCAATGGCGGCAGCATGATCGCCACCGAAGTTACCGCCACCTTTTTCGTGCCGATGAAGCTCACCATGCTGGTGGCCTTCCTCATCTCGCTGCCCAATACCCTGTACCAGATCTGGGCCTTTGTGGCCCCGGGGCTGTACAGCCATGAAAAGAAGCTGATCCTGCCCTTGGTGGTGGCCAGCGTGCTGCTGTTTTTGCTGGGGATGAGTTTTGCTTATTTCCTGGTGTTTCCGGTGGCATTTCACTTCTTTTCCATGATGACGCCCAGCGGGGTGAGCATGATGACGGACATCGACAAGTATTTGTCCTTCGTCATGGGCATGTTCATGGCCTTTGGCGTCACCTTTGAAGTCCCCATCATCGTCATCGTGCTGGTGCGCATGGGGGTGGTGTCGGTGGCCAAGCTGCGCGAGGGCCGGCCTTATGTCATCGTCGGCGCCTTCGTGGTGGCTGCGGTGGTGACTCCCCCCGATGTCTTGTCGCAAACCATGCTGGCGGTGCCGCTGTGGTTGCTGTACGAAGCAGGCATCATCATGGCGGCATTCATGGCGCGTCCCGCGTCGGCCGTACCCGCCGGAAATCAGGAAAAATGAACCGCAAACTGTTTCACTATGGAGCCACCGCCAGTCTGGTGGCGCTGATTCTGCTGACCCTGGCCTGGGAGCTGTGGCTGGCACCGCTGCGGCCGGGTGGCTCGTTTCTGGCGCTCAAAGCGGTGGTGCTGCTGGCCCCGCTGATGGGCATCCTGAAAGAGCGGCTGTATACCTATCAGTGGTCCAGCATGTTCATCCTGGCTTTCTTCACCGAAGGCATCATGCGCAGCTGGGCTGACCATGGCCTGTCGCAGACGCTGGCCTTGTGCGAGGTGGCCATCAGCGTACTGTTTTTTGCCTGTGTGCTGGGTTTTGCCCGTACTTTCAAACGCCCGGCACATTGAGTGCTTGCTGCGGTAATTGATCGAAAACCTGTCTTTAATGGCAGGTTTTTGTTTTTAGCGGCAGATTTAAATAAAGTGATGAAAGTCTGTAGAGAATTTTCTTGTTTTTTTAATCAATTATTTTAATTATTTGAAAGAATTTGCCGATATAAAAGCTTCCATTAGAATGTCGGCATTAACGGCGACCCGCTAAACAGCCGCCAACAACAAAAGCATATTGAGGGCAGCGCATGCATTCCCCTTCCACGGAACCGCAACATAGCTCCATTCCCCTGCAGGCAACTCATCTGGACCCCTTGCTGGATTGCCTGTTCGCGCTGGCGCGATCCTATGGCATCAATGCCACCCGCGAGTCGTTGGTGGCGGGTATTCCCCTGATCAACAACCGGCTGAATCCCTCGATGTTTTCGCGCTCGGCGCGGCGCATCGGCCTGACTTCACGCGTGGTGCGCCAGCCGCTGGACAAGCTGCGCGAGCAGCTGCTGCCGGCAGTGCTGCTGTTGCACGGCGACGAGGCCTGCATTCTGCGCGGCATCGACCGCGAAAGCGGCATGGCGCGGGTGAGTTTTGCCGAGCTGACCGAAGCGGAAACCAGCATCCCGCTGGCTGATCTGGCGGAGAAATATGCCGGTCTGGCCATTTTTGTGCGACCACGCTTCAATTTCGAACGCCGCGCGCCCGAGCTGGGTGAAATCCGTTCGCGCCACTGGTTCTGGCAGACGGTTTACGGCGGCCTGCCGCTGTATCGCGATTCGATGATTGCCGCCTTGCTGATCAACCTGTTTGCGCTGGTCATTCCACTGGTGTCGATGAATGTCTACGACCGTGTGGTGCCAAACATGGCGACGGAAACGCTATGGGTACTGGCCATTGGCGGCCTCTTGGCGCTGATTTTCGACTTCCTGCTGAAGATGACCCGCGCTTATCTGATTGATCTGGCCAGCAAGCGGGTGGATGTGACGCTGTCCAGCCTGATCATGGAACGGGTGCTGGGTATCCGCATGGAAGCGCGGCCGGCCTCGGTGGGCGCGTTTTCGTCCAATTTGCGTGCCTTTGAAACGGTGCGCGATTTCATCGCCTCGGCCTCCATCACCGCGCTGATCGACCTGCCTTTCGTGCTGATTTTCCTGCTGGCCATCCTGTGGGTGTCGCCGCTGCTGACCTTGCCGGTGGTGGTGGGCGGGGTGCTGATGATCGTGTTTGCCTTGCTGATCCAGGAAAAGATGAAGGAGCTGACCGAAGCCACCCTGCGTGCCTCGGCCCAGCGCAATGCGCAGCTGGTGGAGAATCTGGCCGGCCTGGAAACCATCAAGATCCTGGCGGCGGAAGGCCAGCAACAAGGGCGCTGGGAGCAGGGCACCTTGTATCTGGCCCAGGTGGGGGCGCGGCTGAAGCTGCTGGCGACCTCGGCCAATACCTTTGCCGGCTTCATCACCCAACTGGTGTCCATCGTGATGCTGGTGCTGGGGGTGTACCAGATCATGGACGGCAATACCTCGCAGGGTGGGGTGATTGCGGCGGTAATGTTGTCTGGCCGTGCCATGGCACCGCTAGGCCAGCTGGTGGGGCTGCTGACCCAGTACCACAATGCCAAGACCTCGCTGTCTTCGCTGGATGGTTTCATGAAGATGCCGGTGGAACGCGAGCAGGATGCCAACTTCTTCCACCGCACCAGCTTTCAGGGTGAGATCGAATTCCGCAATGTGTCCTTCAGCTACCCGGACAATCCGCAAGTGGCCTTGCGCAATGTGTCGTTCAAGATCAAGGCGGGCGAACGGGTGGCGATCATCGGCCGTGTCGGCTCGGGCAAGACTACCTTGCAAAAGCTGATTCTCGGCCTGTTCCGGCCAACGGAAGGTTCGGTACGGGTTGACGGCATCGATATCAACCAGATCGATCCGGCCGAATTGCGCCGCCATATTGGCTATGTGCCGCAGGATTCGGTGCTGTTCTATGGCACCTTGCGCCAGAACATCGCCATGGGTGCACCGCATGCGCACGATGCCAGCATTGCCGCCGCTGCCGAACTGGCCGGCCTGGCCGAGTTCATCAACGGCCATCCGCAGGGTTTTGACATGATTATCGGCGAGCGCGGCGATTCGCTGTCCGGCGGCCAGCGCAAGGCGGTCACCATCGCCCGTGCGCTGCTGAATGCACCGCCCATCCTGCTGATGGACGAACCGACCAGCAATATGGACAACAGCACCGAAAACCAGATCAAGCAGACGCTGGTGAAGGTGATGGCCGGCAAGACCATGATCATGGTGACCCACCACAATGCCTTGCTGGAGCTGGCCGACCGGCTGATCGTGATCGACAACGGTGCCATCGTGGCCGACGGCGAAAAAGCCGCTGTGATTCAGGCATTGCAGCAGGGCCAGGTAGGGAGGGCGAATTGATGAAAACGACCTGGAAGCAAAAGCTGCAAGGCTGGATAGTGCGCGGGCAGGACAAAACCGCGCCCTACTGGGACAAGCTGATGGACTGGGCCGCCGCGCGCGACCTGCAAGACCGCTTGGATTTTGCCACCGACGGCGATTGGGCCATTCTGGAGCAAAGCCCGGGGCGGCCACGGGTATTTGTCTGGACCATGCTGGGCCTGCTGGTGGTGGCCCTGCTGTGGGCGGCATTCTCGCAAATCGATGAAGTGGCCCGTGGCGAGGGCAAGGTGGTGCCGGTTTCGCAAAACCAGCATATCCAGAGCCTGGACGGCGGCGTGGTGTCGAAGATTCTGGTGAAGGAAGGCCAGATCGTGCAAAAAGGCCAACTGCTGCTGAATATCGACAATACCCGCTTTGTTTCCTCGCTCAACGAAAACCAGGCGCAATACCTGTCCCTGCTGGGCAAGGCGGCGCGGCTGCGGGCCATCGCCAACAATGTGCCGTTCGAGCTGCCGAAGGAGGTCACCACACAGGCGCCCGATGTGGCCAAGCAGGAAATGGATCTGTACCTGACCAAGCGCCGTGAGCTGGAGGCTACGGTATCCATTGCCCACCAGGAAGTGACCCAGCGTACGCAGGAATTGAGTGAGGTACGTGCCCGTTACGAACAGGCCCAGCAAGGCCTGCAACTGACCCAGCGTGAACTGGCGGTGACCAAGCCGCTGAAGGAATCAGGCGCGGTGTCCGATGTCGACCTGCTGCGCCTGCAGCGCGATGTATCGCGCTATCAGGGTGATCGCGACATGGCCGGGGCGCAGATTCCCAAGCTGCAGGCGGCCATCAGCGAGGCCAATCACAAAATCCAGGAAGTGGAACTGAATTTCCGCAATCAGGCCAGTGCCGATCTGTCCGACACCATGGGCAAGATCAACAGCCTGTCCGCCGGCAGCTCTGGCCTGGCCGACAAGGTGAAGCTGTCCGAGGTGCGTTCGCCGGTAAAGGGCGAGGTCAAGCGCCTGTTCGTCAACACCATCGGTGGTGTGGTGCAGCCGGGCAAGGACATTCTGGAAATCGTGCCGCTGGAAGATTCGCTGATGATCGAAACCCGGGTTTCGCCGCGTGACATCGCCTTCCTGCGCCCAGGCCAGCGCGCCATGGTGCGCTTTACCGCCTATGACTACACCGTGTATGGCGGCATGGAGGGCAGCTTGCAGGAAATCGGTGCCGACACGGTGACTGATGACAAGGGCAATGCCTTTTATATCGTCAAGGTCCGTACCAAACAGGGCGCGCTGGGCGAGAAGCACCTGCCCATCATTCCGGGCATGGTGGCCCAGGTGGACATCATGACCGGCAAGAAGAGCATTCTTTCCTATCTGTTGAAACCGGTGCTGCGCGCCAAGGCAGAGGCTTTGACCGAACGATGAGCGACAGTGTGATCCTGATTACCGCCAGCCCGGCGCTGGCCGACTACTGGGCCGACAGCCTGGGCCTGCAAGATGCCTTGCGCCTGGCTGATCTGGCCGCGCTCAACCGCCATGCCGTGGCGGCCGACAGCCTGGTGCTGCTTGATCTGGCCCAGCAACACGTGGCGGAGCAGGACATCGTCCAGGCCTGCCGTCATTGCCGGGTGCTGGCGCTGTCCTCGCAGCCCAGCGATGGAGAAGGCTTGTACTGGCTGCAATGTGGCGCGGTGGGCTATGCCCATGCCATGAGCACGGGCGACCTGCTGCAGCAGATGTTCGAGACAGTTGCTGCTGGCGGCACCTGGGTGGGCCGCAGCATCATGCAGCAGTTGTGCGCCCGCTTTGGCAGCCGTCTGCCTGCAACGCCGGCATCGCCGCTGGCCGCCAAATTGTCCGAGCGCGAGCTGGCGGTGGTGGAGGCGCTGCGCCAGGGCAAGGCCAACAAGGAGATTGCCCGCTTGCTGGATATTTCCGAGCGCACGGTCAAGGCGCACCTGACCTCGGTATTCCAGAAATTCGGGGTGGAAGACCGGCTGCAGCTGCTGCTCAAGCTCACCGGCGGCTAGCCTTCTCCCTGTTCCGTGTGCAAAGCCGTAGTGCCTGCTTGGTACTGCGGCTTTGTTTTTAAACAACGCTGAGAAGTTTCTGAAATTAATTAGGAAATTGCCCTTCGGTACAATAGGTTTTTCCCAATCTCCTGACTAATCTGGGCGCAATACTTATTGCGTCTTCAGGAGTCAGTCATGAATGCCCCCGCCATCCAAGGTCAGGTTGTTGCCATCCACGGTATTGTCAAAGTCATCGATGCCCAGGGGCACGAGCGCATCCTGAAGGCAGGCGACATCATTCAGCCGGGCGAGCATGTCGTGCTGCTGGATGGCGCCACACTGACCGTCTCCCGCGCCGGGGGTGACAGTATTACGGTGGATGGCCCGCGTGATCTGGCACTGACTGACGAAACCCTGACGCCGCAAAGCACCGACAAGAGCGAGGCCGCCGTGGCCAAGCTGGCCCCGGAAGCGCAACAAGTATTGGCCGCCCTGGAAAATGGTCAGGATCCGCTGGCACAGCTCGACTCTGCTGCTGCCGGCCTGAACGCAGGCGGTGCCACCGATGAAGGCAGCCACAGCTTTGTCCGCCTGGTGCGCATCAGCGAAACCCTCAACAGCCTCAGCCTGGACAATAGCGCCACGACGGATGTCCTTGTACCCACCGTGCAGGGTGAGACTTTCAGTACTGCGCCGGCACAAGCTGCCGCTGCCGGCACCACGCCCATCAGCGTTTCCATCGAGAACATCAGCGCCACCAATAACGCCACCCCCACCATCCACGGTACCGGTATTCCCGGCCTGACCGTCGTGGTCAGCAATGCTGCCGGCACAGTGATTGGCAGCGCGGTCGTGGGCAGTGACGGCAACTGGCAGCTGACGCCGTCGTCGAAGCTGCCGGATGGCACCGATACCCTGATTGCCACCAGTACCAATGCGGCCGGTTCCTCGGCCAGCGCTACTGGTACTGCGATTATCGATACCACACCGCCGGCAACGCCGACGGTGACCATCACCGAACATAATGACCCCAACGGCGTGATTGGCGCTGGCGATCTGGTCAACGGCAAGGTGGAAGCCACCGTCAAGCTGGATGCCGCCGATCTGGCCAAGAATGGCAGCGCCACCATCGTGGTCAACGATGGCGGCCATACCACCACGCTGGTGGTACATAGCGACGGCAGCGTGACCGGTGCTGACGGCACGGTCAGCGGCAGTTACAGCAATGGCACCGTCACCATCAGCATGACGCCGCCGGCACAGGACGCCGCCGTCACCATCACCGCCACCCAGACTGATGCCGTGGGTAATACCTCCGGCCAGGGTAAAGACAGCGGTACGCTGGATACCACCGCGCCGTCGGCACCGACTGTGGTCATCGCCACCGATGCCAACCACGACGGCTACATCAACAAGGCCGAGCAAGGCAGCGCGACCACCGATACGGTGAACATCGGCCTGCCGGCAGATGC
>NZ_RFAR01000042.1 GCF_003693445.1 Aquitalea palustris | reverse complement strand
GGCGGGGGGATTGGGAATAGATGGGAAGGCTGCGGAAGTAATATGTGAGTCGAAAGGCCCGGCTTTGCCGGGTCCAGTGCAATCGCATCAAATGGCTTTGTCTGCAGCCTGCAGCCCCGTTTTCAGCGATGAAACGGGGCTGTTGTTTGACCAGATCACTTGTAACACCCGGCTGCTGTTTGTCATGATGACAGCCGGTTAGTCTGTAAACGGCTGTTACGGGAGCAATGCTGCATGAGTTTTCATATCCGACGCATCGAGCCGGAAGATGCCGCTGCCATGGCGCGGCTGCAATCCGCCCCCGGTGTGGTACGCCATACCTCGCAGCAGCCCTATCAGTCGGCTGCCGACTGGCAGCAAAAGCTGCAACAGCTGTCCTCATCCTGTCACTGGCTGGTGGCCTGTGATGCCGCCGGTGAGGTGATTGCCAGCGCCGGGCTTAATATCCTGCCGCAAGCGCGTTGCCGCCATGTGGCAGATATTTTCCTGCTGGTGCGTGACGAATGGCAGGGCAAGGGCGTGGGACGGGCCTTGCTGCAGGCCTTGCTGGAGCTGTCCGACAACTGGCTGGGGCTGATCAGGCTGCAATTGATGGCGCAGCGGGACAACCAGCGCGCCATCGCCTTGTACGAGCGCTTTGGCTTCCAGCATGAAGGCGTGGTGCGCCAGGATATCCTGCAGGATGGCTGCTATGTGGACAGCGTGGTGATGGCGCGGCTGCACTGGCCGGCGGGAGGACTGGCATGAACCGGTATCACATCCGCAAACCCGGCCCGGCTGACGCAGCGGCACTGCGCGCCCTGATGAGCGATTCGCTCTGCTACGGCAATACCCTGCAGCTACCCTATCCATCCCTGCAGCTATGGCAACAGCGGCTGGCTGGCAGCGATCCACTGCATCATGCCCTGTTGCTGGAATCGGCCGACGGCCAGGTGATTGCCCATGGTTCGCTATGGCGGGAAAGTGTACCCAGACTGGCGCATGGTGCCAGCCTCGGCATGGCGGTGCAGCGCGAATGGCAGGGGCAGGGCGTGGGCTCGGCTTTGCTGCAGGCCTTGCTGGATCTGGCCGACAACTGGCTGGGCCTGCACCGGGTGGAGTTGACGGTGTTTGACGATAATGCGGCGGCGCTGGCGCTCTACCGTAAATACGGTTTTGTCGAAGAAGCCCGCCTGCGCGCTTATGCGCTGCGCGCTGGCCGCTATGAGGACGTGTTGAAGATGGCCAGGCTACGTGCCTGTCCACCAGCCGGTGCTGCTTGAATGCAGGACAAAAAAATAACGCCATCGCAAGATGGCGTTTTCAATCACAACACAACAAAGGAGTTTGCTGTCTGCCCTGACGGCAGAGGCCTGATGATGCACAACAAGCCCTGAAAAAACTTCAACAAAGTGTCGATATTATCCAATACGGCCGGCCAGCGGTCGTTCATGATCCGGACATGAAGCGGTAATATTGCGACGTATCTGATTTATATAAAGAAAAAGCGCGGGAAGCCCGCGCTTTTGTCTGTATTGCAGCCTGGTCAGGTGTTTAGATGTCCTGGCCTTCGACAATACCATCGTGATGCGCTGCGGATTTCGGCAGGATCAGGTTCAGGGCCATGGCCAGAATGGAACACAGGCCCACGCCGGCCAGTTCCAGACCGCCCAGTTTCAGCGTCAGGCCACCGATACCGGCGGTCAGTACTACCGAGATGATCACCAGATTGCGCGGCTGCATCAGGTCCACCTTGGCTTCAATCAAGGTTTTCAGGCCGATGGAGGCAATGGTGCCAAACAGCAGCACCATGATGCCGCCCATCACCGGCATCGGGATGGATTGCAGCAGCGCGTTGAACTTGCCAAAGAAGGCCATGCAGATGGCAAACACGGCAGCCCAGGTCATGGTGACCGGGTTGAAGTTGCGGGTGATCATCACCGCGCCGGTCACTTCGGCATAGGTGGTGACCGGCGGGCCGCCGATCAGGCCGGCCACGCACACGCCCAGGCCATCACCCATCAGGGTACGGTGCAGGCCAGGGCTCTTGGTGAAGTCCTTGCCGGTCACGCCACCGATAGCCATTACGCCACCGATATGCTCGATGGACGGGGCGATGGCCACCGGCAGCATGAACAGCGCGGCAGACCAGTTCACTTCCGGGCTGTGGAATACCGGCGCGGCAAACCACGGTGCATTGGCCAGCTTGGCAAAGTCCACCACGCCCAGGAAAGCCGCCGCGATGTAACCAACAGTCACCCCGGCCAGAATCGGCACCAGCTTGAACATGCCACGGGCGTAGATGGAGACGATGACGGTGGTGGCCAGTGAAATGGCCGCCAGCAGCATCGAGGTTTCATAGGGCATGATCTGCTTGCCACCCGCCTGGCCCATGGCCATGCCGGAGGCTGCGGTGGCGACCGACAGGCCGATGATCATGATCACCGGGCCGATCACCACCGGCGGCAGCAGCTTGTTGACCAGCGCCATGCCGCGCCAGCGCACGATGGCGGCAAACACGAAGTACATGAAGCCGGCGGCAAACAGGCCAAACATGGTGGCTGCCTGACCCCAGGTATGCATGGAGTAAATGATGGGGCCGATAAAGGCAAAGGAGCTGCCCAGGAAAATGGGTACCTGGCGGCCGGTACACAGCTGGAACAGCAGGGTGCCGATGCCGGCGCCAAGCAAGGCCATGGCGGGGTTGAGGCCGGTCAACAGCGGTACCAGTACCAGTGCGCCGAAAGCAACGAACAGGATCTGGGCGCCGGAGATGGCCACCTTCACGTGTTGGAACATAATGGGGTTTCCCTGTTTTTGTTAAAAGCAAATACGGCCTGACGCTGACTCAGACCGTGCAATACATGATGGCCTGGGCAATGATGTTGTTCTGCTGCCGTGCCAGCTGGCTGTGCTGGCGGAAGTCCTGCACCATGGCCTGCACCCGCTGATAGGTGTCGTAATTGGGCAGCGGCCGGTAGGCAATATCGACGTTTAGCCGCGCCGCCACCTTCTTGATGGTGGTGGGCTTGATGCACACATGCTCATCCGGCCGGCTATAGGCCAGAAAGCAGGTCACCACCGGCCACTTGGCCGGATTGGCATTGCCATCGTTGCGGCACAGCTGCAGCACTTCGACAAAATCGGCAAAACTGTCCGGGCCAAACTGGTGCAGCAAGCGATAGAGCGCCTGCACAAAAGCCGCATGCACATCGCGAAAGCCCAGATAATTGCGGAAGGCCATCTTTTCGAAGGTACTCACCGTGGTGCTGCGGCCAATGATCTGGCGGCAGGTTTCGGTGATATCGGCATAGCGCTGACTGGTGATGGCCTGTTGCAGCCGCTCGGCAGTCAGGCCCTGCTGGCACAGCTGGATGACGCTATCCACACTGCGGTGCTTTTTGGCCAGTGCCTGCCATGCGGCATCCTGCAGGCCGTCGGGAAAGCGCAGCAGAAAGTCGTTGTCGATCTGTTGATGGGCGTTCATCTTTTCCCCTGCTTTCCCTTGGCTGCTGGCTGCAAAAACGCCGCCCTTCCGGTACGGATGAGCGGCGTGCTTAGTATCACCGGCAAACTCAGGCGTGCTTGGTGCCGAAGATCTTGTCACCGGCATCACCCAGACCCGGAATGATGTAGCCATTTTCGTTCAGATGGCTGTCCAGCGAGGCGGCATACAGCTGCACGTCCGGGTGGGCATCGTTCACCACTTTCACGCCTTCCGGTGCCGCTACCATGACCACGGCCTTGATCTGCTTGCAGCCCTTGCGCTTGAGCAGTTCGATGGTGGCCACCATCGAGCCACCGGTTGCCAGCATCGGGTCGATGATGATGGCGATGCGCTCGTCCAGGCTATCGACAAATTTTTCGAAATAGGACACCGGCTCCAGCGTTTCTTCGTTGCGGGCCAGGCCCACCACGCTGATCTTGGCCGACGGAACCAGGTCGAGCACGCCGTCCAGCATGCCGATACCGGCGCGCAGAATGGGAACCACTGTGACTTTTTTACCCTTGATCTGCTGGATGTCGATCTGGCCGCACCAGCCGTCGATGGTAGTGGGTTCCAGTTCGAAATCGCGGGTGGCTTCATAAGCCAAGAGGCGCGCCAGTTCCTGGGTGAGCTGGCGGAATTTCATGGTGCTGATATCGCCCTCGCGCAACAGGCCGAGTTTGTGCTGTACCAGCGGATGGTTGACTACGTGGATGTTCATGCTTGGTCCCAAACCTTGCGAAAAAGCTGCCGGTTGCGATCTTGTGGAGCGCAGGGGCAGCTTGTTTCAGATATGCGAAACCGGCCTTGTTGCCTTGGCCGGTCTTTGAATGAGGTATGGGGCGATATTCTACCGCTTTTCCCACTGGGAAATCCACGGGATTAACCCTGAGGCGGGCAATGGTGCGGCGCAGATATAGCCCTGCACGGCATGGCAGCCCAGCTCGCTCAGCACCGACAGATCACCCGCATCCTCTACCCCCATGCCTACCGTGCTCAGGCCGCCGGCCTGGGCCAGTGCCAGCGCTTCGGCCAGAATCGCCCGCAGGTGCTGGTTGTCGCCAGCGCCATGCACAAAGGCGCGGTCGATTTTCAGGCCGCTGAAATGGCTGCTCAGCAATTTGTCAGTCAGGCCGGTGCCAATGCCGAATTCATCCACCATCACGCCAAAACCTGCCTGGCGCAAGGCCTGAAGCTGGGTGTCGGCCATGGCCCAGTGCTGGCGCAGGGTGCTTTCGGCAAACTCCAGGCTGAGGTTTGCCGGGCTCAGGCCGGCCAGCCTGGTTTTCTGGGCCAGATGCGCCGCCAGTTGCGGGTCGGCCAGCAGCTGGGCGGACAGGTTGATCGATACTTGTAATTCCTGCCCCTGGTCCAGCCAGTCGCGGCAGGCATACAGCGATTTTTCCAGGATCAGCTCGGTCAGCTCGCGTATCATGCCGCGCTCTTCCATCACCGGCACAAAGGTGATGGGCGACAACACACCCAGTGCCGGATGGCGCCAGCGCGCCAGAGCCTCGGCACCGATGACGCGGCGGTTGCGGATGTCGACGATGGGCTGGAAATACGGCACCAGCTGGTCGTTTACCAGCGCTTTCCAGATTTCATCGATGGGCATGGCGCCGCCGTTGTCGGCCGTGGCCGGGCTGGTGAGGTGCGCGGATTGGGCAAGAAAGCCCGCAGCTTGTGAAGGTGTCATGGCGGTATCCGGTGGGGATAGGGCAGCGGGCTGCCGGCAGTAGGCTGTTGGCTGAATTGTAAGACAGGCAGGCAGCAGTGGATATGAACTTGTCGTGGTGACCTTAAAAAATGGTCGAGCCAGTGTTTTTGTCGCGCCCTGCGCCTGTGTCTTGATGCCGCGTGCCGCCAAAGAAAAACCCGGCCGGGGCCGGGTTGGTTCTGCTTGCCATGGCTGGCGGGGCTTACAGCCCTTGCAGCACTTCCTGCAATTCGCCGGACTGGTACATTTCGTACATGATGTCCGAGCCACCGATGAACTCGCCTTTGACATAGAGCTGCGGAATGGTCGGCCAGTTGGAGAATTCCTTGATGCCCTGGCGGATTTCGGCGTCCTGCAGCACGTCGACGGTCTTGATGGTTTCTACGCCACAGGCTTTCAGAATCTGGACCGCGCGCGAGGAGAAGCCGCACTGCGGGAACTGGGCCGAGCCTTTCATGAACAGCACAACCGGGTTTTCGGTAACGGTCTGCTTGATGATGTCCTGGGTATCCATGAGGAATTCCTTGCGGTGAACGGGCAAACAGCGGGTTTGCCCTCAATACTTGACTGAAACGATGGGTTATTGTACGTAAGCCGGCTGCGCCGGTCAATTTGCCTGATGGCGTGCGCGCAGCTGGCGCAGGAATATTTCGGCCTGGCCGTCATACAAGGCATGGCGGTTCATGAAGCGCGACACATTGGCTGCCACCAGCGCGGTGGCCATCAACGGAATGATCATGGTGGACGAAGAAGATGTCATTTCCATCACGATGACAAAGCCGGTCATCGGGGCGCGCGTCATGCCGGAGAAAAACGCCACCATGCCCAGCAGCACCATGGCCGCCTGCGGCAGCGAGGGCAGCAGCAAGGACATGTTCAGGCCAAAGCCCGCTCCCACCGCCAGCGAGGGGGCGAACATGCCGCCGGGGGCGCCGCTGATATAGGTGATGATCAGCGAAACCAGCTTGAGAATGCCGTACTCCTGCATGCTGCTGCCACCGCCCTCGATGATCTCCTTGGCGCGGAAATAGCCGGTGCCGAAGGTGATGCCGTCGCTGGCAATGCCGATGACTGCCAGCAACAGGCCGCAGGCGATGGCAAACAGAATGGGATAGTTGATACGCCAGCCGTGCAGTGGGCCGGGCAGGTGATGCGCCAGTGCCAGAATCGCGCGTGAGGTCAGCCCGCCAATGATGCCGCCGATGATGCCGCACACCGGAATGGCCATCCAGCCCGAGCGCAGATCCAGCGCTACGGATACCACGCCGAAGTAGTTGTAGTCGCCCAGTACCGCAATGGCGGTAATACCGGCCAGAATCACCGACAGCAGGATGGTGGAGCTGGCGCGTTGGTCGAAGGTGCGGCCCATTTCCTCGATGGCGAACACGATACCGGCCAGCGGGGTATTGAAGGCCGCCGCCACACCGGCTGCCGCGCCCGCCAGGATAAAGCTGCGCGCCACGCCCTCATGGCGCAAGGCGGCTTCGCGATTGAGTGAATACTTGATGGCCGCCCCCACCTGCACGATAGGGCCTTCGTAGCCCATGGTGGAACCACAGCCGACGCCGATCAGTGTCAATACCATCTTGCCCACGGCGGCGCGCATGGTGAGAATGCGCGCACGCAAGGCATGCATGCCTGGCTGCATGGCGATGATGGTTTGCGGGATGCCGCCGCCGCCAGCGCCATCGAAAAAGGTGCGCAGCAGCCATACTGACAAGCCCAGCCCGGCCGGGGTGATCAGCAGGGCCCACAAGGGCGACTGGTCGTAGATCTGGTAGAACAATTCGTGCGACAGATGGCTGCCATTGGCAAACACCGCCGCCACCAGGCCGATCAGAATGGCGGCAATCCAGATCGGAGCCCGCCGTCGCCACAGTGCCATGGACAAGTACAGATATCTCAGGCGGCGGCTGGCGCGCAGGCCGTGCTGGCCCAGGCGCCGGGCGACTCTGGTGTCGGACATGGGGGAGGGGACTCCGTGGCGGTTTATCGAGAGGTCAGCAAAGCCGTGTCGCACATCGTTTGATATGAAACGGTATTTTCGACTTTGCTAATACTCGATGATAAGGTCAATTACCTTTCCTGACCAGAACCGCAGCGAAGAAACCGTCGGAATTATGCAGGTGCGGCTTCAATTCCAGATAGTCGCCAATCTGCAGCGGGATCTTCTGTTCGGCCAGCGCTTCATCCATCGGCAGCAGGACAAAGTCCGGGTGGGCGGCCAGGAAGGCTTCGACGATGTCGCGGTTTTCCTGCGGCAGCAGGCTGCAGGTGGCGTACACCAGGCGGCCGCCCATTTTCACCAGGCGGGCTGCGGAAGCGAGAATGGCAGTCTGCTTCACATTCAGTTCGGCCACGCTCTCCGGGCTCTGGCGGAATTTCAGGTCCGGATTGCGACGCAGGGTGCCCAGGCCGGAACACGGTGCATCCACCAGTACGCGGTCGGCCTTGCCAGCCAGGCGTTTTACCTTGCTGTCGTTTTCATGTGCCAGCAGTTGCGGGTGCACATTGGACAGGCCGGAGCGGGCCAGGCGCGGCTTGAGGTTGGCCAGGCGCTTTTCCGATACATCAAAGGCGTACAGACGGCCGCTGGAGGCCATCTGGTTGCCCAGCAGCAAGGTCTTGCCACCAGCACCGGCACAGAAATCCACCACCATTTCACCACGGCGGGCGCCGGTGATCAGGCCCAGCAGCTGGCTGCCTTCGTCCTGCACTTCGATGACACCGGATTTGAACAGCTCGTACTTGGACAGCGCCGGCTTGTCTTGCAGGCGGATGCCGATGGGCGAGTAGGGCGTGGGCTCACACGGCATGCCGTCGGCGCGCAGGCGGTCCATCACTTCGTCGCGCTTCATCTTCATGGTGTTGACACGCAAGTCCAGCGGCGCCGGCTCCATCAGGCCCAGGCCCAGTGCCAGCACTTCCTTGGGGTCTTGTTCTGCCAGGCGTTCGATCACCCATTCCGGCAGTTCGGCGGCGATGGACAGGCTGTCTTCCAGTTGCTTGCCCTTGACGCTGCCCAGCCATTCACGCTCGCCAGCGCTGGTGGCGTCGGCCAGTTCCTTGATATTGAGTTTTTGCAGGCGCATCAGTGCCACCATGGCCAGCCGGCGCGGGCTGGCTTTTTCCGGGGCGATCAGCGCACGGAACTGGATCAGGCGGCGCAGGCAGCCAAAGGCGGTTTCGGCGATCAGGTGGCGGTCGTTGGAACCGAGCTTCACGTTCTCACGGAAGTAGGCCGACAGTACGGCGTCGGCCGGGCGGTCAAAGCGGATCATCTGGCCGATGACGTTTTCGATATGTTTCAGTTGGCTATGGCTGATATTCATTAATGATTATTCCGGGTCATGGGGCGAGCGGGCAGGCGCCATTGCTCGGTGCCGTCAATATTGATCAGCACGGCGCGCAGTTCTACCCGTTTGCTCTTGTCGGTGCGCGAAATGCGCACCGGCAGGTTGGCGAAATCCGGAGCCAGCCAGAATTCGGTGATGTCATCCTCGCCCTTGGCGCGGAACACTATCACCCGGATCTTGCCGGAGCCGGTGTCGTAATCGGTTTCTCCACTGGGGGTCATCGGATAGTCGTAGACCTTTTTCCCGGTGGTGATCTGTAACGGGGCGGAGCCAAGCTGGCCGCCCTTCAGCCCCAGCTGGAAAGCCAGGCTGAATACATCTTGTGCACCGCTGCGCAGGGCGATTTCCTTGTCGCCCTGATCGCCAAAGTGCAGTGTGCCGCCTGCCCAGTCAAAGCGGGCGGACTCCTTGGCTTCATGACCTACCCAGGCTTGCAGGCTATCGGGCTGCAGGCCGTGCTGGTTTAACTGCCCTTGTGAAAGATAGCGCCGACTCCCGCCGATAACCGGGTTGAAGCGAATCTCCAGCGTATAACTGTTCGGACCATGTTGCCAGTTCAGGCTTCCGGTGCCGACCATGGCTCCGTTATAGAAGGTCTGGTAGCCCAGCAGGGCTTGCGTCGGGAAGCGATGCAGCGTGCTTGCCGGTGTCAGATAACCGGCCGGCCTGTCTGCGGCAGTGCTGGCCGGGGCACTGGCCTCAACCACACGCTCATGCTGGTCTGCCTTGTCGGTCTTCTCGGCATGGGCCGCTGCTGGTGCACTAGCCGCGACTGGCTGGTGGCTATTGGCCTGTTCGGCCAGCGGCTGGCTGGCGTCTTCGGTCTCGGCCGCTTGCTCTGCGGGTGGGGCTTGCTCCGCTTTGACGTGAGCTGCCGAGGCATCGCGTTTGCGTTTTGTCTTGTGCCCTGCTGCCGCTGTTGCCGGCCCGCCGGGTAGCAGTCTGGCAGTCGGTGTGGCTGCTGGTGCGGGCTGCTCCAGTTGCAGCGCCTGCATTTTTACATCGATCTTGCGCAGGGCCTGATCGGGCGGCAATTCTATCGCTGTTTCCGGCAGCAGGCCGGAACCCAGCATGGCCACATGCAGCAGCAGGGAAGCCAGCAGGGCCAGGATGAATATCCGCAGCGATGATTTCATGCCGGAGCCGATCAGTCAGGGCGCCGGTGCCAGCAGGCTGGCGGCCGGCTGGGCGGGAGAGGCCACCTTGCCATCGACAATCTTCAGCTCGCCAGCCACAAAGCGGCGTACGGCATCCGGGTAGAGCTGGTGTTCCAGCTGCAAGACCCGGCCGGCCACGCTGTCCGGGGTGTCGTTGTCCTGCAGTGTCACCACGCCTTGCGCCACGATGGGGCCGTGGTCCAGTTCGGCGGTGACAAAGTGCACGGTGCAGCCGGCTACCTTGCAGCCCATCTCCAGCGCCCGTGCATGGGTATGCAAACCGGGAAAGGCCGGCAGGAGCGAAGGATGGATGTTCAGCATGCGGCCTTCGTAGCGGCGGGTGAAGTCTGCCGTCAGGATGCGCATGAAGCCGGCCAGTACCACCAGATCGGGCTGATAGCCGTCTATCACTTGCGCCAGCTGTGCATCAAATGCTTCGCGGCTGGCAAATTGCTTGTGGTCGACCACGGCGGTGGCGATACCCCGCTCTGCCGCCCAGGCGAGGCCAGCGGCGTCGGGGCGATTGGACACCACGGCTGCGATATGTGCCGCCGGGATATTGGCCTCGACGATGGCCTGCATATTGGAGCCGCGACCGGAAATCAGGATGACGATATTTTTCATGGTTGCACTATGGGCTGCTGGATGTCGCCGGTAAAAAAACAAGCGCCGCCAGCAATGCTAGCGGCGCCGTTCGGTGTCACTGCCAGGCTCAGGAAATCTGGGTCTGGTGTTCGTCACCGTTGCGGGCGCGTACGCTGCCCAGGCGGTGTACGGTTTCGCCTTCCTGCTGCAGCAGGGCGGTGGCGGCTGCCACATGCTCTTCGGCCACGATCACCACCATGCCGATGCCGCAGTTGAAGGTACGGTACATTTCCTGGCTGTCGACATTGCCTTCCTTTTGCAGCCACTGGAACAGCTTGGGCAGCTCCCAGCTGCCGGCGTCCAGTTGTGCCACGACATTGTCCGGCAGCACGCGCGGGGTGTTTTCGGTGATGCCGCCGCCGGTGATGTGGGCCATGCCTTTAACCGGCAGGATCTGCATCAGCTTGAGCAGGGGCTTCACATAGATGCGGGTGGGGGCAATCACCGCATCGCGCAGGCTCTTGTCGCCATCAAAGGCGGCGTCCAGGTCCGGCTGGGCGCGGTCGATGATCTTGCGCACCAGGCTGTAGCCATTGGAATGCACGCCGTTGGAACCCAGACCCAGCACCACGTCGCCCGGGACAATGGTACGGCCGGTGATCACC
The DNA here is from genome assembly GCF_003693445.1 of Aquitalea palustris. GTDB lineage: Bacteria > Pseudomonadota > Gammaproteobacteria > Burkholderiales > Chromobacteriaceae > Aquitalea > Aquitalea palustris. Next base: position 5,572 of record NZ_RFAR01000042.1, on the reverse strand, counting down.
TGGCTCTTTTCCACCACACCGACGGCAAAGCCGGCCAGATCGTATTCGCCTACCGGGTACATGCCAGGCATTTCGGCGGTTTCGCCGCCGATCAGCGCGCAACCGGCTTGTTCGCAGCCTGCCGCAATGCCCTTGATGACGTCGGTGGCTTGCGGTACGTCCAGCTTGCCGCAGGCGAAGTAATCCAGAAAGAACAGCGGCTCGGCACCCTGAACCAGGATGTCGTTCACGCTCATGGCCACCAGATCGATACCGACGGTGTCGTGGCGATTCCAGTCAAAGGCGAGTTTCAGCTTGGTGCCCACGCCATCGGTGCCGGATACCAGGACGGGCTCTTTGTACTTTTTGGAAATTTCCACCAGTGCGCCGAAACCGCCGATACCACCGAGAACTTCCGGGCGCATGGTGCGCTTGGCATAGGGCTTGATGTTTTCGACGAGCGCGTCGCCGGCGTCGATATCCACGCCTGCATCACGGTAACTGAGGGACTGGGTGCTCAAGGTAAACTCGCTTTCTGCTAACTTGAAGTATTTTTACGTCAAGCTTTCGCTGATGCGAAAGCACTGTATTTTAACTGAATTTCTGTCAGAAAGCCGCGCTTAATTTGCAATGGCACCGCAGAAAGCGCCATCGCCGCTGCCCAGGCCCGCCCCGCTGCAGGGCCTGCCATGCCGTGCCGGGCTGCTGTGACAGGCTTTTATCCGCCTGGAATCGGCAAACTAATGGCATGCAGCGGTTTCGCCAACAGGCCATCTCGGCGTAAAATCACCGTCTGACTTCAATCGGCCCACACGACCTTACTCTTGGACCAGCTAGTACTAGACCTGACCCCCACTCCGCTGCCGGCCTTCGACAATTTTCTGGCCCAGCGCAACCGCGAGGTGATTACCGCCCTCACGGCGGAGGATGGCGAGCGCTTCATCTATCTGTGGGGCGAGCCGGGCAGCGGCAAAACCCACCTGTTGCAAGCCTGGATTGCCCACGCCGAGCGGCTGGGGCGCGCCTCCATCTATCTGGATGGCCAGAACGAGCATCTGCCCGATTTCGCCCGCGAAGCCAGCTTCATCGCCGTGGATCATGTTGACGACCTGGCCCCGGACGACCAGATCACCCTGTTCTCCTTTTATAACTCGCTGAAGGAAAGTGGCGAGGGCCGGCTGCTGATGGCCGGGCGCAAACCGCCGATGGCCGCTGCCGTGCGTGACGACCTGCGTACCCGGCTGGGCTGGGGACTGGTGCTGGAGGTAAAAGCGCTGTCCGACGACGACAAGCTGGCCGCACTGCGCACCCATGCCGCCAACCGTCAGCTGGCGATTGCCGACGATGTCTTCCGTTACCTGCTTACCCACTGGCGGCGCGACCTGTCCAGCCTGATCGGCATGCTGGACATGCTGGACCGCTATTCGCTGGCGCTGCGCCGCCCCATCACCGTGCCGCTGGTGAAAAACGTTTTGCAAACCGCGAGTTCTTCCGACACATGACCCAAGCACGCAATCTGGCCCTGTTTGATCTGGACAATACCCTGCTGATCGGCGACTCCGATTTCGAATGGCCGCGTTTCCTGATCAAGCGCGGCATTGTCGACCAGGCCTACTACGACCACCGCAACAATCATTTCTACGAGCAGTACAAGTCCGGCACGCTGAATATCGGCGAGTACCTGGAATTCGCGCTGGAGCCGCTCACCCGTTACGACAATGCCGAGCTGGCCGCGCTGCATGCCGCTTATATGGACGAGCACATCCGCCCCATCATTCCGCAAGCCGCGCGCGATCTGCTCAACCTGCACCGCCAGCAGGGCGATGAAGTGCTGATCATCACCGCCACCAACCGCTTCATTACCGGCCCCATCGCGGCCGAGCTGGGCGTGGATGCAGAACACCTGATTGCCATTGAGCTGGAACAGACTGCGGATGGCCGCTACACCGGCAAGCACACCGGCGTGCCCAGCTTCCAGGCCGGCAAGATCACCCGGCTGGAAATGTGGCTGGCCGAGCGCGGCCAGACCCTGGCCAGCTATGGCCGCAGCTTCTTTTATAGCGATTCGCACAACGACCTGCCCTTGTTGTCCATCGTCAGCAACCCGGTGGCAGTCGATCCGGACGACACCCTGCGCCAGCATGCCAAGGAGCAGGGCTGGCCGATCATCAGCCTGCGTGGCTGAAATAGCGCATCAATAGTTCAGACAGTCTGGCTACGGCCAGACTGTTTTTGTATGGAGAGATGATATGGAGCAACTGCAAGCATTCCTGGCCCGCGCCGAAGCCCTGCTGGCCCGTCTCGAACCCCTGTTGCCCCCGGCCCGGCCCGAGCCGGACTGGAGTGCAGCGGCCTACCGCTGGCGGCGTCAGGGCATGGCCGGCTGGCTGGAGAGTGTCAGCGAGCCGCACACCCTGCCGCTGGCACGGCTGACCCATATCGACAATCAGCTCAAGCTGCTGGTGCGTAACACCCGCCAGTTCGTCAAAGGCAAACCGGCCAACAATGTGTTGCTGACCGGTGCGCGCGGCACCGGCAAGTCTTCGCTGGTAAAGGCCTTGCTGCCGGAGTTTGCTGACAAGGGCCTGCGCATCATCGAGGTGGACAAGGATCATCTGTCCGATCTGGCCGAGATCATGGCGCTGGTGGCCGGGCGCAAGGAACGCTATATCCTGTTTTGCGATGATCTGTCCTTCGAAGATGGCGATGATGCCTACAAGGCACTGAAGACGGCGCTGGATGGCGGCCTGGCACGACGGGCGGAAAACATGCTGGTGTATGCCACCTCCAACCGCCGCCACCTGATGCCGGAAAAGCACAGCGAAAACCGCGAGGGCTGGGTGAGCGATGGTGAAATCCATCCGGGTGAAGCCATCGAGGAAAAGGTGTCGCTGTCCGACCGTTTCGGCCTGTGGCTATCGTTTTATCCCTTCGATCAGGATGCTTATCTGGCTGCGGTGAAAACCTGGCTGGAGCATTTTGCCCTGCCCATGGATAAAGAGGCCGAGCGCGCTGCCCTGCAATGGAGCCAGCTGCGCGCCAGCCGTTCCGGCCGCGTGGCCTGGCAGTTTGCCAATGACTGGGCCGGCCGCAGCGCGCGCGAGCGCAAGGCGGAGCTGGGCAAGTGAGTGTAGCCAGCGTGGCGGCCACATCGCCACACCGGACACGCGGCATCCTGTTGTACAGCCTGGCCATTTTTCTGCTGGCCGTGATGGATGCCAGCGCCAAATGGCTGACCCATGGCTATCCGGTGGGGGAGATCATCTTCTTCCGCTCGCTGTTTGCCCTGCCCATTTTGCTGGTGCTGGGGCTGCGCCACAGCAGTGCGCCAGCGCGCCTGCTGGCTACCGCCCACCCCTGGCGGCATTTGTTGCGCGGGGTGGTGGTGATGGTCACCATCGTGACTTTCTTCATGGCGCTGCGGCATTTGCCGCTAGCCACGGTGACGGTGATCACCCTGGCTAACCCGATATTCATGCTGCTGCTGGGCCTGTTCTGGCTGGGTGAGCAGGTGGGGCGGCGGCAATGGCTGGCGGTAGGCCTGGGGCTGATCGGGGTCATGGTGGTGTGCGGCCTGTCCGGCCTGCAGTTCAATGCCTACAGCCTGCTGGCGGTGGCCTCGGCCTTGTCCTATGCCCTGGCCACACTGCTGACCCGTCAGCTGTCGGCCCATGACAGCCCGGCCACCATTGCCATGCTGGGTACGCTGCTGATGCTGTTGTTCAGCGGTGTCAGCATGGGCAGCGACTGGCAGTGGCCGGGGCTGACCGACTGGCTGGTGCTGCTGTTGCTGGGCTTGAGCGGTGGTCTGGCCAACTTCGTCAATGCCCTGTCGCTGCGCGATGTGCCGCTATCGGCCGTGGCGCCGCTGGAGTACAGCATCCTGCTGTGGGCGGCGGCACTGGGGTATTTTTTCTTTGCCGAAATGCCGGGTATGAGCACCTGGCTGGGCGGGGTCCTGATTATCGCCAGCGGTGTGGTGGTGGCCAGGGCGAAGCATTAACCGCGGACCAGGACATGGGCTGACAAGACAAATCATGCATTCTGACAACAAGATCATCGAAGTGGTGGCCGGCGTGCTGATGCGCCCGGATGGCAGTTTCATGCTGGGCAGCCGGCCGCAGGGCAAGCCTTATGCCGGCTACTGGGAGTTTCCCGGCGGCAAGGTGGAGCCGGGCGAAAGCGCGCTACAGGCGCTGGCGCGCGAGTTGCAGGAGGAAATGGCCATCACTGTGACCCAGGCCACACCCTGGCTGACACGAGTGCATCACTACGAGCATGCCTCGGTACATTTGCGCTTTTTCCGCGTGTGGGACTGGCAGGGCCAGCCGCAGCCGCAAGAGAGCCAGCAGTTTGCCTGGCAGCAGCCGGGCCAGACCAGTGTCGAGCCCATGCTGCCGGCCAATGGCCCGATACTGAAATCACTGCAATTACCCGCGGTGTACGCCATCACCTGCGCCCACGAAATCGGCGTGGCCGCCCAGTTGCAGGCATTGGCCGACGGCCCGGCATACGGGCTGGTGCAAGTGCGCGAACCGGACATGAACCAGCAGCAGCTACAGGCATTCGTCACTGAAGTTGCTGCCATCGTGCATGAGCGTGGAGGCAAGGTGGTGGTGAATGCCGACCCGGACTGGCTGCAGGGCTGGCCGGTGGACGGCGTGCATCTGAGTGGTCCGCGTTTGCGGCATTTGCAGCAGCGGCCGGATGTTGCCTGGGTCGGGGCATCGGTGCATAGCGCTGCCGAGCTGCAACGGGCTGGTGAGCTGGCGCTGGATTACGCCTTGCTCGGCCATGTCCAGCCTACGGCCAGCCATCCGGGTGTTACGCCACTGGGCTGGGATGGTTTTGCCCGCGTACTGGCTGCGGGTATTCCGCTGCCGGTGTATGCGCTGGGCGGGCTGCAGGCTCAGGATCTGGAAACCGCGCGTCAGCATGGCGCGCATGGTGTGGCACTGATGCGTGGAGCCTGGCAATGACGATGAATGCCCAACAGAAAAAACTGCTGCTGATCGCTAGCGCCTTGCTGCTGCTGGCGGCGATCAAGGGCGGGCTGGTGTGGTGGTATCTGCAGCACAAGAATCAGCCGGTGGAGCCGCAACTGCTGGCCTGCAATATTGATCAGGGGCGCTGCGCGCTACCGGATGGCGGCAGCTTGTACTTTGTCAGCCCGCCGGAAAACGGCAAGCCCTTTACGCTGCGACTGGAAGGGGTACAGGTCGAGCAGCCTGCGGTGGAGTTTGCCATGGCCGACATGGACATGGGTTTCAACCGCTATCGCTTTGTGGCCGATGGCTCGGACTGGCAGGCGCGCATCACCCTGCCGGTGTGCGCCACCGGTAGCCGTCACTGGACGGCCACCCTGCATCTGGGCGACAAGGCTTACAGCCTGCCGTTTCAGGCGCGGTAGTGCTGGTGCGGTTCAGCATGCAAAGGCTCCGGAAGGGGCCTTTTTTGTTGAGGGCCAAGCCATCATCCGCGTGAGCGGATTGCCATCACCGCTTTCCCTTTCAAAATCAAAGGAAAATACAACTTCGCGGGTCTCGCCCCGCCGTCGAGGTACTTTACTTTTGCTTCGCCAAAAGAAAGTACC
>NZ_RFAR01000152.1 GCF_003693445.1 Aquitalea palustris | reverse complement strand
CTGTTGATGGCGGTATGGCGACGTCAGCCCAAGCAGGAAGTGCTAGTGCATTCGGATCAGGGAAGTCAGTTCAGCAGTGACGACTGGTAGTATTTTTTGAAGGCCCATCGCTTGGTACCCAGCATGAGTCGGCGCGGGAACTGCCACGACAATGCGGTGGCTGAGAGTTTCTTCCAATTGTTGAAGCGGGAGCGAGTCAAGCGAAAAACCTATCCCGACAGGAAGAAGCCCGGCGCGATATCTTCGATTACATCGAGATGTT
>NZ_RFAR01000151.1 GCF_003693445.1 Aquitalea palustris | reverse complement strand
CCGCAGGTCGCAGGTTCGAGCCCTGCTCGGGGAGCCAAAGCATTTAAAGCCCAGTCAGCAATGACTGGGCTTTTTGCATTGCCTGGTCTGATTGAACTGGCGCACCGCAATGCACCCTATGTCAGCGATGCTCAGCCCGTATGCAACTCGTGTGCTGGAGTAGGGCGGCGGGTTCGGCTGTTGTGATGTTGAAATGATATTTTTTGTCTGCCGGCTTGCTGTCGGCATGCAGTCTGCAGCCCGGCCGACACTTGCCTTGTCGAGCCGGGCTGTGTTGTTTCATTTGCCGCCTGCAATCTTGGCCGTGGCGACGGCTTTGATGTATAAAACAGCAAGCTCCGCGCAGATGCGGCTCCTTGACCGGGCGCATCTTACAGACGGGGCAGGACCAGTCCAGAAGCTCATCCAATAAAAACAAACTCAAGAGGGAAGTCAGAGGATGACAATCAAGCTCAAAATTACCCTGCTGCTATCCATCGCCTTGCTGGCCTTGCTAGTGGTCAGCGGTGTCGGTCTGTGGCAGCTCAGTGCGGCACAGAGCCGTTTCGAATACATCAGCAGCAATACCTTTCCCAGCCTCAAAGCCCTGCAAACCGCCCAGACTGCCATGTATGGCATGCGGGCTGCCTTGCGCAGCCATGTGTCGCATGTGCAGCAGGAGAAAAAGCAGGAAGACGAAAAGGCCATCGAAAACAGCCGGCAACAGTTTGACAAGGCAGTCAGCCAGTATGAAACCGAGCTGGCAGTGGATGATAGCGACCGCCAGATGGTGAAGCAGGCCAAGGCTGACATGGCGCAATACCGTGCGGCGATGGATGAGTTTTTCAATAACTCGCGCTCCAACTACATGTCGGTGGCGACTGCCATGCTGGAAAGCGGCAGCCTGTTTCAGCTGTCCGGCAAGCTGGAGGCTGATCTGAACAAGTTGATCAGCTACAACTATCAGCTGGGCAATCAGCAAAACGAGGCAAACCGCACGGCCTACGATGCGGCCAAATGGCTGCAGACGGTGCTGGCCCTTGTCGTGCTGCTGGGCACGGCCATCGGTGGCTGGCTGCTGATCCGTGCCATTACCCGTTCGCTGTCCGATATGCAGCACACCATGGAGCTGGTCAGCCAGCAGCGTGATTTCAAGCTGCGGGTACACAGCGACAGCAAGGATGAGCTGGGGCGTACCGCCAGCGCCTTTAACAGCTTGCTGGACAGCCTGCAGCAAAACCTGCTGCAACTGCGCCATGGAGCGCAGGATGTGATGGCCTCATCGCACAAGATGAATGAAGCAGCGGATGACATTTATCAGGCGGCATCGGCGCAGAGCGAGTCTTCGGCGGCAGTGGCCGCCACCATCGAGCAGATGACGGTCAGCGTCAACCATGTGGCCGAGCGTGCCGATGAGGCACAGCTGCTGTCACAAACCTCCAGCCGCCAGGCCGAAACGGGGTCGGTGACCATCGGTCAGACCATCAGCGATATCCGCGATATTTCCGCGGCCATTGCCAGCGCCAGTAACGCCTTGCGCGGGCTGAATGCGCAGAGCAGCCAGATCGTGTCGGTGGTGCAGGTGATTCGCGATGTGGCAGACCAGACCAATCTGCTGGCGCTCAACGCGGCGATTGAGGCGGCGCGTGCCGGTGAAATGGGCCGTGGCTTTGCCGTGGTGGCCGA
>NZ_RFAR01000041.1 GCF_003693445.1 Aquitalea palustris | reverse complement strand
TTCAGTGCCAGCAGATTGGTCTGATCGGCAATATCCCGAATCACGTTGATGATGCTGCTGATGTCTCCGGAGCGCTGCTGCAAACCGGACATGACCTTGGCCAGTCCACGCACGGTATCGGCAATACCACTGATTTCGCGCGAGGTGGCATGCACGCTGTCCGCCACTTGCGCCGACATGCCGCCGGCCTCATGTGCCAGGCGTTCGGCCGACTTGCTGGCATCAGCAATCAGGCTGATGCTGACCGACAACTCTTCCACACTGGCGGCGGTAGCATTGGCCGCTTCTGATTGCCGTGCCGAACTATCGCGAATCTGGCCGATATCCACCGTCATGGTGCGCACCGAACCGGATACCCCGGCAGCGTGGCCGCGCACATCCAGCATCATGTCATGCAGCGAGCCGGTAAAGCGGTTGAAGGCTGAAGCAGCGGCACCGATTTCATCGCTGCTGACAATGGCCAGCTGACGTGTCAGATCACCACTGCCACTGGCCAGCTCGGTCATGGCACTTTGCAGCCGGCCCAGCGGACGCAGCAGATAGGTTAGCGTCAGCCCCAGCAACAGCAGGATCAGCAAGAGAATGGCCACACTGACGGCCACCGACTCCCAAGTCGCCGCCCACACCGGCGCCAGTGCTGCCGCCGGCGGAATGCTGATGCGCACCGCCCACGGCTGGGCGATATCCCCCACCCGCACCGGCAGCACGAAATGCCACAGGCCGTCGGCCGTTTCATACTGCACTTCCTTGCCGCTTTCGATAGCCTGCTTGATCTCGGCGGGCAGGCTCGGATCAGGCTTGCCGATCAGGCCTTGCTCCGGCCCGGCGAGCATGATGCCCTTATTGGAATACAGGCTCATCGCACCGCTGCCGTACGGCTTGACCTTGGCCGCCAGCTCGCGCAAATGCCCCAGCGCCAGATCGACACCGGCCACACCCAGCACCTTGCCATCCACTTGCAGCGGAATGGCCAGCGTGCCCATCAGGATCTTGATGTCTTCATCCACATAGGGCTCGGTCAGGACCGGTTTGCCACTGGCCTTGGGCAGCTTGTAGTAGTCGCTGGCATCCACACCTTCGCCACCCCATACCACATCCACCTTGCCGCCCTTGTTAAACCAGTACACGCCACTGCGGCCTTGCTTGTCATTGTGCTCGCTGCCTGCCAGCTCCTTGTCGCGCCCATCAAAGGCATCGGGGTCCCAGATAACCCAGTAGCCAACGGCATCCGGATTATGGGGCAGCTGGGCGCGGGTCATCTCCGACACCAGCTGCCGGCCATTGGCCGGCAAATTGCGTTTGACTGCACTAGCTGCTTCGGCCAGCGTCTCTACCGCGTGATAGGACGACTCCAGCAAGCGCTGCACATTGCCGGCCTCGCGCTCGGATAGCAGGCGTGCATTATCGCGTACCTGTTCCCGTGCCTGCTGGTAATGCGCATAGGCATTCAGCCCGATCAACAAGGCAAAGCCGATGAGTATCAGCAGGCCGCTGCCGATCAATATCTTGTTCCTGATTGTTTTCAACATAAGAACTCCGTCTGCCGCTCGATTATTGTGATGTCGACAGGGATGCCGCCGTAGCGGTCCGGTTTGCCGGCTATGGGCAATCTCCGGGCACTTCCCCTTTGGAACTAACCATTCATTATTGGTCCTCAGGGCATTTTTACAGAAAATCTTATGATTTGATCAAAAAAATATGGCATCAATCCGAATTTACCCGGTATTGATGCCATATTTGGTCAAATTATTGCCAAGCAACGCTAAACGTCACGCCTGGCGCAAACGACAGGTCCTAGCTGATGCGTTCGATCTGCGCGCCGACTGCGCCCAGTTTTTTCTCGATATATTCGTAGCCGCGATCCAGGTGATAGATGCGGTCGACAATGGTTTCGCCCTGCGCCACCAGGCCGGCCAGCACCAGGCTGGCCGAGGCGCGCAGGTCGGTTGCCATTACCGTGGCACCGGACAGCTTGTCCACCCCGTGCACCACCGCCGTATTGCCTTCCACCTCGATGCGCGCGCCCATGCGGTTCAGCTCCGGCACATGCATGAAACGGTTTTCGAAGATGGTTTCAGTCACCACCCCGGTACCCTCCGCCACGCAGTTCAGCGTCATCAGCTGGGCTTGCATGTCGGTGGGGAAAGCCGGGTAAGGCAGGGTGCGGAAATTGATGGCCTTGGGGCGGCGCTTCATATCCAGCGAAATCCAGTCATCACCGGCTTCGACCACCGCGCCGGCTTCCACCAGCTTGTCCAGCACCGACTCCATGCTGCGCGGTGCGGCATTACGCAGGATCAGATGGCCCTGGGTAATGGCAGCAGCGACCAGGAAGGTACCTGCTTCGATACGGTCGGGCATGATGGCGTATTCACAGCCATGCAGCTTGTCTACGCCTTCGACCACCAGCCGGTTGGTACCGATGCCGCTGATGCGCGCACCCATGGCCACCAGGCAATTGGCCAGGTCAGTCACTTCCGGCTCGCGCGCGGCGTTTTCCAGAATGGTGGTGCCATCGGCCAGTGCGGCGGCCATCAGCAGGTTTTCAGTACCGCCCACGGTCACCACATCCATCACGATGTGCGCACCACGCAGGCGCTTGGCCTTGGCCTTGACGTAGCCATGCTCAATCACCACCTCGGCACCCATGGCCACCAGACCCTTGATGTGCTGATCTACCGGGCGGCTGCCAATGGCACAGCCACCGGGCAGGGAAACGGTGGCCTCGCCAAAGCGCGCCAGTGTCGGACCCAGTACCAGGATGGAAGCGCGCATGGTTTTCACCAGATCATACGGTGCCACCAGGCTGTCCAGATGATCGGCGGTGATTTCCATTTCATGCACATTGTCGGTCATCACCCGCACCCCCATGCCTTGCAGCAGCTTCTGGGTGGTGGAGATGTCGCGCAGCATCGGCACATTGGTAAAGCGCATGGTGTCGGCAGTCAGCAGGCTGGTGCACAGAATCGGCAGCGCCGCATTCTTGGCGCCGGACACGCGGATTTCGCCATTCAGCGGGCCATTGCCGCAGATTTTCAGTTTGTCCATATCGGGGATCAGCCTTGCAGTTTTTCCCACTCGTCCGGCGTGGCTGCCTTGACGATGGAAAGGGCGTGGATTTCATTGCTGGCCAGACGGGTGGCAATCACTTCCTTCACCAGACGGTGACGGTCGATCAGGCGCTTGCCGGCGAATTCCGCCGACACCACGGTAGCGTAAAAATGGTGGCCGTCGCCTTCCACTTCCAGATGGGAGCAGTTAAGACCAGCGGCGATGTATTGTTTGACCTGTTCGGTGGAAATCATGTGTGCATCCTGAAAACGCATCCTAATGGCGCAGCTTGTAGCCTGATTTGATCAGCCACAAAGCCAGCCCGGAAAGCAAGATAAAACTGCCGCCAACCACGCCCAGCGACAGCCAGGGGCTGACGTCGGCCTGGCCGAAAAAGCCGTAACGGAAACCGTCGATCATGAAAAAGACCGGGTTCACATGCGATACGGCATACCAGAATGGCGGCAGGCTGTTAATGGAGTAGAACACGCCAGACAAGAAAGTCAGCGGCATGATCAAAAAGTTCTGAAATGCAGCCAGTTGATCGAATTTTTCCGCCCAGATACCGGCAATCACCCCCAGGGTACCCAGCACACCGCAGCCAAGCAGGCCGAACAGCAGCGCCCAGCCTGGGTGACTGGGCAGCGGCAGGCCAAACCAGGCCGTCACCACCAGCACCCCGGCACCCACAGCCAGACCGCGCACGATGGAGGCCAGCATATAGGCGGCAAAAAACTCCAGCGCCGTCAGCGGCGGCAGCAGCAGAAACACGATATTGCCGGTGATCTTGGATTGAATCAGGCTGGAGGAGCTATTGGCAAAGGCATTCTGCGCCATCGACATCATGGCAAGGCCCGGAATCAGGAAGGCGGTATAGCCCACACCCGGATAGGCCTCGGCATGGCGCGACAGCACATGGGAAAAGATCAGCTGGTACATCAGCGCCGTCAGCACCGGCGCGGCCACGGTCTGGAAGGACACCTTCCAGAAACGCACCAGCTCCTTGCGGAATAAAGTCAGGAAGCCCTGCATCAGCCTTGCCCCCCGTGCATCATGTTCACGAACACACTTTCCAGATCCACCTCCACCACATTCAGTTCGCGCACACGTACGTCAGCTTCGCGCAGCGTGGCCAGCACGCCTTCCAGCTGGCTCAGATCCGTCAGCTTCAGCACGATGCGCCCATCCTCCTCGCGCACCTTGCTGGGCAGCAGGCTATCCGGCAAGGGTGCTGCCAGCTTGAATGCCACCTCGCGCTCCTTGCCATGCTGCAACAGCTTGTCCTTGCTCTCCAGCGCCACCAGCTTGCCGCGCTTGAGCATGGCAATGCGGTTGCACAGGGTTTCGGCTTCTTCCAGATAATGCGTGGTCAGCACAATGGTATGGCCGGCTTCGTTCAACTCCTTGACGAAGGCCCACAGGCTCTGGCGCAGTTCGACATCCACCCCGGCAGTCGGCTCATCCAGCACCATCACCGGCGGGCGATGCACCAGCGCCTGCGCCACCATCACGCGGCGCTTCATGCCGCCGGACAATGCGCGCAAATTGACATTGGCCTTGTCGGCCAGCCCCAGCTTGAACAGCAGCTCGTCAATCCAGTCGTCGTTACGGGTCAGGCCGAAATAGCCGGATTGAAAACGCAGGGTTTCCCGTACCGACAAGAAGGGATCGAATACCAGCTCCTGCGGCACCACCCCCAGGCTCATGCGCGCGGCACGAAAATCGCGCACCACGTCATGGCCCATGATGCGGATACTGCCACTATCCGGCCGCGACAAGCCGGCCATGGCTGAAATGAGGGTGGTCTTGCCAGCCCCGTTGGGACCCAGCAAGGCAAAAAATTCGCCGGCTTCCACGCGGAAGCTGACGTCATCCAGCGCCTGCAGCGCACCATAGCGCTTGCTGACCGCTTGTATTTCGATGGCCGAAGGCATGTGGTTGGAGAATGCTCGGAAAAAAGAGAGCGATTATACCGCCGCCCTTCCGGCCTAGGGAAAAGTTGTGTCCTTGTTGGCGTGTGCCGACAAGACAAGACGCAGCCCTTGCACAGCCACCATCCCCCGCCCCTTGCCGGTGCAGCCGACAGGCGTGCTCACCACATCACGCCTCCCTCTGCCAGCAGCCTCACGGAGCAAATTGAGTCCGCGCTGGCGACCTGCTTTCTCCAGCCTGCTTGCGGTATGCGCAGCGCGAGTCCGAAGCCGGAGGTGTTGTTTTTTAAGTACATTTGCGCAGCAGCCATGGCGATGAATCTCCCCCTGACATAGCGGTGATTTTTAAGATTTTTTTGCTTTCATGCAGAGATAAGAACGAATTTTCTGAATTATTGTCTTTATTTATCAGAAATTGATGCTGTATTCGTATTAACGCCATTTTACATACGTACATGTATGTATATAGAATGCGCACTCTCCCTTGCTGCCTGTCACATGACTATGTCACCTTGCATACAGGCCAGCATGACAATCAATACAGTAGACAGCACTGAAACTAACAAGATGCCCCTGCCTGCCGCCCTGTCGGGGCCTGCGCAGCTTGAAGGGGAGCAGATTTTCACTTCAACTTGTCGAGGACATTCCATGTCTATGCACTCACTTTCCCTGCCCGCGCGGCCTGGCAAATGGCTGTTATTGAGCGCCCTTGCTGCCAGCCTTGCCGGCTGCGGCCAAAAAGCTGATCCTGCGGCACAAACTGCCATGCCGCCCATGCCGGTATCGGTCATCAATATTAGCGCACGCAATATCCCGGTGAATTTTGAATATGTTGGCCAGGCCGCCGGCTCACGCGAAGTGGAAGTGCGCGCCCGCGTGGGCGGCATCCTGCTCAAGCGGGCCTATACCGAAGGTCGCCCGGTGAAACAGGGCGATTTGTTGTTCCAGCTGGACCCGGCCACTTATCAGGCCACGCTGGAGCAAGCCGCAGCCGCACTGAAAGTGCAGGAAGCCCAGCTCGCCAGCACACGCCAGGATTACGAGCGCGTGATGCCCTTGTTCAAGGAAAATGCCGTCAGCCAGAAAGACCGTGACGATGCTGTCGCCGCCTATCAGGCTGCACAGGCACAAGTTGCGGCTTCACGCGCCAAGCTGAAAGAAGCGCAGATCAATCTGGACTACACCCGCGTTACCGCGCCGATCTCCGGCATGACCAGCCAGGAAACCCGTTCCGAGGGCAGCCTGGTGTCCACCAGCGCCGACGGCAGCCTGCTGACCAAGATTTCCCAGCTGGACCCGATTTACGTCAATTTCAGCATGTCGGACAGCGATCAGATGAACCTGCGCAAGCTACAGGACAAGGGCTTGCTCAAGCTGAAAGACAACGGCCACTTTGAAGTGGCACTCAAGCTGGCAGATGGCAGCCTGTTCGACCACAGCGGCTTCCTCAACTTCACCGACAGCCTGGTGGACAGCACCACCGGCACCATCCGTTCGCGTGCCTCGCTGGCCAATCCGCAGGGCAAGATCCTGCCGGGGCAGTTTGTGCGGGTCATCCTCAAGGGAGCCGAGCGCATCAATGCCATCGCCGTGCCACAGCGCGCAGTGCTGACCACCCAGCAAGGCAAGATGGTGTGGGTAGTGGGCGAAGGCAACAAGGTCCAACCGCGGCCAATCACCGTGTCGCAGGACGTGGGCCTGGAAGTTCTGGTGGAAAGCGGTCTCAAGCCGGGTGAGCAGGTGGTGGTGGACAACATCATCAAGCTGCGCCCGGGGGCCGAAGTCAAACCGCAGCCCTACCGGGCCGACGCCAGCGCTCCTGCTGCCAAGCAACCCGCTTAAGAGGTCCTGAGCCATGTTTTCCGCCTTTTTCATCAGGCGGCCGATCTTTGCCAGCGTGATTTCCATCATCATCATGCTGGCCGGTCTGGCTGCCATCAAGGCTTTGCCCATCGAGCAATACCCGGAGATCGTACCGCCGGTGGTCCAGGTGACCGCCAGCTATCCGGGTGCTTCGGCCGAAGTCATCGCCAACACCGTGGCCGCTCCGCTGGAGCAGGCCATCAACGGTGTGGACAATATGCTGTACGTGCAATCGGTCAGTTCCAGTAGCGGCAAGTTGTCGCTCAGCGTGTCGTTCAAGATCGGCACCAACGCTGACCAGGCCACCATCAACGTCAACAACCGGGTGCAGTCGGTTACCTCGCAACTGCCGGAAGAAGTCCGCCGCCAGGGGGTGAACGTCACCAAGAAATCGTCCTCCATCCTGCAGGTGATTTCGCTGTATTCACCGGATAACAGTTACGACACCCTGTTCATCAGCAACTATGCCTTGCTGAACGTGGTGGACGAACTGAAACGGGTACCGGGCGTGGGTGATGTGGTCAACTTTGCCGGCCAGGATTACTCGATGCGGATCTGGCTGAAGCCAGACCGGCTGGCCCAGCTCAAGCTGACCCCCAGCGACGTATCCAACGCCATCAAGGAACAGAATGCCCAGTTCGCCGCCGGCAAGATCGGTGCCGAACCCCAGCCGGGCAAGCTGGACTTTACCTATACCGTCACCACCCAGGGCCGCCTGTCCGAGCCGGAAGAGTTTGAAAACATCATCCTGCGCTCCAATAGCGATGGCTCGGCGGTACGCCTGAAAGACGTGGCACGGGTCGAACTGGGGGCACTGTCCTACGACTTCAACGGTCGCCACAATGGCCGGCCCACCATTCCTATCGGGATTTTCCTGGCGCCGGGTGCCAACCAGTTGGCCACGGCACAGGCGGTGGAAGCTGAAATGCAGAAGCTGTCCGTCAGCTTCCCCAAGGGCATGAGCTACGGCATCCCCTACGACACCACCAAGTTTGTCGAAGTGTCGATCAACGAGGTCTACCACACCCTGGCCGAGGCCATGCTGCTGGTATTCGCCGTGGTCTTCCTGTTCCTGCAGAACTGGCGCGCCACGCTGATTCCCTGCCTGGCGGTACCGGTGTCCATCGTTGGTACCTTTGCCGGCATGTATCTGTTCGGCTTTTCCATCAATACGCTGACGCTGTTCGGCATGGTGCTGGCCATCGGCATCGTGGTGGATGATGCCATCGTGGTGCTGGAAAACGTCGAACGGCTGATGACCGAGGAAAAGCTCAGCCCGCTGCAGGCCAGCTTCAAGGCCATGGAAGAAGTGTCCGGCGCGCTGGTCGCCATTGTGCTGGTGCTGTGTTCGGTATTTATCCCGGTCGCCTTCCTGGGCGGCATCGCGGGTCAGATGTACAAGCAGTTCGCCATCACCATTGCGGTGTCGGTCACCATCTCCGGCCTGGTGGCCCTGACGCTGACCCCGGCGCTGTGCGCACTGATCCTGAAGGAAGGCCATCAGCATCCGGCCCGCTTCTTTGTCTGGTTCAACAGCTGGTTTGACCGCCAGACTGCACGCTACACCGCAGGCGTCAGCTTCCTGATCAAGCGTGCGCTGCTCGGCCTGCTGTTGTTTGCCGGCCTGATCGTGCTCAGCGTCGGGCTGTTCCGCACCATTCCGTCCAGCCTGGCCCCGGATGAAGACCAGGGCTATATCCTGGCCGTGGCCATCTTGCCTGATGGTGCCTCGCTGCAACGTACCGAGGCCACCATGGACAAGCTGGATAACATGATGGCCAGCAACCCGGCAGTGAAAGACCGCATGTCCTTCGCCGGCTTTGACATCCTCTCCGGCGGCAACCGCACCAATGCCGGCGTGTCCTTCATCACCCTCAAACCGTGGGACGAGCGCAAGACACCCGATCTGTCCTCACAGGCGGTGGTCAAGGATGTCTTTGGCAAAGGCATGATGGGCATTCGCGACGGCATCGTGCTGGCCTTCAATCCACCACCGATCTCCGGCATGTCCAATACCGGTGGTTTTGAAAGCTATGTGCAGTCGCGCGCCGGCGGCAGCGCCGTGGAGCTGGGCAGCATCACCAAGAAACTGGTGGAAGCCGCAGCCAAACGGCCGGAACTGAAGGGGGTGCAAACCACCTTCTCGGCCAGCGTGCCGCAGTTGTTCGTCAAACTGGACCGGGCCAAGGCCAAGTCGCTGAATGTGCCGATCAATACCGTGTTCGACACCATGCAAAGCACTTTTGGTGCGCTGTATGTCAACGACTTCAACAAGTTTGGCCGCACCTTCCGCGTACAGCTGCAGTCCGAAGCCGATTTCCGCAGCAAGGTGGATGACCTGCGCAATATCTATGTCCGCTCGCAGGATGGCAATATGATCCCGCTCACCGCGCTGGTGAATGTGGAACAAACCACCGGCCCGGAAAGCCTGGAACGCTTCAACATCTTCCCGGCGGCCAAGGTTGTCGGTGGTCCGGCTCCGGGCTATAGCTCGGGTGATGCACTCAAGGCGATGGAAGAAGTCGCGCAGGAAACCCTGCCGGAAGGCTATAGCCTGGCCTGGACCGGCTCAGCCTTCCAGGAGAAATCCAGCAGCGGCTCGTCGGTGATGGTGTTTGCCTTCGGCATGATCATGGTGTTCCTGATCCTGGCGGCGCAATACGAGCGCTGGAGTCTGCCGATCAGCGTGCTGATGGCCGTACCGTTTGCCGTATTCGGTGCGCTGATGGCCAACTGGCTGCGCGGACTGGCCAACGACGTGTACTTCCAGGTGGCACTGGTGACGCTGATCGGCCTGGCCGCCAAGAATGCCATCCTGATCGTCGAATTTGCCGTGATGAAGATGGAAGAAGGCATGGAGCTGGCCGACGCCGCCCTGGCGGCAGCACGACTGCGTTTCCGCCCCATCGTGATGACTTCGCTCGCCTTCGTGCTGGGTTGCGTACCGCTGGCCATCTCCAGCGGTGCAGGCTCGGCCAGCCGCCACTCCATCGGTACCGGGGTGATTGGCGGCATGCTGGCAGCCACCTTCATCGCCACCTTCTTCATCCCCATGTTCTTCATGGTGATCATGAAATTTTCCAAACGAAAAGCGCCTCAGCTTGCGAGCGAGGCAGGAGGCAAGGACCATGCGTAAGCGCACTCTCCCCTTGCTGCTAAGCCTGGCCCTCACGGCCTGCGCGGTTGGCCCGGACTACAGCCGGCCCAAGTTCGACCTGCCGGCCAGCACGACAACGCAGCAGGCCAGCGTAGCCAGCGACTGGTGGCAGCAGTTCAACGACCCGGTGCTCGATCAGCTGATTAGCGAAGCCCTGCAACACAACCAGGATCTGGCGCTGTCAGCCGCTCAGGTAGATGAAGCCGCTGCACTGGCCGGCATTGCTCGCGCCCAGTTGCTACCCAGCCTTGCGGCCAATGCCGGCTATCAGCGCGCCCGCACATCAGCAGAAACCACCACCGCCGGCAGCCCGCTGATTGCCGATGTCCGCACGGCCAATCTCACGGCCAGCTGGGAACTGGACTTGTGGGGCAAGCTGCGCCGCAGCAGCGAAGCGGCACGCGCCACCCTGGCAGCCAGCCAGTACAATCGCGATGCAGCCAGACTGTCGCTCAGCGCCCAGGTGGCGCAAACCTATTTCCAGATGCGCGCCTTCGATGCACAGCTGGATATCGCCAAACGCACGCTGGACAGCCGCGAATCTTCATTGCAGCTCCGCCAGAAGCGCTTCAAGGGCGGCATGACCTCCGAGCTGGACATGCGCCAGGCTGAATCGGAAGCTGCCTCGGCACGTGCCACCATTCCGCAATTGAGCAAGTCACTGCAGCAAACTGAAACTGCGCTGGCCGTCTTGCTGGGCCGCACGCCACGCGAACTGCTAGAAGGCAAGCTACAGCGGGGCCAGGCCATTGACCTGCTGAATGTACCACCCAGCATTCCGGCCGATTTGTCCTCCAGCCTGCTGGAACGCCGCCCGGATCTGGCAGCGGCCGAAGCACAGCTGATCGCCGCCAATGCCCGTATCGGCGTGGCCAAGGCAGCCTACTTCCCCAGCATCAGCCTGACCGGAGCACTGGGCTCGCAAAGCCTGTCGATGGAAACCCTGTTCAGCGGTGCCACTCGTACCTGGAGTTTTGTCGGCAACGCCACGGCACCCATCTTCAACTTCGGCCAGACCGGCCTGAATGTTGATGCTGCCAGCGCCCGCCAGCGCCAGGCACTGGCCCAGTACCAGAAATCGGTGCAGACCGCCTTCAAGGAAACACAGGATGCACTGGTTGCCAGCAGCGCGGCGCGTGAGGTACAGGAAGCCCAGACCACCCAGTTGACTGCCCTTAACCGGGCGCTACATCTGGCGACGCTGCGCTACGACAACGGCTATTCCAGCTATCTGGATGTACTGGATGCCGAGCGCAACACCTTCCAGGCCGAGCTGAATCTGGTCAATGCCAAGCTGGATCGCCTGAACGCCGCCATCAGCCTGTACAAGGCCCTGGGCGGAGGCTGGGAAATGCCACCGTCCAACTAGCATCCTGCTCAGTAACAACAACGCCGCCTTTTCAGGCGGCTTTTTCATGGTTGCGTGGGTAATACTGCGCCGGTAGACTGCTATCCCTTTCGTCGTTTGCAAACGAAAGGGATAGCATGATCAGCTTAACCACCCTAAGTCTGTTTTCTCTTGCTGCTCTAGCACTAACCGCAACACCCGGCCCCGACATGCTGCTGATTTGCAGCAGGACCATCAGTCAAGGCCGTCAAGCTGGCTTTGCAACCTTGCTTGGCATCCAAACAGGAACCTATGGGCATGCATTAGCCATGGCCGTTGGCCTATCCCAATTGCTATTACTGCTTCCCATCACCTACGACTTGATCCGCATTACGGGAGCCGCATACCTGCTTTACCTCACCTGGCAAACACTGCGACGGAAAAGCGCTTGCCCAGACAATCTGCAAGCTAAAGCTCGCTACAACAATCGCCGGCTATTCCAGCAAGGTCTGGTAAGCAATCTGCTCAACCCGAAAATGGCTCTATTTGTCTTGGCACTATTTCCACAATTCATGGATCCTCGTGCTGGTTCAATTTTCTGGCAGACACTGGCACTCGCTACGGTCCTTAATTTGCTTGGACTAATAGTTAATAGTTGCGTCATCTTCTCTGCCCATACCTTGTCGAGCAGGCTGAAACGAAACGATAGTCAGCGCTGGCCAAACTACTTGTTAGCATCGGCTTTCTCGCTGCTGGCTATACGTTTGCTATCAAGCAGCAGAACAAACTAAGCACCAGATAAACTAATAAACGCAAATAGCCGCTTCTTAGCGGCTATTTTCACGACACGACCCGTCACAATTGAAAGCAAGATGGGCGATGCAATGCAAAAAGCCCAGCTCGATTGAGCTGGGCTTCTA
>NZ_RFAR01000040.1 GCF_003693445.1 Aquitalea palustris | reverse complement strand
CGGGCTCATAACCCGAAGGTCGTAGGTTCGAATCCTGCTCCCGCAACCAATTCCCTGCAGCTTGCTGCACGGTAGTAAAAACCTCGATCAAGCCATGCTTGACGGGGTTTTTGCATTGTTGCGCCAGCTATTTCCTAGCAGTGTCTGGCAGCTGTCTTGCGGTATTTCAGGCCTCGGGGCCGCGCTCTGCCCGCGCTATACTGAAAGCCCTCCCACTTTCAGGCGACAAGCACCATGCGCATCGCTGTTTTCGATACCAAAAATTACGACCGTCAAAGCCTGGATCTTGCCAACCAGCAGTTCGGCCATCATTTGAGCTACTTCGAGCCCCGGCTCAATCAGGACACGCTGGAGCTGGTGCATGACGTTGATGCGGTCTGCCCCTTTGTCAACGACAGGCTGGATGCCGAAGTGATTGCCCGTCTGGCGCAGCGTGGCGTGCGTTTGATCACCTTGCGCTGTGCCGGCTTTAATGGCGTGGATCTGGCGGCCTGTCAGCAGCACGGCATCGTGGTGACCCGGGTGCCGGCCTATTCACCGCATGCGGTGGCCGAGCATGCCTTTGCCCTGCTATTGGCCGTGGTGCGGCGGATTCACAAGTCCTATGTGCGGGTGCGCGAAATGGATTTCTCGCTGGATGGACTGGTGGGTTTCGACCTGTACCGCAAGACGATCGGTGTGGTGGGGACTGGTCGCATCGGGCAGGCCACCATTGCCATTGCCAAGGGCTTTGGCATGCGGGTGCTGGCCTTCGATGTCTATCCCCAGACCGGTCTGGACCAGCAACTTGGTTTTGAATATGTGTCGATGACGCAATTGCTGCAGGAGTGTGATGTGGTCAGCCTGCATTTGCCGCTGACGCCGCAAACCCAGCACATGATCAATGCCGATGCGCTGGCCGGCATGAAAAGCGGTGCGGTGCTGATCAATACCAGTCGTGGGGCACTGGTGGAAACGACGGCCTTGATTGCTGCCCTGAAAGATGGCCGGCTGGCCGGGGTAGGGCTGGATGTTTACGAGATGGAGGAGGGCGTGTTTTTTGAAAACCACTCTGAAGTCGGCCTGCAGGATGACCAGCTGGCGCGCCTGCTGACCTTCCCCAATGTGTTGGTCACAGCACACCAGGGTTTTCTCACCCGGGAGGCGCTGGATAATATCGCGGAAACCACGCTGGCCAACGCCACGGCATTCGAGCAGGGGCTGGCGCTGGCCAACAAGGTGGGGAGCTGAAATCCAGTGCTGGCCGGGCGGTTTTCAGGCAAGCTGGCGGCGGAATACCCAACGCTGGCTGTCTGACTCGCTGGTGTCAAACCGGTAGCCGCCCAGATTGAAGTCCTGCAGTGCTTCCGGCGTGTCTACCGCATGCAGGGCGGCCCAGCGCGCCATCAGGCCACGTGCCTGTTTGGCGTAGAAGCTGATGATCTTGTACTGGCCGTTCTTGAAGTCCTGGAATACCGGCGTGATCAGTCGGCCATGCAATTGGGCCGGTTTGACCGATTTGAAATATTCGTCTGAAGCCAGGTTGACCAGTACCGGGTTATCTTCTGCATCCAGCAGCTGATTCAGCGCTGCGGTAATCCGCTCACCCCAGAAGGCATACAGATTGGCTCCGCGTGGATTGGCCAGCTTCGTGCCCATTTCCAGCCGGTAGGCTTGCATCAGGTCCAGCGGGCGCAGCAGGCCATATAGCCCGGACAGGATGCGCAGATGGTTTTGCAGGTAGTCCAGCTGCGCTTCGTTCAGGCTGGCAGCATCCAGTCCCTCGTAAACATCACCCATGAAGGCCAGTACGGCTTGCTTGGCATTGGCCGGCGTGAAGTCGGGCGCCCAGTCGTGATAGCGGCCCACATTCAGGGTGGCCAGTGCATCGCTGATGCTCATCAGGCGGGCAATATCGGCCGGGCTTTTTTCGCGCAATACCGTAATCAGTTGCTGGCTGTCGGCCAGAAAATCCGGCTGACTATAGCGCGTGGTGTGCGGTGGCGTGGTGTAGTCCAGCGTTTTGGCCGGGGAGAGTACCATCAACATGAGGCGAATCCTTGCAGCGGAGTAGGGTGGGATTGTAGCGGAGTCGGTGGCTCAGTGCGCCGGCTCCATGAGTCTGGCGCTGCCAGATACGCGAATGGAACTGCCTTTTTCAGCCGGAATCGTGGCATACAAGCAAGAGCGCTGGCCCATGTCCTCACCTTGTATCACCTCGATATGGCCGCCATGCTCCCAGCCAATATCGCGCAGATAACCGGCTAGCGCTGCCGTGGCTGCACCGGTAGCCGGATCTTCATAGACACCGCCACCAGCAAAGGCATTGCGGCTGTGAAAGCGTTGCCGGTTTTCTGCCCACAGCAGCAGGATGGTGGTGAGTCCGGCACGGCGCATCAAGTCGCGTCCTGCTTCCAGTGAATAGCGCATGGCAGACAGGGTGGCGCGCTCTTGTACGGCTAGCAACAGGTGGTCGGCACCGGCATGAATCAGGGCGGGTGGTAGCGTTGGGGAGAGCTGGGCGGGGTTCAGTCCGAACAAGGCGAGCACCTCTTGCAGCAATGCTGCCGGTGCCGGCTTGCTGTGTGTCGGTGGTGATTGCAGGGCGGCGCTGAGCTGGCCTGCCTGGTAGTGGCCACTGACGCTGATGCTGGCCTGATTCAGTTGCAGGGGAAAATCCCCATTACCGTAGTGCATGGCCAGCGCGGCACCCAGGGCAATGGTGGCATGGCCGCAAAACGGGACTTCTGCTTCCGGTGAGAAATAGCGCACCTGCCAGCCCTGGCCTTGTGGCATGGCAAATACGGTTTCCGAGAAGCCCAGCTCGGCGGCAATGCCTTGCATTTCGCTGTCACTGGGCAGGCTGGGCTGGATGACTACGCCGGCCGGGTTGCCCCCGCGCTCGCCATCGGAAAAGGCGGCAATCTTCAGAATATTCATCACGCGCTCCCAGCAGGTAGAATGGCAGGTCAGATTCTAGGAGATGTGGGCATGCGGGTCGTAGTTCAACGGGTGAGTGCAGCAAGCGTGACCGTGGCAGGTGAGGTGTGCGGCCAGATTGGTAGCGGCCTGCTGTTGCTGGTGGGAATCGAGGAGGTGGATGGCCAGCAGGATATCGACTGGCTGGTACGCAAGATCAGTCAGTTGCGTATTTTCAATGATGCCGCCGGAGTGATGAATCTTTCCCTGCTGGAACATGGGGGAGAGGTGTTGGCGGTCAGCCAGTTCACCCTGTTTGCCTCCACGCGCAAGGGTAATCGGCCTTCCTATAGCCGGGCGGCGCGTGGTGATATTTCCCGGCCCGTTTTCGAGCAGTTTGTTGCCAGTCTGAGTCAGGCGATTGGCCGTGCGGTGCCTACCGGCGTGTTTGGTGCCGATATGCAAGTAGCCCTGGTCAATGACGGGCCGGTGACCATTTTGCTGGACAGCCGCGACCCCGAGTAAGCGCGGCAGTGCTCTGATGGCAGGCAATAAAAAACCCGCGTAAGCGGGTTTTTTATTGGCAGGACCCGGTGAATTACAGGCCCTGGGTCTCGATGCGCACGCGCTGACCAGGTTGCAGACGGGTCAGCTGGTTGGCATCGTTCCAGCGCTGGATGTCAGCGTGATTGACGCCAAAGCGGCGGGCAATGCTGTAAACCGTATCGCCGCGCTGTACCACGTATTCGGCCGGTACCGCTCCGCTAGCCGGGGCGATGCTGCTGCTGACCTTGACCAGAGCCTCATCTTGCGCGCTTTGCGCGCTGGGTGCGGGGACGGCTTCAGCCAGCATGGTATTGGCAGCCAGCGGATTGCCCTTGACCTTGATGACCTGACCCAGCTTGACGGTGTTATCCGTCAGGTTGTTGAAGGCTTTCAGGTCGGCCACGCTGACATTGTAGCGGCGGGCAATATTGAACAGGGTATCGCCATTGGCGACGGTGTGCTGGCTAGCTGCGGGGTTGACGCTGGCCAGGCGGGCCTCCAGCGGCTTGGGCGGCGGTGTGGTGCTGGAAGGCAGGTTGGGTGCTTCCGCCTTGGCCAGCAATACCGGCTTGGCCATTGCGGCAGGCGCTGCGCTCACGAGTGGTTTTGCCGGAGTGCTGTCGGCAATGATGGTCGGCTCAACCGCGGCAACCGTGTTGGTAACAGGCGACGTGGCCACGCTAGCCGGCGCTGCGGCTAGCGTATTGCTGACAGGCAAGGGTTTGGCAATGCTGGCAGGGGCGACACTGGCAACAGTTTGAATCTCTACCCTGCTGGCAACGACCGGCGAGCTTGCCACGGCTGCCGGGGCCGCGGCGATCAGGCTGCTGCCATCACCCAGGTTGCCATCACCGGCATCCAGCGGGCTGGCACCATCACCCTTGCCACGCAAGGCAACCAGTACCGGGCGGCCTGCCGCCAGATTACGCGAACCTACCTTGTTGACGTTTTGCAGCTCGGCGGTGCTCATGCCATAGCGCTCGGCCACGCTGGCGACATTTTCATCAGCCGACGGTGTATAAACCTGCCAGCTGAGCAGGGGTTTGTTCCAGTGCGACAGGTTGTAATCGAACTTGTCAGCCTTGGACAGCGGAATCAGCATTTGCCGGCCGGGCTTGTGGGCATATACCGGCAGATTGAAGGCGGGGTTCAGTTCCTTGAATTCGGCAACAGAAATACCCGCCATCTTGGCGGCTACGTCGATGTCCATGTGACGACCGGTGGACACCGCGATGAAGTAAGGCTTGTTGGGGAATTTGTCCAGCTTGACGCCGAATTTTTCCGGCTGGCTGAGAATGTTGCGCACGGCAATCAGCTTGGGAGCGTAATTGCGCGTTTCATTCGGCATCTTGATGTTTTCGTAGGTCGGTTCAAGACCTGCGGCCTGGGCGCGGGCAATGGCGCGTGCCAGATTGCCCTCGCCCCAGTTGTAGGCGGCCAGGGCCAGGTTCCAGTCGCCAAACTGGGCATACAGATTCTGCAGATAATCCAGCGCGGCGCGGGTGGCTTCCATCACATCGCGGCGGCCATCGTACCACCAGGTTTGTTCCAGGCCGTAATGACGGCCGGTGGCCGGCATGAACTGCCACAGACCCGCTGCACCTACCGGTGAGTTGGCGGTGGGGACAAAGGCGCTTTCCACAATGGGCAGGAAGGCGATTTCGGTCGGCATGCCACGACGTTCCACTTCATTCATGATGTGAAACAGGTATTTGTGGCTGCGGTCCAGCATGCGTTTGAAGTATTCGGGCTTGCTGCTGTAGAGGCGTTCCTGCTTGCGGACGATGTCGGCGTTGACTTCGGTCAGCTGGAAACCTTCGCGTGCTCGTTCCCAGACGTTATCGCCATTGCGTAGCAGGCTGGAGTTCAGCAGCATCATGTCCAGGCCGGCGGCCTGGGCTTCGTCGACACCGACTGATTGCCGGAATGGCCCTGAATCGGCATGTGCCAAGGATGAAACGGAAAATGCAAATGACAACGAAAGTGCCAATGGTGTAATTCTTTTCATTTGGCCAGCCCGGAATTCTGATCTCGGCCGATGCTAAACACCCCAAAAGGGTGTGTCAATCGAAAAAGGCAAATCATTTCATGAGCTTTGCTTGAATGAGTCGATATGTTTAATAAAGAAGGGTAGCCAGCCTTTTGGCAAGAATGATCTACCCGGAATGCATGTCAGCGGAAGTTGTTTTTCCATTCGCGCAACACTGTGAACACTTGCAGGCGGTCTTGCAGCGCATGTCCGGCCTGCCGGCTGGCCTGTTGTTGCACTGCCGGTTTGCTGCAGCGCATGAAGGGGTTGGTGGTTTTCTCCAGTCCCAGCTCGGTTGGCAGCGTGGGCAAGCCCATGGCGATCTGCTTTTGGTCCAGCAGCTGGCGCAGCTGTATTTCATCATTGTCCGGCTCTACCGCCAGCGCAAACTTGAGGTTGGACAAGGTGTATTCGTGTGCCGGATAAAACCGGGTGGTATCTGGCAGGGCGGCCAGCTTGTCCAGCGAGGCCAGCATCTGGGCCGGGCTGCCTTCAAACAGCCGGCCACAGCCGGCGCCAAACAGGGTGTCGCCGCAGAATAGCTGGCCATGGCCGTAGTAAGCCAGGTGGTCCAGTGTGTGGCCCGGCAGCGCCAATACCTCGAATTGGTAGCCCTGCCAGTCGACCTGTTCGCCTTCCGCAACGGGCTGATTCACGCCGCTGATGCCAGCCGGGCCGTAAACCTTGGCCTGTGGCCAGCGCTGCAACAGCTCGGCCAGCCCGCCACAGTGGTCGGCATGGTTATGGGTGATCAAAATGCCCTGCAGCGCCAGACCACCGTGCTCCAGAAAGGTGATCAGTGGTGCCGCGTCGCCCGGATCAACTGCAAGTGCGCCGGTGCCCTGCTGCAAAACCCAGATATAATTGTCGGCAAATGCCCGAACGGGGGTAATGGTAAACATGGTCGGATCGGACTCCTTCAATGATGCAAGCGTTTTCCACGTGGCTGGCCACGACCGAACTGGGACATTACCTGCTGGAGTGCGAACAGGCGTTTTTCGATCGGGCTGTTGCCGATATTTTCGGTTTTCATGCGGTGCAGATGGGCTTGCCAGAGGTGGACTTGCTGGCTGCCAACCGCATTCCCTGGCAATGCCGGGCGGCAGAAAGCGGTGAGGCGGCACAGATCATCTGTCAGCCGGCCCAGCTGCCTTTTGAATCGCGCAGCCTCGACCTGCTGGTCATGCCGCATTTGCTGGATTTTACCACCGAGCCGCATCAGGTACTGCGCGAGGTGGAAAGAGTGCTGGTGCCGGAAGGGCGTCTGCTGATGACCGGTTTCAATCCGGTGTCCTTGTGGGGGGTGCGCCGCCTGATACAAGGGCGGGCAGACACGCCGTGGCGTGGCAATTTTTTCCCGCTGATCCGCATTCGCGACTGGCTGAAGCTGCTGGATCTGGAGCCGGTCGCTGGCTGTTTCATGGCTTATGCGCCTCCCGTTTCGCAGCACGACTGGCTCGAGCGCTTTGGCTTCCTGGAGCGGGCGGGTGATAAATGGTGGCCGCTGGCCGCCGGTGTATATGGCATTGAAGCCATCAAGCGCCAGCGCGGCATGCGGCTGATTACCCCCAAGTGGAAAGCCGCCAAGGCGGCACAGGGGCTGGTGGTGGCTGGCGGCAACGAGCGTCACCCCACGCACAAGCAAGCTGCCACCCCGGCCGGAGAGCGGGAGACCGCCAAGAATGACCATGCCCGGTCGGCAGGACGGGGCGGAACTGACAGAGAAACATGACAACTGAAGATCGCGTTGAGATTTATACCGATGGTGCCTGCAAGGGCAATCCGGGGCCTGGTGGCTGGGGTGCGCTGCTGCGTTTCAAGGGCAAGGAAAAGGAATTGTTTGGTGGCGAGCGCGGCACCACCAATAACCGCATGGAGCTGCTGGCGGTGATTCGTGCGCTGGAGGCATTGAACCGGCCTTGCAGTGTGGTGGTCTACACCGACTCGCAATATGTGCAGAAAGGCATTTCCGAGTGGATCCACGGCTGGAAGGCCCGTGGCTGGAAAACCGCCGCCAAGGAACCGGTCAAGAATGCCGACTTGTGGCAGGCGCTGGATGCCGAACGCAACCGCCATACCCATGTCGAGTGGCGCTGGGTCAAGGGCCACGCCGGCCATGAATTCAACGAACGCGCCGACCAGCTGGCCAACCGTGGCGTCGACACGCTGTAAATCCCCCTGACAGATTTATTGATTGCGACCGGCGCAGGCCGGTCCGTCCGAAAGCAGCAGCATGAGACAGATCATTCTCGATACTGAAACCACCGGCCTCGACCCCGATCAGGGCCATCGCATCATTGAATTCGCCGGCCTGGAGATGGTGAACCGCAAGCTCACCGGCAAGCATCTGCATGTTTATATTCACCCGGAGCGTGATATCGATCCGGATGCCGAGCGGGTGCACGGTATTTCACTGGCCTCGCTGGAGGGCAAGCCGCGCTTTGCCCAAGTGGCGGCCGAACTGGCCGACTTCATGCGTGGGGCCGAGCTGATCATTCATAACGCGCCGTTTGACGTCAAATTCCTCAATGCCGAATTCGACCGCCTGGGCCTGCCGCGTATCAAGGATGTGGCCGAGCAGGTAACCGACACCCTGGCTATGGCGCGTGACCAGTTTCCCGGCAAGCGCAACAGCCTGGATGCCTTGTGTGACCGCTTTGAAATCGACCGCTCCAACCGTACCCTGCACGGTGCGCTGATCGACTGCGAACTGCTGTCGGAAGTCTATCTGTGGATGACCCGTGGCCAGGAAAGCCTGGTCATGGATATCGATGTCGACAATGGCAGCCAGCAGGCCGGCGACATCCAGTTCGAGCGCAAGCCCTTGTCGGTGCGCCGGGCCAGCGAGGACGAGCTGGCCGCACACCAGAGCTATCTGGGCGATCTGGACAAGGCAGTCAAGGGCAGTTGCCTGTGGCGCACGCTGGAGAACCCGCCGGCAGGGGATGCCGCATGAGCCGCTATCTTGCCCTGGTGCCGGCTGCCGGTTCCGGCAGCCGCTTTGGCGGCCCCAGCCCCAAACAGTACTTGCAACTGAACAATCGTCCGCTGATGTGGCACACCTTGCAGGTGCTGTCGCAGGTGGCAGCTATCAGCCGGGTGGTGGTGGTGATCTCGCCCGGTGACGAATGGTTTGATGATTTCGAATGGGATCTGCCCAAGCTCAGCGTGCTGCGCGTGGGTGGAGCCAGTCGCGCCGAAAGCGTGCGCAATGGCTTGCAGGCCATGGAGGCCAGCGAGCAGGACTGGGTGCTGGTGCATGATGCGGCGCGCTGTTGCCTGTCGGTGGCGGCGGTGGAGCGGCTGATTGCCACCTTGGCTGACGATCCGGTAGGCGGCTTGCTGGCCTTGCCGGTGCCGGATACGGTGAAGCGGGCTGATGGCGAAGGACGCATCAGCGCCACTGTGTCGCGCCAGGGGCTGTGGCTGGCGCAGACGCCGCAAATGTTCCGTGCCGGGCTGCTGGCCGAGGCGCTGGCCGCTGCCGCCGTGGCGGATATCACCGATGAAGCCTCCGCCGTGGAGCAATATGGACACAAGCCCCGGTTGGTGGAGGGCGATGCGCAGAATTTCAAGGTGACCTACCCGCGTGACCTGGCGCTGGCGCGTGCCATTCTGGCTGCAAGAAAGGAGTGAACAGCATGTTCCGAGTTGGACAAGGTTACGACGTGCATCAGCTGGTGGAAGGCCGCCCGCTGATCCTGGGCGGCGTGACCATTCCGCACAGCCATGGTCTGCTGGGGCATTCCGATGCCGATGCCCTGCTGCATGCGATTACCGATGCCATACTGGGAGCTGCCGCACTGGGTGATATCGGTCGGCATTTTCCGGATACCGACGCGCGCTTCAAGGGCTCCGATAGCCGGGTATTGTTGCGCGAAGCGGCGGTACGGGTAAGGGCGGCCGGCTGGCAAGTGGTGAATGTGGACGCCACGCTGATCGCGCAGCGCCCCAAACTGGCACCGCACATCGATGCCATGTGTGCCTGCATTGCCGCCGACCTGGGCATTGCCGTGAATGCGGTCAATGTGAAGGGCAAGACCAATGAAAAGCTGGGCTATCTGGGACGTGGCGAGGCAATCGAAGCGCAGGCCATTTGCCTGCTGATGCCGGCGCAGTGATGGCTGGCGCACCGACAGAAGCCAGCCGATGTGGGATAATCCCTGTCTGAATGCGGAATCGAACTCACCTGATGGAGGTATCAACATGCTGACCCAAGACCAACTCAAGCTGGCCGTGGCCCAAAAGGCGCTGGAATTCGTGCCGGACGACTGTATCGTCGGTGTGGGCACTGGCAGCACGGTCAATCTCTTCATTGAAGAACTGGCCACCATCAAAGGCCGTATCAAGGGCGCGGTATCCAGCTCGGAAGCCTCCACCGCCCGTCTGAAAGCGCACCACATTCCGGTATTCGAGCTGAACGAGGTGGAAAAGCTCGAGGTGTATATCGATGGTGCGGATGAAATCAACCATCACCTGCACATGATCAAGGGTGGTGGCGCAGCGCTGACGCGCGAGAAAATCGTGGCCAGCGTAGCCGAGCAGTTCATCTGCATCGCCGATGAAAGCAAGTACGTGCTCAAGCTGGGCAAGTTCCCGCTGCCGATCGAAGTCATTCCGATGGCCCGCAGCTCGGTGGCCCGCCAGCTGGTGGCACTGGGCGGCCACCCGGAGCTGCGCCAGGGCGTGGTGACCGACAACGGCAACCTGATTCTTGATGTGCACGGTCTCACCATCAACACCCCGGTGGAGCTGGAAGAAGCCATCAACCATATCGCCGGTGTCGTGACCTGCGGCCTGTTTGCCCGTCGTCGCGCCGATGTGCTGGTGCTGGGCCGTCAGGATGGCGTGGAAGTCATTCGCTAAGCCCGTTGTCGCATGCCGCCGGGCCTGTCGCTGACAGGCCCGTTTTGATTAAATGTCATCAGCCTGTCATCAGGGCGGCTTACCATCATCTATTCATTGCAATCCGGATTCGTTTAAGAGGCAGACATGGCAGATCACATCTCCAAGCAGTTCGACATGGAACTGGAAACCATCCGCACCCGCGTCCTGCAAATGGGCGGTCTGGTGGAACAACAGATCCTCTCTGCTATCGATGCGCTCATGTCCGGTGACATCGCCAAGTTTGACAAGGTGATTGCCGAAGACGCGCTGGTCAACTCCATGGAAGTCACCATCGACGACGACTGCCAGCACATCATCGCGCGCCGCCAGCCGGCCGCCAGCGACCTGCGCATCATCATCACCGTGATCAAGACCATTACCGATCTGGAGCGTATCGGTGACGAAGCGCAGAAAATTGCGCGCATGGGCAAAACCATCTACCAGTCCGAGCGCTACCAGATGCCGCGCTTCCGCGAAATCCGCAAAATGGCAGAAGTGGCCCTGGCCATGCTGCGCCGCGCACTGGATGCCTTTGCCCGGCTGGATGCCAGCGCAGCACTGGAACTGGCCGAAGAAGACATGCGGCTGGATGACGACTTCGCTGCCGAGCTGCGCCAGCTGATCACTTTCATGATGGAAGACCCGCGCACCATCAGCATGTCCATCGACACCCTGTTCATTTCCAAGGCCATCGAGCGCATTGGCGACCATTCCAAGAACATCTCCGAGTACGTGGTTTACCTGGTCAAGGGCAAGGACATCCGTCACACCTCGCTGGAAGACATCAAGCGGGAAACCCTGGGCCACTGATCAAGCGCAATGACGCAATAGCACGAATGGCGGTAACATCGCGCATGTTACTGCCATTTTTTATTGAATAATCCATGGCGTGGCCGCTTACAGGCTGAGCCCTGAGCATGGCCGCGCAGCAAACCATATTGGAAAAGGCTAGCCTTTGACCACAACCCTGCCCACCCCGGATGTGCTGGCCACGGTCGACCTGGGGTCCAACACCTTTCGTCTGCAAGTATCCCGCGTTGTAGAAGACCAGCTGTACCCGCTGGATGCCATGAAAGAAACCGTGCGTCTGGGCGCCGGCCTGACTGCCGACAAATACCTGGACGACGCCACCCAGGAAAAAGCCCTGGCCTGCATGGCCCGTTTTGGCGAGCGCCTGCGCGGTTTCAGCCCGGCCCAGGTACGTATCGTCGGCACCAATACCCTGCGGGTGGCGAAAAACTCGGCCGATTTCATCCAGCGCGCCGAAGCACTGCTGGGCTTTCCCATCGAAATCATCGCCGGGCGCGAAGAGGCGCGGCTGGTGTATATCGGCGCGGCGCATTCCTTGCCTGCTACCAAGGAAAGACGGCTGGTGGTGGACATCGGCGGCGGCTCGACTGAGTTTGTCATCGGCAGCCAGTTCAAGGCCCATGTAACCGAAAGCCTGCCGCTGGGCTGTGTCAGCTACAGCATGCGCTATTTTGCCGATGGCAAGCTCAGCCGCAGTAATTTCGCCGATGCCACGCTGGCCGCGCGCAATGAAATCCAGCGCATTACCACCGAATACCGCCCGGAAGAATGGCAACTGGCGGTGGGGACCTCGGGCACTGCCCGTTCGCTGCGCGATATTCTGGAAATCAATGAATGGTCGGCTTCCGACATCACGCTGGAGGGCATGTTGGAATTGCGTGCCGAACTGATCAAGCGCGAATCGCTGAAGAACGTCAGCCTGAACGGCCTGAAGGCGGACCGGCTGCCGGTGTTGCCGGGCGGGCTGGCCATCATGATCGCCATTTTCGAAGAGCTGGGCATCAGCAAGATGACCGTGGCCGAAGGTGCGCTGCGCGATGGCGTGCTATACGACCTGCTGGGTCGCCAGCGCGAAAAGGATATGCGCGAAAGCACGGTGCAGCTGTTCAAGCGCCGTTACCACGTGGATGTGCCGCAAAGCGAGCGGGTGCAAGTGCTGGCCGAACGGCTGTACCGCATGGTGGCGGGCGAGGATGTCGACCAGGACATGCTCAAGCGGCTGATCTGGGCGGCCAGGCTGCATGAAATCGGCCTGACCATCGCTCATACCGCTTACCACAAGCATTCGGCCTATATTCTGCAAAATGCCGACATGCCGGGTTTTTCCAAGCGCGAACAGGCCATGCTGGCTACCATCGTGCTGGGCCATCGCGGCGACATGGGCAAGATGCAACAGGTGGTGAGCGACCCCGCCTTGTGGCAGGCCGTAGTTGCGCTGCGGCTGGCGGTATTGTTCTATCGCAGCCGCATGGCCATCACCCTGCCGGAATTGCTGGATCTGAAGCTGGATGTGAAAGGTTTTGTGCTGACCATGAGTCAGAATTGGCTGAATGATAATCCGCTGACTGCCAGCGCCTTCCGCCAGGAAGTGCTGCAGTGGAAGAATGTCGGTTTCGAACTCGACGTCAGCAAGCTCTAATCATGCGCCATGCCGAAGTGAAACAACGGGTGCCCAGCCTGGGTGAGGCACCCGGCAGCCTGCTGCCAGTCGGTGAGCAGAAATTACCCAGCTCCAGTCTTGCCCTGGTGGAGTTCGGTCCGCAGCAGCTGAGTGAAAACCGTTTTGACAGTATCGCGGCGGGGCTGGCCTATCAGCCGGAACAGCCAGTCTTGTGGCTCAATGTCTATGGTCTGCACGACCCTGCGGTGATGCAGGCTATCGGCGAGCGTTTCCAGCTACACCCGCTGGTGCAGGAAGACATTCTGAACAACCGGCAGCGGCCCAAGCTGGAAGACTATGGCGACTATCTGTTCATCGCCACGCGGGTGTTCGATTTTCCCAAAAACGGTGGCCGGCTCAGCTACGACCAGATGTATCTGGTGGTGGGCGAAAACTTTGTCCTGAGCTTTCAGGAAAGGCCGACCGGGGTCTTCGAGCCGGTGCGCGAGCGGCTGCGCAATCCGCACAGTGTGCTGCGTAGCAAGGGGGCGGACTATCTGGCTTATTCATTGCTGGATGCCATCATCGACGACTATTTCGGCGTGCTCAGCCAGTTTACCGAGCATGTCGAGCGTACCGACCAGTTGCTGCTGCACGGCCGTGAGCAAGGTGTGCTGAACAAGGTGCAACGGCTGAAGCATGACTGCCTCAAGCTGCGCCGCTCCATTCTGCCGCTGCGCGAGATGCTGCTGACCATGACCCGTGGCGAATTCAGCCTGATCCGGCAGGAAACCCAGGTGTATTTGCGTGATGCCTACGACCACACCATGCATGTCATCGAATCACTGGAAATGTCCCGCGAAATGGTAGCCGATATGCTGGACCTGTATCTGTCTACCCAGTCGCACCGGCTGAACCTGCAGATGCGTGTGCTCACCGTGTTCAGCATGATTTTCATGCCCTTGACGCTGATTGCCGGCATCTACGGTATGAATTTCGAGAACATGCCAGAACTGCATTGGCACTATGGGTACTTTGGTGTACTGGGATTGATGGCTGCCATTGCCGGCGGGCTGATCTGGTTGTTCTGGAAGCGTAACTGGATCTGAACCACCTCCTGTGGCATCCACTGCCGCAGCGCCGCTGGCCCTGCGGCTTTTTCATGCCTGCAGTTTTGGTAATGATGGTTTTCACATACCCCTTGGGGGTATATACTGAAATACCAAGGAGGCTGTCATGAATGAATCTGCCATTACCCTGCCCATTGCCGGAATGAGTTGCGCTGCCTGCGCCGTCCGCTTGGAGAAGGTGCTGAACCGGCTGGAGGATGTCAGTGCCAATGTCAATTTTGCCAGCGAGCAGGCCGTTATCCGTTATCGGCCCGACACCACCACCATCGCGCAGCTGCAGGCCGCCATCGACAAAGCCGGTTTCAGCGTACCGCTGCAGCAACTGCAACTGGATATCGCCGGCATGAGCTGTGCTGCCTGCGCGGTACGGCTGGAAAAAGTGCTGAACAAACTGCCGCTGCTGGAGGCCGAGGTCAATTTCGCCACGGCGACCGCTCGTCTGCAATTTCCGTCGGGCACGCTGCTCACGGCCGATGCCCTGGCGGCGGTGAGCAAGGCAGGCTTCACTGCCACGCTACAGCAGGCTGCCAGCCAGGATGGTGGGCAGCAGATGCAGTCGTACCTGCGCGAACTGTTGTGGTTTGCCGTCTCCGCGCTGCTTACGCTGCCATTTTTCCTGGAAATGCTGGCCATGTTGTTCGGCTGGCACCAGCTGATGTTGCCACGCGGCCTGCAATTGGCCCTGGCAACCCCGGTGCAGTTCATCATTGGCTGGCGCTTTTATCGCGGAGCCTGGCATGCGCTGCGCAGCGGCGGCGCCAATATGGATGTACTGGTGGCGCTGGGCACCAGCATGGCCTGGCTGCTGTCCACCGTGGTTACCCTGTCGGGTTGGCAGCACCAGCATGTGTATTTCGAGGCCAGTGCGGCGGTGATTACCCTGGTATTACTGGGCAAGCTGCTGGAGGCGCGGGCACGTGGCAAGAGTGCAGGGGCTATTGCCAGCCTGCTGCGGCTGGCACCACGCACGGCACGGATAGAGCGGGGCGGCAGCCTGCAGGAGATCGCAGTTGACCAGCTGCAAGTGGGCGATGTGGTGCTGGTGCGTCATGGTGAAAGCCTGCCGGTGGATGGCGTGGTGCTGGAAGGGAAGGCCAGCCTCGACGAAAGCATGCTGACCGGTGAGAGCATGCCGGTGGCCAAGGATGTGGGTGACAAGGTGTATGCCGCCACCCGCAATCTGCAAGGCATGCTGAAAATACGGGCTGGCAGTGTTGGTTCCCACACGCAGCTGGCGGAAATCATCCGGCTGGTTGGCCAGGCACAGGGTAGCAAGGCACCGATCCAGCGCTTGGCCGATCGTATTGCCGGGGTGTTTGTGCCGGTGGTGGCTGGCCTGGCGGCGCTGACCTTGCTACTGAACGGCTGGTGGTTGGGCGACTGGAGTCAGGCACTGATCAATGCCGTAGCGGTGCTGGTGATTGCCTGCCCCTGCGCGCTGGGCTTGGCGACCCCGACTGCCGTCATGGTGGGGGTAGGCAAGGGAGCCAGCCGTGGCATGCTGTTTCGCAATGCCGCAGCGCTGGAAACGGCTGGTCGCATCCAGCTGCTGGTGGTGGACAAGACCGGGACACTGACCGAAGGTCGGCCACAACTGACCAGCATCTGGGCAGCTGATGGTGACCAGGACCGGCTGTTGTGCCTGGCGGCGAGTGCAGAGAGCGGTTCGGAGCATCCGCTAGCCTTGGCCCTGCTGCAGCAGGCGGCGGCGCGTCAGCTATCCTTGTTGCCGGTGCAGTCCTTCCGCGCCGAAGTAGGGCAGGGGGTGATTGCCGAGCTGGAAGGATACGGCACGATACGGGTCGGGCGGCCGGAGTGGGCCAGCAATCAGCCCTTGCCTCCCGCGTGGAGTGCGCCGGGGCAAAGCGTGATTGCGCTTGCCCGCGATGGCGTCTTGCTGGGCTTGCTGGCCATTGCCGACCGCTTGCGTCCCACCTCGGCGGCTGCGGTGCGCAGCTTGCAGCAAATGGGGGTGCGGGTCATCATGCTCACCGGCGATAATCCGTCGACAGCCGCTGCCATTGCCGCGGAAGCCGGCATCGACGACTACCGCGCTGGCTTGCGGCCGCAGGACAAGGCGGATGCACTGCGCGAAATCCAGGCAACAGGCCTGAAGGTAGCCATGGTGGGTGATGGCATCAATGATGCGCCGGCGCTGGCCGTGGCGGATGTCAGCTTCGCCATGGGGGCCGGTTCGGATGTAGCGCTGGAAACCTCCGACATCACCCTGATGCGTGGTGATGTACAGCAGGTAGCCGATGCCATCCGTCTGTCGCGTGCCACTTTGGGCAAGATCCGGCAGAACCTGTTTTTTGCCTTTATCTACAATGTACTGGGCATTCCGCTGGCGGCCTTGGGGCTGCTGAATCCGGTGCTGGCAGGTGCTGCCATGGCCATGAGCTCGGTGTCGGTAGTCAGCAATTCGCTGCTGCTGCGCCGCTGGAAATAAACTGAAAGGAACAAGCATGAGCGAACTGAAACTGAATATCGAAGGGATGACCTGCGCTGGCTGCTCCAACAGCATCAGCAAGGTATTGTCCACCATGGCTGGTGTCAGCAGTGCCGAAGTCAGCCTGGAAAACAAGCAGGCACACATCGTTTACGATGCGGCTACCGTGTCGCCCGAGGAGCTGGCCGCCGCCGTGGTGGATGCCGGCTTCGAGGTAGTCGCCAGCTAATGAATAAGTACCGGCTATCGGTATAAACACTTATACTGCTGTCATTGCAGATGCCGGTCCCTGACCGGCATCAGTCGTTTACAAGCAGACGGCTACAGGCCGCAGATGACGCGATGATACGCTTTTTGATCAAGTGGACAGCAGTGTGGTGCGGGCTGGCAGCCTGCAGCGGGCTGGTGCCGGCAGCACCGCTGCCCGTGCTGGCCGAGGATAATCTGCCTTTTTCCTATCGGCAGGATGGGGCGATACAGGGCTATTGCACCGACAGCGTGCGCGCCACGTTGGCCGCAGCCCGTTTGCCCTACCAGGTGGACATCCAGCCCTGGGCCAGAATCTACACCACCACGCTGGCCCGGCCCGGCACCCTGATGTATCCGGTAGCCAGAACGCCGGAACGCGAGAACAAGTTCAAGTGGATAGGCCCGCTGGTGACCAACCGCATTGCCCTGTTTCGCAAGAAGGGGCGCGGCGACGTGGTGGTACATAGCCTGGATGATGCCCGTCGCTATCGCATCGGTGTGGTCAATATGGATTTCCGCGAGGAGTACCTGCGGCGCAAGGGCTTTGCTGATGGCGGTGACAAGACCTTGATGGTGGTCAGCTCCAGCGATCTGTTATTGCCGATGTTGCAGGCTGGCCGCATCGATCTGGTGCCGCTGGGCCTGGCCAAGTGCGCGCCACACGGCCTGGATTGCAGCCAGATCGAGCCTGTCTATGTGCTGAGCGAGCTGGAATCCGGCCTCTACATGGTGTTCAACCGTGATACCAGCGACGCGCTGGTACAGCAGGTACGTGAAGGTTTTGAACGTATTCGCCGCAGCGGCCGGCTGGCGCACATCATGCAACCGCTGGACCGCATTTACGGCAGCAGTCAGTAAGCGGCTGCCGCTCTGTCCAATCTCCCCTTGGAAGCGCTCACACAACCCCGTAGAGAACCCGGGCCAAGGCGGCGCGCTGGAGCGGGGGGGTGTTATCGGGTCTTACAACTCGATGGTGATGCCTTGCTCCAGCGGGTGCAGGTGCAGTAGCGAGGGCAGCTCCTTGCGCACCTGCTCCAGCAGCTGGCTGCGCAGGCTGTTTTCGGTGTGGGTGATCCACACATGGACATTGGGTGGCAGGATTTCCAGCAGCGGCAGCAGCAGGGCAGGCGACATGTGGCCACCTTTCATCGCCTGCGCCGATTGTTCGTTCAGATAACTCAATTCGCAGATCACATCGGTCAAAGACGGGACATGGCTGATCCAGTGCCAGAAAGCCAGGCAAGGGCCGGAATCACCGGTAAAGGCCAGCGCCCGCCATGGCCCCTCCAGGAGCCAGCCCACTGCCGGCACGCTGTGCTCGGCGGGCAGGGCAGTGGCCATGCCGTCGGGCAAGGGAATCGAGTCGCCCACTTCCAGTGCATGCAGCCTCACCCACGGCATATTGCCGGGAGCCGCCTTGGTGTAGTCCGGCCACAGCAGGCC
This sequence comes from Aquitalea palustris, assembly GCF_003693445.1. GTDB lineage: Bacteria > Pseudomonadota > Gammaproteobacteria > Burkholderiales > Chromobacteriaceae > Aquitalea > Aquitalea palustris. Next base: position 26,257 of record NZ_RFAR01000040.1, on the reverse strand, counting down.
GTTGAACATGTGCTGCTGCAGCGCGCTGATGGTTTCCTGCTGGGTATAGACATCCAGCCCCCTGCCGCCGTGTGTCACATGGGCATCGGCCAGCAGCGGCAGGCTGCCGCTGTGATCCAGATGACTGTGGGTGAGCAGCACGGTGTCGATCTGCAACAGGGCGTCGGTATCGAGGTCGGCAACGCCGCTGCCGCAGTCGATCAGGCAATTGCCATCAACCAGAAAACTGGTGGTGCGCGCCGCTTGTCCGATACCGGAGGACGCACCCAGAACCTTGACATGCATGTGGAACCCCTCGCTTATCAGCCGGATCAACCTGTAGCCAGTGTAGTCGATGGCGCAGCATTGCGCCGCAGCCATAAAACCGGATGGCCTCAGGCCGGCATGCGGCCGGCGCGCCGGCCCAGCCACTCCAGCGTACTGCACAGCAGCAGATAGCCGATGGCCAGCAGGCCGAAGATCTGCAAGGGATAGACCTGCTCGCGATTGTTGATCTGGGTGGCGACAAAGGTGAATTCCGCCACGCCCACCACATACGCCAGCGAGCTGTCTTTCAGCAAGGTGATCCACTGGTTGACGAAGGACGGCAACATGGCGCGCAAGGCCGGCGGCAGGATGATGTAGCGCAAGGCTTGCCAGCGGGTCATGCCCAGTGCCTGGGCTGCGCGCCATTGCCCGTCGCCAATGGCATCGATGCCGGCCTTGACCGACTGACTGAGATAAGCGGCATTGATCACCGCCAGCGCGGCAATCACCGTCAATACGCCAGGAATATCAATGCCGAACAAAATCGGCAGCAGAAAATAGCACCAGAAAATCAGCATCAGCACCGGGATGGCCCGCAGAATCTGCACCAGCGTGTTGAGAACCCGGCACAGACGCGGCCCACCCATGCACAGCGCAATTCCCCCGACCAGTCCACCCAGCGTGGCCAGCACGCCGGCAGCCAGGCTGATGCCCAGGGTCAGCAGCAGGCCACCCGGCTGGCCACGGGTGAGATTGCCCCACAGCAGATAGTCCAGATTGTCATGCAGCAAGCTCAGCATCATCGGCCAGGCTCCTCGGCGCTGCGCCGGCTACCCGCCAGCTGTGTTGCAATCACCAGTAGCAGATAGAGCAGAGTGGCCACGGCAAAGGCCTGAAAGGCCAGCAGGGTTTCGCTTTCCACCTGGCGTGAGGTATAGGACAACTCCGCCACGCCAATGGCCATGGTCAGCGAGGTGTTCTTGATGATGGCGGTGTACTGGCCAAGCAGCGGCTGGCGGATGTGGCGCAAGGCCTGCGGCAGCACGATAAAGCGGAAAATCTGCCACTCGCTCATGCCCAGGGCCCGGCCAGCCAGCCGCTGCCCGCTGCCGACGGTACGCAGCCCGGCGGCCAGTTCGCCGCTGATGAAGCAGGCCGAATACCAGGACAGGGCAATCCAGGCGGCCAGCCATTCAAACGAGGGCCAGGACAGGTTCAAGCCCAGCGGCAGCGCTAGTTGGTGCGGGCTGTTCAGCCATTGCATGGCCTGGTCCGGCAGCAGGCCACCCACGCCGAAATACCACAGCAGAACCTGCACCAGCAGCGGTGTGTTGCGATGCAGGCTGCAAAACAGACGCGCTGGCCATTGCAGCCAGCGCTGCTTGCTATCCTGTGCGGCGGTCAGCAGCACACCCAGCACAGTGGCACTGAGGCAGACGCATAGCGCCAGCGCAGCAGTCATGGCTGCACCTTGCAGCAGCCAGCCCAGATAGTGTGGCGCCAGCCAGCCTTGTCCCAGCCAGGAGGGGGGTGTCATGGCAATCTTTCCTGCTCAAAAATCCGGCGATGAAACGGGAAAACCGGCCTGCGCCATAAGCGCTCAGGCCGGTTTGTGCGGTGTTGCAAGACTCAGGCGGCGTCGCCGATCTTGAAATCACGCGGCAGCGGGGCCTTGGTCTTGGGGCCAAACCAGCGGTCGTAGATCTTGCGGGCCTGGCCGGACTTTTCCAGTTCCACCAGCGTGTCATTCACTGCCTTGGTCAGGCGGGCTTCCCCCTTGGGCAGGCCGATGGCCTGGTACTCGCGGGTCAGGGTGAATGGCGCCAGCTCGTACTTGGCCTTGTCCGGGGCATTGGCCAGCAGCGCAGCCAGCTTGGAGCCATCCTGCGAAATGGCCTGCACATTGCCGTTACGCAGTGCGGTAAAGGCCAGCGGGGTGTCGTCGTAGGCAACCACGGTGGTCTTGCTGTATTTCTCGCGCAGATAGATTTCCTGGGTGGTGCCCTTGTCCACACCTACACGCAGGCCGGCCAGCTGTTCCGGCTTGCTCAGGCTGCCCTTGCGGGCGATGAACTGCTGACCGGAGGCAAAGTAGGGCAGGCTGAAATCCACTTGCTTCTTGCGCTCATCGGTGACGGTGAAATTGGCGGCAACCAGATCGGCCTTGCCGGCTACCAGCAGCGGAATGCGGTTGGCAGGATTGGTGGGCACCAGTTCCAGTTTTACTTGCAGTTTCTTGGCAATGGCCTGGGCTACTTCCACATCCAGACCGCTGATCTGGTGGGTCTGGGCATCCAGGAAGCCAAAGGGCGGGTTGCTGTCGAAGGCCGCCACGCGCAGCACGCCGGCTTTCTTGATGTCGTCCAGGCGATCGGCCAGAGCGTGGCCAGCGGTGCCGAGCAGGGTGAGTGCCAGTAGCAGGGAAGTGGTTTTCATGGCTAAGCCTCTTGTGGAGTGAGAAGGGTAGGACAGTCAGCTCCGGTAGGCGCTGCTGTGAATGGCCCCCATGCTAGGCGCAGCTGTTCAGCAGGTAAAACGATTAAAACTGCATTTTTTATCAGAATATGGAATAAGAAACGGCAGCCCAAGGCTGCCGTTGCAAGGCGCTGTGCATGCGGACAATTCAGCCCATGCGCTGCCGGCAATAACGACTGAGCTGTTCCACCGCCCATGACAGCAGCAGCATGGCGATGATCAGGCTGGCCGCCCGGTGCTGCTGGAACAGCGACAAGGCCAGATACAGCTGCTGCCCCAGGCCACCGGCACCCACAATGCCCAGTACGGTGGCGCTGCGGATATTGTTTTCCCAGCGATACAGGGTGTAGGCCAGCCACTGGCTGAACACCGTGGGCAACTGACCATAGGCAAAGGCCAGCAGTCTGCCGGCCCCGGCCTGTTGCAAGGCCAGCTCAGGTTCCGGGTCGGCGTTTTCCAGCGTTTCGGCAAACAGCCGCCCCAGCACGCCGGTGGTGTGCAAGGCCAGCGCCAGCACCCCGGCCGCCGGGCCAAGGCCGACTGCCAGTACGGCAATGGATGCCCACAGCAGGTCAGGCACGCCACGCAGCACATTCAGCAAAAGCCGGCTCAGCCACTTTGCGGCAGTGCCAAAGCGGCCGGCGGCCGGCATGGCCAGCACCGCGCCAGCCATAAAAGCCAGCACGCTGCCCAGCCCCGACATGGCCAGGGTTTCCACCATGCCGTGGCCAATTTCCGTCAGCATGTCGCTGGCTGGAGGGAAGAAGTCCCGGGCAAAGCGCACGATGGCGCTGCTGTCGAAACCACTATCCCGCCAGCCCGGCCATAGCCACAGCACGCTGGCTGCCACGGCCAGCAGGCCCAGTGCCGGCAGCATGCGGGTAGCGGTCACGCTGCCCAGGGCACGGCGCGACAACAGGCTGATGCCTTCGCTCAGGCTGACCAGCAGCAGGAAAACCAGCAACAGGGTGCTGACTTCACCGCCATTGAGCATTTTCAGGCTGGTGTCCAGCAACTGGCCCACGCCACCGGCGCCAACAAATCCCATCACGGCCGAGGCGCGGATGGCGCACTCCCAGCGATACACGCTATAGCTCAGCAGCTCGGGCAGGGCTTGTGGCCACAGGCCGTACAGCAGGCACTGCCAGCGGCTGGCCCCTTGCAGATACAGGGCAGAAGCCAGCCCAGGTGTTTGTGATTCCAGAATCTCGGCATACACCTTGGCCAGCATGCCGCCATACGCGAGGCCGATGGCCAGCACGGCAGGCAGGCTGCCCAGGCCGACCGCCCGCACCAGCAGTAGCGCCCAGACGATTTCCGGAATGCCGCGCAAGATCACCATCAGCCCGCGCAGCAGCGAGGCCAGCCAGCCGGCCAGGCGGGCAGGGCGCTCGCCGCCCAGCAAATGGCGCTGCAAGGCATGGCTGGTGGCCAAGGCCAGCGGCGCACCCAGCAGCATGGCCAGGGCGATGCCGGCGGTGGCGCTGGCCAGCGTGGTAATGGTTTCCCGCGCCACATCGCGCAGGAAATCCGCCTGCAGCGCCATGGGGAAGAACCCCGCGACAAAGCCGGCCATGGTGCGCCAGCTATCAGGGTTGGCCAGGGTAGCCGGGTTGAACTGGGTCAGGCTGAAGCTGGGGGCCAGCAAGGCCAGACACAGCAGCAGGGTAAGCAGGCGCGGCCAGCGCGCCGGATCGCGCGGATGGCTGCTCAGCATCGCAGGTCCTGGCGGCTGGCTGCTGGGGCGGGCGGCTCAGCCGGCTCGCGTAGCCTTTCTCCGGCATACAGGGCGCTGACCACGCCCGGATGCACCTGCTCGCGTGGCAGGTCGAACATGATCTGGCCATCGCGCACCCCGATGATGCGCGGGAAATAAGCCAGTGCCAGTTCCACAGAATGCAGGCTGACCAGCAGGGTGGACTGGTGTGTGCTGGCTTCTTCGCACAGCAGGCGGATGGTGTCATCGGCCAGCCGCGGGTCGAGCGCTGCCACCGGTTCGTCCGCCAGCACCAGCGCGGGACGCTGGTGCAGTACCCGGGCAATGCCGACGCGCTGGCGCTGCCCGCCGGACAGCTGATCGCAGCGTTGCCACAGCTTGTCGGCCAGCGCCACCCGCTGCAGGCTGTCCAGGATGGCGGCGGTATCATCAGGCCACAGCAGTTGGCGCAGTGCGCTCCAGCCGGACATCTGGCCCAGTCGTCCGGCTGCCACCGCATGCACCACCCGCTGACGGGCCGGCAGCGGTGCTGCCTGGTAGATCATGCCGATGCGGCTACGCAAACCGGCCAGCCAGCGCGGCGACAAGTGCCAGGGATTGTCGCCCAGCAGGTTGAGGCTGCCGTGGCTGGGGCGGTAGCGCGTGGCGGCCAGCAATAACAGCGAGGTCTTGCCGGCACCAGACGGGCCGATCAGCGCCGCCTGCTCCCCCTGGGCCAGACTCAGACTGATATCGCGCAGGATGTCTGTTCCGCCCAGTTGCAGGCTGACGCTGTCAAACTGCAGGCTCACTTGAGCAGGCCTGCCGCTTCTGCCGCAGCCTCGATGCCCTTGTAGTTGTCAGCCTTGGTGGGAATGAAGCGGCTGGCACGCTGCAGATCGAGAATGGCTTTGTCTTGCGGATTTTTCGGGTCCAGCTTGAGGAAAGCCGCGCTGATTCTGGCCTGCAGCTTCTTGTCCAGATTGCCACGCACCGTCCAGTTGTAATCATAGAAGGGCGGCGTGGTGGCCAGCAGTTTCACCTTGCTGCCATCCACCTTGCCGCTTTGCACCAGCTTTTCCCATACCGAGGCATTGAGCGCACCGGCATCCACCTTGCCGGAGGCGACCCAGGCCACGGTGGCGTCATGTGCGCCGGAGTAGGCGACGTTCTTGAAGAAGGTTTCCGGCTTGATGCCTTCCTTCTGCAGGAAGTAACGCGGCATCAGGTGACCGGAAGTGGAGGAGGCCGAGCCAAAGGCAAAGCTCTTGCCCTTGAGGTCTTGCAGCGATTTGGCTCCCACTGCGGCATTGACGATGAATTTGGCGGTGAACTTGCTGTCTTCCTCGCGCTGTACCAGCGGCACCACCTTGCCATGCAGGCTGGCCTGCACAAAGGTAAAGCCACCCAGCCAGGCCATGTCGATCTTGTCGCTGTTAAGCGCAGTCACTACCGCGGCGTAGTCGGTCACCGGCACGAATTGCACCTTCATGCCCAGCTCCTTTTCCAGATACTGGCCCAGCGGCGCAAACTTGCGTTGCAGTTCGGTAGGAGCCTCATCGGGAATGGCAGAGACTTTCAGCACGGCTTCTTCGGCCGAGGCCAGAGCGGAGACGGCCAGCAAGGCAGTGGCCAGAGTGAGCTTGAGGGTTTTCATGCCAGATTTCCTTAGCGGTGCGGGCGAAAGGCCGCAGGACAAATAAAAGCCAGTCGATGACTGGCTTTCTGGATAGAGCGATGGTGGCAGACCAAAAGCTGCCAGCGGCAATTATAACCTAGCGTGGCTGGCGTTTGCCGAAGAATAGCAGTAGCAGCACCCCGATGATGATCATCGGCAGGCTTAGCCATTGGCCCATGCTGATGGTGTAGGAATGGCCGAAAATACCGGCATCCGGATTGCGGAAAAACTCGCTGACAAAACGCGCCAGACCGTAACCGATCAGGAACACCGCCGATACCTGGCCACGGGCGCGCGGCTTGCTGCTATAGATCCACAGCACGGCAAACAGGGCGATGCCTTCCAGCAAAAATTCATACAGCTGCGAAGGATGACGCGGCAGCGCGCCATACTGCATCAGCATGTTCAGCAGGTCGGACGAGGTCTGGCCCTCGGCCAGGTCATTGGCCCGCGCCTGGGGAAACAGCATGGCCCAGGGCAGCTCGGGGCTGGCTACCCGTCCCCACAGCTCGCCATTGATGAAGTTGCCGATACGCCCGGCCGCCAGGCCTAGCGGTACCAGTGGGGCGATGAAGTCGGTCAGCTCCCAGAAGCTGCGTTGTTGCTTGCGGGCAAACAAGGCCATGCCCACCAGCACTCCCAGGAAACCGCCATGGAAGGACATGCCACCCTTCCACACCATGAAGATTTCTGCCGGATGGCTGAAGTAATAACCCGGCTCGTAAAACAGCACCTCACCTAGCCGGCCGCCAATCACCACCCCCAGCACGCCATACATCAGCAGGTCGTCCAGCAGCTTGGAAGTAAGAAAAGCATGGCCCTGGCGGATGCGGTAATTGCCCAGCAGCAGGAACAGGCCAAAGCCCAGCAGGTACATCAGGCCATACCAGTGAATGGCCAGCGGGCCCAGGTGGATGGCGACGGGGTCAAACTGCGGATGAACGATCATTTGTCAGGTCGGTGCGTTTGCGGTAAAAGAATATGGACGAAATTATACGGAATGCGTTCCGCCGCGTCCTGTCATTACCGTGACAGAATGTGGCCAGCCCGATCCTGCGGCACCCCGGAGAGGGCAGACCTGCCTGCAACACAGGCGTGGTCAGCGGCAATGTGCTCTGCAAGCATCTGATCATCAAGGAAACAAGACATGCCCCAATACCGTTCCAAAACCTCTACCGCCGGTCGCAACATGGCGGGTGCCCGCGCCCTGTGGCGCGCCACCGGCATGAAAGACGAGGATTTTGGCAAGCCCATCATCGCCATTGCCAACAGTTTCACCCAGTTCGTGCCCGGTCATGTCCACCTGCACAATATGGGCCAGCTGGTGGCACGTGAAATCGAACGCGCTGGCGGGGTGGCCAAGGAATTCAACACCATCGCCATCGACGACGGCATCGCCATGGGCCACGGCGGCATGCTGTACAGCCTGCCCAGCCGCGACCTGATCGCCGACAGCGTGGAATACATGGTGAATGCCCACTGTGCCGACGCACTGGTGTGCATCTCCAACTGCGACAAGATCACCCCCGGCATGCTGATGGCCGCCATGCGCCTGAACATCCCGGTAATCTTCGTTTCCGGTGGCCCGATGGAAGCCGGCAAGGTGCAGTGGGGCAACGACATCCGCAAGCTCGACCTGGTCGACGCCATGGTGGAAGCGGCCAACAGCGCCATTTCCAACGAAGACGTGGAACGGGTGGAACGTTCCGCCTGCCCGACTTGCGGTTCCTGCTCCGGCATGTTCACCGCCAACTCGATGAACTGTCTGACCGAGGCCTTGGGCCTGTCGCTGCCGGGTAACGGCAGCCTGGTGGCTACCCATGCCGACCGCAAGGAGCTGTTCCTGCGTGCCGGCCGCCTGATCGTCGATATCACCAAGCGTTATTACGAACAGGACGACGCCAGCGTGCTGCCGCGTGCCATCGGCACCAAGCAGGCTTTTGAAAACGCCATGAGCCTGGACGTGGCCATGGGCGGTTCCACCAATACCGTGCTGCACCTGCTGGCTGCCGCCAGCGAAGCCGGTGTCGATTTCAAGATGGCCGACATCGACCGCATCTCGCGCTCGGTGCCCTGCCTGTCCAAGGTAGCCCCGGCCACGCAGAAATATCATATGGAAGATGTACACCGCGCCGGTGGCGTGGTGGCCATTCTGTCCGAACTGGACCGCGCCGGCCTGATCCACCGCGATGTCCCCACCATCCACAGCAAGACGCTGGCCGAGGGACTGGAAGCCTGGGACATCATGCGCCACGGCGAAGACAGCGCAGCCCGCCGCTTCTACCGTGCGGCACCGGGTGGCGTGCCCACCACCATCGCCTTCTCGCAATCCATGCGTTACCCGACGGTGGATGATGATCGCGCCGCTGGCTGCATCCGCGACAAGGCCAATGCCTATTCCCAGGACGGCGGCCTGGCCGTGCTCTACGGCAATATCGCCGAGCGTGGCTGTATTGTGAAAACCGCCGGGGTGGATGATTCCATCCTCAAGTTCACCGGCCGTGCCCGTATCTTCGAAAGTCAGGACGATGCCGTGGCCGCCATTCTGGACGACCAGATTGTGGCTGGCGACGTGGTGGTGATCCGCTACGAAGGCCCCAAGGGCGGGCCGGGCATGCAGGAAATGCTCTATCCCACCAGCTATCTCAAGTCCAAAGGCCTGGGCAAGGCCTGCGCACTGCTGACCGATGGTCGCTTCTCCGGTGGCACTTCCGGCCTGTCCATCGGCCATGTGTCGCCGGAAGCAGCCGAAGGCGGTGCGATTGGTCTGGTGGAAGAGGGCGATACCATCGAGATCGACATCCCCAATCGTGGCATCAGCCTGGCCATCAGCGACGAGGCATTGGCAGCACGCCGTGCCGCCATGGACGCCCGTGGTCGTGATGCCTGGAAACCGCTGGGCCGCCAGCGTCCGGTCAGCGCCGCCCTGCGTGCCTACGCTGCCATGACCACCAGCGCCGATACCGGTGCGGTGCGTGATGTGACCCAGGTGGAAAAATAAGCGGACTGCCCGCTGAATGTGCAAGAACGGCAGCTGCGGCTGCCGTTTTTTTTCGCTTAGTGCTCACCGGAGAATACCCAAGATGGTAGAGACCCTGCATTTGTCCCCTGAAGAGGTGGTCCAGCAACAGCTGGACGCCTATAACGCCCATGATCTGGACGCCTGGCTGGCTACCTATGCGGCAGATGCCTGCCAGTACCAGCACCCTGCCACCTTGCTGGCGCGTGGTCATGCCGAGATTCGCCAGCGGGCCATCGCCCGCTTCGCCGAGCCCGATCTGCATGCACGGCTGTTACGGCGTCAGGTACTGGGGCAGGTGGTGATTGACCACGAAATGGTCAGGCGCAATTTTGCCGAAGGCCCGGGCCAGATCGAGCTGCTGTGCCTGTATGCCGTGGAAGAAGGGAAGATAAGCAGCGCAAGCTTTGTTTCCGGGTCTGTGCAACTAGACCAGGCTTGTGCGGAGTGATGTCACCAGCGGAGGAACTTGGCAATGAACAATACCGCTTCACTACACCTGACCGTTGATGCCCAGTACTGCAGCCCGTATGCGATGTCGGTGTATGTGGCGCTGCAGGAAAAGCAGCTGCCTTTTACGCTGTCGGCGCTGGATCTGGATGCCGGGGCCAATCATGCGCCGGCCTATGCCTTCAGCTCGCTGACCGCGCGGGTTCCCGCCTTGCAGCATGGTGATTTCGTGCTCAGTGAGTCTTCGGCCATTACCGAATATCTCGACGAGCTGTTTCCCGGCCCGGCTTTGTACCCGCAATCGGCCCAGGACAAGGCGCGAGCGCGGCAAATCCAGGCCTGGTTGCGTAGCGATTTGCTGGCACTCAGACAGGAGCGCGACACGCTGGTGGTGTTTTATCGGCCGGTGACACAGCCCCTGTCGGATAGTGGCCAGCGCGCCGCCCACAAGCTGCTGCGTGTTGCCGAGCAGTTGCTGCTACCGGGGCGGGACACCCTGTTTGGCGAGTGGAGCATTGTCGATGTCGATCTGGCGCTGATGCTCAACCGCCTGCGGCTGAATGGCGATGAACTGCCTGCGCGGCTGGCAGACTATGCGGCTCGGCAATGGCAGCGACCATCAGTGCAGCAGTGGCTGCAGCTACCGCGCCCGGCGCTGGCCTGATGTCGGGCAGCCGCTAAGCTGTGTGCTGCTTGCCACAGTGCTGATCATGTGTGCTGTGGAATTTTCTACAAGTCAGAACTTAATTTCCCTGGCTCTGTCACATCATTTCCGGTTTGGTCCCCAGACTGGATTCCCCGATCAACAGCGCAATTCCCGCTGTTTTGCCTTGCTAGCTCAGCAAGACCGAACATTTTCGCATGTTCGGTTTTTCTTTTTTGTCACAATTTGAACTTGTATACAGTATATGTTTCATTTGCTGCGCAAGATTGCGCAAATTCGAACATGCCAATGTACATTCCAATGTCCTTTCGCCGCAGTGGCTGCAAGTATGCGCAAAGTGGTATATGACAGGGCCGTCATGGTGGTTCGCGTGATTCTTGGCCAGAGGGAGAATACTGCCGCGCGTGTAAAAAATCTTTAATAACATTGTGTTATGCAGATTTTTTTGGGCTTGCCTGGCAAATGGACAAAAAAATGCGCGGTGCCGTGAGGCCCGCGCCAAGTCTACAAAGGAGAAATAGAGGAGAAACTATCAAGAAGCAATTGCTGCATCTCAACGAGTACGGATTATCCGGATGTCGCGCTCGGGTGTCAACATCAGTATTTTCGAAAAGCTAAAAAACATCCGTTTCTGTCGCTAATTAGCACATGCTTATGTTTGAATGTGAAAGTCAAGCGCTTGCTTGGTGAGCCGGGCGCGGCTGATTGTGCGACAATATGCCCTTTCCCGATTTCAGCAGGATGACATGATGTCGCAGCCGCTTCTCACTCTTCCGGACCCGCGCCAGTACCACCCGCCGGTGTCGCTGACCAATATGCTGATCCACAACGCCTTGTCGGTACAAAACGCTAGCAGCGATGCCGACCGCGAGCTGTGGTTTGTCGCCATTCGTGACGCCATGGCGCAAATGCTGCAGCGTGGCGAATTGCTCTCGATTTCGGTCGCATTGGCGATGGTGCCGTCGCAAGACACTTATAAGATTGTCTGGGATGCGTTGCGTGCGGCGGTGGAGCAGCCGGATGGCCGTCGTGCTCACCTGTTTGCCTTGCCGCTGGTGCTGGTGGCAGGCAGCAAGAATCAGGCGACGCTGCCGGCGCAGATTGCTGATGAAGACGGCCTGAACGCCTTGTTGCGTCAGCACGGCGTATTGAGTTCGGATGGTGAGGCCCGCGTGTTCGGCCAGCTCTTGCATCCGGACAGTGTGGTGGCCATGGATGCGGCGAAGCTGTATCGCCTGACCCGTGAACTGGATGCAGCGGCCCCCCTTGCCGGCGAAGCGCTGGACGGTGCGGCCATTACCCTGAAAGAAGAGGGCGTATTCCTGCGCTACCTGCTGGGGGTGGCCATCCAGCAGCCGGGCGATGCCGCGCCGGTACAGCTGGGTGGTGCCGTGGGTGCCTGGGGCATGCCCTTGATGAAATTCCTGGGCGAGCAGCTGCACACCGATGGCGTGACGCTGTTCCCCATCGCCCGCCCGCCCCTGCCGGTGATGCAGGCGCTGGTGGCCGGCAATTTCGCCCGCTTCGAAGTAGCGTTGCAGGTATTTGCCAGCAGCCAGATCCGCCGCCTGCGTGAATTGTCGAAAGACCCGGTGGCCATTCTGTCGGCCCATGACAACGGTGAGTTGCACATCACCCTGTCTGCCGAAGGCGACGAGCGCAACTGGGAAGCCTTTGTCTGGCCGCTGGCGGCCATGGACAATGTGGCGCTGATCGAATCGAACTTCCGCGAACTGATGGCGGAATGCCGGGTGCGCGATGTGCATGTGCTGCCGGCGGTTTACCCGGAAAGTCGTGATGGCATTCCGCTGTTCTTTACCGCTGATGACTTGCCGCAGTTGAACGGGCAGGCCTGAAGCGGCGCTGGTAAAAACGCTTCACGTGAAAATGTTTCAGAGGGCGATTCGTGTAGAATGGCCTCATCGTTAACCCTTTGATGGAAGAGTCAAAGATGTTTGCAGCTGACCAGACGATTGCCAAGTTCGACCCGGAATTGGCCGCCGCTATCAAGGCCGAGTGCCAACGCCAGGAAGATCATATTGAACTGATCGCTTCCGAAAACTATACCAGCCCCGCAGTGATGGAAGCCCAGGGCTCCCAGCTGACCAACAAGTACGCCGAAGGCTATCCGGCCAAGCGTTTCTACGGTGGCTGTGAACACGTTGATGTGGTTGAGCAACTGGCCATCGACCGTGTGAAGCAACTGTTCGGTGCCGAATACGCCAACGTGCAGCCGCACTCCGGCAGCCAGGCCAACCAGGCGGTGTACTTCTCCATCCTGAAGCCGGGTGACACCGTAATGGGCATGAACCTGGGCCATGGTGGTCACCTGACCCACGGTTCCCCGGCCAACCTGTCCGGCAAGATGTTCAACATCGTGGCCTACGGTCTGAACGAGCAGGAAGAAATCGACTACGACGACATGGAACGCGTAGCGATGGAAACCAAGCCCAAGCTGATTATTGGCGGCGCTTCTGCTTATGCCCTGCGCTTCGATTTCGAACGCATGGGTCAGATCGCCAAGAAGTGTGGCGCTTACTTCATGGTCGACATGGCGCACTACGCCGGTCTGATCGCCGCTGGTGTCTATCCGAACCCGGTGCCGTATGCCGACTTCGTGACCTCCACCACCCACAAGACCCTGCGTGGTCCGCGTGGCGGCATCATCCTGGCCAAGGCCGAGTTCGAAAAGAGCATCAACAGCAATGTGTTCCCCACCCTGCAGGGCGGCCCGCTGATGCACGTGATTGCCGGCAAGGCCATCGCTTTCAAGGAAGCGCTGCAGCCGGAATTCAAGGTGTACCAGGAACAAGTGCTGAAGAACGCCGACGCCATGGCCCGTACCCTGGCCGAGCGCGGTCTGCGCATCATCTCCGGTCGTACCGAAAGCCACGTCTTCCTGGTGGACCTGCGTCCCAAGGGCCTGACTGGCAAGGCTGCCGATGCGCTGCTGGGCCGTGGTCACATCACGGTCAACAAGAACGCCATTCCGAATGACCCGGAAAGCCCGTTCGTGACCTCCGGCATCCGTATCGGCTCGCCGGCTATCACCACCCGTGGCTTCAAGGAAGCCGAGGCAGTGATGGTGGCCAACCTGGTGGCTGATGTACTGGATAATCCGACTGATGATGCTGCCATCGCCCGTGTTGCCGAACAGGCCACCGCGCTGTGCCATCGTTTCCCGGTTTACGCCAAGTAAGCGATTGCGTGCCAGACGAAAGGCAGCCTGCGGGCTGCCTTTTTTATTATCTGCGGCAAATCAAGGCGGCTTTACCGTTGCAGGCATTAACCTGTCTGATCTTTGCTGCTACCATCAGACCTCATCAAACATACTGGATTGACACGTCATGAAATGTCCTTTCTGTGGCAATGCCGATACGCAGGTCATCGACTCCAGAGTTAGCGAGGACGGGGCCAGCATTCGTCGTCGTCGCCGTTGTCTGGCCTGCGAAAAGCGCTTCACGACATTTGAAACCGCCGATGTGCGCATGCCGCAGGTGGTGAAATCCGGCGGCCATCGTTCCGAGTTCGATATCGAGAAGGTACGTACCAGTTTCCTGCGTGCCCTGCACAAGCGTCCGGTACCTACCGCACTGGTGGATGACGCCATCGACCGCATCTGCCACAAGCTGCTGCAACTGGGCGAACGCGAAGTATCCAGCCGCCAGATCGGCGAAATGGTGATGAACGAACTGGCCAAACTGGACAAGGTGGCCTATGTGCGTTTTGCCTCGGTGTATCGCAGCTTCCAGGATATCTCCGAGTTTTCCGACGCCATCAAGGAAATCCAGAAGTCCAATCATTAAACAAGGACTGGTCAGCCGGCAATGGCTGGCCTGTTTTCCGTTGCCGGTCGCTGACGCTAATGGCGTGGCGCGACCATACTCATTCCGCTGGAAGGTTGCTTGATGTCGTCGTATTCCCCGCAAGATCATGTGTTCATGCAACAGGCGCTGCGCCTGGCCGAAGCCGCCACCCGCCGCGCCGCGCCTAATCCTGGCGTAGGTTGTGTACTGGTTCGTGATGGCCAGATCATCGGTGAAGGGGCAACCTTGCAGCTTGGTGGGGATCATGCCGAAATTCAGGCCATCAAGGACTGTCTGGCGCGCGGAAATACTCCACGTGGCGCGACCGCCTATGTGACATTGGAGCCATGCAGCCATCACGGCCGCACCCCGCCCTGTGCTGAAAGGCTGATACAGGAAGGGTTGGCGCGGGTGGTGGCGGCCATGGTCGATCCTTATCATGAAGTGTCTGGCCGTGGTCTGGCCATGCTGCGTGCAGCCGGCATCGATGCCAGTGCCGGCCTGCTGGAAGCCGAGGCGCGCCGGGTACATCGTGGTTTTCTGTCGCGGGTAGAACGCCAGCGTCCCTGGGTCACGCTGAAAGCTGCCGCCACGCTGGATGGCAAGACGGCCTTGCTGAACGGCAAGAGCCAATGGATTACCGGCCCGGCAGCCCGCCATGATGTGCAAAAGCTGCGTGCCCGCCACTGTGCCATCCTCACCGGCAGTGGCACGGTGCTGGTGGACAATCCACAGCTGACGGTGCGCGATTTCATCCTGCCGCAGCAGCCCTTGCGGGTAGTGCTGGACAGCCGGCTGGTCACGCCGCCGGATCGCCGCATCTTCCATGGCGGTAATACCTTGCTGGTGACCAGCAGTACCGACCTGGCCCGCCATCAGCCTTATCTGCAACGTGGTGCCGAATTGATGGTGCTGCCGGAAGATGCCGGCCATGCCAATCTGCCCATGCTGATGCGCCACCTGGCCGAGCGCGGTATCAACGAACTGATGATAGAGGCCGGTGCCGGCCTGAATGGTGCGCTGGTGCGGGCTGGTCTGGTTGACGAAGCCATTTTGTATCTTGCCCCCTCGCTGGTCGGCAGTACGGCGCAGGGCCTGTTTGCCTGGCCGGCGCTGGAAGATCTTGCCGACAAGCAGCAGGTAAAGATTCAGGATGTGCGCATGGTGGGGGCTGATATTCGTATCAACATGACTTTTGCCGCAGCGCTGTGAGACATGCTGTCGTGGCTGCCGCGGATATCGGGCTGGCCGAACCGGCTGGCGTGTTCCACAATGAAGCAGCTTGTTCATGGCCCGGTCTGCCGCCGGGCACTAGGGCGGTGAAACACAAGACTGGCATGGCCGCCAGTATCGGCCTGTGCCGCTAGCATGAGTAGACCACAATGACTGACTCAGCCTCATCACTTCCCGCCATGGATTCGGCCGGCCTGCAGCAGGCGCTAGATGCCTATCTGCGCCTTATCTTGCGCCAGGGGGCGGCCGAACAGGTGCTGGATGAGCGACGGCAATTGCTGGATCAATTGCTGCCACTGCTGGATGGGGTGTCGCGTGATGCCCATTCCTTCCGCCGTGTGGTGGAGCGTTTTGTCGGTAGCTGTGCCGTGATCGACCGGGTCACGGCGCTGACCTGCGCGCGTGAGTTCTATTACTTCTGGCTGGGTGATGTGAAAAAGCTGGTGGAAATTACTGCCCGCTCCGGCTTTACAACCCGCAATGTGCGGCTGGAGATGGCCGACTCACTGGCCTCGCTGCTGGAGCGCATGCAGCGCCAGGGCTTTGATGCCTTTCCGCCCTCGCTGGAAATCTACCTGGGCAAGCTGTTCGAGGATGGTATGGCCGAAGCCGACATTCACGAACGCGAAATGCTGCTCAAGGGCATGTTGTTCCTGCTATCCGGACAACCTTACCGACCAGACAGCTTCCGCATGGTGGTCGATGCCATGCTGTTGCACCTGAACGATAGCCGCAACAAGAAAGCCTTCGTCCAGCTGGCGCGCGAGTATTTCTACTATTGGCTGTCTTTTCCGCCAGCGCACGAGCGCATCCATCTGGCCGAGGAAGCCGCTCAGCCTATCAGCCTGCTCCAGCCCGGCAGCACCACGCGCCAGCGCTGAGGTTCTTCGCAGGTAGCCCAGTATTCGTCCAGCCGAACGATACGGTTATCGTCTGTCAGTGTAGCAAACGAATTCACTAGAAAGCGCTGCTCATGGTGATCCACTGCAGCAATCACATGGATGCGTGCATCCGTCAGTAGATTGTCTTCCAGCAGAGTAATACGCCAGCCTTCCGGATACACCGCGTTGACATGGATGATGGCATCGCCGCCGCTAAAACATTCGCCCGAACTGTGCCAACACATGATGGCACTGTCGCAGAGCAGACTCCTTGCCCCATGCCAGTCGCGGGCTTGGTACAACAGGAACAGTCTTGCCAGTGGAGAGCTGATTTTGCTATTCATGAATGCACCTTTGAAAATGTACAAAATCATTATCCATGTATGTCACTCATGTCAAGGCAGCAAAAATAAATGGCTTTGACCAACGCATTTCATGTTGGCATCATGCTCCCACTCATACCTTGCAGGAGCACGCATGTCCCAGCCATCGGCCTATCAGTCCCTCGTTGCCAGCTTTACCCGGCTCTATCGCTACGAACACCTCTCCGCCATGGTCAGCTGGGATCAGGCCACCATGATGCCGCCCAAGGGAAATGATGCGCGGGCGGCGGCGCAGGCCGAGCTGGATGTACTGATGCACGCCACCCTGACCGACCCGGCATTGGCCGAGCAATTGCAGCGGGCGGAACAGGAAGATCTCAGCCTGCAAGAGCGCGCCAGCCTGCGGGAAATGCGCCGGGAATGGCAACGCGCCAACCTGCTGCCCGCCACGCTGGTGGAAGCACAAGCACTGGCCGGGGCGCGTTGCGAACATGCCTGGCGCAGCCAGCGCACCGCCAATGACTGGGCCGGCTTTCTGCAGAATTTCCGTGAAGTGGTGGCCCTGTCACGGCAGGAAGCCCGCTTGCTGGCCGAAGCACAAGGCTGCAGCCCCTACGATGCCTTGATGAACAAATACGAGCCGGGCATGCAGAGTGCCGACATCGACCGCATTTTCGGTGAGGTGAAGCAGTGGCTGCCAGGCTTGATTGCACAAGTCATGGCCAAGCAGGCCAAGGAACCGTTGCACTTGCCACAGGGCAGTTTTCCGGTAGAACAGCAGCGCCAGCTGGGGCTGGCCGTGATGCAGCTGCTGGGTTTTGATTTTGACGGTGGTCGGCTGGATGTCAGCGTTCACCCCTTCTGCGGTGGTGTGGCGGGGGACGTACGCATCACCACGCGCTATCGCGAAGACGATTTCATGCAAAGCCTGATGGGCATCATTCATGAAACCGGCCATGCCCGCTACGAACAGGGCTTGCCGCGTGACATGCTGCATTTGCCTGTCGGGCGTGCCCGTTCCATGGGTATTCACGAAAGCCAGAGTCTGTCTTTCGAGATGCAGCTGGGACGCAGCCCGGCCTTCCTCAGCCTGATTGCCCCGCTGGTGGGCCAATATCTGGGCGAGCAGCCGGCCTTGTCAGCTGCAAACCTCGCCGGGCTGTACAGCCGTGTTCACCCGGGCTTTATCCGGGTTGATGCCGACGAGTTGTGCTACCCGGCACACGTCATCCTGCGCTATGAAATCGAAAAAGCCCTGATGGAGGGCGAGATCGAGGCCGAGGATATTCCAGCGCTGTGGGATGAGAAAATGCAGGCTTATCTGGGAGTGGATACCCGTGGTAATTACCGCCAGGGTTGCTTGCAGGATATCCACTGGACGGATGGCAGCTTTGGTTATTTCCCCAGCTATACGCTGGGAGCGATGTATGCCGCGCAGTATTTCGCAGTAATGCGGCGCGACACGCCGGATCTGGATCAGCGCATTGCTGCAGGTGATCTGGCTGTGGTGTTTGACTGGCTGCAGCAGCATATCTGGAGTCAGGCCAGCTTGCATGACACCAACACGCTGGTACAGCGTGCCACCGGGGAAAGCCTGAATCCGGCTTACTTCCATGCTCATTTGCAGGCGCGCTACCTGGGATAGCCGCCGGCGGCTGACAAGAAAAAACCGCGGCCAAGTAGGCGCGCGGTTTTTTTTATGCCGGATACCGGGTATTCAGCCGGCGACAGCCAGCTCCTGATGCATGGCATCGACCCAGTCTTCAAATTCCACATCCGACATGCCCAGATAATTCAACACTTCATCCTTGCGTGCCTCCCAGCCGGCATCTTCCTTGCCCGGTGTCAGCGTGCGCCAGACGTGACGCGCTGCCCGGGTGACCGCTACCATCATGCGGCCATCATGATCCAGCGGCGCATCAGGCCCGGTGGCCATGACCGTGTCGTCATTCTGCATCAGGATCGCTTTGGCGAAGTTTTCCGGCATGTTCCAGCTGCGGGCCACCAGATAGCCCACCACATCATGGCGGGTGCCATGCAATTCCTGCTCAACCAGGCCCACCCGGTCATCACTGGCCATTTCGGTGAGTCGCAGGGTGCGGTAGTAAGTGGGGTAGCGCATCAGCATGATGGCCATGCCGCAGCTGTGAAACAGCGCAAAGCTCTGGCAGTCATCCGGGACATGTACGATCTTGTCGCACAGTGCGGCGCTGATTGCGGCAATCTGCAAAGTGTTATCCCAGAATTGCTCCAGTGCCGGCGGTGTTTCGGCAGTGAGCCGGGTGCGCAATACCAGACCGCTGACCAGGCTGATCACATTTTTCACCCCCAGCAGGCTGATGGCCTGATGGATGGAAGTGATGCGACGACCGCGGCCGAGAATGGGTGTATTGGCTGCCTTGAGCATGGCAACACACAGGGCCAGGTCTTCGCTGATGATGTCGTCGAGCTTTTGCAGCGTGACATCCGGGTCATTGCGCAGTCCCAGCAGCTTGTCCAGCACATCCGGACGCGGAGGGATAACCAAATTTTTCAGGAGCTCGTCACGCTCGTCGGTACTGATCAGTGGCGTCATGCTGGAGGCTATGAGGAGATGATTTCCATTTATTTTATCAGCCTTCCTGCCAATCGTTAGGCCATCTTATAGGCTATCAAGTAAATTTTGACCGTGCTCAAGCTTGATGGGAGCGGCTCTTCAATCAAACCTGGTTTCAGCTTAAATCAGGAAAGGCTGAATCACCTGCGCCAACGCCTCCGGCTGTTCCCATTGGATCATATGGCCTGCACCGGCTATCACCTTTTCCTGCAGCTGCGCAAAACAGGCACGCCGTTCCGGCAGCGTATCCATGACGCCCTTGGCCATGGGGTGGTCCCACATATCGCCACCCATGACCCATTGCACCGGGGCGCTGATGCGCTGCCAGCAGCTCTTGGCTTCCTCCAGCCGGTACAGCACCGGGTTGACCATCTTGTGGCGCGGATCGGCACGGTAAACCAGCTGGCCGTCATCCCGCTCACGCGTCAGCATGGTGGCCAGCCAATGCGCTCGCTGTGTCTGCAGGCGCGGATTGCGTTCGATCAGCTTGTTGGCAACATCTTCCAGCCGCCCCAGGGCATTGAAGCTGGGTGCATCACGCCGCTCGCGCAGCCAGCGGGCATAGCGGCCGGGTGCTTCCGCCGGGCGGGTGGCATTCAGACCAAAGCCTTCCACCAGCGACAGGCGTTCGATGCGTTCCGGACGTACACCGGCATAGATGCCGGCAATCATCGCCCCCATGCTGTGTCCCAGCAGCCGTACCGGCTGTTGAGGCGACAGGTGGCTCAGCAGGGCATCCAGATCGGCCAGGTAGTCGGGAAAATAATAGCTGTCACGGTTCCAGTCACTGTCGCCAAAGCCACGCCAGTCCGGCGCCACCACATGCCAGCCGGCTGGCAGGGCATCCACCAGGAACTGGAAAGTGGCCGAGCTATCCATCCAGCCATGCAGCATGACCAGCAAGGGGGCCGCGGGATCACCCCAGTGGCGCAGATGGTAACGGTGCTGGTTCAGGATGATGAATTCGCTGTGGCTGGGCTGAACAAGGGGCATGGCGCATTGGTCGTCTGGATTGGACAGAGGCTTAGTGTACGGAAAAATCCGGGCAGGCTCACCATGAACGGTGGGGAAGGGGGGCGGTGTCGCATCACGGCGGAATGTGCAGCGCCTGGACGGGGCAGGCTAGAATCGCAAAATAGATCAATGCCTTTCACCTAGACTGCCCGTCATGAGCAAACCCTATCGCCAGCACGGCCCTGGTACCTTGTATTCGCAACGCTTGATGCGTGC
The DNA here is from genome assembly GCF_003693445.1 of Aquitalea palustris. Classification (GTDB taxonomy): domain Bacteria; phylum Pseudomonadota; class Gammaproteobacteria; order Burkholderiales; family Chromobacteriaceae; genus Aquitalea; species Aquitalea palustris. The sequence continues at coordinate 5,960 of NZ_RFAR01000040.1, read as the reverse complement.
GCTGGATTATCTGTGGCGGCATCTGGATCAGCCGGTCTCGTTGGAGCGACTGGCCGAAGAGGCCTGCTTCTCGCCCTATCACTTTCATCGCTTGTTTCATGCGCTGATGGGCGAGACGCTAAGCCAGAGCCGGCAGCGCATGCTGTTACACCGGGCGGCTGGCGAACTGGCGGCGGGCCGGCGAGCACTGCCCGCGATTGCCAAGCGTGCCGGTTATGCGAGTAGTGCTGCCTTTGTGCGAGCATTTGGCAAGCACTACGGCGAAACACCGGGTCGTTATCGCCAGCGCCGTTTGCTCATGTCCGCCACTTCACAGGAGCGAGTCATGCACAGCGTCAGCATCATTTTGTTACCCGCCATGCCGGTCGTGCAGCGGCATCATCGCGGGCCGTATATGGGAATAGGGCAGGCTTTCGATGCCCTGCATGCCTTGCTGGGGCCTCTGCCGGCTGGCGGTGAACCGGTGCAGGTATTCGGCCAGTATCTGGATGATCCGGACCAGGTGGCCGCGGCCGATTTGCGCGCTATCGCCAGTGTCAGCCTGCCTGGCGGATTCAGCCTGAGTGATGCCGCGTTGGCGGCCCAGGGCTTTTCCCGTGGTGAAATCCCGGCCGGCCCTTATGCTTGCCTGGAGCATGTGGGGCCGTATGCCGAGCTGAAAACGGCATGGGATCAGCTATACCGCCACTGGTTGCCGCAAAGCGGCGCAGAACCGGCCGACCAGCCTTGCCTCGAGCAGTATCTGAATGCCCCTTACAATACGCCACCCGCCCAGCTGCGCAGTCGCTTGCTGCTGGCCTTGCGGGACTAACGGGAGTTCTTCATGTATCAGGTAGAAATCATCCACTTCGCACAGCCACTACCGGTGTTGATGAAGCCGCATCTTGGGCCTTACGCGGGCATTGCCACGGCGTTTGCCGACTTGCGTGCGCTATTGCAGCAGCATGCAGACGGGCCGCAAAGCCTGCGTGCATTCGGGCAGTATCTGGATGACCCGGCCACGGTCGCACCGCAGTCATTGCGCGCAGCGGCCTGCCTGACACCGCCGCCGGCTTTGCGCTTGTCGGCGAGCGAAGTTGCGGCCAGGGGTTTTTCTTATGCTGAGCTGGCTGCAGGGCGTTATGCATGCATTGTGCATCAGGGGCCGTATACCGGCCTGGCCGAGGCATGGAACTGGTTAATACAAGAATGGCTGCCCGCCAGCGGCGAGCAGTTTGGCCAGCGCCCCTTGCTGGATGAAGCCTTGAGCGGGCCGCATGCGGTGGCTCCGGAGGCATGGCGCACCCGTTTGCTATTGCCCCTGGCCTGAGGCGCAGCCACAAAAAAGCCCGTGTCGTGTGACACGGGCTTTTGATCATCCAGCGGTCTGGCGGCCGCTGGCGACTGAGGATTAGCGCGAAACGTGGTAGTTCGGCGCTTCCTTGGTGATTTGCACATCATGTACATGCGATTCCTGCATACCGGCGGAAGTGATTTCCACGAAGCCGGCTTTTTCATGCATTTCATCGATGTTGGCGCAGCCCAGGTAACCCATGGAGGAGCGCAGGCCGCCCATCAGCTGATGGATGACCGCAGCGATCGGGCCCTTGTACGGTACGCGACCTTCAATGCCTTCCGGCACGAACTTGTCGGCAGCGTTGGAGCTGTCCTGGAAGTAGCGGTCGGCTGAGCCCTGGCTCATGGCGCCCAGCGAGCCCATACCACGGTAGGACTTGTAGGAACGGCCCTGATACAGCTCGACTTCGCCCGGTGCTTCTTCGGTGCCGGCGAACATGCCGCCCAGCATCACGCAGTTGCCACCGGCAGCCAGTGCCTTGGAAATGTCACCGGAGAAGCGGATGCCGCCGTCGGCGATCATCGGCACGCCAGTGCCTTTCAGTTCTTCGGAAACATTGTGGATGGCGGTCAGTTGCGGTACGCCCACACCGGCCACGATACGGGTGGTGCAGATGGAGCCTGGGCCAATGCCCACTTTCACGCCATCGGCACCGGCTTCCACCAGCGCGCGAGCCGCAGCAGCGGTGGCGATATTGCCGCCAATCACATCCACTTGCGGGTAGGTCTGCTTGACCCAGCGCACGCGGTCGATCACGCCCTGGCTGTGGCCGTGGGCAGTATCCACCACGATCACGTCCACGCCGGCAGCCACCAGCGCGGCAACGCGCTGTTCGGTATCACCGCCGGTGCCAACTGCAGCACCTACGCGCAGACGACCCTGATTGTCCTTGTTGGCGCTCGGGTGTTCGCTGGTCTTGATGATGTCCTTGACGGTGATCAGACCCTTCAGCTCCCACTGGTCGTTGATGACCAGTACGCGTTCCAGGCGGTGGGTGTGCATCAGCTCGCGAGCTTCGTCGATGCTGGCACCTTCCTTCACGGTAATCAGGCGTTCACGCGGCGTCATGATCGAGCCGACGGTCTGTTCCAGGCGGGTTTCGAAACGCAGGTCACGGTTGGTGACGATACCCACAACCTTGCCGTTTTCGATCACCGGCAGGCCGGAAATCTTGTGTTGGCGGGTCAGCAGGACCAGATCGCGCACCAGCATGTCAGGTGCGATGGTGATCGGGTCTTTGACCACGCCGCTTTCGTGGCGTTTTACCTTGGACACTTCCGCAGCCTGTTTGTCGGCCGACATATTCTTGTGAATGATGCCAATACCACCTTCCTGAGCCATGGCGATGGCCAGCCCGGATTCGGTAACCGTATCCATGGCAGCAGAAACCAGCGGCAGGTTCAGCGTGATATTGCGGGTGAGTTTGGTAGAGAGGACTACGTCGCGCGGCAGGACTTCAGAATGGGCCGGGACGAGGAGAACGTCGTCGAAAGTATAGGCTTTCTCGATGATACGCATCTGGCGTTTCCTTTGCGGCAAAGCGGCATTATACCGAGACTATAGAAGTGTTGCAAAAAATGCTGTCGCTTGTTTTTGCGATCAGCGTGCCGACACCGTACAATCAGCGTGTTTCAGCTTAGGACACCAAAGAATGAAAACCCGTGCGATTCTGAGTGTGCTTGTTGCATTTTCGCTGTCGGCCCCGGCCATGGCCGAGGTGTACCAGTACATCGATGCCAACGGCAAGACCGTGTTTTCCGACCAGCCGCCGCCGGGGGCCAGGGCCAAGCCACTGAATGTACGGGCTTCCGCCGCGGCCTCTGCCCCAGCCAAAGCTCCCAAGACGCCAGTACTGAGCGATCTTGAAAAGAAAAATGCCGATATTGATGCTGAAAACGCCAAGATAAAAGAACAGAACAAAAAAACGGCACAGGAAAACTGCAAGAATGCCCGGAGTTACCTGGCGTCGCTGCAACAGAGCGGTCGGGTCAAGCTGCCAGGCAGCAATGGCCTCGCCACCGACAGCCAGCGCAACGACTTACTGCAAGAAGCCCAGCAAAATGTAGCCACCTGGTGTAACAAGTAGTGCCTTCCAGCGTATTCGATTACCCATCGTTACTGGCCAGCCTTCCTAATTTGCCCGGCGTCTATCGCATGTTCGATACGTCGGGCAATGTGCTTTATGTAGGCAAGGCCATCGACCTCAAAAAACGGGTCAGCTCCTACTTCCAGAAAAGCGATCTCTCACCACGCATCCAGTTGATGGTACGACAGATTGCCAGCATCGAAACCACCGTCACCCGCTCGGAAGCGGAGGCGCTGATTCTGGAAAACAATCTGATCAAGGCGCTGGCCCCCAAGTACAACATCCTGTTTCGGGATGACAAGTCCTACCCCTACCTGATGCTGACCGGCCACGACTACCCGCAAATGGCCTATTACCGTGGCGAGCCGAAAAAGCCGCATCAGTTTTTTGGTCCTTATCCCAATAGCTATGCGGTACGGGAAAGCATACAGATCCTGCAAAAAGTATTCCGCTTGCGCACCTGTGAAGATGCAGTATTCGCCAATCGCTCACGCCCCTGTCTGCTCTACCAGATCAAGCGTTGCTCCGGCCCCTGTGTCGAACATGTCTCGGCCGAGGATTACCGTAACGATGTGCAAAGCGCAGTGGCTTTCCTGCAAGGCCGGCAAAGCGAACTGATCGACAGCTTGACCGCCCGCATGGAACAGGCCGCCGCGCAGCTGGAGTTCGAACAGGCGGCAGAACTGCGCGATCAGGTACAGGCGCTGAGCCGGGTGCAGGAAAAGCAGTTTGTCTCCAGCAACTCCAGCCAGCTCGATTGCGATGTGGTGGCTGTTGCAGCTGAAAGCGGGCTGGTGTGCATCAATCTGGTGATGATTCGCGGCGGCCGTCACCTGGGGGATAAAAGCTTTTTCCCGCAGGGGGCACAAGAGGATGATGCCGGAGCCAACCTGGATGCCTTCCTCGCCCAGCACTATCTGGGTGCACCCATGCCGCCGGTCATCATCTTCAATGGTGAAGTGTCCGCTGCACTGCGACAAACGCTGGAAGAACAATCCGAGCGCAAAGTCCATCTGGTCAGCAACCCCATCAGCGAGCGCCGTGTATGGCTGGAAATGGCCGAGAAGAATGCCATGCTGGCCATCCAGCAGCGCCACAGTAGCAAGGCCACCCAGCAGCATCGCGTGGCACAGCTCAACGAAGCACTCGGGCTGGAGGGGGTAGAGCGGCTGGAGTGCTTTGATATCAGCCACACCATGGGCGAGGCCACGGTGGCTTCCTGTGTGGTGTATGACAAGGAAAGCATGCAGCCTGGTCAGTATCGCCGTTTCAATATTGAAACCGCCAAGGCGGGCGATGACTATGCTGCCATGCGCGAAGTCCTGACGCGGCGTTACAGCAAGCTGGCTGCAGGCGAAGGCCTGTTGCCAGACGCGGTGCTGATTGATGGTGGCAAGGGCCAGGTGGGGGTGGCACTGGAAGTTTTTGCCGAACTGGGACTAAGCCTGCCCATCATCGGCGTGGCCAAAGGGGAAGAGCGCAAACCCGGTCTGGAAACGCTCATCCTCCCTTATCAGCAAAAGACGCTACAATTGCGCAGTGATCATCCTGCCTTGCATCTGATCCAGACCATACGCGATGAAGCACACCGCTTTGCCATCACTGGTCATCGTGCCCGCCGTGCCAAGGCCCGGACCGCCTCCACGCTGGAAGATATTCCGGGTATTGGTGCCAAGCGCCGTCAGCAGCTGCTGCTGCGGTTTGGCGGCTTGCGTGGCGTGGTGGCGGCCAGTGTCGACGAACTGGCGCAGGTGGATGGCATTAGCCGGACGCTGGCGGAAAAGATTTACCACGCGCTGCATTAAACAAAACCTAAGCAGATTAACCACATGCCCTTCAACTTGCCGATCTTCCTTACCTGGCTCAGAGTCGCCCTGATACCGCTCTGCGTTGCCGTGTTTTTCCTGCCGGATACCGTGCTACATGCCAGTGACCGCAACAATGTAGGGGCCATGATATTTTTCCTCGCGGCCTGGACTGACTGGCTGGACGGGTTTCTGGCGCGCAAGCTGGGGCAAACCTCAGCCTTCGGTGCCTTTCTGGACCCGGTCGCAGACAAGCTCATCGTCGCCGCTGCGTTGATACTGCTGGTCGAGATGGGCCGCACTCCCGGCTGGATGGCCATGATCATCATCGGCCGCGAAATCACCATCTCCGCCTTACGTGAGTGGATGGCAGGCATGGGCAGCCGTGGCAGCGTGGCTGTGGCCTATATCGGCAAGCTGAAAACGGCGGCACAGATGCTGGCTATTCTGCTCTTGCTGTATGCCGGTCCGCTGTTGCCGGGGGTAAACAGCCTGCTGCTTGGAAATATTTTCATGGTGATCGCGGTAATTTTGACTTTGTGGTCAATGGTTTATTATCTGCGCATGGCGGCACGCGAGTTTTCCGGTAAAAAAATTGATGTGTGAAGTGTTGACAGGGTCCGAGAAACCCTTATAATTCGCACTCTCTCGACGCCACTTCGGTGGCAGACAAGAGAAGCAAAAGTAGTGTGAGTGCGGGAATAGCTCAGTTGGTAGAGCGCAACCTTGCCAA
>NZ_RFAR01000150.1 GCF_003693445.1 Aquitalea palustris | reverse complement strand
CTGATCAAGAGCGATCCGCGCTTTGCCGGCATCCCGGTGCTGATGCACTCCTCGCTGTCTGGTTCTTCCAACCAGAAGCTGGGCCAGTCCGTAGGCGTCGACGAATATGTTTCGAAATTCGAAGCACAGAAGCTGTCGATGAAGCTGCGTGAAATGCTCAATCTGGCCAAAAACTAAAGCAAACCGGACAGCCATTAGGAAGAGGGAAAAAATATGTCAGCCACAGATGCATCCTTGCTTGCCAGCGTAGATGCCCGTACCAAACTGGCGGGCTCCAACAAGATGGAAATCCTGCTGTTTTCGCTGGGTACCCGCGAAACCTTCGGCATCAATGTATTCAAGGTCAGGGAAGTATCACAAACGCCGGCCATCACCAAAACCCCCAACATGCCGTTCGGGGTGCAGGGCGTGCTGTCCCTGCGCGGCAACATCATTCCGGTCATTTCGCTGGCACGTTTCGTGGGCTCGGAGCAGAGCGGCCGCAAATTCGACACCATGATCGTCACCGAATTCAACAAGAGCACTCAGGC
>NZ_RFAR01000039.1 GCF_003693445.1 Aquitalea palustris | reverse complement strand
GCGGCACGCTGTTTCTGGATGAAATCGGCGACATGCCGGCCGCACTGCAGGCCAAGCTGCTCCGGGTATTGCAGGACAAGGAGTTCGAACAGCTGGGCTCCAACCGCGTGCTGCGCGCGGATATCCGCATCATTGCCGCCACCTCGGCCCGGCTGGAAGAAAAAGTCAGCGCCGGCAGCTTCCGCGCCGATCTCTATTACCGGCTGAATGTGCTGACCATCCAGCTGCCGCCGCTGCGGGCCCATCTGCAAGATTTGCCCGTGCTGTGTGAATCGCTGCTGCTGCAACTGGCACAGCGCGGCCACATGGGGCGCTGCCAGTTGACGCCGGCAGCCATGCAGCGGCTGGCCGCCTATCACTGGCCAGGCAATGTGCGCGAGCTGCGCAATATCCTGGAGCGGGCCAGCATGCTCAGCCAGGGCGGCATGCTGGATGAAGCCGACATCGGCAGCCTGCTGGGCCCCCTGCCTGCCGGGCAAGTGGATGCCGGCGATTACCAACAGCAGATGGCGCGTTTCGAAGCGCAACTGCTGCGCCAGGCCTTGGCCGCAGCGGCCGGCCATGTGCCGACCGCCGCCCGCCAGCTGGGCATGGGCCGCGCCACCCTGTACAAGAAGCTGGCGGCGCTGGGTATCAGCACGGCGTCCTAGCCGGCCACACCAATCCACTCAGCAACAGCATGCCCGGCCTCGTCTCGAAACAGAGACAGCGTCTACCAAGCGAGACACACCGTGCGCAGCCTGCCCAGAGCGGCCTTGCCACTGCCCTGAACTGCCCTAGCGTCTCCAAACAGAGACGGCAACACCTCAGCGCCAGCATAAATCACAGCAAGTTATTGATTTTATTACGCCATCGATTCAGGCACGCTTCCTGCTGTTATCCCGTTCAGGGGCCTGGCCATGCGTCAGGCCCACACAAGGGCCCCGCAGTGGGCCACACAACAATAGAGGAGATGCACCATGAGTTTTATCGTGGTTTTGCTGGCACTGTTCTTCCTGATGCTGGCCGCCTATCGCGGCTACAGCGTCATCCTGATGGCACCGCTGGCGGCACTGGGAGCGGTATTGCTCACCGAGCCATCCGCCGTGGCACCCGCCTTTAGCGGGCTGTTCATGGACAAGATGGTGGGCTTCGTCAAACTGTACTTTCCGGTGTTCCTGCTGGGGTCGGTGTTCGGCAAGCTGGTGGAGCTGTCCGGCTTTTCCAAATCCATTGTCGCTGCGGTCATCCGCTTTATCGGCGAGAAACGCGCCATCGCCGTCATCGTCGCCGTGTGCGCGCTGCTGACTTATGGCGGGGTTTCGCTATTCGTGGTGGTGTTCGCCGTCTATCCCTTTGCCGCCGAGATGTTCCGCCAGAGCAATATTCCCAAGCGGCTGATTCCCGGCACGGTGGCACTGGGGGCTTTTTCCTTCACCATGGATTCGCTGCCGGGTACCCCGCAAATCCAGAACATCATTCCCACCACCTTTTTCAAGACCACTGCCTGGGCAGCCCCGGTGCTGGGCGTGGTGGGCGCGCTGTTCATCACCCTGGTCGGCCTCACTTATCTGGAATGGCGCCGCCGCAGCCTGATGGCCAAGGGCGAAGGCTATGGCACCGACCTGCGCAACGAGCCGGAACATGTGGACACCAGCAATCTGCCCTCCCCCTGGCTTGCCATTGCCCCCTTGCTGTTGATCGGCATCAGCAACTTTGCCTTTACCCGCTGGATTCCGGCCTGGTATGGCCCTAGCCACGAGCTGCATCTGGCTGGCATGGCCAAGCCGGTCACCACGCAGATTTCTACCGTCACCGCCATCTGGTCGGTAGAGGCCGCCCTGCTGCTGGGCATTGCCTTCGTTGCCCTCACCGCCTGGCCAGCCATCCGCGAGAAATTTGCCGAAGGCAGCAAGGGCGCGATTGCCGGGGCCATGCTGGCGGCGATGAATACCGCATCGGAATACGGCTTTGGCGCGGTGATTGCCGCCCTGCCCGGCTTCATGGTGATTGCCCATGCCTTGCAGAACATTCCCAATCCGCTGGTCAATGCCGCCGTTACCGTCAGCACCCTGGCCGGGGTCACCGGTTCGGCCTCCGGCGGCATGAGCATTGCGCTGGCCGCCATGGGCGAGCAGTTCATCAGCGCCTGCCAGGCCGCCGGCATACCGCTGGAAGTACTGCACCGCGTGGTGGCTATGGCCAGTGGTGGCATGGACACCCTGCCACACAACGGCGCGGTGATTACCCTGCTGGCAGTCACCGGCCTCACCCACCGCGAGGCTTACCGCGACATCTTCGCGGTCACCCTGATCAAGACCCTGGCAGTGTTCTTCGTCATCTGCGTGTTCTACCTCACCGGTCTCGTTTAATTCTCCACAACATTCAGGCTCCGCCGGCTGGCGGGGCCTGACAGGATAAGCATCATGACTTCACTGGCAGGAAAAACCGCGCTGGTTACCGGCTCCACCAGCGGCATTGGCCTGGGCATCGCCCAGCAACTGGCCGAGGCCGGGGCCAATATCGTGCTCAACGGCTTTGGTGATGTGGCGGCAGCACAGGCGCAGATACAGGCCCTGGGCGTGCAGGCCTGGCATCATCCGGCAGATTTGTCCGACCCGGAGCAGATCGACGCGCTGTGTGCCTTTGCCGCAAACGAATGCGGCGGCGTGGACATCCTGGTCAACAATGCCGGCATCCAGCATGTGGCCAGGCTGGAAAACTTCCCGCCGGCGCAATGGGACAAGGTGCTGGCCATCAACCTGAGTGCGGTGTTTCACACCAGCCGCCTGCTGCTGCCCGCCATGCGCGCACGGGGCTGGGGCCGCATCATCAATATCGCCTCCACCCACGGCCTGGTGGCCTCCAGCGGCAAGTCCGCCTATGTGGCCGCCAAGCATGGCGTGCTGGGCCTCACCAAGACCGTGGCGCTGGAAACCGCCCACAGCGCCATTACCTGCAATGCCATCTGCCCCGGCTGGGTGCTCACCCCGCTGGTGGCACAGCAGATAGCCGACCGTGCCACGCAGCAGGGCATCAGCCCGCAGCAAGCTCAGCAAGACTTGCTGGTCGAGAAACAACCCTCCGGCCAGTTTGTCACCCCGGCACAACTGGGGGCCTTGGCAGTATTCCTGTGCAGCCCGGCAGCCGCCGAAGTACGTGGTGCCGCCTGGGCCATGGATGGCGGCTGGACTGCCCAGTAAAGCAAGCAGACAAGGAAAACCAATGAACAAGCTCTACCCTGATGCCGCCAGCGCCCTGGCCGACATCGTGGCCGATGGCCAGACCATCGCCGTGGGCGGCTTCGGCCTGTGCGGCATCCCCGAAGCGCTGATCGCCGCGCTGCGCGACAGCGGCGTGCGCAATCTCACCGCCATTTCCAATAATGCTGGCGTCGACGGCTTTGGCCTGGGCCAGCTGCTCAACACCCGGCAAATCCGCAAGATGATTGCCTCCTATGTGGGGGAGAACAAGGAATTCGAACGCCAGTACCTGAGCGGCGAGCTGGAACTGGAATTCACCCCACAAGGCACGCTGGCGGAAAAACTGCGCGCCGGCGGCAGCGGCATTCCGGCCTTTTTCACCCGCACCGGCTACGGCACGCTGGTGGCAGAGGGCAAGGAAGTGCGCGAATTCAACGGCCAGCCGCATATCCTGGAGCAGGCGTTGCAGGCCGATGTGGCGCTGGTCAAGGCCTGGAAGGCCGACCGCGCCGGGAATCTGCTTTACCGGCGCACCGCACGCAATTTCAATCCCAATGTCGCCATGGCCGGACGCATCACCGTGGCCGAGGTGGAAGAGATCGTGGAAAACGGCATGCTGGACCCGGACGCCATTCACACCCCCGGCATTTTCGTGCAGCGACTGGTGCTGAACCCCCATCCCGAAAAACGCATTGAGCAGCGCACCGTGCGCGCTGCCAGTCTGGCGGAGGCATAAGCATGGCCTGGACCCGAGAACAAATGGCCGCCCGTGCGGCACAGGAATTGCAGGATGGCTTTTATGTGAACCTGGGCATCGGCCTGCCGACGCTGGTGGCCAATCATGTGCCCGCCGGCATGGAGGTATGGCTGCAGTCGGAAAACGGCCTGCTGGGCATCGGCCCGTTTCCGACCGAAGACGAGATAGACCCGGACCTGATCAATGCCGGCAAGCAGACCATCACCACCCTGCCCGGTTCGGCCATTTTTAGCTCGGCCGACTCCTTCGGCATGATCCGCGGCGGCAAGATCAATCTGGCCATTCTGGGCGCGATGCAGGTCAGCCAGAGTGGCGATCTGGCCAACTGGATGATTCCCGGCAAGATGGTCAAGGGCATGGGCGGGGCCATGGATCTGGTAGCCGGCGTAGGCAAGGTGGTGGTGCTGATGGAGCACACGGCCAAGAAAAAGGACGGCAGCGAAGAAGCCAAGCTGCTGGAGCGCTGCAGCCTGCCCTTGACCGGCGTGGGCGTGGTCAGCCTGATCATTACCGATCTGGGGGTGATCCGGGTGGAGGCCGACGGCCTGCATCTGCAGGAGCTGGCGCCGGGGGTCAGCTTGCATGACATCTGCTCGCGCACCGCCGCACCATTGAAGCTGTCGGCCATGGTCAGCAGCGGGCAGGCCGCGCTGGCCTGCTAAGTGGTGTCAGCCGCGCCAGGCGAGCGGCGTAGACAAAAAAGCACGCCGTCGGGCGTGCTTTTTGTTGGCGGGAATGGCTAACAACAGCGCAGCAGGGCCTTGCTGAGTGGCGCTTACAACAAGGACTTGGCCAGCAAGGCTGTCAGCAGGATGGCAATCAGCGCCAGCAGGAAATTCTGCCGCTTCTGTTCGCGCATCAGCTGGATATAGCCTTCCACCAGCAGGTCGCTCTTGGCGGCAGACAGCGCCTCGTTCAGCTTGCGTGGCAACGTGGGCAGGGTGGTTGCCCATTGCGGGGCCTCCTGCTTCAGCGTGCGCAGCATGCCGCGCCAGCCCATCTGCTCGTTCATCCACTTGGTGAGGAAGGGCTTGGCAGTCACCCACAAATCCAGGTTGGGGTCCAGCTGGCGGCCCAGGCCCTCGATATTGAGCAGGGTTTTCTGCAGCAGAACCAGCTGCGGCTGGATTTCCACATTGAAACGGCGGCTGGTCTCAAACAGGCGCAGCAGCACCAGGCCAAAGGAAATCTCCGACAAGGGTTTTTCGAAGATGGGCTCGCACACCGTGCGCACCGCTGCTTCCAGTTCCTCGGCGCGGGTTTCTTTCGGCACCCAGCCCGATTCGATATGCGCGGTGGCCACGCGGTGGTAGTCGCGATTGAAGAAGGCGAGGAAATTCACTGCCAGATAATGCTTGTCCTCGTCGGTGAGGCTGCCGACGATACCAAAGTCCAGCGCGATATAACGGCCGTCTTCCGCCACGAAGATATTGCCGGGGTGCATGTCGGCATGGAAAAAACCATGGCGGAACACCTGGGTGAAGAAGATCTCCACGCCAAAGCGCGACAGCTTGCTCAAGTCCACCCCCTGCTCGCGCAGGCGCTCGATCTGCCCCACCGGCGTGCCATGCATCCACTCCAGCGTCAGTACATTGCGGTTGGTGTAGTCGTAAAACACTTCCGGCACGATCAGCATGTCCGAGCCGGTAAAATTGCGCCGCAGCTGCGAGGCATTGGCCGCCTCGTGCATCATGTCCAGTTCGTCGTGCAGATACTTGTCGAACTCGGCCACCACTTCGCGCGGCTTGAGCCGTTTGCCGTCGATGAAGAAACGCTCCACCCAGCGGGCCAGCGTGGACATCAAGGCCAGATCCTGCTCGATCACCGGCTGAATGCCCGGGCGCAATACCTTGACCGCCACCTCGCGGCCACGGCTGCCATCCGGCTGTTTCAGCCAGGCCTTGTGCACCTGTGCCACCGAGGCACTGGCCACCGGCGTGGCATCAAAATCGACAAACAAATTCTCTACCGGCTGGCCAAAGCTCTGCTCGATCACCTGCCGCGCCAGCGCGCCATCAAACGGGGCAACCCGGTCCTGCAGCTGCGCCAGCGCATCGGCGTAGTCGGGCGGCAGCAGGTCACGCCGCGTCGACAACACCTGGCCGAACTTGACGAAAATCGGCCCCAGGCCCTCCAGCGCCAGCCTCACCCGTTCTGGCAGGGGAGCGCTGACATCACGCGGCAGCGGACACAACTTCAGCAGGGTGTGAACAAAACCCAGCCGCGAATGACCTTCGAAAAAATCATCCAGACCATAACGGTACAGCGTGGAAACAATCTTGAAAAAACGCGAAATCCGCATAGTGACCGGGCTAGCCCTTATTCCTTTGGTTGCACCAGCGCCGCTTCCAGCCGCGCCAGTCTTTTTTCGCTACGCGCCACATCATCGCGCAGGCTGTCCACCGCGCGCAGATAGCTAGCCACTGCTTGCCGGCTGGCCAGCATCGGCGCTTCTTCACGCAAGTGCTCCACCCAGTTTTCCAGCAGACGCCAGGCGATTTCGCCCTTGAAACCGAGCGAGGCACGGGCCACGCGCTGCAAGCGGTTGGCCGCCGCATCGCCCATGACCCGCGACAGATCTTCGCCGGCATCCCAGCGCAGACGCGCAATCAGCCGGCCAATGGCCGCAGCCAGCTCGGTGTCGCCTTCCAGGCTGACATCGCTCAGCGCCGGATCACGGCCACTCACCGCGGCCAGCGCTGCGGCATGCTGCAAGCGGATGGTGGCTTCCGGCTCGCCGGCGCAGGCGGCCAGCCAGCCTTCATCGGTAATCACCCCGCGCACCGTGAGCGGAGCCAGCACGATGCCAACACGGCGGCCGGCATGGGCCGCCAGCTCGGCCCGCACGGCAGGTTGCTGGTTCAGCAGATGATTGAATACGGCAATCTGGATACGCATCAGCAATGCTCCACAAACAAGCGTCCCGGTTTCAGTGTTTCAGCCGGGCAAACAAGAGATTGATACCCAGCAGGATAAACAGGCCGCCACACAGCTGGTCCAGTCGCTGCGCCACACCCTTGCGCCGCAGCCAGTCGCCCAGCCGCGCCGACAGCAAGGCCAGTGCCGCACACCACAGCAGGCCGGTTGCCACGAAGGTAAGGCCCAGAATCACAAAGGACACGGCAGTGGCCCCCGGTTTGACAAACTGCGGCAGGAAGGCCAGAAAAAACAGCGCCACCTTGGGATTGAACAGATTGGTGAGGAAGGCCTCGCGCAGGATCTTGCCTGGCCGCGCGGCTTCCAGCCGGGCCGCATCGCTGGTGATGCTGCTGCCGGGTCTGCGCAGCATTTTCACGCCCAGCCACAGCAGATAGCCCGCCCCCAGCAGCTTGACCGCGACAAAGGCCATGGCCGATGTCGCCAGCAGCGCCGACAGGCCAAAGGCCGCCAGCAGGGTGTGGCCCAGGCTGCCAAGGCCGATGCCCAGCGCCGACAGCAGGCCGACACGACTACCCTGTGCCGTGCTGCGGCCCAGAATGTAAAAAGTGTCCGGGCCAGGCGTCAGGTTAAGCAACAGCCCTGCCGCCATGAAGGCCCACAGATTGGTGATGCCGTCCATGGAATCTCCTGCTTATGCTTTGCCCGGCTGACCCGACACCAGGGCTTTAGAGTTTGTAGCCCTTGTGCAGCGCCACCACGCCACCCGTCATATTGTGATAGTCCACCTTGCCGAAGCCGGCTTCCTGCATCATGGCCTTCAGGGTTTCCTGATCCGGATGCATGCGGATGGATTCGGCCAGATACTGGTAGCTGTCGGCATCGCCGGCCACCATCTTGCCCATCACCGGCAGCGCCTTGAAGGAATAGAAGTCATAGATGGGCGACAGCGGTTTCCATACCTTGGAAAACTCCAGCACCATCAGCTTGCCGCCCGGTTTGAGCACCCGGCACATTTCCTTCAGCGCGGCGTCCTTGTGCGTCATGTTGCGCAGGCCAAAGGCCACCGACACGGCGTCAAAATAATTGTCCGGGAAGGGCAGTTTTTCGGCATCGGCCAGCGATACCGGCAGAATCAGGCCCTCGTCCAGCAAACGGTCGCGGCCCACGGTCAGCATGGAGCTGTTGATGTCGGTCAGCCACACTTCGCCCTTCTTGCCCACGCGCTTGGACCAGCCGCGCGCCAGGTCGCCAGTGCCACCGGCGATATCCAGCACCTTGTCGCCCGGTTTCACGCCGGAGGTGGTCAGGGTGAAATGCTTCCACACGCGATGCAGGCCACCGGACATCAGGTCGTTCATCACGTCGTACTTCTTGGCAACCGAATGGAAAACATCGGCTACCTTGCCGGCCTTTTCACTCTCGGCCACCGTCTTGAAGCCAAAATGCGTTTCTTGATCCATATTCACTCCCTGCTCGCGCCAGCGGCGGCGAGGCGATTCAGATAATCCTGCCAGTATGCCTGTTGCTGCGCACCCAGCTCGTAAAGGTAAGTCCAGCTGTAGAGGCCGCTATCGTGGCCATCATCAAAGGTGATCTTCAAGGCGTAGTGGCCCACTGGCTCCAGCGCGGTAATCGCCACCTGACGCTTGCCCACCTGCAGCACTTCCTGCCCGGCACCGTGGCCACGCACTTCGGCAGAGGGCGAATACACCCGCAGGTATTCGGCCGGCAGCTGAAAGCGCTCACCATCATCAAAGCTGATTTCCAGCGTACGCGAAACGGCATGCAGGGTGATTTCCTGCACCTGGGCACTATTGGGACTGATTCCTGCCATGTCTGCCTCGTCGTGTAATGGGGGCCTTAGCCCTGCTCGTCCTTGCGTTCCAGCAGCATGGCATCGCCATAGCTGAAGAAACGGTATTGCTGCTGCACCGCATGGGCATAGGCCGCACGCATTTCCGGGTAGCCGGCAAAAGCCGATACCAGCATCAGCAAGGTGGACTTGGGCAAATGGAAATTGGTCAGCAAGCGGTCGACCACGCGGAAACGGTAGCCCGGCGTGATAAAGATGTCGGTCTCGCCACGGCCAGCCACCAGTTCGCCACTGCGCGCGGCAGATTCCAGTGCACGCATGCTGGTGGTACCCACGGCCAGCACCTTGTTGCCACGCGCATGCGCGGCCTGGATCAGATCGTAAGTGCGCTGCGGCACTTCGTAGATTTCGCTGTGCATCTTGTGCTCGGCGATATTTTCCACCCGCACCGGCTGGAAAGTACCTGCGCCCACATGCAGGGTGACATAGGCCAGTTCCACGCCCTTGGCCTGCAAGGCCGCCAGCATCTCTTCGTTAAAGTGCAGGCCGGCGGTGGGCGCCGCCACCGCGCCCTGCTCGCGGGCGTAGACGGTCTGGTAGCGCTCGTCGTCGTCGCCTTCCGCGCTTCTCTCTATATAGGGAGGCAGCGGCAACTTGCCGGAGGCTTCCAGAATGTCGAAAACATTGTCCTCAGCCAGAAAGCGCAGCTTGAACAGCGCGTCGTCGCGCTCGACCATTTCTGCTTCCCAGCGCTCGGCAAAAATCAGCCGGGTGCCGGGTTTGGGCGACTTGGAAGAACGGACATGGGCCAGTACGGTGTGCGCATCCAGCACGCGCTCGACCAGGGCTTCGATCTTGCCACCGCTGGCTTTTTCGCCAAACAGCCTGGCCTTGATGACGCGGGTATCGTTGAATACCATCACGTCACCGGCGCTGACGTGGGCGGCGAAATCGGCAAACTGCCCATCGGCAAGGGAAGTGCCGGCAACATGCAGCAAACGGCTGGCACCACGCACGGCTGGCGGGTGCTGGGCAATCAGGTGTTCTGGCAGGTGGTAATCGAAATCAGACAGCAGCATGGCGTGAAGCTCGAATCAAAACCGGCAAATTATACCTGCGCCAGCCAGCCCCGGCACGGACTTGTTCGGCAAGGCGCCGAATTTGAGCTTGATCAAGAGTGTGGCGCAAGGAACTGTAAAAAATTTGCCACCGTTTAAAATGCGGTTCACTGTAGTGCATTCGCTCGAAATGGCGGGCTTTCCGGCCAAATTCGCGGCACCCGCCAACCATCAAACAACCGTTTGAAATACTGGAAAAGCTAGACATCGTGTCGCTAATTGCGGCAAACTCGCGCCCATGTTGAACTCAGGAGCAAAGCTTTGACCGGAAAAATCCTCGTGCTGCACGGCCCCAACCTCAATCTGCTCGGAACACGGGAACCACAGCACTATGGCCGGGATACGCTAGCCTCCATCAACCAGCGGCTGACCGAACAGGCCAGCGCCGCCGGTTTCGAGCTTGAGGCGCTGCAAAGCAACGCCGAACACCTCTTGATTGACCGCGTCCACGCCTGCATGACAGACGGAACGTCGTTCATCATCATCAATCCAGCGGCCTTTACCCACACCAGCGTTGCCCTACGTGACGCCATTTCGGGGGTGAAGGTGCCATTCATAGAAGTACACCTGTCCAACGTCCACGCCCGTGAACCCTTCCGCCAGCATTCCTACTTTTCCGACCTGGCGGTCGGCGTGATCTGCGGCCTGGGCGCGCAGGGCTATGAGCTGGCACTTGCGCACGCCATCCGGCGTTTGTCCGCGCAAGCCTGAGCATAATAAAGTACATCCCATCCGAAGGATTACCATGGATCTGCGTAAACTGAAGAAACTGATCGATCTCGTCGAAGAATCCGGCATTGCCGAACTCGAGGTGACCGAAGGGGAAGAGAAAGTCCGCATCACCCGCGTATCGGCCAACACCCAGATTGCCTACGCCCAGCCGATGATGCAGATGCCGATGCAACAGCAAATGGCCGCACCGGCTGCCGCGCCGGTAGCCGCCGCAGCAGAAGCGCCGGCCGCAGCCAACAACGCCAATGCGCTGAAGTCGCCGATGGTCGGCACCTTCTACCGCTCGGCCAGCCCGGGTTCCAAGCCTTTCGTGGAAGTAGGCCAGAGCGTGAATGTCGGTGATACCCTGTGCATCATCGAAGCCATGAAGCTGATGAACGAAATCGAAGCCGACCGTTCCGGCGTGGTGAAGGCCGCACTGGCCGAAGACGGCCAGCCGGTGGAATACGGCGAGCCGCTGTTCATCATCGAGTAATTCTTCTCTGCCTCGCTAATAGACGCCAGAGATGACAGGGCACGAGACACGGCGTCTGTGCCCTTGTCGTTTGACGCGCCACTCTACGGACGTCCCTACCATGTTTGAAAAAATCCTGATTGCGAACCGCGGCGAAATCGCCCTGCGCATCCAGCGCGCCTGCCGCGAAATGGGCATCAAGACCGTGGTCGTGCATTCCGAAGCCGACCGCGAAGCCAAATACGTCAAGCTGGCCGACGAGTCGGTCTGCATTGGCCCGGCCCCGTCGACCAAGAGCTATCTGAACGTGCCGGCACTGATCGCCGCTGCAGAAGTGACCGACGCCCAGGCCATTCACCCCGGTTACGGTTTTCTGTCGGAAAATGCCGACTTTGCCGAACGCGTGGAACAATCCGGCTTTGTCTTCATCGGCCCGCGCCCTGACACCATTCGCCTGATGGGCGACAAGGTATCGGCCAAGGACGCGATGATTGCCGCCGGCGTTCCTTGCGTACCGGGTTCGGCCGGCGCTTTGCCGGAAGATCCGGCCGAGATCGTCAAGATCGCCAAGAAAATCGGCTTCCCGGTCATCATCAAGGCCGCCGGTGGCGGCGGTGGCCGTGGCATGCGCGTGGTGCACACCGAAGGCGCGCTGATCAACTCGGTACAAATGACCCGCACCGAAGCCGGTGCTGCATTCGGCAACCCGACTGTCTACATGGAGAAATACCTGCAGCAGCCGCGCCATATCGAAATCCAGATTCTGGCCGACGAATACGGCAATGCCATCTATCTGGGCGAACGCGACTGCTCCATGCAGCGCCGTCACCAGAAAATCATCGAAGAAGCACCGGCACCGGGCATTACCGACGAGCAGCGTCAGCGCATCGGCACCGCCTGCGCCGAAGCGTGCAGCCGCATCGGCTACCGTGGGGCCGGCACTTTTGAATTCCTGTTCGAAAACGGCGAGTTCTACTTCATCGAAATGAACACCCGCGTTCAGGTAGAACACCCGGTGACCGAGATGATTACCGGCGTGGACATCGTGCAGGAACAGATCCGCATTGCTGCCGGCGAAAAGCTGCGCTACAAGCAAAGCGACATCATCCTGCGCGGTCATGCCATGGAATGCCGTATCAACGCCGAAGATCCGTTTACCTTCGTCCCCTCGCCGGGCAAGATCGAAAGCTACCATCCGGCCGGTGGCCCTGGCATTCGCATCGACTCGCACATCTACCAGGGCTATACCGTGCCGTCGCACTACGACTCCATGGTAGGTAAGCTGATTTCCTATGGTGACACCCGCGAACAGGCCATGGCCCGCATGCGCGTGGCCTTGTCGGAAATCTCCATCTCCGGCATCAAGACCAATATCCAGCTGCACCAGGAATTGTTCATGGATGCCGCCTTCCAGCGTGGCAGCACCAGTATTCACTATCTGGAAGAGCGCCTGTCGCAGATGAAAAAGGGAGAGGCATAATGGCTTGGCTACAAGCCACCATCGACACGGATTCGGCCGTGGCAGAACGCCTGGCCGATGCCCTGATGGATGCCGGCGCGCTGTCGACCGCCATTGAGGACGCACTGGCCGGCACCGAGCTGGAACAGCCCATCTTCGGCGAACCCGGCATGCCGGTGGACCAGCTGTGGAATCACAGCCGCATCATCACCCTGTTTGCCGAAGATGCCGACGTCGCGCTGCTGATCGCCGCCGCCTGCACCGCCTGCAAACTGGCCATGCCGGCGTACAAGACCGAACGCGTGGAAGAGCAGGACTGGGTACGCCTGACGCAATCCCAGTTCGAGCCCATCCGCATTTCGGACCGGCTGTGGATTACCCCCACCTGGCACGATGCACCGGCTCCTGATGCCATCAACCTGCAGCTGGATCCGGGCCTGGCATTCGGCACGGGCAGCCATCCCACCACGCGGCTGTGCCTGCAGTGGCTGGATGCGCATGTTGCAGGTGGCGAA
Source organism: Aquitalea palustris (assembly GCF_003693445.1). Classification (GTDB taxonomy): domain Bacteria; phylum Pseudomonadota; class Gammaproteobacteria; order Burkholderiales; family Chromobacteriaceae; genus Aquitalea; species Aquitalea palustris. The sequence continues at coordinate 25,914 of NZ_RFAR01000039.1, read as the reverse complement.
AGCGTGCTGGACTACGGCTGCGGTTCCGGCATCCTGGCCATTGCCGCCCTCAAGCTGGGCGCAGGCTCGGCGCTGGGCGTGGATATCGATGCCCAGGCAGTGCGTTCCAGTCGTGACAACGCCGACCAGAACAACGTGACGGCTACCTTCTGCTTGCCGGATGCCAATCCGGCTGCCCAGTATGATGTGGTGCTGGCCAATATCCTGGCCAACCCGCTGCGCATGCTCGGCCAGCTGCTGGCAAGCCATGTAAAAACCGGTGGTAGAATCGTGCTTTCCGGTATTCTTGCCGAACAGGCTGATGAACTGTCTGCCATTTATGCGCAATGGTTCACCATGGATACGCCCGTGTTCGACGAGGGTTGGACACGATTGACAGGAACCCGACGCCCAAGCGTATGAGCTATACGACACAGTGCCCCAGTTGCCAGACCCGTTTCAAGGTTAACGACAAGCAGTTATCTGCCGCCAACGGACTCGTCCGCTGCGGGCGCTGTTCGCATGTATTCAACGCCACCGAGCATTTTGTCAGCACCGACACCCCGCCGGTACTGACGCCACCACCGGCAGTACCCCAGCCCGTTCCGCCTCCGCCGCCCGCCGCACCGCGTGTGCAGCCACCTGCCGATCCGATGGACGATTTCGAGCTGGAACTGCCCGACTTCGACCCGCAAACTGCGGCCAGCCCGGCCGCTGCCGCTGATTTCGAACTGGAACCGGCCCCCGCGCTGGCACCTGCCACCGAGCTGCAGCAGCCCGACGGCGCCAGCAGCCGCGAGGCAGAAGAATTCCAGCGCGCACTGGCCGAAGCCCTGCAAACGCGCAAAACCAGCCCGACGCCCAGCCAGAACTATGCCGCCGAGCGGGATGAGCCAGAGCACTCGGCCCCCCTGCCCGATGTTTTCGGCAACAAACGTCGCCGTGGCGAACAGGCCGATGATGTCCCGCCGCCCGCAACCGCAGCCAGCAGCGAGCAGGCTGACATTCCGGCTCCGCCGCCCCGTCCGCCACACCCCTATGGCGATCTGGGTGAAGCAGACGAAGAAAGCAGCAGCGAGCCGCAGCAGCGCAATCCGCTGCTGACCGTGGTCATGGTATTGCTGGCCATCATTGGCGGCGTACTTTTGGCCGGCCAGCTGGTTTACTTCAACCGTACCCGCATTGCCGCCGAAGTCCCGGAAGCCCGTCCGGCGCTGGAAGCCTTCTGCCATATTGCTGGCTGCACCGTGCCCTGGCCCACCGATATCGCGCAAATCCGCACCGAATGGTCGGAACTGGCCTTCGTGCCTGAGCATGCCAACCTGATCCAGCTGTCTGCCACGCTGAAGAACCATGCTGCCTTTGCGCAGAACTACCCGATGCTGGAAGTTTCGCTGAAGGATGCCGACGATCAGGTGCTGATCCGCAAGGTGTTCTCGCCCAAGGAATACCTCAAGGCCGACGACTTCAAGCTGCAGCGCTTCAATGCCAACAGCGAGGTGAAGGTCACCATGCGGCTGGATGCCGGCAAGGTACGCGCCATGGGTTACAGCCTGTACTGGTTCTACCCCTGAGCGGCGACACCCCAACACCAAGCGGCTTCGGCCGCTTTTTTTGTGCCTGCTCGTCAACAGAATGGCGAATCGGCCTTGTATTTGGCGCAGTGCTGTCCACCATGAAAGGATAAGGAGGCAGCGCATGCACGATTTCATACTGCAGTATGGCGACGAAGCCATTCCGGTGAGCGGGGAATTCCCGCAGCCGGACAGTTATCTGCCCAGCTTCATGCTGGTGGATGAATACAAACGCGATATTGCACTGGAGGCTTTTGCCGGCCAGCCCAAGGTCATTCTGACCCTGCTGTCGCTGGATGAGGACGAACACGGCGGCCTGGCGCTGCTGCGGGACACCCGGCGCTTTCTTGAAAGCTGGCCGGCCCTGCAGTTGATCGTGGTCTGTGTCGACTCACCCTCTTCCCTGCTACGCAGCCGCCACGAGCACGGCCTGCCTGGCGTCACCCTGCTGTCCACCCTGCGTGGCCGCGATTTTCACAAGCAATACGGCGTGCTGGCCAGCGGCTATCCGCTCAGTGGCTATACCGCGCCGGCCATCCTGATTGCCGACGGCGACAATGTCATTCTCTACGCAGAGCGCTTGCGCCTCAGCAATGGCCGTTTCAATCAGCACGAGATAGCCTTACGGCTGCAGCAAGCAGCGCCGCCAGATGACAGCCCTGCGCCCCCTGCCGGCACAGACGGTAGTAGCAACCCGTCCTGAGTCAGCAAGAGTAAGGAATGCTGTCGCGGTGACAGCCACCGGCCGGTGTCGACTATGCGCACCGGCCTAAGTTCCGTCTTATTAGACACCAATGGTAAACAAATGATTTAAATAAATGGTATTTATTGAACATATTGCCAAAAATATACTGTCCCCAAGCTGCAGAACACAGCAGACAACCTCTCTTCAGCAAAGAATACAGTATGAAAACCCTGGCCATCGCCCTGATTACCCTGATCACCAGCAGTGCAGCATTTGCCCATGATGTAGACAACAAGCCGCCGACACCGGCCAGCGTCAGCGCCTGGCAGGCCGAGCAGCAAGCCATCCGGAATGACTTTGCCAAACTGCCGGCTGCCGAACAGCAGCGCATCCAGAACATCAATGCCTACTGGGATGCGCAAAGCCTGCGCGAGAACCAACGCACGCACTAAGAGCTGCTAACAAAAAAACTGCTACGGCCTTGCACCTGCGGGCCGTACTGCTTGTACTGTCTTGGACGGCACGCCTTGCCCCAGTGACGCTGCGCCATTTTGTCAGCCACATCAGGCCTGCAGTAGTCCCCATCGCTGCCAGGGCATGAAAAAAGCCTCCATCATGGAGGCTTTTCAATTGGTACACGGCAAGCATCAATCCAGCGCGCCGCCACCTTCGGACTTGGGCGCACGGCTCAACAGCCCTTCCACTACCCGGTGCGGATCATTGCCCTGATACAGCAGGCCGCACACCGCTGCGGTAATCGGCATTTCCACTTCCAGCCTTTCCGCCATGGTCAGCACTTCGCGGGCGGTGCTGACACCTTCGGCCACATGGCCCAGCTCCGCCAGAATGGTTTCCAGCGATTTGCCTTCGGCCAGTTTCAGGCCTACCTGGCGGTTGCGCGACAGGGCGCCGGTGCAGGTGAGAATGAGATCACCCATGCCGGACAAGCCCATCATGGTTTGCTGGCTTGCACCCAGCGCACTGGCCAGCCGGGTGATTTCCGCCAGGCCACGGGTGATGAGCGCAGCGCGGGCATTCATGCCAAAACCCAGCCCATCGGCTACACCAGTGGCAATGGCCATCACGTTCTTGACGGCACCACCGACTTCAACCCCCACCAGATCTGCATTGGCATACAGCCGCAGCAGCGGGCTGTGCAGCTCACGCGCAATGCGCCGGGCAAACTCGCCGTCATCCGCGGCAATGGTGACCGCAGCCGGCAGGCCTTCCGCCACTTCGCGGGCAAAGCTGGGGCCGGACAACACACCGCAGGGATGGTCAGCCGGCAATTCTTCGGCCACCACCTGATGCGGCAGCAGGCTGGAACCGGTTTCGAAACCCTTGCACGCCCACAAGATGGGCGGCAGCGCAGAAGACAGCGCCGTCAACGCCCGCAAGGTCGGCCGCAGGCCCACGATGGGGGTGACGATAAGAATCAGTTCGGCGCCATGGATGGCGCGGGGCAATTCCGCAGTCAGCGTGATGCTGTCGGGAAAGGGGCAGTCCGGCAGATAACGGCGATTGACACGCTCGGCCGCCATTTCCGACATCTGGGCGGCATCGCGCCCCCACAGGCTGACATCATGATGACGGGCAAACGCCAGCGCCAGCGCGCTACCCCATGCCCCACTCCCCAGAATGGCCAGTTTCATGGTTTACAGGCCCCACAGATCGGTAATGCGGGCATAGCCGCTGCTGCCGTCGCGGTGCTTGACCTTGACCCAGCCATCCTTGGGCGCTTCCTGCCATTGCAGCACGCCATCGCGGGCCACGCTGAACACGGGCTGGCCATCAGCCGAGGCCGTGGCGCGCACCACGGCCTGGTCGGCCGTCACCAGCAACCAGCGCTGGCCGGACAAGGCCGCCTGCGGAATCCAGGCAATGCCGCCAGTGGCGTCACGCACGCGTGACCACTCTTTCTGGCTGGACAGCACTTCCACCGGATAATAACGGCTGACCAGGAACAGCTTTTTGGCACTCAATGTGGGCGCCTCGTACAGCGCCACACCGGTTTCCTTGACCGAACGGAATTCCAGCGCCTGCGCCGGCAAGGCATACAGCCCGGCCAGCACGGCGGCAGCAGTGACGAGGCGGCGCAGCATCAGGCGTTGCCGGCTTCGGCTTGCTGGGCGCGCTGCTGCATGTACAGCGCTTCGAAGTTGATCGGCGACAGCAGTACCGGCGGGAAGCCAGCACGGTTCACCAGATTGGAAACGGTCTCACGGGCATAGGGGAACAGGATGTTCGGGCAGGCCACGCCAAGAATCGGTTCGATGTCTTCGACCGGCACGTTTTCAATGCGGAAGATACCGGCTTCGGTCACTTCGCACAGGAACATGGTTTTTTCCGGCAGCTTGGCAGTCACGGTCACGGTCAGTGCCACTTCATAGAAGCCTTCATCGATCTGCTTGCCTTCGCTGGCCAGCTGCATGTCGATTTCCGGCTGGGCCGCTTCCAGATAGACCTGCGGTGCATTCGGCACTTCCAGGGACAGATCTTTTACGTAGATTTTTTCGATGGAGAATACCGGTTGCAGCTCTTGTTGCTCGCTCATGTCTCAGTCTCGCTGATGGCCGCCCCGGGCGGCCGGTTGCAAAGGAAAATCAGGTTTGCATCATCGCATGAAAGCACGGTGTGCGGCCAGTGCGGCCCAACGGCAATGGGCTATCGCAGCAGACGACTCCGTGCTTGCTTGATTGGCGTCAATCGGCCAGCAGCACGTCCAGCTTGCCGGCCTGGTTCAGTGCCACCAGATCGTCGCAGCCGCCGACATGGGTGTCGCCGATGAAGATTTGCGGCACGGTGCGCCGGCCGGTGCTGCTCATCATGCGATCGCGTGCCGCATCGTCCAGATCAATGCGGATTTCCTCGATGCCGGTCACACCCTTGCTGGCCAATACTTGCTTGGCGCGGATGCAGTAGGGGCAGACCGCCGTGGTGTACATGGTGACGTGTTTCATGACAAAACCTGTTTGATGCGTGGTGGGATTCAGGGCTGCATTATAGCTTCTGCCGGTGCCAACTGGCTGCTATCCGGCGCGCTGCGATCGAAGCGGTGGATCAGATCCGCCACGATGCCATCCAGTGCCGGCCCCATCGCCAGTGCCCGCGGGCTGTTGATGATGGCGACAATGGCCAGCCGCCGCCCGTCGGCAGCCTGCCAGTAACCGGCCAGCGCCTTGACGTCCTTCAGCGTGCCGGTTTTCATGCGCAGCCGCGGGCCAATGCTGGCAAAGCGGCGTTTGAGCGTGCCGTCCTCGCTGGCGACAGGCAGGCTGGCCAGCAACTCGCCAGCATAGGGGCCACGCGCCGCATTCAGCAGCACCTGACCGAGCAAGCGTGCCGACACGCGCTCGCGCCGCGACAAACCACAGCCGTTTTCCAGCACCAGTGCTTCGTCGGAAATATGCTGCTCGGCCAACAGGCGGCGTACCGCGCGCTGGGCGGCGGCCGGGGTATCGCTGCCGCCCTCCTCCCGCCCCAGTGTCAGATAGACGGTGCGCGCCATGGTGTTGTTGCTGTATTTGTTGATATCGTTCAGCGCCACGGTAAGCGGCTCGGACTGGAATTGCGCCAGCGTGCGCGCCCCAGCCGGTGCCGGTGCTAGCGCCACGCCTTGCGGACCGCTGCCACCCAGTTCGGCCCACAGCGCAGCAAACGACTGGGCAGCAAACTCATTGTGTTCCAGTACATTCACATAGGCCTGACTGCCATCACAGGCGCTGGGCAGCTTGCCGCTAACCTCGACCTGCCCGCCTTGCTGGCGGATTTGCACCCATTGCCGGACATCCGGGCAAGCAGCGGAACCGCCGGCACTGCTCAGCCTTGCCTGCAGGCTGACACCAGCCAGTGGCGGATCCAGCACCACCCTAGCGCCATTGGCATCATTGAAAAAGCGCAACCAGGCCACTTTCAGGCCGGTGAGATGGGTGTCCGGCTCAACGGTGAAGGACTTGCCCTCGTCGCCAGCGAAATTTTCTGCCGTGCCTATGCTGCTGAAAGCGCTCTTGTCCAGCAGCAACCGGCCGTCGATGCGCTGTACGCCACGCTGGCGCAGGCCGCGCAGCAGCTCTTGCAGATTGGCCGTGCTGAAGCGTGGATCGCCCGCCCCCACCCACACCAGATCACCCTGCAATACGCCGTTTTCCAGCGGTGCTGCCGACACCAGCCGTGTCGTCCAGCGGTAGCCGGGCTTGAGGCGGTTGAGTGCGGTCCAGCTGGTCAGCAGCTTCATGGTGGAAGCCGGATTGACCGCTGCATCGGCACGCAGGCTGGCCAGCTCGCCACTGCCTTCTACTGGCGCGGCCCAGATAGCCACTTCTTCGGGCTTTAGTCCGTGCAGATCCAGGGTTGCGGCCCCCGTGGTACTGGCCAGCAGCATCAGGGCAATAGCGGGTAGGACTGACTTCATTACATCTCCTGCGGATCGATATCGAGCGACCAGCGCAAGCCACGGCCGTGCTGGCGCGCCTGGGCGTCCAGCAACGGGGGCAGTTGATCAAGAAAACGGTGCAGGGCCTGGCGATTGGCCGACTCCAGCACCAGTTGCGCACGTTCGCGATTGGCCAGCCGCACCATCAGCGCGGGAGCCGGGCCGGATATCAGCACCTCGGCCGCCAATACCTGCACCTGCTGGCGGACGTGAGTGAGAAAGGCGCTGGCGCTGGCCAGCTCGGGGGCATCGGCACGCAGCAGCGCCTGATACACCGCTGGCGGAAAGGCGGCCTGTCGGCGCTCCTGCAGCAAGCTGGCAGCAAAGCCGTCGAAATCATGTGCCACCAGCGCCTGATACAGCGGGTGCTCCGGCCACTGCGTCTGCACCAGCACTTCGCCCGGCGCATCGGCGCGGCCGGCGCGGCCTGCCACCTGGGTGAGCTGGGCGAACAGCCGCTCGGAAGCACGATAGTCGGCCGAGTACAGCCCGCCATCGGCATTGAGCACGGTCACCAGCGACAGGGTGCCAAAGTCATGCCCCTTGGCCAGCATCTGGGTACCGACCAGCATGTCGACCTCGCCGGCATGCACCTTGCGGTAAATCTCGTCCCAGGCCTGCTTGCGCTGGGTGGTGTCGCGGTCGATGCGCAGGATGCGCGCTGTCGGGAACAAACGTCCCAGTGCCGACTCCAGCCGCTGTGTGCCCTCGCCCAGCGGCTTGATGTCCGGTGCGCCACATTCCGGGCAGGCATGCGGGACATTTTCCTCCCAGCCGCAATGATGGCAGCGCAGCTTGCGCTCCAGCAGGTGCAGCACCAGCCGGGTGGAGCAGCGCGGGCAACCGCTGGTCCAGCCGCAATCGGTACAGGCCAGCACCGGGGCAAAACCACGGCGGTTGATGAACACCAGGCTCATTTCCTGACGCTCCAGCCGCGCCGCCAGCGCCTTGATCACCGGATCGGACAAGCCCTCGACCAGTTTGGCGCGACGGGTATCCACCAGCCGCACCGTGGGTAGGCGTGCCGCACCGTGGGCGCGCTGATTGAGCTTGAGCTGGCGGTAGCGGCCAGCCTCGACATTGGCCACGCTTTCCAGGCTGGGCGTGGCGCTGCCCAGCACGATGGGAATGCCGGCGCGGCGTGCACGCCAGATCGCCAGATCACGCGCATGGTAGCGCAGGCCGTCCTGCTGCTTGAAGGAGCCGTCATGTTCTTCATCCACCACAATCATGCCCAGCCGTGGCATGGGGGTGAACACCGACAGCCGGGTACCGATGATGATGTCGGCCCGCCCCTGCCAGGCATCCAGCCAGTTGCGCAGGCGCTCGCCCTCGGCCAGCTGGCTATGCTGCACCGCAATGCGGCTGGCGGGAAAGCGCTGGAGGAAGCGTTCGATCAGTTGCGGGGTGAGGTTGATTTCCGGCACCAGCACCAGCACCTGCTGCCGCTGCGCCAGACAGAACGCAATGCGCTGCAGATAGACTTCGGTCTTGCCGCTGCCGGTAATGCCATGCAATAGCCAGGCCTGGAAACCAGCCGGCTCACGGCTCAAGGCATCCAGTGCCGCCTGCTGGTCGGCATTCAGCTGTGGGCTGGGGCCCAGCTCTAGCGGCTGGATTTCCGGCTCCAGCCTTTGCACCAGGCCTTCGGCCAGCCAGTCGGCCAGGATCTTGCCCGCCTGCGGGGTAATCTGCCGCGCCTGCTGCTGGCTGAGCGGGCCATCGCCCAGCGCCTGCCACAAGGCCAGCCGCGCCCGTTGCCGTGCAGCCGGCATCGCAGCCAGGCCCGCATCAGTCAGGCCATAGGGACGCTCGTCCGGCGGGGTGATATCGCGCGCCTCGCGCAGCCCGGTGGGCAGAGCAGTAAACAGGGTCTGGCCCAGCGGGAAGTGATAGTAGGCGGCCGCGAATTCGGCCAGGGCGAGGAAATCGGCCGACAAGGGGGGCAGGCTGTCGAATACCTGCTCCACCTGCTTGAGCTGGCTGTCCGGCAAACCCTCGGGGGGTATGCCAGTGACAACCACGCCACACAACTGGCGATTACCAAAGGGAACAGCCACCCGCTGACCGGGGCTGACTGGAAAATGAGACAGGTAGGTAAATGCGCCAAATAGGGGCAGATCGACCACCACCTGAACTCTCTGAAGACCCACGGCAATTTTCCCTTTTACATCAAACCCAATTCCGACAAGGCTTTGCGCGATCTATGCACAGAAGCTGTGGATATCTTTGTGAACAACTCGCTTGCTGGCCAAGGAAAGGCTATTAAATCAGCATTTCCACTAGATTGCACAAAAATTAATCAGCAAAATAAGTTGTTGTTTTTCAATCACTTACAATCAGCGCACTAATATTGCCCAGTGGGCTTGACAAGTCTGCACAGCCACAGTTCCCAGTGTGAATAACTCTGAGAACACCACCGGACAAAGCTGTCAACACCCCTTTGTTCAGCAGGGCAAAAAACGTCGGCCATGCTACTGCAAGTCCGTCCCGGCTGGGGCTATACCCCGCTACCCGCAATGAATGAAACTGCTGATAAATCAGGCTGTTTTGAGAAATATCTTTGCAACAAAGCGGGAATTGATCAGGCGGTACTTGCAAATGCCAGCGGCCGGGGCAGGCACCCCGGCCGTAGCACGCTTACTGGTGAAAGGGACGGGACAGGCGATGCACCGCCGCTACCAGGGCGGCGGCATGCTCGGGGTCGGCATGCTGGGAGATGCCGTGGCCCAGATTGAAGACATGACCGGAACCCTGACCATAAGCGGTCAGAATGCGGCCGGCCTCGGCCTCGATGGCGGCCGGCGAGCCAAACAGTGCGTTCGGGTCGAAATTGCCTTGCAGGGCGACCTTGTCACCGACGCGGGCACGCGCCAGACCGATATCGGTAGTCCAGTCCAGACCCACGCAGTCGGCACCGATGGCAGCAATCTCTTCCAGCCACTGGCCACCATTCTTGGTGAACACGATGACCGGCACACGGCGGCCATCGGCTTCGCGCTTGAGACCAGCCACGATGCGCTGCATATAGGCCAGCGAAAATTCCTTGTAGGCTGCATGGCTGAGCGCACCGCCCCAGGTGTCGAAAATCTGCACGGCTTGGGCACCGGCATCGATCTGGGCATTCAGGTAATCGGTCACGGTCTGGGCATTGACCGCCAGAATGTGATGCAGCAATTCCGGACGGCTATACAGCATGGCTTTGACGTTGCGGAAATCATCCGAGCCACCGCCTTCGATCATGTAGCAAGCCAGGGTGAAGGGGCTGCCGGAAAAACCGATCAGCGGCACGCGGCCGTCCAGCGCCTTGCGGATGCTGGATACGGCATCGAACACGTATTGCAGCTTGTCCAGCACCGGTACGCTCAGGGCGCGGATGGCGCTTTCATCGCGCAGCGGACGCTCGAACTTGGGGCCTTCGCCTTCGGCGAAATACAGGCCCAGACCCATGGCATCCGGTACGGTGAGGATGTCGGAGAACAGGATGGCTGCATCCAGCGGGAAACGCTCCAGCGGCTGCAGGGTGACTTCGGTGGCGTAATCCGGGCTGGTGCACAAGCCCATGAAGCTGCCGGCGCGGGCGCGGGTGGCGCGGTATTCCGGCAGGTAGCGCCCAGCCTGGCGCATCATCCAGATGGGGGTGTATTCAACCGGCTCCTTCAGGAGCGCGCGCAGGAAAGTATCGTTCTTGAGCTGGGTCATGATGGTATGGGCTTGCTAGCTTGGCGTAATGGAATCAGCCGGCATTATACCTGTCCCTGCCTTGCGCCGGGGTATTACCGGCAGGCCGGTGGCTGGCATCACGCGCCACTGGCGCAGGCAGATGGCCTGAGCAAAACGGCCATCCCACTGCAGCCGGGCAGAGACGAAACGCTGTGGCAGCGCCTGCCAGCACAGCTGTGGCCACAGGTGGTGCACACCGCGCAAATGGCTGTTGAGCAGACACAGGCCCAGCCAGCGCGGCAAGGCCAGATTGGCGGCGCGGCGGGCATCGCCCAGCGGCTGGCCGGCAAAGCAGGCATGATCGGTCAGCGAGATCAACAGCGCCCGCGCCAGCAAGGCCAGCCACAGCATCCAGTCATTCGCGCCATAAATCAGCAATGACAAGCCGGGCAAGAGCCAGGCCAGCAGCGCATCCAGCCGCGCACCGTGTCGCTGCCGGCTGCGCCACAGACGACGCTGCAGCAAGGGGAACAAGGGGGCGCGTCCGGCCAGCCAGCGCCAGCGGCCGCTCGCCGGACAAAACAGCAGCAACAGGCTGCCGGCCAGCGCCATCAGATAGGCCACACCACACAGCCGCAGCCACAGGTAAAGCCGGCGCAGCCAGCCCGCTTCCTCGCCCGGTTCATACACCTCCACCCGACAGGCCGCACTGCGGCTGTAACGGTGATGCAGATGATGCGCCTGCCGCCATACCTCGAAGGGAATGCCCAGGCTGATGCCCAGCAGCCGTCCGGCCAGCCGGTTGTAACGCGCGGAGGGCAGCAGCAGGCCATGCACGGCTTCGTGCAGCAGCTGCCAGCGCAGCGGAATCAGCAGCACCGCTGCCACCAGCAACAAGCCATAGGCCGGATGAAACCAGGCCACGGCCAGCGGCACGGCCACCAGTTCCACCAGCCACAAGCGCAGCGCCAGCAGCAGCAAAACCAGATTGAGGCGGACGGGAATGGCAGAGGAAGACATGCGGGCTCCGGCGGCGGCAGTAGCGCGCAGTGTGACGGCTCAGCATGAAACACAGATGACGCTGGCCGCCACCGGCCGCCAAGGCGGCGCTCAGATCCAGCCGGCAAAGCCCAGCAGCGCGCCGCCGGCCAGCAGCCACAGCGGATTGATACGGGTACGCCAGGCCAGCACGGTGCTGCCGGCACACAGCAGCCAGCCAGTCCAATGCTGGTTGGCCGCCTCGCTCATCAACATGGCACTACCGGCCACCAGGCCGATGGTCAGCGGTGCCAGGCCGCGCTCGATGGCGCGGCGCCACGGCGAGGCATGCCAGCGCTGCCACAGCTGCGCCACGTAATAGCACAGCAGGGACGAGGGGCCACACATGCCCACCGTGGCGGCGCAGGCCCCGGCCAGGCCTGCCACCTTCCAGCCGATCAGGCTCACCACCAGCACATTCGGCCCTGGTGCCGCCTGGGCAATGGCAAACAGCGCGGCAAATTCCTGGCCGCTCATCCAGTGATGGCTTTCCACCACGTAATGATGCATTTCCGGAATCAGGGTAATGGCTCCACCCACTGCCATCAGCGAGAACACGGAAAAACTGGCCAGCAGCGACAGCAGCAGCATCATGATTTATCTCCTGCCCGCCCACGTTGCCGCGCCAGCCATACCGATACCGGAGCCAGTACCAGCAACACCAGCAGCAACGGCCAGCGCAGCACGCCAACAGCAATAAAGGTAAGTACGGCCAGCAAGACGGCCACGGCATGGCGCTCGATTTTCGTCCCCATGCGCAGCGCCATGGCCAGCAGCAGGCCGGCTGCCGTGGAGGCAAGACCGCGCAAGGTACCCTGTACATCCGGCAGGCTCTGGTAGTGGTCGTACAGCATGGCCATGCTCAGCACGATCACCAGCGGTGCCAGCATCAGGCCGGCCACCGCCAGCCAGGCACCGGCCACGCCGTGAAAGCGCGAGCCGATGGCGATGGACATGTTGACGATATTGGGGCCAGGCAGAATCTGCCCCAGGCCGAGCAGTTCGGTGAATTCTTCTTCACTCAGCCAGCGGCGTTGCTGCACCAGCATGCGATGGGCCAGTGGCAGCACACCGCCAAAACCGCTGAGTCCTATGCTGAAAAAGCCCAGGAACAACTGGCGGCGGCTAGGAATGATCGTGGATGGAGTCATGTTGCAAGCCTAGCCGGCTCCAGCCCAATCAACAAACGAGTTTTTATGGCTTTCCATGTGAGCTAAACTCACTTGCATGAACCGACGCCTGCCTCCGCTTAATGCGCTGAAAGCCTTTGAAGCCGCTGCCCGCCACGGTAATTTCAGTGCCGCTGCCAGTGCACTGTATGTGACACATGGTGCCATTAGCCGCCAGATCCAGCAGCTGGAGCAGTGGCTGGGCGTGGAGCTGTTCGAACGCCATGGCCGCCGGGTACGGCTGTCGGTGGCCGGCCAGTCCTACCTGCCGGCGATTCAGGCGGCACTGGACAGCATTGCCGCTGCCACCGAAAAGCTGACCGCACGCAAGCAGGGGCGACGGCTGAATATCAATGTCACCCCCACCCTGGCCATGCACTGGCTGCTGCCGCGACTCACCCGCTTCCAGCTGCGCTATCCCGGCGTCGAGCTGCGGCTGGCGACTTCCGATGCCAGCATCAACAACCAGAATGCCGATTTCGACATCGCCATCCGCCGTGGCAAGGATCACTGGCATGGCTTTGTCTCGCACGCCTTCCTCACCGAACGCGAGATTCCGGTATGCAGCCCGGCCCTGCTGCAACGCCTGCCCATCCGCCAGCCGGCCGATCTTGCCGCCCACACCTTGCTGCATGCGGAAACCCGGCCGGTGGCCTGGGCGCGCTGGCTGGCCGCCGCCGGTGTACCAGCCTTGCAATCAGCAGCGGATCAGCATTTTGATCATTACTACCTGGCCTTGCAGGCGGCGGTGGACGGACTGGGGGTGACACTGGGGGCACTGCCGGTCATCGAAAGCGAACTGGCCAGCGGCAAGCTGGTCGCTCCGCTGGCCGGGCCGGAAATCACCGTACGCGGCTATTCCTGGGCGGTGCCACAAGCGCTGGTGGGCGATGAACTGGTGACAGCCTTCTGCAACTGGCTGGAAGAAGAAGGCGGCCAGCACTGAGGCCGGCAGCCTTCAGGGGCGATACCACAGCCTGGCATCCTGCAAGGGGGTGCCCGGTGGCAGCAGCGGATTATCCAGCTCGATCAGCGTGCGCTTGGCCAGCGCCAGCCCGGCCAGCTCCTGGGCGTTATAGCGCAGGAACAGCTGGTTGAAACGGCCGTCCTGCACGGCCATGCGCAAACCTTGTTCCAGGCGGGCCGCCAGCTGCGGCTGATGCGGGCTGACAAAGAAATACATGGCGGTGGGATAACGCAGCAGCAGGTGACGATCGATCACCAGCCCCTGCGCCACCGGCAGGGCCGCCTCGCGCTGCACTTCCATCACACTGCGCGGGAAATAGTCGAAACGCTTGCGCTGCAACATGGGGAAAAGATTGCCATAGTCCTGGCTGGTCAGCACTTTCAGGCCGGCACTGCGCAAGATGGTGGTGTCCGGCCAGTCGTCCACCTGCCCGGCGACCAGGCGCGCCAGTTGCTGCCGATTGCGGATACCGGCCAGCAAATCCGGCTGGTCGGCCGGCACCAAGGCCACGCGCCAGCCAATCAGCCCCTTGTCCAGCGGAATGCGAATGGGCAGCGCCTTGTGCTCACGCTCATTGCTGGTCATGCCCCAGAACAGGTCGATGCCACCATCGGGCTTGGCCAGCTGCACCAGGGCGCGCGACTGGTTCATGGCGCTGGCGGCCAGCAACTGGCAGCGCAACCGGGCTTCGTCACAGGCCAGTTGCAGCAAGGCCAGCATATAAGGCCGATGCGGATCGCTCAGCCCGGAAACCATGGCATAGCGCACCGGCTGTACCGGCACGCCCGCCAGGCTGTGGGCACTCAGCAGCAGGGACAACAACAGGGTGGCAAGTGGCTTGGTCATGGCAGCTACCTTGGTGTTTATTCATACTGTTATAACAGATGCATCAAACCATCACTGCCATGCGGCAGTGCGGTATTGCAGTGTAGACAGCCGCCTGGCCGATCACCTTGCCATCCTGACTGTATGGCCAGTGGCTAAGCCAGGTGCTTGCTGCTCCCTGTTGGTGCCAGCCGCCGCCGCAGCCATTGCCGCAAACCATCCAGATAGCTGTAGACCACCGGCAGCACAATCAGCGTCAGCAGGGTGGAGCTGATCATGCCGCCGATGATGGCATGCGCCATCGGCGCCCGGCTTTCCGCCCCTTCGCCACCGCCCAGCGCCATCGGCAGCATGCCGAAAATCATCGCCAGGCTGGTCATCATGATGGGACGCAGCCGGACCCGGCCGGCTTCGATGATGGCCTCGCTGCGCCCCAGACCCTCGCGCCGCGCCTGATTGATGAAATCCACCAGCAGGATGCCGTTCTTGGCCGACAGCCCCATCAGCATGATGATGCCGATGACCGAGAACATATTGAGCGTGGAGCCGGTCAGCCACAAAGCGAGGAATACACCGACGAAGGCCAGCGGCAGCGCTACCATGATGGCCAGTGGCTGGGTAAAGCTGCGGAACTGCGCCGCCAGAATCATGTAAATGAAGATCACCCCCATGGCCAGTGCCTGCAAGGCATAGCCCAGGGATTCTTCCATGTCGCGGCGCTCGCCCTCCTCGGCCAGCACCACGCCGGGCGGCAGCTTGAGGGCTGCGGTAATCTTGCTGATGTCGGCAAACACCGAACCCGGGTCGCGCCCGGCGATATTGCCGGTGACGGTCACCTGGCGCAGCAGGTCGACGCGGTCGATCTGGCGCGGGCTGAGGCCGGGGCTGAGCCGCGTCACCGTGGACAGCGGCACCATGCTGGCTGCGCCATTGGCGTCTGGCCGCCCGGCCACGGTAATGATGTCCAGCAACTCATTACGCCGCTCGCTGCGCGGCACTTGCAGCAATACATCGTAATTTTCGCCATCCGGTGCTTCCCAACTGCCCACCACATCCCCGGCCAACAGCTGTGACAGCGTGCTCCCCACCCGGTTGAGATCCACGCCCAGGCTGGCCGCCGCATCGCGGCGGATTTCCAGCTTGAGCGCCGGGTCGGCATCGGACAGGCTGCTTTGCAGATCGCCCGCCCCTTTTACCGTTGCCAGCTGTTTGATCAGGGCCGTGGCTGCCGCATCCAGCTCGCTCAGATTACTGCCACGCAGGCCGATATTGATGGGTTTGCCCCCCGGGCCCGACTTGCCCATTTCTTCCAGCGACAGGATTTCCACCCCGGCGACCCGGCTGACGGCAGTGCGCGCCTGCTGCATCACACTGAACAGGCTGTGCTGGCGTGTGCTTTTGCTGCCCAGATCCACCACCAGCTGGCCATCGCTCTTGCCCGAGCCAAAGCTGCCGCTGCCGGCAGTCAGCTGAATGGACTGCACTGCTGGCAGCCGGCGCAGCAAGGCTTCCAGCTCGCGCCCCTTGCTGGCGGTGTAATCCAGCGCAGAACCGGGAGCCGTTTTGTACGATAGCGAAAACTTGCCCTTGTCCTCGCGTGGCATGAATTCGCCACCGATAAAGGGCAGCAGCATGCAGCTGCCCATCAGCAACAGCAGCGCGCCGCTCAGCACCGTCTTGCGATGGCGCAGCGTCCAGCTGATGGCCGTCACATAGTGCGTGGCCAGCCGGTCCAGCGAGCGTTCACAGCCATCCAGCAAGCGCCCCAGCGGGCCGCGATGGCGGTCGCCATGCTGGTGCGGATCAGGCCAGATCGACGACAACATCGGGTCGAGGGTAAAGCTGACCAGCATGGAGATCAGCACCGCCACCGTGACGGTGAGGCCGAACTGGTGGAAAAACTTGCCGATGATGCCGCTCATGAAACCGACCGGCAAAAACACCGCCACCACGGTCAGCGTGGTGGCCAGCACGGCCAGGCCGATTTCATTGGTACCGTCCAGCGCCGCCTGATAATGGCTCTTGCCAAGGTGATGATGGCGCACGATGTTTTCGCGCACCACGATGGCGTCATCGATCAGCAGGCCGATGGATAGCGACAGCGCCATCAGCGTCATCAGGTTCAGGGTGAAGCCCAGTGCCTGCAGCGCAAACAGGGTGCCAATCAGCGCTACCGGCAGGGTAAGGCCGGTAATCACCGTGCTGCGCCAGCTACCCAGAAACAGGAAGACGATGAGCACGGTCAGCGCCGCGCCCTCCAGCAAGCTGGCTTCGACATTGGCCAGCGATTTCTTGACGTCTTCCGACTTGTCGTAGGTAAAGCGCACCTGGGTGCCGGGCGGCAGCTGAGCTTGCAAGTGATGAATCACCTGCTTGACGCCATCGGCCACCTCCACCACATTGGCGCCGCGTGCCGCACGGATATCCATGCCGACGCCGGGCTTGCCGTCGATCAGCGCCAGGCTGTCCGCTTCGGCCTCGGCATCGCTGACACTGGCGATGTCGGACAGGCGAATGGGACTGCCATTGCGATAGCCGGTGACCAGGCTGGCAAAGTCGTCCGGTGACTTGAGTTTGCCGCTGACACGCACACTCAGCTCATTGCTGGCGGTGCTGACGGCGCCGGCCGGGTAGTCGCGGTTACCGGCGCGGATGGCATCGGCCACTTCCTGCAGCGACAGCCCGCTGGCTTCCAGCCGATAGGGATCGACGTCGATGCGGATCTGCCGCTTCACACCGCCCACCACCTTGGCCTCGCCCACCCCGGATACCGTCTGCAGCCGTTTTTTCAGCGTGTTTTCCAGCCAGGTGGTGAGGGTGCGCTGCGACACCTGGCTGGAGCTGAAGCTGACCGACAACAGCGGCTGGTCGTTGGGATTGAATTGCGATACCGATGGCGTGCTGATTTCACGACGGAAGCGGCCCTGTACCCCGCCCACCCGGTCGCGCACATCCTGCACGCCGATAGAGGGGTCTACCGTCAGCGCGAACTCCACCACGATGGTGGAGCTGCCTTCGAAGGAATAGGAACGGATATGCTTGACGCCATTGATGGTGTTGATGGCTTCTTCCAGCGGGCGGGTGACTTCGCTTTCCACCACCTCGGGCGAGGCGCCGCTGTACTGGGTGGTGATGACGGCAACCGGGAAGCGGATATCAGGCAGCTCCTCCACCGGCAGCCGCGACCAGGCAAACAGGCCCAGCACCAGCAAGGTCAGCATCAACACAGTGGCGAAGTAGGGATTGCGCACGCTGATACGGGTCAACCACATGGCAGCTCCTTACTTGAGGCCGGTCGGCAGGCTCACGGCATCGCCGGCCGCCACCCCCAGCAGTGCAGCGGACAGGACCAGCTGGCCGGGCTTCACCCCCTGCAGCGCCACCTTGCGTTCGGTCTGCGACCATAGCAGCACCTGCACCGGCCGCCGCTGCAGCCGGCCCTGCTCCACCAGCATGACCCAGGGCTTGCCCTGCAAGTCCTGCACTGCAGTCTGCGGCAGCACGACCTGCCCTTCCAGCTGGCGCAATACCACGCCGCCCTTGGCAAACTGCCCGGCCTTGAGCCGGCCGTCACGGTTGTCGACGCGGATATAAATCAGAAAACTGCGGGTGCCGCTTTGCGCCACCGGATTGACGCGCACCACGGCACCGCTCAATTCATCCGGCAGGCCTTCCACATTGAAGCGCGCCTGCTGGCCAGGCTGGATGCGGCCTATCCATTGCGCCGGCACTGTTGCACTCAATTCCAGCACGCTGAGGTCGGCAATGGAAAACAAGCGGGCATTCTTGGCAGCGATTTCACCAGGGTTGATCTTGCGCTCATAAACCACGCCGGCAATCGGTGCACGCACCACGCTATCGGCCTGCAGCCGTCTTGCCCGGGCCAGCTGGCTGATCTGCGCCTGCAATTCGCCCTGGCGCACGGTAAATTCGCTCTCGGCCTCGTCATAGGCCAGCTGGGAAATAAAACCTTTTTGCAGCAGCTCGTGCTGCTTGTCCAGCTTGATGCGCGCCAGCTTCAGCCGCGACTGGTTGCCGGCCAGCTGGGCCTGCTGCTCGCTGACCGACTGGTCCAGCGACTCGGAATCCAGCCGCGCCAGCTCCTGCCCCTGCCGCACGGACTCCCCCTCGCGCACCAGCACATCCTTGACTCTGGCCTCCACCTCGGCGGCAATGCTGCTACTTTTCAGCGCGGCCAGCGTGCCGGTAAACGGCAGGGCATCACGCAAGCTCGACAGCTGCGCCACCTCGACATCAGCACGCGCCAGTTCGCGTGCGCCCGCCACGGCGGCGGAGGCCGCCGTCTTGCCGCTGGCCGCCTCCTCCTCGTGCTTGCCACACCCGGCCAGCAGTGCCAACAGCATTCCCCATCCCAGCCAGCTTGCTTTCATCCGTTCTTGTCGTCCGTGTTCATGTCAAGGTGCGGCCGCCATCGACGGCGTCATGCCCTTGGGCAGCAGCATCCACATGCTGCCACTCTGTTTCATGCGGCCCGCATACATGCCGGCCTCGCTGCCATAACCCCAGAACAGGTCGGCACGCACCGCCCCGCGGATGGCGCTGCCAGTATCCTGCGCATGCACCAGCCGCGTCAGTGGCTGCTGGCTGAGCGGCCAGGTGGTGGCCAGATAAACCGGCGTGCCCAACGGAATGTAATGCGGGTCGACCGCGATGCTGTAACCACCGGTCAGCGGTACCCCCAGCGCACCGGCCGGACCGCTGTCACCGCCAGGCAGGGTCTTGAAGAAGACATAGCTGGGATTAACCGCAAACAGCTCCTGCTGCCGGCCGGGGTTGGCCTTGATCCAGCCCTGTATGCCCTGCATCGAGGCGGCAGACAGCGTCAGCTCGCGTTTTTCCACCAGCCATTTGCCTATCGACTGATAGGCATAGCCATTCTGCTCGGCATAGCCGACGTGCAGGAAACTGCCATCTTCCAGCTGAATACGGCCCGAGCCCTGCACCTGCAGGAAGAACAGCTCCACCGGGTCTTCCACCCAGGCCAGCACCGGCGCGCTGGCCACGCCCTTGCCCTGAGCTATCTCGGCCCGGGTGTAATACGGCAGCAGACGGTTACCCGCCAGCCGGCCCTTGAGCTTGTTGCTGCGGCTGTCGACGGGAAAATCCGCCGGATGGATTTCGATCTCGCCCGGCGCGGCCTCACTCTTGCCCGGCAGCAACTGCAGACGATTGCCACCCGCCTTGCGTGCCACCAGCACGCTGCGGCCATGCAGGGCAGACGGGTAATCCAGCACCAGCAGGTCGGCCGGCACCCCATATACCGGATATGGCGTGCGCTCGCTACGGCTGCGGCTGCCATTGAGCAGGGGTTCGTAATAGCCGGTAATCAAGCCACCGCTGCCGCTGCTATCGCGTACGGCCCAGGCATTGAAGCGGCTTTCAAAAAACTGCCGCGTCTGTGCGCCATCACCAGCGGGAATGCGTGCAGCATCGGCACAGATCGTCTGCCAGCCCGGCTTGCGCGCCGTCACCCTGCAGCTTTGCTGCAAGGCCGCCAGGGTGTCACCCATATTCTGCTGCTGCCAGGCCGGCAAGGCTGCCGGGCTCAGCAGGCCGCCATCAACTGGACGCGGCGTGGTAGGCGTGGTGGAACAGGCTGCCAGCCACAATAGTGGCAGCAGCAACAACAATCGTTTCAGCATGGGCGGGAACTTGCGTAATTAAATATCAGGTTGGTGACAGGCTAGTGGCAGCCAGCCGCCATGTTACCGTGCGCGGCACCGCACTGCACGGCCGGGACTGGCCTCTGACCCGGACCCGACAGCTGAGTTCGCCAAATGCACCATTTCATCGAGTCGCAACAAAACTGCAAACAAAGCTGGATAACATGTCGCCACAACACAGTCCACTGGCGATCCATGGCAATGGTCGGCCAGGCCATCACGCTGCTTGAAGCAAGGAGATAACCATGAAGCACCTTTTCGCTCGTTCCGCCCTGTTGGCAACCCTGGCCCTGAACATTGGCTTCGCCCCGCTCATGGCTCACGCCGAAGATGCCGTTCCCACTGACGAACAGCTGGCCACCAATGTGAAGAACGCTCTGGATGCCGATCCGGAACTGAAAGCACTGGACCTGCACGTTGTCAGCAAAAAGCAGGAAGTGACCATCGACGGCAAGATGACCGATGACCAGCAGATGTTCAAGGCTGGCGTCATCGCCGAGAAGGTGCCTGGCGTCAAGTTCGTCATCAACAATATGAATATGTAACTGTGCGGCCCGATCCGGGCCTTGCCTGCAGCCAGCGCCTCCGCCAGCCGGAGGCGTTTTCACATTTTTCCCCAGTTCAGACTCTTCCCGGCAGAGGCCTGAATTTCCCTTACATCCGGATGAATTGGCCAAGACACTGCCCTTATTTGTCCTGGCCCTCTGCCAGACCCGCCGTATTGCCCCGACATTCAGTACAGCAAGCGCGCAAGCTCACCGCCCGGTCTGGCAATAGCGCCGCTCATCTTGCCTGCAATTAAAAGAAAATACGTAAAAATAAACGCAAATTCACGTAAATAATCACTAACGACCCACCCTGCCCTGATGCATTGACGCTGACTCGCCTGCCTTAGCACACTCAGCCCGCCCAGCCTTCCGCCACTGCGGCAATGGCTAGTCCCGTCAATTATCAGGAAAACCCATGAACCCACGCATTCTGGCAGCAGGCCTGGCCTGCACCCTGCCCGCACTCGCTCTGGCCGATGTCTCCATATACGGCTCCGTGCGCGTTGGCATCAACAGCATAAAAAGTACCGATACCCACTACCGCCAGACCACCGGCGTCGACGACTACGGCAGCAAGATCGGCTTCAAGGGCCGTGAAGATCTGGGTAACGGCTTGCAGGCCATCTGGCAGGTAGAAACCGGCATGGCGGTGGATGGCCAGCCCGTCAGCGGCACCGGCAGTGGCCAGCTGGCCAACCGCATGAGCTTTGTCGGGCTGGAGGGCGGCTGGGGCAAATTGCGCGCCGGCTTTATCGATGATGTGCTGACTGATACCGAGTCCACCGACATCATGGCCAGCCCGCGTCGTGACGTGAATGGCGGCATCGCCTACCCGCTATACGAAGCCCGCGATATCTTCGGCAGCAACAACTACGGCGACAGCCGCGCCAAGAACAGCCTGCGCTACGACAGCCCGCGCCTGTACGGTATACAGGGCAGCCTGCAATACGGTGCCGGCGAAAAGCAGCAGGATGGCAAGAGCAGCGGCGACACCTGGGGCTTGCGCCTGACTTATGCCGACAAGGGCTACTTCGCCACTTACGCCTATCTGACCAAGCTCAACAGCATTGCCAGCAACAATAGCGGCGTACACCGACTGGAATTCGGCTACAACGCCAACAATCTGTCACTGGCCGCCACCCTGCAAAAGACCACGCTGTACGGCAATGCCCACAAGAATCTGGACAATAGCGACGACTTCGAGATTCCGGGAATTTGGGAAACCAGCATAAATCGGACCGGCAACAACAAGCTCACCAGCCAGGTGTATGCGCTGAGCGCCGCTTACCGCATGGGCAACTTCAAGCCGATGGCAGTGTATTCGCACCGCCGCCAGGTCAAGGTAGATGGCCAGAGCCTGAACTGGGGCGCCAATCAGTGGGCCATCGGCACCGAGTACTACCTGAGCAAAACCAGCTGGCTGCAAGCCGGCTATGGCCAGGTCAGACAAAACGCTGGCGGCCAGCGTGCACTGGGACTGGAGCAGCCGGATGCCAACACCAGCTGGCTGATGCTGCGCAAGGAGTTCTGAGCGCGCTCAATAGCTGCACATGAAAAAGCCCGCCGTTACGGCGGGCTTTTTTGCCAGGATCGCTCGCTTACAGCGCTTCCAGTGCCAGCAGCTCGGCCATGGTCTGACGGCGACGGATCAGTCGCGGCCCCGCCTCATCCAGCAATACCTCGGCCAGCAGCGGACGGCTATTGTAATTGGACGACATGGTGGCACCGTAGGCACCGGCATCGTGGAACACCAGCCAGTCGCCCACCACCGCCGGCGGCAAGTCACGGCTTTCCACCACACCGCCCTCCTGCTGGGTAAACACATCACCCGACTCGCACAAGGGGCCGGCCACCACGGTAGCGACCTGACCGGTTTTCTCCTGACCGCTGCGCTCCAGCACGGAAATTTCGTGGTAGCTGCCATAGAGCGAAGGGCGCATCAGGTCGTTGAAACCGGCATCCACCAGCACAAAATGCCGGCTGCCCATGGCCTTGACCGCACGCACTTCGGCAATCAGCGCACCGGCCTCGGCCACCAGGAAGCGGCCCGGCTCGATTTCCAGGCGCACGGCATGGCCCAGCAGCTGTTCCACCTGCTTGCGAGCAGCGTCCCACAGCTGGAAATAATGCTCGGTATCGATACGGCTATCGCCATCGCGATAGGGAATGGACAGGCCACCACCAGCCGAAATGGCCTCGATATCCTGCCCCAGGCTGCGCACCAGCTCCACCATGGCACCGCATACCTGCTGCAGATGGCCATAATCCACCCCGGAGCCGATATGCATGTGGATGCCCACCAGCTTGAGGCCGAACTCGGCGATCACCGCCAGTGCCTGTTGCAGATCGGCATGCCAGATGCCGTGCTTGCTGTTTTCACCACCGGTATTGGTCTTGTGGCTGTGGCCATGGCCAAAACCGGGGTTGATGCGCAGCCACACCCGGTGACCCGGCGAGCGTTCGCCCAGCTGACGCAGCATGTCGATGCTGCCCGCATTCACCACGATGCGCTCGGCCACCACCTGCTCCAGCGTGGCGCGGTCCAGCACATCGGCGGTGAATACCACCTCGGACGGCTCGGCGGAGGACAGGTCGTAACCCGCCTGGCGCGCACGCTCGATCTCGCCCAGCGACACCGCATCCACCATCACACCCTGCGCACGCATCAGGCGCAGGATATGGGTATTGGAATTGGCCTTCTGTGCATAGCGGATGACGTCGAACTGCTTGAGCTGGGCAATGCGGGCGCGAATCACCGCAGCATCGTATACCCACAGCGGGGCGCCGAATTGTTCGGCCAGGGCGGCAAGTTGGGGGGCGGCAAAAGTTTTCATGGCATTCCATTCAATGATGGCCATGATACTGCCGCAGCGGGCGACTAAAATAAAATATCAATTTATCACAAGGTCTTTCATTTATGATATGACCTACCCCGAGCAAACCGAGCCCTGTCATGTCCTTCAACCTGCGCCATGTGGAAATCTTCCACGCCATCATGACCACCGGCAGCGTCACCGAAGCCGCAGCCTTGCTCAACAGCTCGCAGCCCACCGTCAGCCGCGAACTGGCCAGACTGGAACAACTGAGCGGGCTCACCCTGTTCGAACGCGTGCGCGGCCGGCTGCGCCCCACCCTGCAAGCCTTGCAGCTGTTCGAAGAAGTCGAGCGTTCCTATCTGGGCCTGGAACGCATCGTCAGCACTGCGCAGGCACTGCGCCAGTTCGACCATGGCCAGTTGTCCATTGCCTGCCTGCCCATGTTCTCGCAGGCGGTGCTGCCCACGGTCTGCCAGCGTTTTCTGACGCGCTATCCCAAGGTCAGACTGAATATTGCACCGCAAGAATCGCCGCTGCTGGAAGAGTGGCTGGCCGCACAACGCCATGATCTGGGCCTGACCGAAAGCCAGCGCCAGCCTGCCGGCACCAGTCAGCAACAGGTGTTCTGCGCCGATGAAGTCGCGGTACTACCCAGCGGCCACGCACTATGCAACAAGCCGGTGCTGGCGTTGGCCGATTTCACCGGCCAGCCCTTCATCAGCCTGTCGGCCAGCGACATCTACCGCCAGCAGCTGGACAGCCTGTTTGCCGAACAACAAGTACAGCGGCAACTGGTGCTGGAAACCCACAGCGCGGCCTCGGTGTGCAGCATGGTGCGGCAGGGCATAGGCATTGCCGTGGTCAATCCGCTCACCGCGCTGGAATTCGCCAGCCAGGGCGTGGTGGTCAGAAAGCTGGCAGTTTCCCTGCCCTTCCGCGTACATCTGGTGCGGCCCTTGCACCGGCCCGCCTCCGCCCTGGTCGACAGCTTTGCCCAGCTGTTGCAGCAGGTACTGCAAGAGGTAAGCCAGCGCATGGCCAGCGTCGGCTAACCGCAGCGGGCAACAATGCTGCTACCGCATGCGGCCCCCTGCCCCCCCTTGTGCCATCGGCATCGGCGCGCCTTGCATCAGGTAAGCACGGCGATCTTGCTGGCCGCGCCAAGCTGCCATCCCTTTGCCTAGAGTCAAGCAATAGCCGAAGAAAAAATATGGCATTCGAATTTTTCGACTATACCGCTTAAAGAGACAATACCGGCCGGTGCCGGTTTGCGGCCCTAGTCTTGCCCATCTTCGCCGCGCAGCACACCGGACGGAAACATTGCTCAGGGAGCCCGTCATGCGCAACAACCAGCCTGTCACCCACCACGAGTTATTCCTGCATCCGCAGCGCCCCATCGTCACCAAGACCGACCTCAAGGGGGTGATCACCTATGCCAACCGTGCGTTTATCGATATCAGCGGTTTCAGCGAAAGCGAACTGATCGGTCAGCAACACAATGTGGTACGCCACCCCGACATGCCACCAGAAGCCTTTGATGACATGTGGCAAACCATCCAGGCCGGCCATCCCTGGCGCGGGCTGGTCAAGAACCGCAGCAAGCAGGGGGATTTTTACTGGGTGGATGCCTATGTCACCCCGATTCGCGAAAACGGGCAGGTCACCGGCTATATGTCGGTACGCAGCGCCCCGGACAAACAGCAATGCCAGCAGGCCGAACAGCTCTATGCTGATGTGCGTGCCAAGCGCGCCAGCTTTCCGGCCACACGCCAGCAGCAGTCACTGAGCATGCGGGCCCTGTTGTGGCTAGCCATGCTGCCGCCCATCATCGCCTTGCTGACGGAGTACATGCTGGCGCCAAGCATGCTGCGCCATTTTCTGAACAGCGCCAGCATCATCTGGCTGATTGGTGCTGCGCTGCTGATTTACCAGCGCCTGGCAGCGCCGCTGGAACTGGCGCAGCAAGGCCTGGCCAGATTGTCCGAAGGCAATTTCAAGGAGCCGATTGCACAACAGGGCTGCCAGGACATGCGCCAGATGCTGGAAATGCTGGAGACCATGCGCATCAATACCCGCGCCGTACTGGCCGACGTCGTGGTGGGGGCACACGATATCAGCCAGGCCGCCACCGCTACCCATACCGAGGCCAGTCAACTGCAGCAGCGCGGCGAACACACGCTGGCTGGCATCACCCGGGTGGCGGCGGCACTGGAACAGCTGTCGGTCTCGGTCAATGAGATCTCCATCACCACCCGCAGCGGCGCCGATCATGCCAGCACCGCCAACCAGCTGGCCGATCAGGGCGAGGACAAGATGCAGCAGACTCGCCAGGTCACGCGCGAGGTGATGGGAGAATTCCAGACCACGCGCGATGCCATTCTGGTCCTGGAAAAATCAGCCGAGGAAATCGGCTCGGTCACCTCGGTCATCAAGGAAATCGCCAACCAGACCAATCTGCTGGCCCTGAATGCAGCCATCGAAGCCGCCCGCGCCGGCGAGCAGGGCCGTGGTTTTGCCGTGGTGGCCGACGAAGT
>NZ_RFAR01000149.1 GCF_003693445.1 Aquitalea palustris | reverse complement strand
CCGAGGAGCGCGACATCCTAAAAAAGGCCGCCGCATACTTTACCAAGGAGTCAGGGTAAGGTATGCCTTCACCCGGGCCCACCCGCAGCAATTCCCAGTTCGACGACTGTGTTGGGTCATGGCAGTGCACCCCAGCGGCTACTACGCCTGGAGAGCATCCCCGCATTCAACGCAAGTGCGTGAAGACCAGCGCTTGCTGGGGCACATCAAGCAGGCCTGGCTCGAAAGTGGCGGTGTCT
The DNA here is from genome assembly GCF_003693445.1 of Aquitalea palustris. Classification (GTDB taxonomy): domain Bacteria; phylum Pseudomonadota; class Gammaproteobacteria; order Burkholderiales; family Chromobacteriaceae; genus Aquitalea; species Aquitalea palustris. The sequence continues at coordinate 123 of NZ_RFAR01000149.1, read as the reverse complement.
ATGGCTATCGCAAGGTGCATGACGACTTGCAGGCTCAGGGTGAGCGCTGTGGCAAACATCGTGTGGCACGACTGATGAAGCAGGAGGACTTACGTTCGCAGACGGGTTACCACCGGCGTCCTG
>NZ_RFAR01000148.1 GCF_003693445.1 Aquitalea palustris | reverse complement strand
CGGAAATGCCGGAAATGGACGGTTATGTGCTGACCAAGCTGATCAAGTCCGACGTCCGCTTCAAAGGCATTCCGGTCATCATGCACTCTTCGCTGTCCTCCAACGCCAACAAGGCGATGGGCTCCAGCGTGGGTGTCGATGCCTATGTGGCGAAATTCGATCCCGCCATCTTGTCTGAAACGCTGATGCCTTACCTGCAAAGATAAGACCGTACTGACAGGAAATAAAACGAGGGCGTAGCGCTGCCGATTCCGTGGAAAATCATTTTTCTGGAGCTGTCATTCATGGTGGACAAGAATATCAAATTCCTGGTGGTCGATGATTTTTCAACCATGAGAAGAATTGTTCGCAATCTGTTGAAAGAATTGGGATTTACCAATATAGACGAAGCCGAAGACGGCCAGGTGGCCCTGCACAAGCTGAAGAACCAGAGCTTCGACTTTATTGTTTCCGACTGGAACATGCCGAACAT
>NZ_RFAR01000038.1 GCF_003693445.1 Aquitalea palustris | reverse complement strand
CTGGCCAATATGAGCCATGAAATCCGCACCCCGATGAACGGCATCCTCGGCATGACCGAACTGACGCTGGACACCGAGCTGAACCGCGAACAGCGCGAATACATGACGGTGGTGAAATCCTCCACCGAAGCCCTGCTCACCGTCATCAACGACATTCTCGACTTCTCCAAGCTGGAAGCCGGCAAGATGACCATAGAAGAAACCGCCTTCGAACTGGAGGCGGTGCTGGGCAGCACCATGAAGAACGTGGCCATGCGGGCGGAGAGCAAGGGACTGGAACTGGCCTGCCGCATCGCCCCGGACATTCCGCCGGTGCTGCTGGGCGACCCCGGCCGCTTGCGCCAGGTGCTGCTCAACCTGCTGTCCAATGCCATCAAGTTCACCAGCGCGGGCGAGGTGCTGATCCGCGCCTCCCTGCTGGAACAGGATGGCAAGGACGTGCTGGTGAAATTCTCGGTCTGCGATACCGGCATCGGCATTGCCCGCGACAAGCAGGAAAGCATTTTCGAAGCCTTCGTGCAGGAAGACAGCTCCACCACACGCAAATACGGCGGCACCGGCCTGGGGCTGTCCATCTGCAAGCGTCTGGTGTCGATGATGCATGGCCAGATGTGGCTGGAAAGCCGGCCAGGCCAGGGCAGCACCTTTCACTTCACCGTGCGTTTCGCCAGCGTCGACCCGGCCAGCCTTCCGCGCCCGCTCAGCCCGGATGGCCTGCATGAGCTGCGTGCGCTGATCATCGACGACAACCGCATCAACCGCGACATTCTGCAGGAAACGCTGGCCAGCTGGGGGGTACAGGCAGAGCAAGCCGACAGCGGTGCCACCGGCCTGGCCATGCTGGCCAGCGCCTCGTCTGCTTATTCCTTTGTCCTGCTGGACGGCATGATGCCGGAAATGGACGGCTTCGAAACCGCCCAGCGCATCCAGGCGCTGCAACTGCCCGCACCACCGGTGCTGATCATGCTGTCCTCCGCCGGCAGCCACAGTGCCGAACAGTATCGCGCCAGCGGCATCACCTGCCACGTGGCCAAGCCGGTATTGCAATCGGAATTGCACCAGACCATCTTGCAGGCGCTGGGGGCAGCACCGCACCCCCTGCCCGCCAGCGACAGCCAGCCGGCCATCGCCACCAGCCATGGCAGCCTGCGCATCCTGGTGGTGGAAGACAATCAGGTAAACCAGCAGCTGGCCATCAGCCTGCTCAGTCGCTGGGGCCACCGGGCAACGCTGGCGGAAGACGGCCAGCAGGCACTGGACGAGCTGGCCGGCCAGCCCTACGACCTGGTGTTGATGGACATGCAGATGCCGGTGATGGGCGGGCTGGAAGCCACCCGCCGCTACCGCAGACAGGAAGCCGCCGGCCAGCACCTGCCCATCATCGCCATGACCGCCAATGCCCTGCCGGGTGACCGCGAACACTGCCTGGCCGCCGGCATGGACGACTACCTGTGCAAACCGGTGCGTGCCGCCGACCTGCAACAGCTGTTGCAGCGCTATGCACCGGCCGCCAGCCCGCCACCGGCATTCGACTACCGGGCCAGCCTGCTCCAGCAAGACCCTGAAGTCATCGACATCGTCGCCGCCAGTTTTCTTGCGTCTTTCCCGCAGGAAATCCAGCGCCTGCACCAGGCACTGCAGCAGCCTGATCCGCTTGCGGTAAAACGGCTGGCACACACCATCAAGGGCAATGCCGCGCTGTTTGGTGCCACGCCGATGGTCAGCGCCGCCGCACAACTGGAGCGAATCGCGGCCCAGAGCGACCTGGCGGCCCAGGAGCAGCTGCTCAGCACGCTGGAGCAGCAATTCAGCCTGCTGCGCGCCGTCCTGCTGGCCAGGCCACCGGTGCAGAACTGATCTTCGACAGGAATCAACCCCATGCTGATCCAGCTGATTTACTCCAGTAGCGCCAGTGCCGACTTCAGCCCTGCCGAGCTGACCGCCATCCTGGAGCAGTCAGTCAGCAACAATCAGGCCAATGCGGTCACCGGCTTGCTGCTGTACACCCATGGCAGCTTTCTGCAATTACTGGAAGGCAGCCCGGCGGCCGTGGATGCCACCTATGCCCGCATCGCACGCGACCCGCGTCATCACAGCATCGAGCCGCATCTGCGCACCCCCATCCACCAGCGCGAATTCAGCCAGTGGCATATGGGGTTTCGCCAGCTGGATGCGGCAGCTGCCCGCGCCCTGCCCCAGTTCGCCCCGGTGTTCGAACAAGGTTTCGACCCGCACCGACTGACGGCCTGTCCGGATGAGGGGCTGGCCATCCTCCGCGCCATCGCCGGGCTGGACAGCTAAACCTGCCAAGGGCCTTACCACTCCGCCATGCCCGCAGCACGCCAGTGTGCGGCAGTGTCTGCAATGCAGGTGTAGTCGGACAGAGCCAGCGGGCTGAAGCCATCAATAGCCGCCTCCCGGAAAAAAGCCTGTAGTTCGACCGCATGCAAGCTGTCGCCAATGGCCTGGCGTAGCCGTGCGACGGTCGCGGCAGGCGTGGACGCGGCCGTGATCAAGGGTAATCCGGGTTGCAAGCGGGTATGGCCAATGCAGGCCAGTTGCTCGAACAGCTGTGGCTGTTGCCGTGCCAGCAGGGCATGGCTGACACAGTCCAGCGCGGCAATATCCGCCTCACCCGCCGCCAGCAGCGCGGCCGAAGCGCGATGTGAACCGGAAAACCTGACCTGTGCAAAAAAGGGCTGCACCCCGGCCAGCGTCGCCACTTCGGCGCGCAAGGCGTGATAGCCCGACTGCGAATGCCGCTCATTGCACACCACACGCCGGCCATGAAAATCGGCCAGAGCAAGCCTGGCATCGCTCTTGCGCACCAGCAGTGCACTGCTGTAACGCCAGTCGGCGCAACCGGGCAGTTGATAATGAAAGGCTCCCAGCACCTGCACCTGTTCCCGCAGGAGCGCGGAAACCGGATAGCCGCAGGACTGGCTGAGCAGCACGCCCGGCTCGCGCCAGTGCGCCAGATAATCCTCTGGCCAGTACAGGTGGGTGGGTAAGGAAAGCTCGCCCAGTTGTTGCAGACGCTGGCGCAGCCACTGCCAGTAGTGTTCGGTCAAAGGCTGCGGCCACGGATACATGGGCAGGCTGGCCCAGGCCATGGCCTCAGTGCTCCACGCCGACATGCGGCGACAGGCGGTGGGCCAGCCAGTCGAAACACTGGTCGGCCACGATGGCCAGCAAGGCCACCAGCAGCGCGCCTTGCAGCACATAGGCGGTATTGAAACCGCTCAGCCCGACGATGATGGGCAGGCCCAGCGTGCGTGCGCCCACGGTAGAGGCAATGGCCGCCGTGCCGATATTGATCACCACCGAGGTACGCACCCCGGCCAGCAACACCGGGGCGGCCAGCGGCAGCTCCACCTGCCACAGAATGCGCCAGCGCCCCATGCCCAGGCCACGCGCCACTTCCAGCACGCTGTCCGGCACCGAGGCCAGCCCGGCCAGCGTACCTTGCGTCACCGGCAACAGGCCGTACAGCACCAGCGCAATCAGTGCCGGCCATTCACCAAAACCGATCAGCGGCGCGGCAATCGCCAGCACGGCCACCGGCGGCAGCGCCTGACTGATGGCCAGCACACTGTCCAGCAAGGGGCGGAATTCACGCCCGGCCGGCCGGCTGGCCAACAAGCCGGCTGCCACCCCGCCCAGTACGGCAATCAGGCTGGAGGCCAGCACCAGCAGCAAATGCGCCAGCACCAGGCTGGCAAAGCTGTCCTGGGTATAGAGCGGGCGTTCCACTTCGGGAAACAGCCAGGCAAACAGGCCGGCACTGTGCGGCAACAGGTAAAGCAAGGCCAGCAACAGGCCGCTGCTCAGCCACAAGGCCGCAGGCAGACGCGCCGGCTTCATGCGGCCACCGGCAGCAAGTCGGCAAAATGCAGCACGCCAGCCGGCTGGCCCTGTGCATCAATCACCGGCAGGCTGCTGACCCGGCGCGCGACAAAGGCCGACAGTGCCTCGCGCAGCGTGGCCGAGGCAGCAATCGGCTCGCCGCTGACTGGCTGCAGCGGCCTCATCCGGCTGGCCACGGTGTCCAGCCCCAGCAGCCGCACGCCGACATCGCTCTGGCCGACAAAATCGCGCACGAAATCACTGGCCGGATGCAGCAGGAAATCCTGGGCAGAACCCTGCTGCACCACCCTGCCCTTGTCCATCAGCACGATACGCTGGCCCAGCAGCAGGGCTTCATCGATATCGTGAGTCACCAGCACGATGGTTTTTCCGGACAGGGCCTGGATGCGCAGCAGCTCCTGCTGCAACGTGCCACGGGTAACCGGGTCCAGCGCGCCGAATGGCTCGTCCATCAGCAAGACTTCCGGGTCGGCCGCCAAGGCGCGCGCCACCCCGACACGCTGCTGCTGGCCACCGGACAACTGGTGCGGGTAGCGTGCCAGAAACTGCGCGGCCGGCAGGTGCAACAGCTCCAGCAGCTCGACCACCCGCTCGCGGATGCGGGCTTTCGGCCATTTGAGCAGGGACGGTACGGCGGCGATGTTCTGCTCCACCGTCCAGTGCGGAAACAGGCCCACCGACTGGATGGCATAGCCGATGCGACGGCGCAGCACCTCGGGCGGCTGGCTGCGGATATCCTCGCCGGCCAGCCGTATGCTGCCGCTGTCCGGCTCGATCAGCCGGTTGATCATCTTCAGCGTGGTGGATTTGCCCGAGCCGGAAGTACCGATCAGCACCGCCAGCTCGCCGGCGGCTACCTGCAGGTCGACATCGGCCACCGCCTGCCAGCCATTGAAAAACTTGTTTACTGCCTTGAGTTCAAGCATGGTCATCAGCCCCTTTCAGCCGGGCAATCAGCAGGCGAAACGCCACGTCCACCAGCAAGGCCAGCAGCAGCACCGGCAACACCCCCAGCAATACCTGGTCGAGTGCGCTGGCCGACAGGCCCTGGAACATGATGGCGCCAAAGCCACCCGCTCCGATCAGCGCCGCCACCGCCGCCAGCCCCACCGCCTGCACCGCAGTAATGCGCAGGCCGCTGAGAAACACCGGCAGCGCCAGCGGGGTTTCCACCTGCAGCATGATCTGCCACGGTGTCATGCCCATGCCACGCGCCGCCTCGCGCACCGCAGGCGGCACCTGCTGCAAGCCGGCCAGCGTGCCACGCACCACCGGCAACAGCGCATACAGGCTGAGCGCCAGCAGCGCCGGTGCCAGCCCGACGCCGGCAATGCCCAGCCCCGGCAACTGCCGGCCCAGCCAGGCCAGCGGGCCGATCAACAAGCCGAACAGCGCAATCGACGGAATGGTCTGCAATACATTGAGCACGGGAAACAGCAGCCGGGCAAAGCGGGCCGAGCGATAGGCCCACACCCCCAGCGCGCCGCCCAGCAGCAGCGCCGGCAGCACGGAAAACAGCACCAGCTGCAGATGGCGCAGCAGGGCATCGTCAAACGCATCCTGGTTATTGTGGTACTCGCGCAGCAGCGACAGGCTGTCCAGCCTGCCGGACAGCAACAGCCACAGCAGCGGCAGCTGGGCCAGCAACAGCAGCAACACGCGCCGAGGCAGGCCGCCAGCCAATACTTGCAGTGCTTCGGCCAGCTGCAGCAGCAACAACAGCTGCAACAGCCAGAAGCCACCGCCAAACGACACCCTCGCCAGCGCATCCTCATCGCCGGCACGCAGCGTGGCCTCGCTGCCGGCCAGCCACCACAGCGCCGCACCCAGCCACAGCGCCGCCAGATACACCAGCCGTTCGCGCCAGATACCTGGCCGCCACCACGGTGCCAGCAGCAGCGGCAAGGCTGGCAGCAGCGCCAGCCAGCGCAGGCCGGAGCCGCCCTGCAGCAAATCAAGCAGAGCGATGCCCTGCCCGGTCAGCAGGCGGTTGGGCGCATAGGTGAGCAAGGGCAGGCCCAGCGCCGCCGCCAGCGACAGCAACACCAGCAGCAGGCGCACCCGGCTATACAGACGCATGCGTTACCCTTGCAGGCCAGAAGCGCCCGCTCACTTGATAAAGCCCTTTTTCTTCAGGTAATCCTGCGCCACCTTGCGCGCATCGCGGCCTTCGATGGCAATGCTGGCATTCAGCTTCTGCAGCGTGGGGCCAGTGAGCGAGAGGAATACCGGCTTCAGCACGGCGGCGATTTTGGGCTGTCTGGCCAGCACTTCGCTGCGGATGATCGGCGTTGGCGCATAAATCGGCTGCACGCCCTTGACGTCATCCAGCGTCACCAGCCCCAGTGCCGCCACCGGGCCGTCCGTACCATAGGCCATGGCGGCGTTGACGCCGGAGGTCTGCTCCGCCGCCGCCTTGATGGTGACCGAGGTATCGCCGCCGGCCAGGGTCAGCAGCTGGTCCTGCTTCAGCTTGAAGCCATAGGCGCTCTGGAAGGCCGGCAATGCGTCGGCACGTTCGATGAACTCGGCCGATGCCGCCAGCTTGAAGCGGCCGCCCTTGTTGATCCAGTTGCCCAGGTCAGTCAGCGTCTTCAGCTTGTTGGCTGCCGCCACATCCTTGCGGATGGCAATGGCCCAGGTATTGTTGGCCGGCGATGGCGTCAGCCAGCTAATGCGGTTTTTTTCCTGGTCCAGCTTTTTCACCAGCTGATAACCCGCCTCGGCATTTTTCCAGGCCGGATTGCTTTCATCGGCAAAGAAAAAAGCGCCATTGCCGGTGTATTCCGGGTAGATGTCGATTTCACCGGCGGTAATGGCGCCGCGCACTACCTTGGTATTGCCCAGCGACACCTTGCTGACGGTCTTGATGCCATTGGCTTCCAGCACCTGCTGGATGATATTGCCCAGCAAGGCGCCTTCGGTGTCGATCTTGGAGCCAACCCGTACCGCATCGGCCGCCATGCTCTGGCCGGAGAAAGCGCTCAGCGCGAGCGCAGCCAACAGCCAGCGACGGGAAAATTTTGCTTGGGTCATGGTAGTCCTCTTGATGGATGAACAGCGGGCCTTCAGGCAAAGGGGTGCAGCGTATCGATCACCGGCCGGCGGCGGTGCCGCCACAGCAGCGGCAGATAACCCTGCTCGACAAAACCGCCACTGAGTTGCTGGTAATGCTGGCGTTCGGCCAGATAGGCCTGACGCAGGCGATACCAGGGCAGACCCGGCTGCAGGTGATGCACCAGATGGTAATTCAGATTGAGAAACAACAGCCGCCACGGCCAGGCGGCTTCGTTCAGCACCGAGCGGGCTGCTGCATCCGGCACAGCCCGGTGCTCGTAAAAGGAACGTACCATGGCCAGCGCCAGTGCGGGATAGGCAATGCACAACAGGTAATACCACGGCGCGATACCGTGCTGTCGCAGCCACAGTAGCAACAGGCCCAGCAAGAGCAGATGGCTGCCCCACACCAGCAGCTGTTGCCGCTGGCCGCTACGCACGGCAGCGCGCAGCGTGGCCAGCCAGCCCAGGGCCGGCCCCAGCAGCAAACGCCCCACGGCAGTGTTGCGCCAGCGCAGCAGGCTGCGGGCCAGCGCCCCGGCCGGCAGGGTGGCGTGGTAGTAGCTTTCCGGGTCCACCCCCGGCAGGGTCAGGCTGTCATCATGGTGATGGGCCAGATGGCTGTCACGATAGACGGCATAGGGATACCACACTGCCAGCGGCAGCTGGCCGAACAAGGCATTCAGCCAGCCATGACGCGTGGGGTGGCCGTGAATCAGCTCGTGCTGCAGCGACATATACCAGCTAGTCAGCACAATCAGCAGCGGCGTACCCAGCCACGGCCCCAGCTGGCGCCACAGCGCCGCCGTGCCAAACCAGCCGCCATAGATGACGACGATGAGCAGCCAGGTGGGCAGCTCCAGCCGCGCCAGCCAGGCCGGCGCCCCGGACCCGCCGGATGGCACAGCCAATGCACGATCACCATCCCGCGGGTCGGGAATGGCAGAACCCTCGCGATACAGACGGCCGGAATGCAAACCGGCATGTTGCAATGAGCAATACATGAGTCGGCTCCTGGAATGAGCCGACCACTATAGTGTTGCGCCTGCCACCACCAAACCAAGAAAAAATGACAAGCATTGCAGAAAAACGCCAACACTGAGCGTGTTGGCGATGTCAGGTTGACGTGGCAGAGCTTGTTTACGATTTAGCGAACGAAGGGTCAGGCAAGGCGAAAGGGCGTGAAAAAGCACAATGGACAGGGAGTCCATGCGCATTTTGAACGACATTTCAACACAGGATCACCCGAGTATCGCCGATCGTAAACACGCTCTCAGCTCTTGGGCAGGCCGGGCGGGTTAGTACGGGATTCGCTCACCGCCTCGGCACTCAGGCCCCAGCGGCTGAGTACCTTGGCGTAATTGCCGTTGGCAATCTGGGTATTGATGATTTTGGTAATGGCTGCGGCCAGGCCGGAGTCCTTGCGCGTGGTGACGGCGATATCCGCGGTCAGCGGCCAACCGCCAGAGAAGGTACCAGCCAGCTTCACCTTGCCGGTACGCGCGGCTTCCAGCGCATAGATGGCATTGGGGCCCAGCCAGGCATCGGCACGGCCGGACTGCAAGGCTACCCGTGCCACGGCTTCATCATCAAAATACAGGGCTTGCAAAGGCTTCAGGCCGGCGGCCTCGTTCTTCTTGTTCCACTCCAGCAGGATCTGTTCCTGATTGGTGCCCGCGCCCACAATCACCTTCAGCCCGGCGGTGTCCTTGGGCTCATTGATTTTCAGCTTGCTGCCCGCCTTGGTGTAAAAGCCCAGCAAATCCTTGCGGTAGGTGGAGAAATCAAATTTCTCCTTGCGCGCCTCGGTAACGGTGACATTGGAAATCACCGCATCGTACTTGCCGGACTGCAGGCCCAGCGGCCAGTCCGCCCAGGCCACGTTCACCAGCTCCAGCTTGCGGCCCAGGCCATCGGCCACCAGGCGCGAAATGTCCGGATCAGCCCCGATAATGGTTTTGGAGTCATTGGCAAAACCACCCAGTGGCAGAATGCCGCCGGCGATGGCCACCACCAGGGTCTTGTCCTTGACGAAGCGGACATCCTTGGGCAGCAGCTTGATGGCCTCTGGCACCGGGCGGGCACTGGGTTGGCCTTTTTGCTGCGGGCTCAGGTCGATGCTGCTGGCGGCATGGCCAAACAGCGGGGCCAGCAGGGTGAGGCTAAGGGCAGCCAGTACGGTACGACGCGGCAGATGGGTGTTACGCGACATGATGCTTTCCTTGTTGTGGTCTTGCTTGTGGTCGTGACGGTGTGTGAAATTTTTTGGTCAATGGCCCTAGAGCACGCGGGCCAGGAATTCGCGGGTGCGTTGCTGCTGTGGCTGGCGCAATACCTGCTCCGGGCTGCCGCTTTCCACGATGCGGCCCTGCTCCATGAACACCACGGTGTCGGCCACTTCACGGGCAAAGCCGATTTCATGGGTGACAATGATCAGCGTGGTACCGGAACGCGCCAGCTCCTTGATGACGTCCAGCACTTCCTGCACCAGCTCCGGGTCGAGTGCCGAGGTGGGTTCGTCAAACAGCAGCACCTTGGGGCGCAGGGCCAACGCTCGGGCAATGGCCACCCGCTGCTGCTGGCCGCCGGACAATTGGCGCGGCCAGGCAGCGGCCTTGTCCGCCAGCCCTACCCGCTTGAGCAGCAGCCGCGCCTGCGCTTCGGCCTCGGCCCGGCTCAGCCCGCGCAGCGCGATGGGCGCTTCAATCAGGTTTTGCAGAACAGTCAGATGGGGAAACAGGTTGAAGTGCTGGAACACCATGCCCACTTCAACGCGGCGTTGCAGGATGTCCTTTTCCTTCAGCTCATGCAGCGCGTGGCCCTGCTGACGGTAGCCGATCAGCTCGCCGTCAATGGCGATGAAACCGCCATCCACCCGCTCCAGGTGATTGATGCTGCGTAGCAAGGTGGACTTGCCCGAACCGGAGGGCCCGATGATGACGGTGACGCTGCCGGGCGGGACAGTCAGCGACACGTCATCCAGCACCTGCTGCTGGCCATAGCGTTTGCTGACCGCATGAATGGCCACTTCGCCGCCTTTGACGGCAGGCAGCTCGGTCAGCGACACCGGCTGCGCAATGAGCGCACTACCGCCAGCAGCCGCCGGCCACCAGCGCTGACGGGCACGCTGCCACAGCGACTGCGGTTGCTGGCGCAGCGCGCCACGCGCATAGCGACGTTCCACCTGCACCTGCACGGTGGACAGTACAGTGAGGATGATCAGGTACCACATGGTGGCCACCATCAACAGCGGAATCACTTCCAGATTGCGGTGGTACACCACCTGGATGGTGTAGAACAGCTCCGGCAGCGCCAGGATGTAGACATTGGCCGTGCCCTTGGCCAGACCAATGATGTCATTGAAAGCGGTGGGCAAAATGGTGCGCATGGCCTGCGGCAGCACGATACGGAAAATCTGCCGGCCACGCGGCAGGCCCAGCGCAGCGGCGGCTTCCAGCTGGCCCTGCTCCACCGACAAAATGCCGCCACGGATGATTTCCGCCGAGAATGCCGCCTGGTTCAGGCTCAGGCCCAGCACCGCTGCGGCAAAGGGGCTGATCAGCTCGGTGGTGGAATAGCTGAACCAGTTGATGCCGGTATACGGCACACCGATATTGATGGTTTCGTACAGATAGCCCAGGTTGTTGAGAATCAGCAGCAGCACGATCAGCGGAATAGAGCGGAACAGCCAGATATAGCTCCACGACAGGCTGGCCAGCAGCGGCGAGCGCGATACCCGCGCCAGTGCCAGCACCGTGCCCAGCGCCGACCCCAATACCGTGCCGATGGCGGTCAGCAGCAAGGTGCGGCCCAGGCCTTCCAGCACCGGGGCGGCCAGAAACCATTCGGCAAACACCGGCCAGCCCCAGCGTGGATTGGTGGCCACCGAACTGACGATGGCGGCCAGCAACAACAGGGCCAGCACGCTGCCGGCGATGCGTGCCGGGTAACGCGCCGGGATGATGCGCAGCCCGGCATAGCGGTTGCTGCCGCTGGCTTCTGCTGCCGCAGGCGCGTTTGCCTGCCGTGGCAGTGAATGGCTAAAGGCGATCTCGCCGACTTCGGTAATTTCACTCATGATGTCTTGTCCTGTGCAAAAGCCGGGGTGGGTGCTCGGCAAGCAAGTCAAAGCGGTTTCAGACGGCAATGCCGGCCAGTTCTGTCACGTAGGCAGGGTGGGATGGCACGCTGGCCTGACGTGGCACTGCCTTGGTAAACGGCAGGGTGCGCAAGGCTTCCAGATCGCCCGCCGGGTCGAACTGCGCCTGATAGCCGTGGCGCAGGTAGAGCCCGACCGCCTCGGGCTGGCGGCAACCGGTGGTCAGGTAAATCTGGCGGTAGCCCTGGCGCTGGCATTGCGCTTCCAGCTCCTGCAACACCAGCCCGGCCAGGCCCTGACGGCGGAACTGGCTGTGGGTCCAGATACGCTTGAATTCGGCGGTGTGCTCATCCAGCCGCTTGAAGGCCCCGCCGGCAATCGCCTGCCCCTGACGCAGCAGCAACAGGAAGTTGCCATGCGGCGGAGCAAAGGTTGCGGGCGGATAGCGCTGCATTTCTTCAGCCGCACCGCCGGGGCTGAACAGCTTGCCGTAGCGTGCGTCGTATTCCTGCGTCAGCTCGGCCAGCATCACGCTGGCGCGCGGGTCGGTACTGGTGGTGTAAACAAAGTAGTCACGCATGTGCTCGGTCCATTGCGATGTGTGTCTGGCTGTCGCTTGTTATGTGGCCGCCTGTGGCAGCGGCAGGTAGCGCTCGGCCAGGGCCACCCAGTAGCTGGCGGCCAGCGGCAGGATGGCGTCGTTGAAGTCGTAGCGCGGGTTGTGCAGACCGGCGCTGTCGCCATTGCCGAAAAACACGAAACTGCCGGGGCGCGCCTGCAACATGAAGGCAAAGTCCTCGCTGGCGGTACGCGGCCGGAAGGCCTCTTCCACCCGCGCTGCGCCCAGGGTGTCCTGCGCCACTTCACGTGCCAGTGCGGTTTCTGCCGGGTGATTGCACACCGGCGGGAAACCCAGGCGGTAATCCACCTCGGCCCGTGCGCCAAAGCTGGCGGCCTGTGCCTCCACCAGCGCCGGTACCCGCTGTTGCAGCAGGCTGCGCACTTCTGGGCGGAAGGTGCGTGCGGTCAGTTTCAGCTCCACGCTGTCGGGAATCACGTTGGACGCATGGCCGCCGTGGATGCTGCCCACGGTGAGCACGCCCATGTCCAGCGGGTCGACATTGCGTGACACCACCGACTGCAGCGCGGTAATCAGGTGGGCACTCACCAGCACCGGGTCCACCGTGTTATGGGGTTCGGCGCCATGGCCGCCCTTGCCGTGCACGGTGATGTGGGCCTGATCCACCGAGGCCATGGCCGGGCCTTCGATGCAGCCGATATGGCCGCAGCTCACTCCGGGCCAGTTGTGCAGGCCGAATACCGCATCGCAGGGAAAGCGCTCGAACAGGCCTTCTTCCAGCATGCGCCGTGCGCCGCTGCCGGTTTCTTCCGCCGGCTGGAAAATCAGCTGCAAAGTGCCGTCAAACTGGCCGTGCAGCGCCAGAAAGCGGGCGGCAGCCAGCAGGATGGCGGTGTGGCCGTCATGCCCGCAGGCATGCATCACCCCGGCGTTCTGGCTGGCATAGGGCAGGCCGGTGGCTTCCTGGATGGGCAGCGCATCCATGTCGGCGCGCAGGCCGAGCGCACGCTGGCTGCTGCCACGGCGCAAGCTGCCCACCACCCCGGTGCCGGCAATGCCGGTGGTCACCTGATAGCCCCACTGCTGCAACAGTGCGGCCACCTTGCCGGCGGTGCGGTGTTCGGCAAACGCCAGTTCCGGGTGCTGGTGCAGGTCGCGGCGCAGGGCCACGAATTCGGCATTGGCCGCCGCAATGCCGGTTTCGATCTGCAGGCTGCGCGGCAACACGGCGCTGTCTAATGCTGCATTCATCAGGCCACCTGCTGCTGGCTGCTATCGTCAGCCGCTTGCTGGTAACGGCTTTGCTTGCGCGGCAGGCCCAGATGGTCGCGCAGGGTGCGGCCGTCCAGCTGGCGCTTGAAGCGGCCACTGGCTTCCAGCACCGGCAACACATGGGTGATGAAGTCGTCCAGCCCTTCGGCCACCACCGGGAAACCCAGGATGAAACCGTCGGCCGCGCCCTCGTCCACCCAGCGGATGATTTCAGCCGCCACTTTTTCACCGCTACCGACAAAGTTGCTGCTCGGGGTGGCCACTTCCAGTGCCACCTGGCGCAGGGTCAGGCCATGTTCGCGGGCGCGGGCCTTGATCTGGTCGGTGGTGGAACGGAAGCTGTTGCGACCGATATCGCCCAGCTCCGGGAAGGCCTCGTCCAGCGGGTGCTGGGTAAAGTCGTGATGGTCGAAGAAGCGGCCCAGATAGGCCAGTGCGTCATCGATGGTCAGCAGTTGCTGGATGATGCGGAACTTGGCTTCGGCCTCGGCATCGGTAGCGGCTACCACCGGCGCAATGCCGGGGAAGATTTTCACATCGTCAGCCTTGCGGGCATGCAGTACGGCGCTGGTTTTCACCTTGCGCAGGAAGTCGCGGGTTTCCGCGATGGAGGGCGAGTGGGTAAACACCGCGTCGGCATACTTGCCGGCGAGGCCAATCCCGGCATCGGAAGAACCGGCCTGGAAAATCACCGGCTGGCCCTGCGGCGAGCGGCTGATGTTCAGCGGCCCGGCCACCTGGAAGAAACGCCCCTTGTGGTTCAGCGTGTGCAGCTTGTCCTTGTCGAAAAACTGGCCGGTTTCACGGTTACGCGGCAAGGCGTCGTCGTCCCAGCTATCCCACAAGCCCTGGGTGACTTGCAGGTATTCGTCGGCAATTTCATAACGCAGCGCATGTTCCGGATGCGGGCGGCTGTAATTGAGCGCCGTGCCTTCCAGCGGCGTGGTCACCACATTCCAGCCGGCGCGGCCGCCGCTGATCAGGTCGAGCGAGCCGAACTGGCGCGCCACGGTAAACGGGTCGCTGTAGGAAGTGGACACCGTGCCGGCGAGGCCGATCTTGCGCGTTACGCTGGCCAGCGCCGACAGGATCGAAATCGGCTCGAAACGGTTGAGGAAGTGCGGAATCGATTTTTCATTGATGTACAGGCCGTCCGCGACAAAGGCAAAGGCAATGCCGTTAGCTTCGGCCTTTTGCACGGTATCGATATAGAACTGCAGGTTGACGCTGGCATCCGCCGGGCCGCTGGGGTGTTTCCAGGCGTGCATGTGGCCGCCAGCGCCGTGCAGCATAATGCCGAAAGTAATGGGTTTGCTCATGTTCAGCTCCAAAAATGTTGTTCAGTACGGTCAGGCGGCCAGCGGCTCGCGCGCTTCGGCCAGCAGGGCAATGGAGGCGCGGCGCAGCGCAAACTGGGCCACAGGGATATCGATGATGAATTCGCGGATGCCGTAGCTCTGGTGCAGGGAATCCAGCTCGGCGCGCACATCACCGGCGGTACCGGCAATCACGTGCGGATGTTTTTCTTCCAGCTGGTACTGGCTGCTGCCAGCCTGGCGGGCAAACTCCTCGGCGGCCTCGCGGCTGGGCACGTTAACACTGCGGCCGTCTTCCAGCGTCACCTTGAACAGCTTCAGCTCCCCCACCAGCGCCTGTGCCTGTTCGCGGGTTTCCGCCACAAAGGCATACAGCGCCAGTGCCGGCACCTTGCCGGTCCACTGGCGGTACACGGCAATGGATTGCTGGATATTCAAAGGGTCGCCATTGAAGTGGCCGGCATAGGCAAAATCCCAGCCCAGGCGGGCGGCCAGCCGGGCGCTGTCCGGGCTGCCGCCCAGCAGGAAGCGGCCCGGTGTGATGGGCGGCTGCGGTGTGGCCTTGGCACCGGCCAGCGGGTGACCTTCCGGCTGACCTTCGTTCAGAAAGGCATTCAGTTCCGAGAGCTGGGCGCTGAAATCAGGCTTGCGGGCGGCATCGTGATAGTGCTGCAAGGCACGGGTGCTGAACGGCAGGCCGCCAGGGGCCTTGCCCACGCCCAGATCCACCCGGCCTGGTGCCAGTGCCGCCAGCAGGTTGAAGGTTTCCGCCACTTTGTAGGGGCTGTAGTGCTGCAGCATGACGCCGCCACTGCCCACGCGGATGCGGCTGGTATGCGCCAGTATGTGGGAGATCAGCACTTCCGGTGCAGAGCTGGCCAGCAACGGCGTGCTGTGGTGTTCGGCCACCCAGAAACGGTGGTAGCCCAGTTGTTCGGCCAGCTTGGCCAACGCCACGGTATTGGCCAGCGCATCGGCCGCACTAGCACCAGGGGGAATGGGGCTTTTATCCAGAATCGACAGTGAATAAGACATTTGTGTGCACCACTTGATTGACGCCACAAAATCTATTCCCGCCGCAATTTAATATCAATAGCAAATCCATAAGTTAAAAAGATAAGCTTATTAATCAACCCGGCAAATATTTTTTATAAAAAAATCGACTGGTACATTCTGAAAAAATGCTTATACCGATAATGGCAAGAACCAGCATAAATATTGCTAAGCCTTGAAACACAAAGCTGCATCAACACCGCCCACCCCTCGCAGTCATTCCCCAGACAATATCAGCTACCCATTTGCAATGACACGGCAGCTGATTAACTAATAATATTTTCTTGATTAATAAAACGGGAACATTGCGGAACAATAGCCATCAGCCACCGACAACGCATTCTGCACTGGCGGCCTGTGATGTTCTCTTTTCCAACTTAATCGCGACTTGATCATGAAAATAAAACTGCTCGCACTGACCATGGCGGCTCTGCCGCTACTGGCCCATGCCGATGATGGCGTCACCGTATACGGCAAAATCGCTGGCAACCTGTCCAATGTGAAAAGCTATTCAGCCACCACCAATAACGGCCAGCCCTTCAGCAGCTGGCGGGTAGATGACAACACCTCGCGCATCGGTTTCAAGGGCAGCGAGAATCTGGGTAATGGCGTCACCGCCATCTGGCAGGTGGAAAACCGCATTCACGTTGATGGCAGCGGTACGGATACCTTCGCCAGCCGCGACTCCTTTGTCGGCCTGCAAAGCGAGCTGGGCAAGATTCGCCTGGGTCGCCTGTCCGACTACGCCAACCTCGACATGGAATATATCGATCCGGGCTCCTACAGCAGCGTGGCCGGCCAGATCTACTCCACCCGTCTGGATGGCCGCATCAATAACGCCATCCGCTACGACAGCCCCAATCTGGCAGGTTTCAGCTTTACCACCACCTGGGGTGCCGATGAAAAGCGCGCCAGCGACAGCAGCGGCAACCCGACCAACAACCAGGTATTCAACCTGGGTCTGAGCTACGAACAGGCCGGCTACTTCGCCAAGTTCAGCTATGAGAACAAGGGCGATGCCCAGCAGGTGAACAGCTCAGCCCAGACCGGTGCCGTGAAAAACTGGTGGCGGGTGGAGGCTGGTTATATCAGCGACCCGATCTACCTGGCGCTGGGCTTCCAGAGCGTGAATGGCTACCTGGGGGTGAGCAGCGGCAAGTTCGTCGACAGCCCGGGCGTGGTTTACAACGTGAATGTGCTGAATGCCCGCCTGGCGGCCAGTGGCCTGAGCGCCAGCGCGGCGGCCTCCAGCCAGGAGGTGAAGGCGCGTGAGGCCGTACTCACCTTCGGCTACAACATCGGCCCGTGGCTGCCCTATGTCTCGCTGACCAAGGGCTATGACCTGAGCGTGGGCGGCAGTGACATCGACAAGACTGGCTACACCCAGTATGTGGTCGGCACCATCTACACGCTGTCCAAGCAGACCAAGGCCTATGCCTCGTATGGTCGTGCCAACTGGGGCGGCAATGGTGTGGCCAGCGAAAGCGCGCTGAGCCTGAGCCTGGCCAAGTATTTCTAAGCAGCACGGCCCCGCCTGCTGGCGGGGCTGCTTCCTGCCCACACCATAGCAAGGATGCCTGATGAGCCGTGACCTGTTATTGCTGCTGGAACCCGGTTTCAGCCGCCCCGACCACCCTGCCGCACAAGGCTTTGTCTGCCCGCACAGCACGCTGCTGGAAGGCCTGCTGGCGGTGCAACCGGCACTGGCCGAGCGCATTGAAATACGTCGACTACCGTTTCCACGCCCGCGCCATGCCGTGATCGAGCTGGTTGGCGAAGACAACCAGGCCCTGCCACTGCTGCTACTGGCTGCCGACAGCCCGGTGCCACCGCAGGCGGCGCAGCATCAGGGCCGCTATTTCCTGCAGGATGCCCGGCAGATCGCCGCCTATCTGGCCGAGCAGCATGCGGCCTATCATCTCTGAACCGTTCACCCTTAGCGAAAGCGCATCATGGGAATCAAACGCCTGAACCACGCCGTACTCTATGTCAGCGATGTGCCGCGCAGCACACGCTTTTACCAGGATGTTCTGGGCTTCCACCCCTCGTCCGGCCGGCAGCCGGAACAAGCCTTCTTTGCCCAGGCGGCAGAGTCGGACAACCATCACGACCTGGCCTTGTTCGCCCGCAATCTGGGGCAGCAACGGGCAGGCGTTTTCAGTCCGCGCGGCGAAACCCCGGCCGCCAACGAACCGCCGGCTGGCCTGTACCACCTGGCCTGGGAAGTGGATACCCTGCAAGAACTCAAGCGTATTCGCGACCAGTTGCAGGCGCTGGGCAAACTGGGTCTGGAAGAAGACCATGGCATCTTCAAGAGTGTGTATGGCCACGATCCAGACGGTTTGCTGTTTGAAGTCAACTGGTTCCTGCCCGCCGATGCCATCCGCGATGAAGACCGCGACATCGGCACGGCTGAGCTTGACTGGGAGCGCGAACTGGCACGCTTCGGCAAGCTTTAAAACACAGCGGGGGTGGTCGAGCCATGCTCGCCACCCCCTGGCCTATCCATCCCGCCTGCGCTTAGTGCTGATACCAGCCCACCGGCCCCGGCTGCAGATTGATATTCACCTGTTTCACCTGCTGGTATTCCAGCAGGCCGTTCACCCCCAGGTCACGGCCATAGCCGCTCATCTTGTAGCCGCCCCACGGCGCTTCATTGAAGGTGGGGTTGTAGCAGTTGATCCAGGTGACACCGGCACGGATTTCCTTCACCACCCGCAGCGCACGCGCACCATCGGTAGTGAATACACCACCAGCCAGGCCATAAGGGGTGTCATTGGCCATGGCAATCGCCTCGGCTTCGCTGGTGAAGGTCTGGATCGCCACCACCGGGCCGAATACCTCTTCACGCACGATGTCCATGTCGCGGGTGCAATTGTCGAAAATGGTGGGCTGCACAAAATAGCCCTTGGCGCATTCGCCCTCGGTATGGCGCACACCGCCGCACACCAGCGTGGCGCCCTGCTGTTTGGCGCGTTCGATATGGCCCAGCACCTTTTCCAGCTGGGCTGCCGACACGATGGCCCCCATGTCCGGGTCTTTCATGCCGGGGCCGATGCTCATGGCGCGGGCGCGTTCGGCCAGGCGGGCAACAAAGCGGTCCTTGATGCTCTCTTCGATCAGGATGCGCGAACCGGCCGAGCACACTTCGCCCTGGTTGAAGAACACGCCGATCATCGCCCATTCCACCGCACCTTCCAGATCGGCATCGGCAAAGATCACATTGGGCGACTTGCCACCCAGCTCCAGCCCCACTTTTTTCAGATTGCCCACTGCGGCGGCGGCAATGGTCTGGCCGGTGCGGGTGCTGCCGGTAAAGGTGATCATGTCCACATCGTGGCTGGCGGCCAGCTCCTGTCCGGCAGCCGGGCCGCTGCCCAGTACCAGGTTGGCGGTGCCGGCCGGCAGGCCCACCTGATGGAAAATCTCAAACAGGGCCACCGCCGACAGCGGGGTCACCTCGCTGGGCTTGAACACCACGGCATTACCAGCCGCCAGTGCCGGGGCCAGCTTCCACGCTGCCATCAGCAGCGGGTAGTTCCACGGCGTGATCAGCGCGCACACGCCAACCGGTTCGTGCATGGAATAAGCATGCATGGGGCCGAAGCCATCACTCACCTCGTACACCCCGCCCTGCGGCTTGGTGATCAGGCCGGCGTAGTAACGGAAGCAGGCAGCAGCATCATCCACATCGCAGCGCGCTTCGCGCAGCGGCTTGCCATTGTCCAGCGTGTCCATGACGGCCAGTTCGTCGGCGCGGGCGGCGATGGCATCGGCAATGCGCAACAGCAGGTCGGCGCGCTTGGGGCCGGCCATGCGTCGCCATGCGCCGCTCTGGTAAAACGCCGCCTTGGCGGCGGCAATCGCCTGCTTGCTGTCCTCGGCCACGCTGTCGGTGACCAGGGCAATCACCTCGCCATTGGACGGGTTGATCACTTCGCGGGTGGCACCGCTGACCGAAGCCTGCCACTGGCCGTTGATATAGTTGTTGCGCACTTCCATGCTTCCCTCCTCCTGCTTGTTATGGTCGCCCAGTCTCCGTGGTGGAGTGCTCAGGCGATATAGATCTTGCGTAGCGTGTCGGTGACGGTCCAGGTGGTGGCCGTACCCGCTGCCAGGTGGCCGACGCTGCCGGCCTGCAGCTGCAAGGCCGGGCGGCCATCGGCAAAGCTCACCGTAGCACTGCCGGCCAGCACCACGAAAAATTCGTCCACCTCAACGTCGGTGGTGACGCTGGGCGACATTTCCCACACGCCTATGCTGCAGCCATGCAGGCTGCCCAGTTCGGCCGTGCCGACACGGGCCGGGCCGGCAATCAGCTGAGCAGCCGGGACATCGCGGTATTCCAGTGCAACGCGCGTGGCGTCCACTGCGTGGTTGGCCAGCAGGGCAAAGGGATTGGACATGGTCGGTTCCTTGGATTCTCAAAAAAGGGGCGAACAGATTCAGGAGTCGAAGCCCAGACCCAGCGCATCCATGGTGCGCAGCATCAGGTTGCGCTTGCCGTGGTTGTGGTCGGCGCGGTTCAGCGACCAGCGCGTGGCCTGTACCGCCACATAGGCCAGCGGCTCCGGCGGGAAAGGCGGCGGGATCTCGCGCACCATGCGCAGCCGGGTGCGTTCGGTATCCAGCCCGTCCAGCTTGTCCAGCAGCACATTGCCGGCAAAGCGGGTGGCCCCGACACCCAGGCCGGTAAAGCCGGCGGCATAAGCCACCTTGCCACCACGCGCCAGCGCGAAAAAGGCACAAAAACGGGTAGAGGTATCAATGGCACCACCCCAGCGATGGCTGAAACGCAGCCCGGCCAGTTGCGGGAAGGTGGTGAAGAAATGGCTGGCCAGCCGTTCGAACGATTCGGGGCGGTCGTCATGCTGATCGCTCACCTTGCCGCCAAAGTTGTACACCGCATCGTAGCCGCCAAACAGGATGCGGTTGTCGCGGGTAATGCGGTAGTAGTGAAACTGGTTGGCCATGTCGGCAATGCCCTGACGATGCTGCCAGCCGATGGAGGCCAGTTGTTCTGGCGTCAGCGGCTCGGTCATCAGCACGTAGTCGTATACCGGGATGGTGTGCCAGCTATAACGCTTGAGCAGCGAGGGAAAGGCATTGGTAGCCAGCACCACCCGTGCTGCGTTCAGCTGGCCCTGCGCCGTATGCAGCGTCACCTGGCGGCCGCTGCTCTGCAGCCTGGTCACCGCCG
The DNA here is from genome assembly GCF_003693445.1 of Aquitalea palustris. GTDB lineage: Bacteria > Pseudomonadota > Gammaproteobacteria > Burkholderiales > Chromobacteriaceae > Aquitalea > Aquitalea palustris. Next base: position 36,122 of record NZ_RFAR01000038.1, on the reverse strand, counting down.
ACTGTTCGTAAATCTGCACCCCCAGCTCACTGGCCACCCGTGCCAGCTCCAGCACCAGCTTGCCGGGGTGGATCATTGCCGTGCTGTCCTTTTCCCAGAAGCCGGACAGGAAGGTGGGCGAATTCAGTTCGGCGCGGATTTCCGCCGCACTCATATAGCCTTCGCCGCGCAGCTGCTCGTCCTGGTAGGGCTCCACCGCCACCACCAGCACGCCGGTGCGCTCGAAATCACAGTCGATGCCATAACGCTGGATGGTGGCTTCGATTTCGTCCAGATTACGCAGGCCCAATGCTTCCAGCTCGGTCATCTCCTCCGGCCAGCGCTTGTGACCGTTTTCTTCGCCATGGGTGAGGCTGGCTTCGCAAAAGCCGCCGTTGCGGCCGGAAGCGGCCCAGCCTACACGCTGTGCTTCCAGCAGTACCACGCTGCGCGCCGGGTCGCGCTCCTTGGCCAGAATGGCGGTCCACAGTCCGAGAAAACCACCGCCGACAATGGCCAGCGCGGTATCGGCGCGGCCCTGGAACTGGGGAAAGGCGCGGCGGCGGGCGGCCACGTCGTCACCCCAGAACGGGCGGTTGACGCTATCGGCCAATGCGCTGTGGATCAGCGCGCTTGCGGGAGCCTGACGTTCGAAAACGATTTGCGGCATAAAGCTGTCATTCCTTGTGCACATTGCACGCTGTTTGAGATTGGGTACGACGACCGGCGGCGGACACACGGCAGCTTGCCAGCGCTGGCGAATGTTTGCTGGCCTTGCCGGTACGGCGCCAGACCAGTGTAGCCTGCACGCTGCGCCGCTGCCGCACGCCTGGCGTGGCAGGCCCGGATAATGGTCCGGACTGTGGCCAGTTTGCGGCTTGGCATAGCTTGTATCAGGTGATATGTTGAGATAAATCCATAATTTCTTAACTTCAGTTTTAGTTTTACTCACCTGATGAGCAAAAAACCCCCTTTAAGCCAGGTCAGCGATTTTGATATCCGCCTGCTGCGCCTGTTCAAGACCGTCGTGGAATGCGGCAGTTTTTCCGCGGCCGAAAGCGTGCTGGGCATCAGCCGCTCGGCCATCAGCCTGCATATGGGGGACCTGGAAAAGCGGCTGGGCATCTGTCTGTGTCAGCGTGGTCGCGCCGGTTTTGCGCTCACCGACGAGGGGCGCGCGGTGCTGCACGCCAGCCAGACCATGCTGGCGGCCATCGAGGAATTCCGCACCGAGGTCAACCAGCTACACCATCAGCTACGTGGCGAGCTGAACATCGGCATCATCAATAATCTGGTCACCCAGTCGCACATGCACCTGACGCGGGCGCTGAAATCGCTGAGCGCACGCGGGCCGGGGGTGCGCATCAATATCTCCATGACCACCCCCAGCGAAATCGAACTGGGCGTGCAGGACGGCCATCTGCATGTTGGCGTGGTGCCGCTGATCAACCCGCTGTCCGGGCTGGATTACATCCAGTTATATGAAGAACATTCCTTGCTGTACTGCAGCCGCGAACACCCCTTCTTTGCCCGTACCGACATGGATATCAGCGAGGAAGAGCTGTGCCGAGCCGAGGCGGTGGCCCCCAATTACCGCCTGACCGCCGAAGCCATGGAGCGCCACCATGCGCTCAATTGCAGCGCCACCGCCTCCGACCGCGAAGGGATTGCCTTCCTGATCCTCACCGGCGGCTATATCGGCTTTCTGCCCGACCACTTTGCCGCTGGCTGGGTGGCACAAGGGGTAATGCGCCCCTTGCACCCGGCCCGCTTCTGCTACGACATTCCGCTCAATGTGGCCATGCGCAAGGGCCGCCGCCCCAACCGGGTACTGGAATGTTTCCTGCAGGCGCTGGAAGACAGCCGCAAGGCCTGAAGGCCCGCGACAGGCCTGTCATGCAAAAAGCCCGCACAGGCGGGCTTTTGCTGTTGTGCGGCCGTGGCAGGCCGCAGCGGCGGATTTACTTGCCAGCTTCGCCGACAAAGATTTCCACGCGGCGATTGGCAGCGCGACCGGCCACGGTGCTGTTGTCGGCCACCGGCTGACGCGAGCCCATGCCATCGATGGCGATACGGTTGGCAGCCACGCCACGGTTGACCAGGTAGTCGCGGGTGGCGCTGGCGCGGTTGACCGACAGCGGATTGTTGATGGCATCGCTGCCGGTATTGTCGGTATGGCCAACGATACGCACGGTGGTGACCGGATTCTGCTGCAAGGTGGTGGCGAAGCGATCCAGTACCGGGCGCAGATTGGGCTTGATATCGTAGCTGCCGGAATCAAACGACACGTCGCTGGGGATATTCAGCTTGAGCTGGTTGTCGGCAGTCTGGCTCACGCTCACCCCAGTCCCCTTCGAAGCCTGCTCCATGGCTTCTTTCTGTTTCTGCATGTGCTGCGACCACAAATAGCCGCCACCCGCACCCAGCGCTGCACCCACGGCAGCACCGGTCACCGCGCTGCGACCGGTGTGACCGCCGGCAGTCAGCGCGCCCAGCAAGGCACCAACACCCGCGCCAACTGCAGCACCAGTGCCGGTGGTTTGCTGGGTTTCATTCATATTGGCGCAACCGCTCAGGCTGGCCACCGCCATACTAACGACCAACAGCGAAGTGACTTGTTTTTTCATCGTAGACTCCTTGTTACGGGATGAGCATGCTGCATGCCCGATACAGATACCGTCCGTGCCCACCGCAAGCGGCGCACGATGGCGGCCTTCATGGTTATGGTTAGCCAGCGCCACAAGCCGGGCTGGCCGCTGCAATCAGAACAGCTGATACATGGCATCAGGTCCCTGCTGCTGCAAGGTGGGCCGACCCAGGCTGCACCAATATGGCCAGCAGGCTAGGCAGCGTCCAGGGCGCGACAAGCACCGCTTATGGCCGGATCAGGCGGCACAAGTTCACCAGGCTGGTGTGGCTGCCATTATTTTAAATCATAGCAAGTAACTGTTTACATTCTAGCCTTGCTTCCCGCTACCGTATGTAAGCAATCGTGTGCCTTGTGTAAGGGAAAGTACAGCCTGACAGGAGCCGGCGGCGACAAAAAAAAGCCCCCTTGCGGGGGCGTAAGTGATGCTAAGGGTCGTCAGGGAAAGCAAAAACGGATAATCGGCCGCTCAGGACTGCGTGGCCACCTTGGCCGGGCGTGACTCCATCCACGGCGTGCCGTACAGACGGGAGCGAATCCAGCCCACCGCCAGCAATGCCACGGCCAGTGCACCGGTGCTGATCACTTCGACCTGGTGCTCGGGACGGATGGCCATCAGCAATACCACGGCGCAGATGAACACGATGACAATCCAGGTCAGTGTCGGGAACATCCACATGCGGAAGGCCGGCGTTTCACCATTGGCCTCCATGCGCTGACGCATGCGCAGCTGGGAAATGGCAATCACCAGGTACACCAGCAGGGCGATGGTGCCGGAGGTAGCCAACAGGATGTCGAACACTTCCTTGGGTACCAGGTAGTTGGCAATCACGGTGATGAAGCCCACCACCATGGAGCCAAGCACCGCCTTTTGCGGCGTGCCGTTGGCGGCGATATCGCCAAACATCTTCAGGGCATCGCCACGGCTGGACAGCGAGTACAGCATGCGCGAGGCGGTATACAGCGCGGAGTTGAGACAGCTGGCTACCGACACCAATACCACTACGTCAACAATGGCCTTGGCATTGGGAATACCGATCAGCTGCAGCGTGCGCTGGTAGGAACCCAGAGCGGCCAGTTGCGGATCGTTCCACGCCACCAGCGCGGTCACCACAAAGATGGAACCCAGATAGAACAGGCTGATCCGCCATACCACCGAATTGGTGGCCTTGGTGATCTGCTGCTGCGGGTTGTCCGATTCAGCCGCCGCGATGGTGACGATCTCGGTCCCGAGGAAGGTGAACATGGTGGTCAGCATGGCACCCAGCACGGCGCCAAAGCCATTGGGCATGAAGCCGCCGTGATCAAACAGGCGGGCAGTGCCACTGACCTGGCTGCCCGGAATCAGGCCCAGCATGGCCGCACCGGCCACCGCCAGGAAGGCAACAATTGCCACCACTTTCACCAGCGCAAACCAGAACTCGAACTCGCCGTAGTTCTTCACGCTGAACAGATTGGTGATGGTAAGCAGTACGGTAATGCCCAGGGCAAAGGCCCACATCGGCACGCCGGCAAACCAGGCATGCAGGATGGTGGCGGCAGCGTTGGCTTCCAGCGGAATCACCAATACCCAGAACCACCAGTACAGCCAGCCGATGATGTAGCCGGCCCAGTGGCCGATGGCACGGTCGGCATAGGTGGAAAACGAGCCGGTATCCGGCGCGGCTACCGCCATTTCACCCAGCATGCGCATGACCAGCACCACCAGCAGGCCGGCCATGGCATAGGCAATCAGCACGGCAGGGCCGGCTTCGGCGATGGCGTGGCCGGAGCCGACAAACAAACCGGCACCGATGACACCGGCAATGGACAGCATGGTGACGTGACGCTGCTTGAGCCCGTGGCTCAAACCTTGAGATGAAGCACTCATGAAAGAATCTCCCAAACCGGCGGCCCGCGTGGGCAGGTCCGCCGGCTAATAACATTTTTTGTTTTTGTAGCGGTGAAAGTGACCCACATTACTGCTTGCCTGCTGCCGACAAGACCACGGCCAGCCCGGTAGCGGGCGCAGCCCATGCAGGCCGATTCGGGATGCTTGCGGCATTTGTCAGCACGGCTACTGTTTATGCTGCCATGCGGTAAAAAAATGGCATTTTTTTAAACAGCAAGCCATTGACTACAATATCCAAAGTAGTCAAATCCTTGTATTGAATGAACTTTACAAGAGTTGCCGGCCTGATGATTCTAATCATGCGTTTAATAAAACACCACAATGAATAATATTTTAAACAGCAAATCAGCGCGTCCGCCGCTCGAAAAATGGCAGGCAAGTCATTGAAAGAAATGGCTTTGCCAGGAAAAATGCACAAGGAGTAAAAACCAGGAAAAAACACCATATCTGGAAGAAAAATGCACTGGACGCCACACTTTTCAACTTATCCAAGTGCCAGCCGCCAGCCACGGCAGGCGGCGGCAAACAGCGCCATGCCGCGCTAGCGTAAAGATGGCCTGCTGGCCGCCGCTGCGATGGGTAATTGCAGCAGGGCAGCGGTCATGCCCTGTGCCAGATAGAGCAGCGAGGCCGCACCGCCATAGCTCCAGGCCGGCGCCACGGCGGCAAAGCGCTGCTGCCGCACAAAGGGCAGGCCCTGCCACAAGGGGCTGGCAAACAGCTGCGGCGCGGCGGCAAAGGGCTGCTGATACAGCACGATATCCTGGCGCAACGCCAGCAGCTGACCCACCCGCTGCTGGCTGACACCCCATACCGAGGGCGCCGGCTGCGCCGTGGTGCGCAGGCCCAACCGGCGCAGGGCCAGCACCGGCATGGCATTGCTGCCGTAGACATACACCATGGACGGGTTGGCAAAGCGGATGACCTGCACCGTGGGCCAGGCAGCAGCACCACGCGCCTGCAACTGCTGGCGCAAACCGGCAAAGCCTTGCTCCAGCAGCTGCAAGCGCTGCTGCGCCTGCAGCTGCCGCCCCAGCACCCGCCCCAGTTGCAGCAGGATGCGCTCGGCTGCCTGCGCATGATCCTGCCCCGGCTGATAGGCGTCGATATTCAACACCGGGGCAATGCGCTGCAGGCTGCTGCGCATGGACAGCAAAGTGGGGCTGATGATGATCAGCTGCGGCTTGAGGCTGGCCAATAGCTCCAGATTGGGTTCCAGCCGGCTGCCGGCCGACGGCACCTGCGCCGGCAGGCGCGGACGTACCACCCACTGCCGGTAGTCATCGGCATCTGCCACCGCCAGCGGGGTAATGCCCAGTTCCAGCAGGTTTTCCGCCGCCTCCCAGCTCAGGGCGACAATGCGTTGCGGCGGCGAGCCCGCCGGCTGGCGGCTGGCCTGTTCCAGTTCATCCATTCCCCCCGCCATGGCCGGCAGCAAGCTGCCGGCCAGCCAGACGACAAAGCAACAAAGCAGTACGCGCAAGCTCATCGCCCACCCCCACGGCGCAGCCGTTGCCAGCACAGCAGCACGATGAAATAGGCCCCGCACAACACCGAGGCCAGCATGCCCAGCGGCAACTGCCGTGGATAGATCAGTACCCGCCCCAGCCAGTCGGCCAGCAGCAGCAGCATCGCCCCCAGCATGGCCGCCAAGAGCAACTGTGCCACCGGCCGGCGTGCGCCCAGCAGCGCAGCGATATGCGGAGCCAGCAAGCCCAGAAAAGCCACCGGCCCCAGCACTGCCGTCACCACCGCCGTCAGCAAGGCCACCAGCAGCAGCAAGCCCAGCCGCGCCCGTTCCAGCACCAGACCGCGCCCCTGCGCCACGCCATCGCCGGTGGACAGCAAGGCCAGCACCCGTTGCGCCGCCAGCGCCAGCATGCCCAGTAGCAGCACCGCCAGGCTCAGCCATAGCGCCTGTGCGCCGCTGACCCGGTAACTGGAACCGGCCAGCCAGCCCAACACGGCAAAGCTGTCCGCCGTCCCCTTGGCCAGCACTGCCTGCAGCAGCGCATCCAGCAAGGCCGCCAGGGCAATGCCGCTCAGCGCCATCATGCCGGGGGCGTAGCCTTGCCTGCGCCCCAGCCACAACAGCAGCCCCAACACCAGCAGGGTGCCGGCCAATACCAGCAGCGGCCCGCCCTGTAGCAGAGGCTGCCCCAGCCAGCTGGCTGCCAGCAACAAGGCCAGGCTGCCGCCAGCCGACAGGCCCAGCAGATCGGGGCTGGCCAGCGGATTGCGCAATAGCCGTTGCAGCAACACCCCGGCCATCGCCAGCCCGGCGCCGGCACTGAGCGCCACCAGGCTGCGCGGCCAGCGCAAGGACCAGAGCAGCGCTTCCGGCCAGCCCAGCACCCAGCGCAGTTGCCCGCCAGCAGGCATCGGCGACAGGCAAACACTCAGCAGGGTCAGCAGCAGTAACAGGGAAACCGCCAGCAGCCAGCCTCCCCTGCCCCAGCGCCGCTGGCCAGCCACCACACTGGGTGGTGCAGCCGCCTGCTGTGCCGGCCGCAGATTACGCCGCGCCAGCCACAGCAAGGCCGGTGCGCCCAGCAAGGCAGTCACCGCACCGCTGGGCAGGCTATCACCCGCCCACTGACTGAAGGCCAGTGCCAGACAATCACTACCCAGCAGGCACAGTGCCCCCAGCAGCGCGCTGGCAGCCAGCTGCGCCCGTGGCTGGCGTGCACCGAGCAGGCTGGCCAGATTGGGCGCGACCAGGCCGATGAAGCCGATCAGCCCCACCGCCGCCACCGACACCGCACTCAGCCACAACGCTGCCAGCAGCAATAACAGAATGGTGCTGATGGCCACGCCACGGCCACGCGCAGCGGCCAGCCCCAGCACCAGCAGCGACAGCGGGCGCGGAGCCAGCCATAGCAAGAGCAGGGCCGGGCTGAGCCGGGGCAGCAGCCACAGCGTCCATTGCCAGTCGATCTGAGCCAGATCGCCAGCACCCCAGACAAACAGATTGCGCGCGTACTGGTCGTGCAGCAGCACCAGCGCCGTCGCCAGCGCGCCCAGCAGCAGGTTGACCGCCATGCCGCCCAGCACCAGCGGCAAGCCGTTCAGCCCCTGCGGCCCGGCCAGCAGCAAGACCAGCCCCAGCGCCAGCATGGCCCCGCCCAGCGCCGGCCAGGCCGGGTGCAGCGCCAGCACGCCGGGCAGGAAGATACTGGCCAGCACCACCCCCAGCCATGCCCCGGCCGACAGGCCCAGCGTCATTGGCGACACCAGCCGGTTGCCGGTCAGCTGCTGCAGCACGCTGCCGGACAAACCCAGTGCAGCCCCCACCAGCAGGGCCATTGCCGCACGCGGCAAGGCCGCATAGTGGAATTGCAGGCCGCTGAAATCGACCGGTGCCTGCCACAGCTGCGCCCACTGTGCGGCCGGGTGCAGCCCGCCATCTAGCCACAGGTGTAAGGACAACAAGCCCAGCAGGCCGCATAGCAGCAGCGGATAGCGCCAGCCACGCCAGCTGGCAGGTAATAACAAGGTGATGACTGCTTGCATCTCAGGCCACCACCGCTACCGGACAGGGCTGGCCGGCCTGCGGCAGCAGCTGGATATCCACCCCGTACAGCCCTGACAGGCGCGGCGAATGCAGCAGCTCCAGCGGCGAGCCATCGAAATACAAGCGCCCTTGCTGCAAGGCGACGATGCGGTCGGCATGGCGAGCCGCCAGATTGATGTCGTGCAGCACCACCACCACGCCACGGCCGCTGTCGCGGTTAAGCTGCCGCAGCAGGCCCATCAGCTGGTATTGGTGTGCCAGGTCCAGCGCCGAAGTCGGTTCGTCCAGCAGCAACAGCGGCGACTGCTGCGCCAGCAGCATGGCAATCCAGGCGCGCTGGCGCTCGCCACCAGACAATAGCTCGGCCTCGTGTGCGGCGTGCTGCATCACATCGGCAGCACGCATGGCCTCGGCCACGATGGCACTGTCTGCAGCACTCCAGCGGCCAAATGCGCCCTGCCAGGGATAGCGCCCCAGCCCCACCAGCTCGGCTACGGTCAGCCCGGCCACCTCGGGCAGGCGCTGCGGCAAATAAGCCACGGCACGGGCAAACTGCCGCGCCGACAGCCGGTTCAGCGGCTGGCCATGCAAGTGCAACTGTCCCTGATCGGGCTGTAACTGGCGCGCCAGCAGGTTCATCAAGGTGGATTTGCCGGAGCCGTTATGCCCCAGGATGACGGTGAAAGCCCGGCCATCCAGCTGCAAGGCCGGCAGTTGCAATACGCTACGGCCTTGCCGCTCCACACGGATATCACGCAGGGTCAGCATGCTGCGCCCACTCCTCTCTCAGCAGCGCCACACGCGCTGTTACTTGCAATTTCGGGCAGGTGCTGCACAGCGCACCATCGCAACGGCGGAAATGCTGGCAGCAGGCACGCCGCGCCAGCGCCAGCCGCTCGCCACCGTTTTCCAGCGTTACCGGCCACACGCCGCTGGCCTGCGGCAAGCCCAGTGCGCTCAGCCATTGCCCGGTCAATTGTTCGATGGCGGCGTTGTCGCGCGCCGGTTGCAGTCGCTGCAACAACAGCAAGGCCGCCACCACGCAATCGGCCAACAAGCGACCAGCCAGCTTGGCATGCAAGGGCTGCTGCGCGGCCAGTTGCGGCAACACGGTGGCGGCGATGGCGCTCAGCTGCGCGGCCGCTGGCGGGCGCAGACTGGCTGCCGACCCATGGCGCAGCGGCTGCGCCGGCAGGGAAAAACCGGCCACCATGCCGGGCAGCAGGCATTGCTGCATGGAGCTCCAGTCCGGCAGGGCTCCCGCCAGCTCCACCGCCAGCACCGTGGCGTAAGCCGGCTGCCACAGCAGCAGGCCCCAGCTACGGCAGCCCCAGTAATGCGGGCCGGCTTCCGGATGCCGGCTGCGCAAATGCAGCAGCAGCTGGCCAATGGCCGGGCCGGCCGCCGCCAGGGCAAACTCGTCGGCGGCGGCCTCGCCTATGCGGCCATCCAGACCGGGCAGCGCCTGGGCCAGCTGTTGTAGCAACTGGCCCAGCGCACTACCCTCGCCTGCGGTGCTGGCGTCAAACGGCATGGCTGGCCAGTGGATTGTGCAGGGTGCCGGCAAACTTCAGATTGCCAGCCGGATTGGCCAGATCCAGCATCTGCTGGTTATTGCCCAGTTGCAGCCGGTTCAGGCATGAGCGGGCAAACTCCGGCATGAACAGGTCGTAGCGGGCAAAGCGCTCGGCCAGTTGCGGGAATTGCTGTTGATAGCCCTGTATGCACCCGGCCACCTCCTGCCAGAACACCTGCTCCGGCAGGTCGCAGTGCTCATCCAGAATGGCCGCCAGGTAGCGGAAGAAGCCGTCGAACACATCGGTAAACAGCGCCAGCAGCTTCATCTCCTCCGGCACCTTCACCGCCAGCCGCGCCACGGCAGGCGGCAGGGCGGCATCCGGATTCAGGATGGCGGCTTCCTCGGCAATGTCCTTCATGATGGCGCGCTGCGGAATATTGTTTTCCAGCTGCAGGATGAGGTTTTCCCCGTGCGGCATGAACACCAGTTCATGGGCGTAGAAGCAGTGCAGCAGCGGTGCCAGATAGGCTTGCAGATAGCGCGCCACCCAGCTGCGCGCATCCAGGCCGGAACTGTGGATCAGCGCCGCCAGCAAGGATTCCCCGGCGGCATCGATGTGCAATAGCGCGGCCATGGTCATCAGCCGTTTGCCCGATCCCAGCAGCGCGGCCGGGCTTTCGCGCCACAGCGCCGACAACATCTTCTTGTACGGCGAATCCTTGCTGATGCCGCCATCGAAATAGGGATTGCGAAAACCGATGGAAGCCACTTCGCGCAGGATGGCAAAGCCCTGCTGATGCAGGTAGGCATCGCTGTCCACCAGTTGGCGGATCCAGTCGTTGATGGCCGGGGTGGCCAGCATGTAATACGGCGACAGCCCACGCATGAAGCCCATATTGAGAATGGACAGCGCGGTTTTCACATAGCGGCGCTGCGGCTGGCTGATGTTGTAGAAGGTGCGGATGGACTGCTGCGCCAGATAGGCATCCTCGCCATAACCCAGGCAGACGATATGGCGCTGTGCCACCTCCGGCGCAAAGGACATGGCCAGCTTGTTGAACCACTGCCAGGGGTGGGCCGGCATCAGCAGGTAGTCGTCCATCTCCAGTTGCTGTGCGGCCAGCTGGCGGGCAAAGCCGGCCAGTGCCTCGCCGCCCAGTTCTTCTTGCAGCAGGCGCTGGTAGTCCAGATCGGCCGCGCACGAGAAGGTGGCACGCGACTTGTGCACCGCCAGCCAGATCAGCCGCTGTGGCGCGGCCGCTTCCGGCGCATGGCGCAGGTAGTCCACCGCATCGAAGCCGATGCGGCCGTTATTGGCGACAAAGCCGGGGTGGCCTTCCATCATGCTGGTTTCCACCGACTGGAAATCGGCACGGGTCAGCTCCTCGGCACTCAGCCCGCCACGGGCATGCTTGTAGGCACTGCCATACAGGGTGCTGCTGATCTCTTCCAGATACACCGGCATCATGTCGTCGCCAATGCCCAGCAGACCTTTGAATTCGATGATGAAGGCCAGCGCATCCAGCGCGGCCGGCGCCCCGTGCAGGCTGCGGCTGAGCGAAGCGGCATCGATCAGCCAGTGCTCCAGCGCCAGCACGCGGGCGCGGAAAGTGTATTCGCCGCTGCCATCCGGGATGGGCAGGCGGTAGCTGCCCCAGTCGCCCTGCTGCTGTTGCAATTGTGGAGCCAGCAACAGCTCGTGGGAGAACTCGGCAATGGCCTTGCGCAGCAGCAGGCGGTTGACCTTGGCCCAGATGGCCGGCTGCAAATGTTGAACCAGTTGTTGCGGATGTTGATGGCTAGGCGTTTGCATGGTGTTCCTTGCGTGACGGCCGCACAGCGCCGAGGGGGGCGGCCGGAATAATGGGTGATCAGACGGCACAAGCCGGCTGGGCGGCGGCGCAGGCCGCGGCAAACTGTGCCCGGCTGCAAAAAGCCAGCGCAGCACGCTTGTGTGGCAGCTGGATCTCGCCCTGATAAACAAAGCCGGCATGGCGGTTGAGGCGGTGGATCTTGTCATTGCGCACATCCGGCTCCACCACCACCCGCGCCACGGCCGGGTCGGCAAACAGCGCTGCCAGCACGGTATGCATCACCGCCCGGCTGAAACCGCTGCGCGGCTGCAAAGGTGGAGCCAGCAGCAGATGCATGCCGATATCGCCCGGCTGCACCGGGTAGTGCCGGCCCAGTTCGTCGTGCGCCGGGTCGTAACGCTCCATCAGGAAGGCCGGCACACCGTCCAGCCGGCCCAGCAGTGCCTGGGCATGGCCGCTGTCCTGCAATTGGGCATAGGCGGCGGTGACCGCCGCCAGATCGCAGTGCTGCATGCCCCAGTAACGGGCGTAATCGCGGCCAACCCAGTCGTGCAGCAGCGGCATGTCCTGCGGCACGCGCAGCGGATAAAGGCTGAACTCGCCCATGCCGGCAAATCGATGGGAAAACAGCGGAGCAAGGTCAGGCGTGCTCATCAGCAAACTCCTTGGGAAAGGGTGGCCGAACGGTGGGCAATAACAGCGGATAAGCCAGCAGGCACAGCAGCAGCCCCAGCGCCGCCACCACAAAGGGCGCAGCCAGGCCATAAGCCGCCACCAGCGCACCGGCGGCACTGGACGACAGTAATACGCCCAGGTTCTGGCACAGATTGATGCGGCTGTAGTCACGGGCGTAATGCAGCGGGGTGCTCAGGCGGAACAGCTGCATATCCAGCCGCACTGTCAGCTGGAACAAGGCCCAGCCGAACAGGCAGCGTCCCAGCAACAGCAGTGGCAGCTGTGGCAGCGCCTGCAGCAGCAAGCCGCCCGCCCCCAGCAACAGCAGGCTGCGGGTACTGCCGGCCGCTGGCCGGGCAAGCCGCTGCCGGCGCCGGTTGTGCCACAGGCCGAGCAAGGCCAGCAGCGCCGGCAAGGCAAACACCGCCGCTGCCAGCGTGCTGTTGTCCAGCCCGCTTTGCTGCTGCCAGTACAGGGCAAAGAAGCCACGCACCAGATAGGCGCTGCAGTAAAACAGCAGCATCAGCAAGCCCAGCCGCCACAGGCCGCCAGCCGCTTGCTGCGGGTGTTCGCCCACGCTGCTGGCCGGTGCGGCAGCCTGCGGCAAGGCCGGTAGCGGTACGCGCAGCAGCCACAGGCACAAACCCATCTGCGCCAGATCGGCCAGTGCCATCAGCAAGAAGGCATGGCGGGCTGGCAACAGGCCCAGCAATACCCCGCCCAGCAAAGCCCCGGCGATGCCACCAAAGTGGACGATGACCGACAGCAGGCCGATCAGCCCGGCATGCTCCTGCGGTGCGGCCTGGCTCATCAGCCGCGGGTAGATCAGCAGATAGCTGGATTTGCAGCCCACCATGGCCAGCGAAGCCAGCCAGAACAGCAACATGCTGTCGGCGGCGTAGCAGACTACGCACAGCAGCGCTGCCGCCAGCTGGGTGAAGGGCAGCAGCCGCAGCAACTCCACCCGCCGCGCCAGCCGCGCCCACAGCGGCAGCGCCAGCATCACCACCAGGCATAGCGCGGCCAGATAGTTGCCCACCAGCCGGGCATCTTCCACGCCGAAACGGCTGGCGAAGTACTGCGGGTAAAACGGCAGCAGTACCGCATCGCCCACCACCGCCAGCGTGCTGAGCGTCAGCAAGGCCCGCCTCATGCGCTGAGTCTTTCCGGATCAGGCAGGCTGTCCGGTGCGGTGAATTGCTGGAAGGCAATGCGCTGCTCCACCGGGTAATGCTCCACGCCGCTGATGCTGCGAATCAGCCGCGCATTGCGATAGCAAGCCATGCCCAGATCCGGCGACGACAGGCCGTGGGTGTGCAGCTCGGCGTTTTGCACAAACAGGCGATGCTCGGCATCGATGCTGTAATCGCGTGCCACGGCAAAACGGCCACGTTCGTCACGGCGGATACGACCGGCAATCGGCGCCAGGAAGGCCGGCTGGCGGTAGCCATAGCCGGTCGCCAGCACCAGCCCGGCTGTTTGCAGACTGAAGCGCTTTTGCTGCTCCAATTGCTGCAGCTCCAGCTGGAAATGCCCTTGCGCCTTGTCGTAGCGGCAGTCGCTGAGTGCGGTATTGGCCAGCAGCATGGTGGCCGGTGTACCGTTCAGGTGCTTGCGGTACAAGAGTTCGTGGATGTCGTTGATCAGGCTGGCATTGATGCCCTTGAACAAGCCTTTTTGCTGTTGCAACAACTGGTCGCGCTGCGGCAGCGACAACCGGTGGAAGTAATCCACATACTCCGGCGAGGTCAGCTCCAGCGTGAGCTTGGTGTATTCCAGCGGGAAAAAGCGCGGCGAGCGGGTCAGCCAGTTCAGCTGGTAGCCGTAGCGGTCGATGTCCTGCAGCAAGTCGTAGTAAATCTCTGCCGCGCTTTGCCCGCTGCCGACAATGGTGATGGACGGCTGGCGCTGCAGCGCCGCCTTGTCGGCCAGATAGCTGGCCGAATGGCTGGCCTGCCGCGCTACCGACTGGCAGCACTCCGGCCACAGCGGCACGGTGCCGGTGCCCAGCACCAGATGGCGGGCGCGGTACAGCTCCAGCTCGCCGCTGGCCAGGTTCTGGCAATACACCTGGTAGAGGCTGTTGATTTCGTCGTACTCCACCCGCTCTACCTGGCGCTGCCAGCGCAGGCTGTCCAGCTGGGCGCATACCCACTGGCAGTACTGGTTGTATTCCTGGCGCAGCATGAAGAAATCTTCGCGGATGTAAAAAGCGTAAATCCGCCCGCTGCTTTTCAGGTAGTTGAGAAAACTGAAACGGCTGGTGGGGTCGGCCAGCGTCACCAGATCTGCCAGAAACGGCGTTTGCAGGGTGGCGTTTTCCAGCAACATGCCCGGGTGCCAGTCAAAACCCGTCGCCTGATCCAGGAATACACCGTCCAGCCCTTCCAGCGGCTGGGTCAGGCAGGCCAGGCCCAGATTGAAGGGGCCGATGCCGATGGCCACGAAATCGTGAATCTTGCCATTCATCGCGCCATCCTCCGCCGCGTGGCGTCACTTGCTGCTTGCAGGACAAAAGTCAGTTTCATTCGGGTCGCTCTCCGTGTGCTGGTCAGGCCAGCGGGTGGGAGGCCGGCCACGGCCGCAGCGCGTGCAGGCCGTTTGCCGGTCAGGGCTGGCGCAGCGGGCAATACCGGCCCGTTGCGCCGCTACAGGACAGACCACCCGCTACATGGCTGGCGACTCGCTGTTGCTTGCTCATGAATCCCACTCCCGAATCAGAATTTTCACAATCATATTGCGAATGATAACGATTATCAATAGCATTATTGCATCAGCCAGCCATCCTGCCCAAGCACGAGGCATGGCCGATGCCGCCATGACACAAGCCCGGCAGGGGCCGGGCGCGGCAAGCAAGAACTCAAGGACGATGCGTGATGACAAGCAGCAACAGACGCCAGCAAGCAGGCCGCCAGCTGGGGAGAACCCTGTGCGTGGCCACACTGGCACTGGCCGTACAGCAGGCTTATGCCGCCGACAGCAGCACACTGGAAACGGTAACGGTCAGCGCAGAACAGCGCCCCGATGCACTGACCCCCACCCAGGGCTACCAGGTGGGCAGCAGCAAGAGCGCCAGCAAGACCGACACCCCGCTGGCGCAGATTCCGCAAGCTGTCTCGGTCGTCACCCGCCAGCAGATCGAAGACCAGAAACCGCGCACCATCAGCGAAGCGCTCAACTACACGCCGGGGGTGTTCAGTGGCGCGGTGGGCTCCACCACCCGCTACGACTACATCGTGCTGCGCGGCTTCAGCGACCATCCCACCGCCAATGAATTCCTCGATGGCCTGCGGCTGTTTGGTGATCCGGACGGCTACAACACCCTGCAGATCGACCCCTATGCGGTGGAAAGGCTGGACGTGATACGCGGGCCGGCCTCGGCCAGCTATGGCCAGGCCTCGCCCGGTGGCGTGGTGGCCATCACCAGCAAGCGCCCCTTGCAAGAGGACTACCACGAGCTGTCGCTGACCGTGGGCAACCGCCAGCAACGCAGTCTGGGGCTGGATTTTGGCGGTGCCGTGGCCGGCCGCGACGACCTGTCCTACCGCCTGGTGGCCAAGGGCAGCGCCGCCGACCAGCAACAAAACGGTGCCAGTACCGAGCGTTATGTGCTGGCCCCTTCGCTCAACTGGAAAATCAGCGACAGCACCAATCTGCTGCTGCAAGCCTATTTGCAGAAAGACCCCAGCACCGGCTACCACGGCACCCTGCCCTATTACGGCACCGTGGTGCCGCATAACGGCAAGACCATCTCCCCCGACTTCAACGAAGGCTCCAGTGGCGACGGCATGAGCCGCGAGCAGCAATACTATGGCTATCAGCTGGAACACCGCTTCAACGACGCGCTGACCTTCCGCCAGCAATACCGCCTGCAACTGAGCAAGACCGACCTGAGCCAGTATTCCGATGTCGGCTGGGTATCCGACAGCTCGGACCTGCTCAACCGCACCTATGCCCGCTCCAGCGAGCGCTCCACCGCCCACATCATCGACAACAGCCTGGAAGCCCGCTTCAATGCACTGGGGATGAAGCACACCGTGCTGGCCGGGCTGGACTACCAGACCAGCCGCAACAAGGGCGACAACTCCTATACCTACACCGGCACCACCATCAATCCCTTCAACACCGTGTACGACGACAGCAGCCACCCGCTGTCCTTCAAATACTTCGACCGCAAGCGCGACCAGACCGGCGTCTACCTGCAGGACCAGATGGCGCTGGGCAACTGGAAACTGACCGCCGGCCTGCGCCACGACCAGGCCAAGGTATCGGAAACCAATACCGGTACCGGCAGCCGCACCAGCTGGGAAGGTGGCAAGACCACCGGACGGCTGGGTCTGGTGTACGAGGCAGAAAACGGCCTCGCCCCCTACCTGAGCTATAGCGAGGGCTTCGACCCCAGCCAGGCTTATGCCACCGACAGCCATGGCAATGTGCTCAAGCCGATGCAGAGCAAACAGAGCGAAGCCGGCCTGCGCTACCAGCCCACCAGCGATATCCAGCTGTCCGCTGCGGTGTATGAGCTGCAGCAAAGCAATGTGGCCCAGTACAACGCCATCAGCTTCAGCTACGACCCCATCGGCAAGGTGCGCTCGCGCGGTGTGGAACTGGAAGCCAATGCCAAGCTGAGCAAGCAGCTGTCGCTGCTGGCTGGCTACACCTATACCGACATGCAGGTCACCGAGGGCAGCAACCAGGGCAAGACGCCCTATCTGGCCCCGGCCCACAAGGCCACGGCCTGGCTGGATTACGCCTTTGCTAACGGTGTCAATCTGGGTGGCGGGGTACGCCGTACCTCGTGGATGTGGGCCGACAGCGCCAACACCCTGACCATTCCGGGTGTCACCCTGTACGACCTGCGCCTGCGCCTGCAACTGGGGCAGTTCAGCCCGTCGCTCAAGGGCAGCACGCTGCAGATCAACGCCAACAACCTCAGCAACAAGACTTACATTGCCTCGTGCTACAGCAGCTATGCCTGCTACTACGGCGAGAAGCGCAATATCAGCGCCACCCTCAGCTACAAGTGGTAAACCAGCCCGGCAAAGAAAACGCCTGACATGGTCAGGCGTTTTTTACTGAGCGCAGGACCAGCAGCCCCCCCCTTTACTCCCGCGCCAGCTGCGCCATGGAAAACCCGGCCACCCAGGGCAGGAAGCTGGCCGCCGGCATGGGCCGGGCAATGTAGTAGCCCTGGGCCACATCGCAGCCCAGGCCAAGCAGCTGCTGCCAGTCGGCGTGGCACTCCACCCCTTCGGCCACGGTCTTGCGGCCCAGATCGTGCACCAGGTCGATAGTGGAGCGCACGATGGCGGCCGAGTCCTTGCTGCCGGACAGATTGCTGATAAAGGACTGGTCGATCTTGATGTACTCCACTGGCAGGCGCTGCAGATAGCTGAGCGAGGAATAGCCGGTGCCAAAATCGTCGATGTACAGCGGGATGCCATCGTCACGCCATTGCTGCAACACACGCAGGCAACTGCTGGCATCCTCCATCAGCGTGCTTTCGGTAATTTCCAGTTCCAGCAGCCCTGTTTGCAGCTGGCGTTGCTGCTGCCAGCGGCGAATCTTGTCACCCAGCGCTTCGTCCCGCAGATTATGCGCCGACAGATTGACCGCAACCGGCAGGGCGCAGCCTTGCTGCTGCCAGTCCTGCAGCAGGTCCAGCACGCTGTTGATCATCCACTCGGTCAGCGGTTTGATCAGCCCGGTGCGCTCGGCCAAACCAATAAACAGCGCGGGGGACAGCAGCCCCTGCGCGCCGTGCTGCCAGCGCACCAGCGCTTCCGCACCGCACACCCGGCCGCTGGCCATTTCTACCTTGGGCTGCAGATAAACCCGCAACTCGCCCCCCTCGATGGCCTGCCGCAACTCGCCGGCCATGTTCAGATGCGGCGACTGGTCGCAATACTCCTGCGGATTGAACAGCCAGTGGCTGACCCCCTTGTGGCCGGCGGCATGCACGGCAATATCGGTCTGGCGCAACAGCTCGTGCACCGAGCCGGCATAGTCGGGAAAGCAGGAAATGCCGGTTTTTGCGCTGACATCCAGCCGGATGTCAGCCACCAGGAAAGGCTGGGCCAGACACTGCTCCAGCTGCTGGGCCACGGTGTGGGCGGCGGCCACATCATGTGCGGGCAACAGCACGGCGAATTCGTCACCACGCAGTCGTGCCACCACGGCCGAGACCGGGGCACACTCGGTCAGCCGCCGGCCGAATTCGCGCAGGATGTGGTCACCATGGCTGAAACCCAGTGCATCGTTGATTTCACTGAGCCTGTCGATATTCAGCTGCAACAGCGCCAGTGGCGTTTGCTGCCCGCTGGCCATCATGGTGGCCAGTGTTTCCACCAGCTGGGTTTCATTGGCCAGGCCGGTGAGCGCGTCATGGTGGGTCAGATAGTGCATGGCGGCCTGTGCCCGCTTTTGCTCGGCCCGCCCGCGCAACATGCCGATGCCGAAGGCCAGATCGTCGGCAAACTCGCTGAGCAAGGCGATTTCGTCACTGTCGAAGCAGGCGGTGCCACCGGTGTGGACGAGCAAAGCGCCGATGATGCGGCCATCCACCCACAAGGGGCAGGACAGGCCCTGCACTGCTTCATTACTGGCCATGTCGGTGCCCAGCGGCACTTGCAGCAAGCTGGGCCGCTCGCTGAAAGTGATGGCTGCCAGCATGCTGTCGGCCATGCCGGCCAGCCGTTCCAGCCCGCCGGGAAAACCATGCTGCGCCGCCGGAAACAGGCGCTCGCCCTCGGCGGCATGCAGCCAGACCGCGGCGCTGGCATAGCCGGCCACGCTGACGATAAGCCGGCACATGTCCTGCAACAGGCCGGGCTCATCGCTGGCGCGCAGCATGGCGTGATTGCCGGCACTGAGGGTACGCAATGCGCGGCTGACACCCTCCAGCTCGGCCACCCGCCCAGCCAGTTCCAGATTGAGCGCCTGTATCCTTTCTTCGTCGCGCTTGCGCCCGGTAATGTCGTTGCCCAGCACGTAATAGCCCTCCACCGCGCCGCTGCTGTCGCGCTTGGGCACATAGCGGATGGCATGCCAGACACCGGCAAAGGGCTGCCAGTCGTATTCCTGCTGCTCGCCCTGCAAGGCCTTTTCTATCATCGGCTGCACCCGCTGATAGCGTTCCGGGCCAAGGATGTCGCTCACCAGGCAAGCGGTGATGTCGTCATGCTCGGGAGCAAAGCGCTGGCGGTATTGATCGTTGACATAGACATAGCGCTGCTCGCGGCTGACAAAGGCGATATAGGCCGGCAAGGCAGTGATGATGCTGTGCAGATGCGCCATGCTGTCTGCCCATTGCCGGGTTTTCTCGTCCACCCGCCTCTCCAGCTGCACGTTCTGCTGCTGCATGGCGCGCTCGACACTGCGCTCGAGGCTGACATCGCGAAACACCAGCACCACGCCGCGAATCTGTCCGCTGCCATCGGTAATGGGGGCGGCACTGTCGGCAATCGGCCATTCCCGGCCATCGCGGGCGATCAGACAAGTGTGATTGGCCAGGCCCTGCACCTTGCCGGTAGCCAGCACGCGCTCCACCGGCACCAGTGCCGGCTCGCGACTGAGCTCGTGGATGATGTGAAACACCGAAGCCACCGGCTTGCCGGCAGCCTCGGCCAGCGTCCAGCCGGTGAGTTGCTCGGCCACCGGATTCATGCGCGTGATGCAGCCGGCCGCATCGGTGGCCAGCACGGCATCGCCAATCGAATGCAGGGTGATGGAGAGATTTTCCTGGCTGTCGGCCAGCTGCCGCCGGCTGGCTTCCAGCGCACGCAGCTGGCTGCGGATCAGCCGGTATGTGGCGGCCAGCAAGAGCAGCAACAAGATGGCGGTGACACTGCCCAGCTGCAGCAAACGCTGCCTGGTGGCCAGATAGTCCGCCTGATGCAAGTCGAGGCTGCCACGCTCGAGGGCATCCATTTCATCCAGCAGGCGATAGACCGCCACCCTGGTTTGCAGCAAGGGCGACTGATTGGCAAAGCGGGTGGCCGCAGCGGCCCCCTGGGTCTTGCGTACCTGCTCCACCTGGCGGGCGATCTGCAACCGCTGGTCGAGCACCCGGCGCAGGCTGCTCCAGTGCTGCTGCAGTTCGCGGCTGTCTGCGGTCAGCCGGCGAATCTGTGCCAACAGCAGCTCGCGGCTGGCAATGCCCTGATCACGCTCCTGCAGCTGGGCCGGATCGCCGCTCAGGCGAAAATTCTGGCTGCTCAATTCGATTTGCAGGGTATCGCCGCGTATCCGT
The DNA here is from genome assembly GCF_003693445.1 of Aquitalea palustris. GTDB lineage: Bacteria > Pseudomonadota > Gammaproteobacteria > Burkholderiales > Chromobacteriaceae > Aquitalea > Aquitalea palustris. Next base: position 15,832 of record NZ_RFAR01000038.1, on the reverse strand, counting down.
GCCAGGCCATTGAGCACCTCATGCGAATGGGCCACGCTTTCGCCGGCACGACTTGCCTCATCAGCCACCGACCAGGTCATGGCAGTCAGCACCACCACGGCCAGCGCTGCGCTGACAAAAGCGGTAATGACTTGTGAATCAAAGCTGAAGCGCATGGCAGCATCATCCCTGTCGGTGCTGGCTGGTGGTATGCCATCTTGCACAAAGCAACTGGCAATAACGGCAGATTCCAATCATGACTTTAGCATTTGCAACGCCAGTCCGCCGGCCAATCCGCCACAACATCACCGTCCCGGCCATGACATGGCACTAAAGTCGAATGGGACAGCCGCGCCGCAGACCTTAGGCTGTTGCCATGACGCCTGGTCATGCAGCTAGCAGCACAACAGCCTGCCGTCCCGGCCGGTCCCCCAGGCAGTCCGGTCACCCACATAAGGAGATAACACCATGACAACAACGACTTTCTTCATTCCGCCAGTCAATGTAATGGGCGCCGGTTGCCTCAAGGAGGCGGTCAATGCCATCCAGGCCTATGGTTTCAGGCATGCGCTGATTGTTACCGACAAGGTGCTGGCAGAAATCGGTGTGGCCGCCAATGTGCAGGCCCTGCTGGCCGAGCGCGATATCCAGGCCAGCATTTTCGCCGGTGCCCAGCCCAACCCCACCATCGGCAATGTCGAAGCCGGCTTGCAGGTACTGCGGGAAAAGCAGTGTGATTTCGTGGTGTCGCTGGGTGGCGGCTCGCCGCATGACTGTGCCAAGGGCATTGCACTGGTGGCCACCAATGGCGGCAAGATTGCCGATTACGAAGGCGTGGACCGCTCGAAAAAACCGCAGCTGCCGCTGGTAGCCATCAATACCACCGCAGGCACCGCCAGCGAGATGACCCGTTTTTGCATCATTACCGATGAAGCACGCCATATCAAAATGGCCATCGTCGACCGCAATGTCACCCCCATCCTGTCGGTCAACGACCCCGACCTGATGCTGGCCAAGCCCAAGAGCCTGACTGCCGCCACCGGCATGGATGCGCTGACCCACGCCATCGAAGCCTATGTGTCCACCGCAGCCACGCCGATTACCGATGCCTGCGCGCTCAAGGCGGTGGAGCTGATCTCCCGCCATCTGCGCACGGCAGTGGAAAACGGCAAGAATCTGGAAGCACGCGAACAGATGGCCTATGCCGAATTCCTGGCCGGCATGGCCTTCAACAATGCCTCGCTCGGCTATGTGCATGCCATGGCCCACCAGCTGGGCGGGGTTTACGACCTGCCGCACGGGGTGTGCAATGCCTTGCTGCTGCCGCATGTGGAAGCCTTCAATGCCCAGACTTCGGCGGCACGGCTGGCGGATGTGGCAGCGGCGATGGGCGTAGACACCCAGGGGCTGACCGCCGAGGCCGGTGCCAAGGCCTGCCTGGTCGCCATCCGCAAGCTGGCGGCGGATATCGGCATCCCGGCCAGCCTGGCCGAGCTGGGCGTCAAGCACGAGGACATTCCCCTGCTGGCCAGCAATGCGCTGAAAGACGCCTGCGGCCTGACCAACCCGCGCCAGGCCACGCAGCAGGAGATCGAGCAGATCTTCGCCGGCGCCATGTAAGCCGCCAGCGGCCGGTACCAGCGACCGGCCCTGTCAGGCATCACCGGCAAACACCCCCTTCTGCCCTAGTACGGCCTGCCCTCTACGGCAGGCCGCACTATTTACCCAGAGGCCCTTACTGCGCCAGCGGCTGGGTGACAAAGACGATGCGATTCACCCCGGCCTGCTGGGCCAGCGCCATGACGGCCGCCACCGCCTGGTATGGCGTGGCCTTATCGGCTTGCAATTGCAGTTGCGGATTGCTGGTGCGCGCGCTGTGCAGCCGGCTGTCCAGTTGCTGCTGGCTGATGGCCTGCCCGTCCAGCTGCAGGCTGCCATCGCGCTGCAAGGCCAGATGCAGCACCGTATCCTGCTGTGGCGCGCGGGTGGCCGCCGTTCTGGGCAGATCGATACCGATGGCCTGATGAAACAGCGGCGCAGTAATCAGGAACACCACCAGCAACACCAGCATCACATCCACCAGCGGCGTGGTATTGATCTCGGCCATGGGCTGGCCATGCTGGCCGGAAGCAGAAAAACCGTGAAATGCCATGCTTACACCCCGCGGCCGGCGGTTTGCGGCTGCGCCTCGCCAGCCGGTTCTGCCTGCGCCAGCGGCATGCGCACGCCAGCCACCAGATAGGCATGCAGGCCATGGGCAAAGCTTTCCAGCTGGGCCAGCAACAGCCGGTTGCCACGGGTGCTGGCGTTATAGCCGAGCACAGCGGGGATGGCGACGAACAGGCCGATTGCCGTCATGATCAGCGCCTCGCCCACCGGGCCGGCCACCTGATCCAGCGTCATCTGCGTGCGGCCGGATAGGCTGATCAGCGCGTGGTAAATCCCCCATACCGTGCCGAACAGGCCGACAAAGGGCGCGGTGGCGCCCACCGAAGCCAGCACGGTCAGCCCCTGCTCCAGCCTGGCCTGCGACTGCTGCAGCGCCTGCTGCAGGATGCGCCCCAGATAATCAGCCGCATCCAGCTCGCCACCCAGTCCCACGCCGGATTTGCTGGCATAAGCCTGTGCCGCCTGCTCGGCCTGGATGGCCAGTCCGCTCAGCATGCGGCTGCCATCCTGCTGCGTCAGCACGGCCATGGCCGCGGCCTTGCCCGGTGCCTGCCAGAAAGCCGGCAGCGCCTGGCGCAATGCCCGCCGCAGCCGCCGCTGTTCGATCAGCTTGAGCAGCAGCAGGCTCCAGCTGCATACCGACATCAGCAGCAGAAGGATGGTCAGCACATGCGACACCACATCGCCCTGCTGCCAGAAATGGGCAAAACCCAGTTGCTTGTCCATGGTATTTCCTTGCAAAGAATCAGCTGCGGCCACCGCCATCAATGGCCCAGGCGAAAAGTAATCGGAACGATGACACTGGAGGCAATCGCGCTGCCGCCGCGCCGTGCCGGGATGAAGCGCCAGCCGGCCACCACCTCGCGGGCGGCATCGTCCAGCCGGGAAAAGCCGCTGCTGTGATACACCTCCACCGCCTCGGCCTGACCGGCGGCAGACACCCGCACCCGCAACAAGACCCGCCCCTCTTCGCCATTGCGACGTGAGGCCGGCGGATAGCCCGGTGCCGGATTGTGCAGATAATCGGCGGCAAAACCCGGCTCGCTGCTGGTGGGCTGGGGCGCCTGGGCCGGCTCGGCGCTCACCGGTAGCGCCCTGGTGTCGGCATTGCCGGCCAGCGCTGGTGCAGGGGCCGTCGTGGAGGCAGCAGGGGCGGCAGCGTGGGTGGCCGCCAGCACGGCAGGCGCGCGTGGCGGCCGCGCCGCCGCATGCTGCGCCAGCGCCGGCAAGGGGCGCGGCGGCTGGCGGGTGGGTGACACCGGCCTTGGCACCGCCGGGGCAAGCGGAGCCACCGTCGGCAGCAGCTGTACCGCAATGCTGGTGGGCAAGGCCGTGGCAGCCGGCTGCAGGGTTTGCCCGAGCAGCCAGCTGCCCAGCACACCATGCAGCAGCAGCACCATCAGCCAGACACCGGCGCGGGAGCGCTCTGCTCCGGCCATCCCTTCCATGTGCATCCCGTCCACCTGCTTTCCCCCATGCCGTGGCTGCGCGGCATGGCAGCCCATCCCGGAGCCTGTGCAAGGTCTCGCCTTGCCTGCGTGAAACCAGGCGAAATCAAGCGAAAACCAGTGGAAAAGCGGAATTTACATGGCGTAAATGAGCATTCCGCAGGCGTGTTTGACACGGTGTCAGCCCAGCGCAGCAGACGATGGACAGGCTCTCAGGCCGCTACCTTAGCAGGAGTCCTGTCCCATGCCGTGCGACCAATTGTCGCAGCCGGCAAAGTTCCGCCCTGCGACAAAATGCCACATTCCCAGCCAATCACCACAGCGGGCATGATCCACGCCGCTTGGAGCCACTGACCAACTCCCCGCACCTGCGCCACCTTGCCCTACGGCTTGTACTGTCGGCATTGGCCCGGCCAGGCGGCGAGTTGTTGTCAGTGGCTCTTAAACAACTGATGAACTCTCAATCAATAACAAGCGGGAAAACGTGATGATGTGCAGTGGAGAATTTCAATACCGTCAGCTGGCACTGGCCGTGGCCATCGCCATGTGCCAGGTTGCTCATGCCCAGGCCGAAAACACCGACCAGCAGGCGGACAAGCAGCTGGCCGAGGTAACAGTGCAATCGCCAGCAGCCAGCAGTGGCCTGCCGGACAATCTGCCAGCCAGCAGCAGTGGCATGAGCGCGGACAAGATCGCCCAGACCGTCAATGTCACCAGCACCGAAGACACGGTGAAGTACCTGCCCAATGTGCAGGTGCGCAAACGCTATATCGGCGACCAGAACAGCATCATCGCCACCCGCACCTCCGGCCAGACCAGCAGCGCCCGCGCCCTGCTGTACGCCGACGACATCCTGCTGTCCAATCTGCTGGGCAACAACTACGCCTACCCGCCGCGCTGGAATCTGGTCAGTCCAGACGAAATCAGCCATGTTGACGTGTTTTACGGCCCGTTCTCCGCCGAATACCCGGGCAATTCCATCGGCTCGGTCATCGTGCTGAGCACCCGCATGCCGGAAAAATTCGAAGCGCATGCCAGCAGCACGCTGTTTGACGAAAGCTTCAGCCAGTACAAGACCAGCCAGCATTTCACCGGCAGCAAGAACGCCGTGATGCTGGGCGACCGCCAGGACAAGCTGGCGTGGATCCTGGAAGCCGGCCACCTGGATAGCCTGGGCCACCCTGCCACCTTTGCCGCCAACCCCAACAAGTACACCGGAGCCAGCGCAGCCACCGCCACCAGCGGTGCAGTGAGCGATACCGACACCACCGGCAACAAGCGGCTGATCATCGGTGCCACCGGCGCCGAGCACTCGATCCAGGACAACGCCAACCTCAAGCTGTCCTACGACCTGAGCCCCACGCTGAAGCTGAACTACACCCTGGGCTACTGGCAGAACAATTCTACCGTGGGCGTGGACAGCTATCTGCGCGACGCCAACGGCAATCCGGTCTACACCGGCATCGTCAACATCAATGGCCAGAAATACAATCTGGCCAATGCCTTCCAGCCCAGCAAGAAACAACAGGAACATCTGCTGAATGCCCTGTCCTTCAAGACCAGCACCGATGGCAGCTGGGACTGGCAAGGCACGGTCAGCATTTATGACTTCAGCAAGGATACCCAGCGCAGCGCCACGGCCGGCCTGACCGGTGCCGGCACCATCACCAAGCTGGATGGCACCGGCTGGCAAACCGTCGACCTGAAAGGCGACTGGCGTCCCGGTGGCAGCCTGGCCAGCGAACACCAGCTGCGCTTTGGCTATCACTACGATCATTACGTGCTGAACAGCCGCAGCTATGCCACCAGCGACTGGCAAAACGGCAGCCAGGGCAACCTGACCGCCGCCTTTGCCGGCAATACCCAGCTTAATGCCGTGTTTGCCCAGGACACCTGGCGGCTGCGCCCCGGCACCCAGCTGATCATCGGCGGCCGCTACGAATGGTGGGATGCCTACGGCGGCGCCACCACCACCGGCAGCTATACCTCTTACGATCAGAACCGCAGCCAGCAATTCTTCTCGCCCAAGGCGGCGATGCTGTTCGACCTGAACGAACAATGGACGCTGCGCACCGCCTATGGCCGTGCCTATCGCACCCCCACCGTGGCCGAGCTGTTCCAGGGCACGGCGGCCAGCAGCAACACCATCGTCAACAACAACCCCAATCTGAAAGCCGAACGCGCCGACACCGGGGAAATCACCGCCACACGCCAGCTGAATGGCGGCACGCTGCGCCTGACCGCCTTCCGCGAAGAGCTGGCCGATGCCCTGCTGTCGCAGACCAACACCACGGTCACCCCCAACGTCACCAATATCCAGAACATCGACCGCGTGCGCACCAATGGCCTGGAACTGGCCTGGGAACAGAGCGATATCGGCCTGCGCGGGCTGGATGTCAGTGCCAGCCTGACCTATGCCAAGTCTGAAATCATTGCCAACGGCAACAACCCGGCCTCGGTAGGCAACCCCTTCCCCGGCATCCCCGAATGGCGTGCCACGGCCGTGGTGAGCTACCGCCAGAACGACAAGCTGTCCTATTCGCTGGCCGCACGCTACAGCAGCTTCCAGACCTCGGACGTCAACAATACCGTAGTCAATACCGACGTCTACGGGGCCAACAGCGCCTACTTCATCATGGACACGCGCATCAGCTACAAGCTGGATCGCCAGTTCACCGTGGCAGTGGGCGTGGACAACCTCAACAACTACAAGAGTTACGCCTATCACCCGATGCCGCAGCGCACCACCTATGCCCAGCTGAAGTTCGACTACTGAGGCCGTGGCGGCCAGCCTGCCGCCCTTCCTTGTTCGCCGTACACGGCGCGGCATCCGGCATGCCGCGCCATTTTCATTGGAACATCCGCATGAAACGTCTGCTGTTTCTTGGCCACCGCTGGCTGGGCATCGCGCTATGCCTGCTATTGTTGCTCTGGTCTTTTTCCGGGCTGCTGATGATATACGCCGGCCCGTCCAGCATCAGCGAATCCACCCGGCTGGCCCATGCCCCGGCCCTGACACCTGCCGCCAACTGGCTGAGCGCCGGCGCGGCCTGGCGGCTGGGCATGCCGAGCGCCGACAGCCCGCCAAGCTCGGCACGACTGCTGGTGCAGGCCGGAGAGCCGGTCTGGCTGATGCAGGATGGCAGCGGCCAACGCTATCGCCTGTCGGCACGCGATGGCCAGCGCCATGACATCAGCGCCGCCCAGGCCATCGCCATTGCCCGCGAATGGGCACCCGGCAGCCAGCCGCAGATCCGGCAGGCCCCATTTGCACGCGATGCCGGCACGGCGATGATGAACTACGACCCCTATCGCCCGTTTTACCGCGTCAATCTTGACGACGCCGCACAGCATGAACTCACCATCTCCCAGCGCACCGGCGAGGTGATCAAGGCCAGCAGCCGGCTGGACCGCCTGCTGTTCTGGGGCGGCAGCTACCTGCATTTCCTGCGGCCACTGGATGCCATCGGCCTGGCCGATGCCAGAAAACCCATCCAGACCTGGGGCGCGCTGGCCAGCCTGCTGGCCGTGCTGAGCGGCCTGTACCTAGGGCTGTGCCGCTGGCGGCCGGGCTGGCTGGGCCAGCGCCGCTATCCCAATGGCAGCAGCAATCCCTATCGTGCGCTGTGGCAACGCTGGCATCTGTGGCTGGGGCTGTGCGGCGGCCTGCTGGCGCTGAGCTGGACGCTGAGCGGCTTTCTTTCCAACAACCCATGGCAGCTGTTTTCCGGCCATCAGGGACAGGGCCGGTCGCATCATCACGCCACCGTGGCCGCCCTGCCCGCCGCCGCACTGGACTTCCCCATGGCGCAAGTCGTCGCCCAGCTGGCAGGCCAGCACATGGTGGAACTGAACTGGTATCACGCCGGCCCGCTGGCCATGCTGCAGGCGCGCGACCAGCAGCTGCGCAGCCGCATCATCACCAGCCATGGCTTTGAGCTGGCGGCAGGCCAGCGCGAATTTCCCGTCGCCGCGCTACTGGCCAGCGCCCAGGCCATGACCGGCCACGCCGCCATACGCCATGCCGAACGCCTGCTTGCCGCGGATGATTACTACTATCCGGACCGGCATCAGGACGACTCGCGCCGGCCATTGCCGGTCTGGCGCATCCAGCTGGCGGATCCGGCAGCCAGCTGGCTTTATCTGAATCCGCAAACCGGGGAGAAACTGCTGCAGCTGGATCGCAGCCAGCGTACCTTCCGCTGGCTGTTCAGCGGCCTGCATAACTGGGACCAGGCCATCATGCGGCCACGGCCGTGGTGGGATGGCTGGATGCTCACCAGCAGCCTGGCGGTACTGGCGCTGTCCATCAGCGCGCTGGTACTGGCCGGCAAACGGCTGCGGCTGAAGGCAGGCGCAGCAAGACGGCGCCGTGCGGCGACGGCCGGGCAGAGCGCAACACCGGCGGTGCCGGTCAGCGCCAGCGACAGTCATTCGCGCTGAGCATAAAGACACAGGGCGGCCTGCAAGCAGGCCGCCCTGTGGGTATAAGCCGGCAGCACAGTGCTGCTCAGTGGCTGCTCAGTGCTGGCCGGAACCGGCCATGCCGTCGAAAGTCATGGCCAGCATGTGCGCCACGATCTGCTCGGTACTGTAGCGTCCGTATAGCTGCATGTAATCGACCGCCGGGTCGCAGGTGCGCGAGTAATAGGCATACAGCAGCACGTCAGTGGGCAGATCCGCCCGCAGCTCCCCGGCCTCTTTGGCCGCATCGACAATGCCGGCCAGCAGCTTGTGCAATTTGTACACGCGGCTGACATAGCGCAGGCTTTTGGTCAGCATTTCCCTCACCTGCGGGCTGGACGACGGCAGGAAAGGCAAACCGCCCTCCAGCCTCACCCGCAAGGCCCATTCCAGTAATCCCGCCAGCCTTGATTTGGCGCTCAGCGCGCCATCCTGTGCCTCGAGAAATGCCAGCGCACCATCCAGCAGCCTGATCATCACCTCGGTAGCCAGCTCTTCCTTGGACTTGAAATGCTTGTACAGACTGGGCTTGGAAATACCTGCCTCGCCAGCGACATCGTCCATGGTCATCAGGTCGAAACCCTTGCTGGCCAGCAACTTGGTGGTGGCGTCCAGCACTGCCTGTTCGCGCAGCTTGAAGGCTTGATCCTTGAAGCTGAGCTTGCTGAAAATACTCATGAGTACAACCTTTTACTAATTGGTAGCTTTTTTTCCAAAGCAGTTATATCCTGAATATAAGCACTAGCGCACAGCGTGCCAAGCAGTTTTCTTCATTCCGAACCGTCGACGGGAGATCAGGTGAACCAAGCCAGCCCCAAGCACCAGCGCATCGCCATCATCGGTGCCGGCATTTCCGGCCTTGCCAGCGCATGGCTGACCGCAGGCCACCATGAGGTGACACTGTTTGAAGCAGGTAATTACGCCGGCGGTCACACCAATACCGTGGATATCGAACTGGAAGGCCAGCGCTGTGCGGTGGATACCGGCTTTCTGGTCTTCAACGAGGCTACCTATCCCAATCTGATCGCGCTGTTTCAGCAGCTTGAGCTGCCCTGCAGTGGCAGCGACATGTCGTTCAGCGTCTCGGTAGACCAGGGGCGGGATGAATGGGCCGGCAGCAGTCTGTCCAGCGTATTTGCCCAGCGCAGCAAGCTGCTGTCCCCGTCGTTTTACGGCATGCTGGGCGATATCCTGCGCTTCAATGCTGCTGCCAGCTCCAATCTGCAGCTGGCCGCCGAACTGGGGCTGACACTGGGCGAATTGCTGGAACAGGGCAGCTACGGCAACCGTTTTCGCGATCACTACCTGGTGCCGATGGCTGCGGCCATCTGGTCCAGCCCGGCCAGCCAGATTCTGGCCTTCCCGGCAGAAACCTTTCTGCGCTTTTGCATGAATCACGGCTTGCTGCAGATCCGCCACCGCCCGCGCTGGTTTACCGTGCCAGGTGGCGCACGCCAGTATGTCCAGAAAATGCTGGCCAGCCTGGACGATGTGCGCCTGTCCAGCCCGGTCAGCCGGGTGGAGCGCCGCGAGCGCGGTGTGGTGGTGAGCAGCCGCCATGGCGAAGAGCACTTCGACAGTGTGATTTTCGCCACCCATGCGCCGCAAACCCTGCGCCTGCTGGCGGATGCCACAGCAGAAGAGCGGGCCATACTGGGCGCGGTGCAATACCAGAGTAATATCGCCGTGCTGCATACCGATAGCAGCCTGCTGCCACGGCGGCGCCAGGTGTGGTCGGCCTGGAATTTCCTGTCGGAGAGCAACAGCGGTGGCCAGCGCGCCGTCTGCGTCAGCTATCTGCTGAACAAATTGCAGCCGCTGCCCATCAGCACGCCGCTGATGGTGACGCTCAATCCGCTGCAACAGCCGGAACCCTCGCAGGAACTGGCGCGCTTCCTGTACGAGCACCCGCTGCTGGATGCAGCGGCCATCGAGGCTCAGCGCCGGCTGCCGGCCATCCAGGGCCGCCGGCATTGCTGGTTTGCCGGCGCCTGGACCGGCTACGGCTTTCATGAAGACGGGCTGAAATCCGCACTGCGCGTGGCAGCGGATTTTGCCCCGCTACCACACTGGGCCAAGCTGTGAAGCAGCCCGATGCCTATCTGCTGAACGGCAGCGTCATCCACCAGCGGCTGCGCCCCGTCCACCATCGCTTTCGCTACCCGGTATTTGCCTTGCGCTTCAGGCTGTCCGCACTGGAGTCCATCGGCAAGGGCTGGCTGGGCCTGTGGCTGGGAGTGGATCGCTGGCGTCCGCTCACGCTCAAGCGCCGCGACCACGGCCCCGGTGATGGCAGCCCGCTACTGCCGTGGATACGCCAGCAGCTGGCGGCAGCCGGCCTGCCCTGCGATGGCGAAGTGTGGCTGCAATGCTTCCCGCGCCTGTTCGGCTACGCTTTCAACCCGGTCAGCTTCTGGTATTGCCACAATGCTGCCGGCGAGCTGATTGCCATGCTGGCCGAGGTGAACAATACCTTTGGCGAGCGCCATTGCTATCTGCTGGCCAATCAGGATGGCAGCCCCATCCGCAACGGCAGCACCCTGCTGTGCCGCAAGCAGCTGCATGTGTCACCGTTTTGCCAGGTGGCCGGACACTACCGTTTCCGGCTGGCCGAACTCCCCGGGCGCATGCTGATGCGCATCGACTACCACGATGATGCCGGCGAACTGATCAATACCAGCATTTCCGGCCCGCTGCAGGCGCTGACCCCACCGGCGCTGGCCAAAGCCCTGCTGCGCCAGCCCTTGCTGACCTTTGGCGTTATCTGGCGCATTCACTGGCAGGCACTGCAGCTGTGGCGGAAAAAACTGCCCATCTATCGCAAACCGCTCGCCCCTTCTCACTCGCTCAGCCATGGACAGGAGCCGCAAGCATGAGCATCACCCACACCCTGGACAAACTGCCGCCCACACTGCCGCCCAGCGCCCGCCTGTTGTTGTCGCGCCTGCAACGCTTGCAGAGTGGGGGCTTGCGCTTGCTGACACCGGCCGGCCATGCACTGTGGTTCGGCCAGCCGCAGCACAGCGTGAATGCCGAACTGCATATCCATGACTGGTCCGGCTGCCGCAAGCTGCTGACTGCCGGCGACATCGGCTTTGCCGAAGCCTATCGCGACGGGCTGCTGGACAGCCCGGAGCTGACCGCCCTGCTACGGCTGGCCCTGCGCAACGAACACGCCGTGCCGCCGGCGCTGTCCGGCAGCCTGCCGGCGCGATGGTGGTATCGGCTGAAGCACCTGCTGCGGCGCAATAGCCGTCGTGGCAGCCGCCGCAACATCCACGCCCACTATGATCTGGGCAATGATTTTTACCGCCTGTGGCTGGACCCGTCCTGGACCTACTCCAGCGCCTGGTTCAACGGCGACTACACGCAGTCGCTGCAACAGGCTCAACAGGCCAAGTATCAGCGCATCTGCGACACGCTGGGTTTGCAGCCGGGCATGCGGGTGCTGGAAATCGGCTGCGGCTGGGGCGGGTTTGCCGAACACGCCAGCCGCGCCGGCATCGCAGTGCATGGCATCACCATTTCACCGGCCCAACTTGAACTGGCGCGCCAGCGCCTGGCAAATCAGCCGCTGGCCCAGCTGGAATTACGCGACTACCGCGACCTGGACGGCCAGTACGACGCGGTGGTGTCCATCGAAATGTTCGAAGCGGTAGGCGAAGCCTACTGGCCGCAATATTTCCGCACGGTGCGCCGCTTGCTGCGCCCGGGTGGGCAGGCACTGATCCAGAGCATCACCATCGCCGACGCCTATTTCGAACGCTACCGCGCCAAGAGCGACTTCATCCAGCAGTTCATTTTTCCTGGCGGCATGCTGCCCAGCCCCGCCCGCTTCAGCCAGACTGCCAGCGCCGCCGGCCTGCACACCAGTCAGCGGCTGGATTTTGGCCCGGACTATGCGGAAACCCTGCGCCGCTGGCGGCAGGCCTTCGAGGCTGCGCTGGACAGCGTGCGCCAACAGGGCTTTGACGAAGCCTTCATCCGCCTGTGGCGGCTGTACCTGTGCTATTGCGAGGCTGGTTTCGACGAAGGACGCATCGGGGTCAGCCAGTTTCTGCTGCAAGAGCGCCCGGCATGAACGACCGGCTCAGCACCGACCAGCACGCCACCCTGCCACCGGCAGCCAGTGCCACGCGCTGTTACCAGGAGTAAGCCATGATGTTGCTACCCCCGCCCAACCCCCGCATCGCCAGCTGGCGCCAGCGGCGGGTGTGGATTATCGGTGCCTCCAGCGGCATTGGCGCGGCGGTGGCCAGCCAGCTGCTGCAACAGGGCGCGCAGGTGATCCTGTCGGCACGCAACCAGGCAGCCCTGCAGCAGGTTGCCGCCGCCCATGCCGCCGCCATCGTCCTGCCGCTGGATGTCAGCCAGCCGGCAGCCTGGCAGCAAGCCTGGGCCGATCTGGAAGCCCGCCACAGCCTGCCTGACCTGGTGGTGTTCTGCGCGGCGGACTATCGCCCGGAGCATAGCTGGGACATCCGTGCCGACTCGGTCAGCCATACCCTGAGCACCAATCTGGCCGGGGTTTATTTCGGGCTGGAAACCATCCTGCCAGCGCTGATGGCCCGCCACAGCGGCGGCATCGCGCTGGTGGCCAGCGTGGCCGGCTATGTCGGTTTGCCCGGTGCCTGCGTTTATGGGCCGGGCAAGGCGGCGCTGATCAATCTGGCCGAGTTATTACACGCGGAATTGCGCCAGCATGGCATCGCCGTTTACCTGATCAACCCCGGCTTTGTCGCTACCCGGCTCACTGCCCGCAACGACTTCACCATGCCGGCCTTGCTGAACACCAGCCAAGCGGCGGCGCATATCGTGCGCGGGCTGGAACGCGGCTGCTTTGAAATCCACTTTCCTTTCAGGTTCACCACATGGATAAAACTGCTCAGACTGCTGCCTTATCGCCTGAGGCTGCCGCTGCTGCGCCGGCTGGCACGGCGCTGAGAGCGCGCCTGTCGGCACTGGTGGGGTGGTACAGCCAGCTCACCCCGCACAGCCTGGAACAGCTGCCGCAGTATTACGCCGCCACCGTCAGCTTCAAGGACCCCTTCAATACGGTGCACAGCCGCGAGGGGGTGAGGCTGATCTTTGACCATATGTTCCGCAAGCTGGAGCAGCCGCGCTTCGTGGTGCTGGAGCAATTGCTGGATGGCCAGCAGGCATTTCTCAGCTGGGATTTTCATTTTCGCCTGCATGGCAAGGACTACTGCCTGCACGGCGGCAGCCATCTGCGATTCAACGAGGATGGCCTGCTCATCCTGCACCGCGATTACTGGGATTCGGCCGAAGAACTGCTGCACAAGCTGCCCTTGATCGGCGCACCGCTACGGCTGCTGCGCCGGCTGCTGTCGGTACGCGACGAGGACCGTACAGCATGAACGCCGGCTGGAAGGGAAACAAACAGGCACTGCCCTCCAAGCCCTGCCGTGGCTGCGGCAGAACGATGAGCTGGCGGCGCAAATGGGCACGCTGCTGGGAACAGGTGCAATTCTGCTCCGAACGCTGCCGCCGACAGCATTGAACAAGCAAAACCACACCCTGCCACCATGTCACTCGCTCTTGCTTACACTCCCCGACATCCTGTGCAGCCAGCCCGGCGGAGCCGCCGATGACTGAGCTGCGACTGATTCTGGGCGACCAGCTCAACCCCCGGCACAGCTGGTTTTCCCGCGTCGATGACCATGTGGTTTACCTGCTGCTGGAGCTGCGCCAGGAAACCGACTACGTGCGCCATCATGCGCAAAAGCTGCTGGCAGTACTGGCCGCCATGCGCGACTTCGCCGCCCGCCTGAAAGCGGCTGGCCACCGCGTGCGCTATGTTGCACTTGATCACCCGTCCAATCGCGGCACACTGGAAGCCAATCTGGATGCCCTGGTACAGCACTACGCCGCCAGCCATTTTTGCTGGCAACTGCCCGATGAATGGCGGCTGGACCAGCAACTGCAAGCCTGGGCAGCCCGTCAGCCCCTGATCTGCCAGGCGGTGGACAGCGAGCACTTCCTCGCCCCACGGCTGGCTGCCAGCCAGCTGTTTGCCGGCAAGGCCAGCTGGCGCATGGAAACCTTCTACCGCCACATGCGCAAGCAATATGGCGTGCTGCTGGATGAGCGTGGCGGCCCGGCCGGCGGCAAATGGAATTTCGACCAGGACAACCGCAAACCATGGCGCGGCACCCCCGCGCCGCTGGCCGATGCACGCCCCAGCCACGATCACAGCGCACTGTGGCAGATGCTGCAGGATGCCGGCGTGGCCGCGCTGGGTCAGCCCTGTGCCGCGCAGCTACGCTGGCCGCTGCACCGCGAGGAGGCCCTGGCCTTGCTGCAGCATTTCATCCAGCACGGCCTGCCCTGCTTCGGCGACTATCAGGACGCCATGCACAGCGAACAGCCGCGGCTGTTTCATTCGCTGCTGTCCTTTGCTCTCAACACCAAGATGCTGTCGCCGCGGGAAGTGATAGACGCCGCCGCGGCCGCCTGGCAGGAGGGCAAGGTGCCGCTGGCCGCTGCGGAAGGCTTCATCCGCCAGATTCTGGGCTGGCGCGAATATGTGCGCGGCGTGTACTGGGCGCGCATGCCCGGCTATGCCAGCAGCAATCACTTCGACCACCAGCGGCCGCTGCCGCACTGGTTCTGGAGCGGCGACACCGGCATGCACTGCCTGGCCCAGGCCATCGGCCAGTCGCTGCGCGATGCCTACGCCCACCACATCCAGCGGCTGATGGTCATCGGCAATTTCTCCCTGCTGGCCGGGCTGTCACCACAGGCCCTGCATGAATGGTATCTGGGCATTTACATCGATGCCTTCGAATGGGTGGAGCTACCCAATACCCTGGGCATGAGCCAGTTTGCCGATGGCGGCCTGCTGGCCAGCAAGCCTTATGTCTCCGGCAGTGCCTATATACAGCGCATGAGCAATTATTGCGGCGACTGCCGCTACCGGCGCGAACAGCGTCATGGCGATGACGCCTGCCCGTTCAACGCCCTGTACTGGGATTTTTTCCAGCGCAATGCCGCCACCCTGGCGGGCAATCCCCGACTGGCGCTGGTCTATCGCCAGCTGCAGCAGATGGACGCGGCGGAAAGCGCCGCCATTACCACGACCGCCCATGCCATCCGTCAGCGGCTGGACACCCTGTAAATCACCACACCATAAGGAAGCCACACCATGAAACGATGCCGCATCTCCCTGATCCTGCTGCTGGCCAGCACCCTGCTACTGGCCGCCTGCTCCACCCTGCCGCCACCGGGCATCCAGCCGGTAAGCGGCTTCGAGCTGACGCGCTATAGCGGCCAGTGGCATGAAATCGCCCGGCTGGACAACCGCTTCGAGCGTGGTCTGAGCGAGGTCAGCGCCACTTACTCGCTCAATGCCGATGGCAGCATCAAGGTCGTCAACCGTGGCTACGAGCAGTCCAGCGCCAGCTGGAAAGAGGCTCAGGGCCGGGCGCTGTTCAATGGCGACAGCCACGTGGCGTCCTTGAAAGTGTCCTTCTTCGGCCCCTTCTACGGCGGCTACCATGTGGTAGCGCTGGACCCGGACTATCAATGGGCCATGGTAGCCGGTAACGACCGCGACTATCTGTGGATACTGGCACGCGACAAGCAGCTGCCGCAGGCCGTGACCCAGCCGCTGCTGCGTCAGGCCGCCAGCCTGGGCTTTGATACCGCCAGCCTGATCTGGGTAAAGCAAAGCGCAGCCGGCCAGTAAGACCCGATAACAAAACCCCCGCGCCCGCGTTGCGCCGCCTTGCCGTACGCCATGTACTGTCTGC
>NZ_RFAR01000003.1 GCF_003693445.1 Aquitalea palustris | reverse complement strand
AACAGTCCGTCGCTCTACCAACTGAGCTATCAGGGAATTGCCTTGAGAGAACGCAATTCTATAAAAACCTGATCAAACCGTCAAGCCCCTGAAGTCAATTTTCAGCGGCCCGACGGAATACATCAGTTATTGCGGGTTTCCACCTGCTGCAACACCACCTCTGCCGGAGCGGCCTGCTCGGCGGCCTGGCGAACTACATCGCGGCGACGCGGGCCAGCCGGCACTTCGACTTGCGGCTGTTCCTGCTGCACCACAGCCTTGGTGGCGACCATAACCAGACCACCCAGGTCAGCCGGCGCTTCAGCTTTGGTTTCCACGGCTTTGGTTTCTACTGCCACTACTGCCGGAGCAAGCTCTACCGGCGCAGCGACAACTTCCACCACTTGCTCGACCACAGCCACCACCGGCTCTGCCGCAACCGGCTCGGCTACTACAGCCACCTCGGCCACAGCAGGCTCAATGCTGAGCGGCTGAACTTCGACAACAGTGCTGACCTGCTCCAATACCACTTCAGGCGCAGCCACGACTGCCGGGGCTTCCGCAGTCACAGCCACTTCGCCAACCGGGGTCGCTTCAATGGCCGGCTGCTCAACAACTGCTGCAGCTGCTGCCGGAGCTACTGGCGATTCGACCTCAACAAGCGGCTCGGCCACTTCGGCAGCGGCAGGCTCAACAGCAGGCTGTACCACCGGCTCGCTCACCACAGCTTCGGCCACTGGTTCTACCGGCTTGATGACTTCCGGCTGCGGCGCGGCTTCCTGGCCAGGCACTGCTTCTACGGCAACAACACCCGCTGCGGCAGCGGCAAGCACTTCACCCGCCTCGCCCAGCGCTGAGGTGTTTTCACCATCCTGCGGTTCGCGACGACGATCACGACGGCCACGACGACGACGACCACGCTCGCCACGCTCTTGCTGCTCGGCCGATTCGGCGGCTGCTTCCACCCCTTCGGCGCCATTCAGCTTGAGCTCTTCCGCGGCATTGGCCTGCGGCTTGTCTGCTTCATTACGCTCGGACTGCGGCTGACGACGACGCGACGGCTTCTCGGCCGCTTGCGGTGCAGCCTGTTCATTACGCTCTTCAGCTTGCGGGCGGGCATTCTGCTCACGCGGCTCGCGGTTTTCACGCGGTTCGCGCTCACGGCGCTGACGCGGCTCGCGCTGCGGCTGTTCGCCACGCTCGGCACGTTCGCTGCGTTCTGCACGCTCCGGACGTTCAGCGCGCTCGGCACGCTCTACGCGCTCCGGACGTTCCTGACGATCCGCACGCTCATTGCGTTGCGGCTGGCGGCGGCCATCCTGACGCTCGCCATCCTGGCGGGCTTCGGTCGGACGCTTGCCAGCGTCTTCACCATGACGACGTTCATTGTGATCACGACGCGCCTGGCTGCCCGGACGACGCTCATTGCCACGCTGGCGGTTGCCATTGCGCTGACCGTCACGCGGCTGGGTGGCGGCTGCCGGCTTTTTCTTTTCGGTTTCTTGCGGAGCAGCTTCCGGCTCGGCAAACAGGCTCTTGACCCAACCGAAGAAACGACCGACCACACCTTGCTCGGCCACTACCGGAGCGGCTACGGCAGCTACTTCAGGCTGACTGGACACCGGGGCCGGCTGCTGCGGGGTGATACCCTTGACGGCGGCTTCCTGACGTTCAACCTTGGGCTTTTCCAGGCCAAAGTTGGTGATGATGTCTTCTTCCTGCACTTCCACGCGCAGATAGCTCGGGCTATCACCCAGTTCGGCCAGATCATCGTGGCGAATACGGGCAATCTTGTAATGCGGCGTTTCCAGATGAATGTTCGGAATCAGCACCACATCCACGTCCAGACGCTCTTCGATGGAGTGGATTTCGGCACGCTTCTCGTTCAGCAGGAAGGTGGCGACATCAACCGGCACCTGGGCATGCACGGCACCGGTGTTTTCCTTCATCGCCTCTTCCTGGATGATGCGCAGGATGTGCAGGGCGGAGGATTCGGCACCACGGATAAAGCCGATGCCATGGCAACGCGGGCAAGGCTCGTGGCTGGTTTCACCCAGCGACGGCTGCAGACGCTGACGCGACAGTTCCAGCAGACCAAAGCGGGACAGCTTGCCCATCTGTACGCGGGCACGGTCGTGCTTCAGTACATCGCGCAGCTTGTTTTCCACTTCACGCTGGTTTTTCGGGTTTTCCATGTCGATGAAGTCGATCACGATCAGACCACCCAGGTCGCGCAGACGCAGCTGGCGGGCGATTTCTTCGGCGGCTTCAACATTGGTGCGCAGGGCGGTTTCTTCGATGTCAGCACCCTTGGTGGAGCGGGCGGAGTTGACGTCGATGGAGACCAGCGCTTCGGTGTGGTCGATCACGATGGCACCACCGGACGGCAGCTGTACGCTGCGCGAGAAGGCGGTTTCGATCTGGTGTTCGATCTGGAAGCGCGAGAACAGCGGTACGTGATCCTTGTACAGCTTGACGCGATGCACCATGTTCGGCATCACGTGGCTCATGAACTGGCGGGCCTGTTCATAGATCTCGTCGGTGTCGATCAGGATTTCGCCGATATCCGGGTGGTAGTAGTCACGGATGGCACGGATGACCAGGCTGCCTTCCTGCAGAATCAGGAAAGGCGCATTCTGCGAGCCGGCCGCACCTTCGATGGCGCGCCACAGCTGCATCAGATAGCCCATGTCCCATTGCAGCTCTTCCAGATTGCGGCCGATACCAGCGGTACGGGCAATCAGGCTCATGCCATTGGGGACTTCCAGCTGGGCCAGCAGATCTTTCAGCTCCTGACGCTCTTCACCCTCGATGCGGCGCGATACGCCACCACCACGCGGGTTGTTGGGCATCAGCACCAGATAGCGGCCAGCCAGGCTGATATAGGTGGTCAGGGCAGCGCCCTTGTTGCCGCGCTCGTCCTTTTCTACCTGAACAACGACTTCCATGCCTTCGCGCAGCACATCCTGAATGCGCGGACGGCCGCCGTCATAGCCCTGAAAATAGGAGCGGGACACTTCCTTGAACGGCAGAAAGCCGTGGCGTTCGGTGCCGTAATCGACAAAGCACGCTTCGAGGGAGGGCTCGATACGGGTGATGATGCCCTTGTAGATATTCCCTTTACGTTGTTCTTTGCCAACGGTTTCGATATCGAGGTCGACCAGCTTTTGCCCGTCGACGATGGCAACGCGCAGCTCTTCAGCCTGCGTTGCATTAAACAACATGCGTTTCATAAACGTTCCCTGCGCAGCACTCACGCAAGGGATGCAGCCAGTATTTGACGGCCCAGAGGCTATTGATGGGCGCTTTCCGAAAGAAGTGTTGGTATAAAGATCATTACAACCGAGATATCAAGCCTACTTCCTGACTAAATTCACACGTGCCCGGGGGTTTGAGCGCATTAGCGCATCGGAAATTTTCTCCCAGCACGCCATCGCGGGCGGGCTGGACAAACTGGAGGGCTGCGTGCCGGGTCAAACTTTGCTGCAAGATCTCCTGACTGGCTCTGCATCAGGAAATGGAATACTCGTGAGTGCGTTATGCGACTAAATGCATTACCATCGCTGCTTTTTGGTGAGCGAGTTAACCTTGGCTGCGGCCGGTTGACGCGGCATCAGGTCAGGGTCAACACCCTGCCGGCCGGTTCACTTTCCCGCAGCAGCATCACGCGGCAATACTGCCTGTGACCATGGCTTTCCGGAACGCTGTCATCGCACTGAAATGTGCGGTCGAGCGCACGAAGTATAAGCAATATGACTGACATTCGCAAAGACTCCGTCACGTTTCTTGACGTGGACGATGGAGATTCCGGCCAAAGGCTGGACAACTTCCTGGTACGCATTCTAAAAGGCGTACCCAAAAGCCATATTTATCGCATCTTGCGCTCGGGTGAAGTCCGGGTGAACAAGGGCCGGATCGACGCGTCCTATCGCATCCAGGCTGGCGACCAGATCCGCATTCCGCCGATCCGCGTGGCCGAGCGCCCGGTCAATGACGTGCCGCCCGGCAGCTTTCCGGTGGTATACGAAGACAATGCCCTGCTGGTGATCGACAAGCCGGCCGGCGTGGCTGTACACGGCGGCAGCGGCGTGTCCTTTGGCGTGATCGAACAACTGCGCAAGGCGCACCCGGACTGGAAGTATCTGGAACTGGTACACCGGCTGGACCGGGAAACCTCCGGCCTGCTGATGCTGGCCAAAAAGCGCTCGGCGCTGGTCAAGCTGCACGACATGATGCGCGCCAATGTCCCGGACAAGCGCTATCTGGCGCTCGGTCTGGGTTCGTGGGACCCGAGCAACAAGAGCGTCAAGCTGCCCTTGTTCAAATTCCACACGGCCGACGGCGAGCGCCGGGTCAAGGTGGCCGAGGGCGATGATGGCCAGTTTGCCCACACCAATTTCAGCATCGTGGAGCGCTTTGCCGACTTCACCCTGGTGGAAGCCCACCTGCGCACCGGCCGCACCCATCAGATTCGCGTGCACATGCAGGCCAGTGGCTGCCCGATTGCCGGCGACGAAAAATACGGTGATTTTGCCTTTAATAAAGAATTGGCCAAACGCGGCCTGAAGCGCATGTTCCTGCATGCCCGCAGCCTGAACCTGCCTCATCCGCTGACCGGTGAGCCACTAAAGCTGGTAGCCCCGCTGCCAGCCGAGCTGGAAGGCTTTCTGAAAAAACTGAGGAACTGATGGCACGCCACTACGACCTGCTGGTTTTTGACTGGGATGGCACGCTGATGGACTCCACGGCACACATCACCCACTCCATCCAGAATGCCTGCCGCGAACTGGGCCTGCCCGTGCCAGACCGTCAGGCAGCCAGCCATGTCATCGGCCTGCGGCTGGACCAGGCCCTGCACCTGGCCTGCCCCGGCCTTGACGATGCCCAGCACAAGGCGCTGACCGAGAGCTTTATCCGCCATTACCGCAGCAGCGACGACGGCGTGACGCTGTTCGACGGCGTGCGGGAAGGCCTGCAAGCCTTGCGTGACAGCGGCGTATTCATGGCGGTGGCCACCGGCAACAGCCGGGTGGGCCTCAATCGCCAGCTGGCCGAAACCGGCCTGGGCCCGCTGTTTGACGCCACCCGCACCGTGGACGAATGCCATTCCAAACCGCACCCGGCCATGCTGCAGGAAATCAGCGACGAACTGGGTGTGGAACTGGCACGCACGGTGATGATTGGCGACACCAGCCACGACCTCAACATGGCACTGAACGCGCGCGCGCATGGCGTGGGGGTCAGCTACGGCGCGCACGACGTGGGACTGCTAGAGGATTGCCAGCCGCAGGTCATCGTCCACAGCTTTGCGGAGTTGCAGCAATGGCTGCTGGCACGGCTAGGCTGATCTGCGCCAGCGCCGACTTGCAGGATAGCGGCCGCGCCGTGCGCTTCGAGCTGGACAGCGCTGACGGCAAGCCGCAGTCCGCCCTGGCCCTGCGCTATCAGGGCAGGGTCTATGGCTATGTGAATGCCTGCCGCCACATCCCCATCGAGCTGGACTTGCAGGATGGTAATGTGTTCGATTTATCCGGACAGTATCTGGTGTGCAGCATGCATGGTGCGCTCTATCTGCCGAATAATGGCCGCTGCGTGGGTGGCCCCTGCCGTGGCCAGAGTCTGCAGCCCCTTCCCTTGCATGAAGCAGATGGCCAAGTGTGGCTGAATGTCATGCCTGACTGAATTTTGCTAGACTGCCGACATTCGCACTCAGGGCAAGCACAATGAACGACACTCCAAACTGGGAACGCCAGCTGGTGGAAAAACTGGCTATGGCCGCTGTGGTGGAACAACGCCGCACACGGCGCTGGAAAATCTTTTTCCGCCTGGTGTGGCTGGGCATCATCGGCAGCCTGCTGGCCTTCGCCTTTTTGCGCAATGAAGACAAATCAGCCGAAGCCCTCACCGGCAGCGGCCACACCGCCGTCATCAGCCTGGATGGCGTGATCGACAGCGAAAACAATACCGCCGAAAAACTGACCGACGCGCTTGAAGACGCCTATGCCGACCACGGCACGCGCGGCATCATCATCGAGGCGAACAGCCCCGGCGGCAGCCCGGTATTATCCGGCATGGCCTACGATGAAATCCGTCGACTGAAAAAGCTACATCCGGCGATTCCGGTCTATGTCACCGTGGAAGAAGTGTGCGCCTCCGGCTGTTACTACATCGCGGCGGCAGCGGACAAGATCTTCGTCGACAAGGCCAGCATCATCGGCTCCATCGGCGTACTGTCCGACGGCTTTGGCTTTACCGGCCTGATGGACAAGCTGGGCGTGGAACGCCGCCTGAAAACAGCAGGCGAAAACAAGGCCATGGGCGATCCTTTCTCGCCCAGCAATCCGAAACAGGAAGCCATCCGTCAGCAGTTGCTGGATGACATCCACCAGCAATTCATCAAGGCGGTGCGCGATGGCCGTGGCAGCCGGCTGAAAAACGACCCGCAGCTATTCTCCGGCATGGTATGGCTAGGCGAAAAGGGCATTCCGCTGGGACTGGCCGACGGCCTGGGCAATACCCGCTCGGTAGCCCGTGACATCATCAAAGCGGAAAAGACGGTGGACTACACCCAGCAGGACGACCTTTCCAGCCGCGTGGCACGCAAGATAGGTGTCGAATTCGCCGGGGGCGTACGCAGCCTGTTCAACACCCGCCTGTTCTGACTACAGCCCTCATCGCGGAGCACATATGGCACGCCGACGCCGCCGACAGGAAGAAGAGCACGAAAACCATGAACGCTGGCTGGTATCCTATGCCGACTTCATCACCCTGCTATTCGCCTTTTTCGTGGTGATGTACGCCATTTCTTCGGTCAACGAGGGCAAGTACCGGGTACTGTCCTCGGCCATCGTCGATGCCTTTCGCAGTGGCTCCACCATCAATATCAATACCACCCCGCCCACCGGCGGGGCCAATACCATGATCCAGGTCCCCCAGACCAAACCGATCGCCAAGGCGGTCACCGGGGATCACCATGTCGAACCGAACCCCAAACTTGGCTCGCTGGCCGCTGACCTGGCCAAGGTAATGGACCCGCTGGTCAAGGGCGGCCAGGTGAACATCACCCAGAGCCCCAAGGGCATTACCGTCGATATCCGTGATACGGCGCTGTTTCCGGTGGGTCAGGCTTCACCCAACGACCA
The DNA here is from genome assembly GCF_003693445.1 of Aquitalea palustris. Classification (GTDB taxonomy): domain Bacteria; phylum Pseudomonadota; class Gammaproteobacteria; order Burkholderiales; family Chromobacteriaceae; genus Aquitalea; species Aquitalea palustris. Next base: position 111,335 of record NZ_RFAR01000003.1, on the reverse strand, counting down.
GTCGCGCCAGATCATGTCCGGCATGGCTGCCCTGCTGTCCAAGGTAGACAACCAGATCCGGGTGGAAGGCTTTACCGACAACGTGCCAATCAAAACCTCTACCTACCCATCCAACTGGGAACTGTCGGCAGCCCGCGCCGGTAGCGTGGTACGACTGTTTCAGGAAAGCGGTATCAGCCCGGCCAGACTGGTCGCCGTAGGACGGGGCGAAAACCTGCCGGTGGCTGACAACACCACGCCAGATGGCCGCGCCACCAACCGTCGCGTGTCAATTACCGTGCTGGCCGAAGACCAGAACGAGGCGGAAGTGCTGCCATCGCAGCCCTCCACCACCCCTGCCCCGGCTGCCGTTCCTGCCGGCAAATAGTCAGACGCCCACACAATACCAATTCAGGAGGAGCCCATGACCACCCCGCTATCCGCCACTGCGCTGGAACAGCTGTTTCACAATGCCCGCAGTCACAGCCACTGGCAGCAACGCCCGGTGAGTGACGAAACCCTGCACCAGCTGTTTGACCTGCTCAAGCTCTGCCCCACCAGCGCCAATTGTTCTCCCGCCCGCTTTGTCTTCCTCAAGACTGCTGCGGCCAAGGAAAGGCTGCGCCCCTTCCTGATGGAAGGTAATGTCGACAAGACCATGGCCGCGCCGGTATGCGTGATCGTGGCGCAGGACATGCAGTTTTATGAGCACCTGCCGCGACTGTTTCCGCACGCCGACGCCAAGAGCTGGTTTGCAGGCAACGATGCCGCCATTGCCGCCACCGCCGCCCGCAACAGCACACTGCAAGGTGCTTACCTGATCATGGCCGCGCGCTCGCTGGGACTGGACTGCGGTCCGATGTCGGGTTTTGACAATGCGGGGGTGAATGGCGAGTTTTTTGCCGATGGCCGCTGCCAGTCCAACTTCCTGATCAACCTGGGCTATGGCGAAGCCGGCAAGCTGCATGCGCGCTCACCGCGCTTCGGTTTTGACGAAGCCTGCCAGATACTCTGACATAGCGTAAGCGGGCGTGGATTTGACCATGGTGCTTCGGCTCCCGGCCATTGCCCGGTTATACTAGCGGGCAAATTCACCCCGGAGACGCTCATGCTCTACCCGCTTCTGCGCCCTCTGCTGTTCAGATTTGACGCAGAAACCGCCCACGAACAAACCCTGCAGCTACTGGACAAGGCTCACCAGTTGCGCCTGCTTGGCCTGGCCGCTCCGGCCGTGACCCGGTCTCCGGTCAAGGCCATGGGCCTGACCTTTCCCAATGCGGTGGGTCTGGCTGCTGGCCTCGACAAGAATGGCGATCATATCGATGCGCTGGCGGCACTGGGCTTCGGCTTTCTGGAAATCGGCACCATCACCCCGCGCCCGCAGGATGGCAACCCCAAGCCACGCCTGTTCCGCGTACCGGAGCATCAGGGCATCATCAACCGCATGGGTTTCAACAACCGTGGCGTCGATGTACTGCTCGACAATGTGCGCAACTGCCGCTTCAACGGCGTGCTGGGCATCAATATCGGCAAGAACGCCGTCACTCCGATTGAAAACGCAGTAGACGACTACCTGATCTGCCTGGACAAGGTTTATGCCTACGCCAGCTACATCACGGTCAACATCTCCTCGCCCAATACCAAGAACCTGCGCCAGCTGCAGCAAGGCGACGAACTGTCGCGCCTGCTGGCTGCACTCAAGACCCGCCAGCAGCAACTGGCCGAGCAGCATGGCCGCTACGTGCCGCTGGCGGTGAAGATCGCCCCGGATCTGGACGACGAACAGATTGCCGACATTGCCCGCCTGCTGACCGAGCACAAGATCGATGGCGTCATCGCCACCAATACCACGCTGTCGCGTAGCGAGATCGCCGGGCACCCGCTGCAGGACGAAGCCGGCGGCCTGTCCGGCGCACCGGTGCGCGAGCGCTCGACGCAACTGATCCGCAAGCTGGCGCGTGAACTAGACGGCAGCCTGCCCATCATAGGGGTAGGCGGCATTCTCAGTGGTGAAGATGCAGTAGAAAAGCTGCAAGCCGGCGCCACACTGGTACAGCTTTACAGCGGCCTGATCTATCAGGGACCACCGCTGATCGCCCAGTGCAGCCAGGCCATCGCCCGCCACCTGCAACAACAAACCCGCAATTGACATCCCAGGGAGGATATATGTTCAACAAGATGACTCGCCTTGTAATGCTTGGCAGCCTGTCGCTGGGCCTGCTCTCCGGCTGCGCCACCTCCGACTCCGCCGCCGTCTACTCCAAGGGGCAGATGCGCCAGGCGCAGACCGTACAGCTGGGTAGCGTGGTATCGGTCAACAACGTCAAGATGGAAGGCCAGAACAATGAACTGCTGACACTGGGCGGTGCCGCACTGGGCGGCCTGGCCGGCAGCAATATCGGCGGCGGCAAGGGTGCCATCGCCGGTGGCATCGTCGGTGCACTGGCTGGTGGCTTCGGTGCCAATGCCGCGCAGCGCAGCATGGGTGGCAAGAATGCACTGGAAGTGACCGTCAAGCTCGATGGCAGCGGCCGCATGATTTCCATCGTGCAGGACGCCGACATTCCGCTGACAGCCGGTCAGCGCGTTCGCGTACTGACCGGTGGCGGCAACGACCGGGTGGTACCTTACTGATCGCTGTCTGGCTGCAATACGCAAAACAGGCTGACCATGGTCAGCCTGTTTTCATTACCGGCCTGGTCAATCCGGCCTACTCCATTGCCACCCAGCAGCCATCTTGCAGCTGCTCCAGCGGCCGGTACTGCGACTTGTAGGCCATCTTGCGGCAATCAGCAATCCAGTAACCCAGATACAGATAGGGCAGCTGCCAAGCCCGCGCCAGCTCCACCTGCCACAACACATTGAACACGCCATAGCCCGCTTGGGCATCCTGCGGGTCGTAAAAGGTGTACACCGCCGACAGGCCGTCGGCCAGCCGGTCGATCAGGCTGACCATTTTCAGCTCGCCATCCAGCCGGAACTCCGCCAGCAGGCTGTCCACGCCGCTTTTGAGAATGAACTCGGAATACTGCTGCACATTATCCTCAGCCATGCCACCACCGGCATGACGCGACTGCTGGTAGTCGTGGTACAGCTGGTAATGATCCTGACGGAACTCCAGCGGCAATAGCTGCACCTCCATGCCCTGCAAGCGCTTCCAGCCACGCCGCTGGCTGCGGTTGGGCGCGAAGGTCGCCACTGGCAGCCGTACCGGCACGCAAGCCTGGCAGCTGTCGCAATAAGGCCGGTAGGTATACAGACCACTGCGGCGGAAACCCAGCCTCACCAACTGACTGTAAACCGCAGCATCAATGGCTTCGGCAGGAATAGCCACTTGCGAGCGCGCCTGGCGACCGTCCAGATAACTGCAGGCGTAAGGGGCGGTAGCATAAAAATGAATGGCAACCGCCGGTCCGGCATCACGATGGCTCATGGTCGAAACAATAGTTCCACATGCTGTCCGCCTGGGGTTCAAGCGTCTTGTTCTTCAGAGTAGCAATAAATTCAGCCCTTGGAATCAGCGTCGCACCCAGGCTGGCCAGATGCGGGGTATGCATCTGGCAGTCGATCATCTCCACGCCTTGCGCCTGCAAGTGGCGAGCCATGTGGACAAAGGCGATTTTGGAGGCATCCGTGCGGCGGGAGAACATCGATTCACCATAAAACATTCGCCCCAGGGCCACACCATACAAGCCGCCTACCAGTTCGCCATCCATCCATACCTCGAAAGAATGCGCGGCCCCGATCTGATGCAGACGACAATAAGCCTCCACCATGGGCTGGATGATCCAGGTACCGGCAGCCCCGGCGCGCGGCGCGGCACAGGCTTCCATCACTTGTCGGAAAGCCGTGTCCAGCGTCACCCGGTAATGGCGATTGCGCAGTGTCTTGTCCAGCGAACGGCTGACACGCAGCTGCGGCGGGAATAGCACCATGCGCTGGGAAGGCGACCACCACAAAATGGGTTCGCCTGCAGAAAACCACGGAAAGATGCCCTGGGAGTACCCCAGCAGCAGGCGCGCCGGCGACAGGTCGCCGCCAGCAGCCAACAGACCGTCCGGTTCGGCCAATGCGCTGCGAACCGGAGGAAAAACCAGCTCGTGTCCGAGCCAGGGAATCATTACTTGCTGCCGGTTTTGCCCTGGCAGCTCAGGCATTCGCCGTACAGATACAGCGCGTGTTCGGCAATGCGAAAGCCGTGCTGCTCGGCGATGCGGTCCTGCAAGGCCTCGATTTCAGGATCGAAGAATTCCATCACGCTGCCGCACTTCACGCACACCATGTGGTCGTGGTGACCACCCTGGTTGAGCTCGTACACGGCCTTGCCGGATTCGAAATGGTGGCGTACCAGAATGCCGGCCTGCTCGAACTGGGTGAGCACGCGGTAAATGGTGGCCAGACCGATGTCGATATTCTCGGCCAGCAGTTTGCGATAGACATCTTCGGCCGACAGGTGGCGATCGTCGGTCATCTCGAACAGGTCGAGAATTTTCAGACGCGGGCCGGTGGCTTTCAGGCCGATATCTTTAAGGTGACTGGCTTTGCTCATCGTGATATAAATTAGGTCGATTTTTGAAGCATGATAAAGCCTTTTGCCGGCTTTGCCTAACACCGCCAGTTAAATATAATCCTCAGCCCATCGGAGTCTCATGCGCGCCCTGATCATCGCTGCCGTCATCGCCCTCTCCGGCTGCACCTCCATGAATCCCATCAACTGGATTACCCCCCACAAGATGGAAATCCAGCAAGGCAACTATGTCACTGAAGATGCCGTGGCCAAGCTCAAGCCCGGCATGACCCGCTCCCAGGTACGATTCCTGCTGGGCACCCCCTTGCTGACCGATTCTTTCCACAACAACCGCTGGGACTATCCATATCAGGACACCAAGCAGGGCAAGCTGGTCGACAAGAAACTGCTGACCGTTTTCTTTGAAGGCGACAGCATGGTACGGGTAGAAGGCACGGCACAGCCGGCCGAGCGCGCCATTCTGCCGCTTGATGCCTCTGCCCCCGCCCAGCTGGCCCAGCCTGCTGCCCAGGAAGCCCCCAAGCAATGAGTGAACTGAATATCGTCATCGTCGGCGCTGCCGGCCGCATGGGCCGCACGCTGATCGAATCCGTACTGGCCACCCCCGGCGCACGTCTGCACGCTGCGGTTGATCGTGCTGCTTCCGACTTCATCGGTCAGGATGCCGGCCTGTTCATCGGCCAGCAGACCGGGGTCAGGATTTCCAGCGACTTTGCCGCCGCGCTGTCCGGTGCGGATGTGGTCATCGACTTTACCCGCCCGGAAGCCACGCTGGATTATCTGCAACAGTGCCAGCAGCACGGCGTGCAGATGATCATCGGCACCACTGGTTTTGATGATGCCGGCAAGGCTGCCATCAAGGCGGCTAGCGAAAAAATCGGCATCGTGTTTGCCTCCAACTTCAGCGTCGGGGTGAACCTTACCTTCAAGCTGCTGGACATGGCGGCACGGGTGCTCAACGAAGGCTACGATATCGAGATCACCGAGGCACACCATCGCTTCAAGGTGGATGCACCTTCCGGCACCGCGCTGCGCATGGGCGAAGTAATTGCCGACGCCCTGGGCCGCGACCTCAAGGAATGCGCGGTATATGGCCGTGAAGGGGTGACCGGCGAACGCGATCCCAACACCATCGGCTTTGCCACCGTGCGGGCCGGAGATGTGGTGGGCGACCATACCGTGCTGTTCGCCACCCTGGGCGAACGGGTGGAAATCACCCACAAGGCGTCCAGCCGCGCCACCTTTGCCAACGGTGCCGTGCGTGCCGCCAAATGGCTGTCGGCCAAGCCCTCCGGCCTGTTCGACATGCAGGATGTACTGGGCCTGCGCTAAGGCCTGCGGGAGTCTGGCCGCCCGGCCGACTCCCTCCCCCGCTGATGATCCGCCTCTCCCTGCTCTGCCAGTGCCTGCTGGTTGCCCTGTTACTGACTTGCCTCGGTTCGCTGCTGCACGGCAGCGGGATTGTCTGGGCCATGCTGCATGGCAATCAAACGCTGCCGGCACTGCAACTACAGCTACTGCTGCAGCTACGCCTGCCACGACTGCTGGTCGCCATCTGCAGCGGCATGCTGCTGAGCAGTGCCGGGGCCGCCATTCAGGCTCGCTTTCGCAATCCGCTGGCCGAACCGGGCCTGCTCGGCATCTATAGCGGCGCGGCTCTGGCCGCTGCGCTGGCACTGAGCCTGGGCGCCGGCATCTTGCCGGTTTCGCTGGCCGGCTTTGCCGGCAGCCTGCTGACGCTGTGGCTGATTCGCCTGCTGGCCTCCCCCAATGGCAATGGCAGCCGGCTGATTCTGTCCGGCGTGGCCATCTCCGCCTTGCTGGGCAGTTTGCTGACCCTGTTGATCACCACCTTGCCGGATGGCGCCCTGCGCAGCATCACCTTCTGGCTGATGGGCAGTTTCTCCAATGCCGAATGGCCGCAGGCCTGGCTGCTACTACTGGCCACGCCGCTGGTCTGGCTGGGCTTGTTCCGTCAATGGCGCTTGCTTAATGCCCTGCAACTGGGCGAGGCCACGGCCTTTCATCTGGGTTTTGACATCCGTCGTGGCGCATGGCTAGTGGTCTGCCTTGCCTCCATTGCGGCCGGCGTAGTGGTGTCCAGCTGCGGCATGATCGGCTTTGTCGGCCTGTTGGCACCGCACCTGACCCGGCTATTGACGGGCAGCGACGCCCGCCGCCTGCTGCTGGCTGCCCCACTGCTGGGTGCCTGGCTGACCGTCAGTGCCGACTGGCTGGCACGCAGCCTGCTGGCACCCGCAGAGCTGCCGGTTGGTGTCATCACCAGCCTGCTGGGTGCACCGTTTTTCCTGTGGCTGCTGCGACGAGAACAGGAGTCACCGCGTGCTTGAACTGGAGCAGGTATCCTTGCAGCGTGCGGGCAAGCGGCTGCTCTGGCAGGTCTCGCTACAAGCGGTTCCCGGTGAATTGTGCGTCATCCTCGGCCCCAATGGCGCGGGCAAGAGCACCCTGCTGCAAGTGATGTCGGGCTATCTGCGTCCGGACAGTGGCCGTGTCCGGCTAGGCGGGCAGGACACGGTGGGGCTAAGCGCGGCACGGCTGGCCAGCCTGCGCGCGGTGGTGGAGCAGCAAACCACCGTACCATCCGGCTGGCGGGTGAGTGAGCTGGTCGCGGCTGGCAGTTATTTTGCGGCCCCCGGGCAACAAGCTGCGGCCATGGCGCAGGCGCTGACCTTAACTGATACCAGCAGGCTGGCCCAGCGCCGGCTCGATAGCCTTTCCGGTGGCGAGGTACAACGTGCCCATCTGGCACGGGCACTCTGCCAGCTATTGGCCTCCACCCAGCCTGAACGCTATTTATTGCTGGATGAGGCCACGGCTGCACTGGACTTCGCCATTGCCGACAGCCAGATGGCGCAATGGCGGCAGCTGGCGCAGGACTTGCACATCGGCGTGGTGGCGGTGGTGCACGACCTGAACCTGGCGCTGCGCCATGCCGACCGTGTCTTGCTGCTGCAGGATGGCTGCAGCATCGCCTTTGGCCGCACCGCCGACATCATGCAACAAGCGCGGCTGGAAGCCATTTACGGTATCCGCCTGGCAGAATTGATCAGCCCGGATGCTGGCATCCGGGCCTTTGTCCCGCACACGACGCGCTGATCGGCTACAGCCGCTGTAATTCCAGGTTGGACTTCACTTCGAAACGCTGGGTAATGCTGCCATCGCTATCGGCACTTTCCAGCCGCACATCAAAACCCCACAAGCGTCCCACATGCTTGAGCACTTCCTGCGCACTGCCCTCGTCCAGCGGGCGGCGATTGTGCATGGTATGGCGCAGCGTCAGGCTGCGGTCACCACGCACATTCACCGACCACACCTGGATGTTCGGTTCGCGCGAGCCCAGATTGTATTGCTCGGCCAGCTTGCTGCGGATATCGCGATAACCCATTTCATCGTGGATGGCCGACACTTCCAGCTTGTCTTCATGGTCGTCGTCGCGAATGGAGAACATGCGGAAATCGCGAATCAGCTTGGGCGACAGGTATTGCGAAATAAAGCTTTCGTCCTTGAAATTCTTCATGGCGAATTCCAGCGAGCTACGCCAGTCGGTACCGGCCAGATCGGGAAACCAGGCCTTGTCCTCGTCCGTGGGGGCTTCGCAGATGCGCTTGATGTCCTGGTACATGGAAAAGCCCAGGGCATAGGGGTTGATGCCGTTATACCAGCGCGCCGTCACCGGTGGCTGGTACACCACATTGGTGTGGCTCTGCAAAAACTCCATCATGAAGCCATCGGTCACCAGGCCCTTGTCGTACAGCCGGTTGAGAATGGTGTAGTGCCAGAAAGTGGCCCACCCCTCGTTCATCACCTGGGTTTGCCGTTGCGGGTAGAAATACTGCGCCACCTTGCGCACGATGCGTACCAGTTCGCGCTGCCACGGCTCCAGCAGTGGCGCGGATTTTTCGATGAAGTACAGCAGGTTTTCCTGCGGTTCGGCCGGAAAGCGCGCTGGTTCGCGGTTGGCATCGTCCTTGTCCCGCTTGGGAATGGTGCGCCACAGATCGTTGACCTGCATTTGCAGATATTGCTCGCGCTCCTCCTGCCGTGCTTGCTCCTTGGCCAACGACAGCTTCTGCGGCCGCTTGTAGCGGTCCACGCCGTAGTTCATCAGCGCATGGCAGGAGTCCAGCAACATTTCCACTTCGTCGATGCCATAGCGCTCCTCGCATTTGCTGATGTAGGACTTGGCAAATACCAGATAGTCGACAATGGCCGAGGCGTCGGTCCAGGCGCGGAACAGGTAATTGCCCTTGAAAAAACTGTTGTGACCATAGGCGGCATGGGCAATCACCAGCGCCTGCATGGTCATGGAGTTTTCTTCCATCAGGTAGGCAATGCAGGGGCTGGAGTTGATGACGATCTCGTAGGCCAGCCCCATCTGGCCGCGCTTGTAGCTTTTTTCGGTGGCGACAAAGTGCTTGCCGAAGCTCCAGTGATGGTAGTTAACCGGCATGCCCACCGAGGAGTAGGCATCCATCATCTGTTCGGCGGTAATCACTTCCAGCTGGTTGGGATAGACATCCAGCTGGAATTCATCCACGGCGATCTTGCGGATTGCGCGGTCGTATTCTTCGATCAGGTCGAAGGTCCATTCGGACCCGGTGGAAATGGGTGTCATGCTGCATTCCCCTTGGCGGCCGGCCCTGGCACTCAGGCGCGCGTGGCTGGCTGGCGTTTGAACAGCTCCCGGAAGACCGGATAAATATCGGAGGCCGAGCGGATTTTCTGCATGGCGAAATGCCGCTGACGTTCCTTGACCTTGAGGTACTCGTACCAGAGGTTTTGCGGCTCGCCTTCGGTGATTTCGATGTAGGCGAAATACTGGCAATAGGGCAGCAGTTGTTCGTCCATGATGCGGCCGCAATTGGCCGAATCGCTGTCCCAGTTGTCGCCATCCGAAGCCTGGGCGGCATAGATGTTCCACTCGCTGCCGCTATAGCGCTTCTTGACGATGTCCGCCATCAGGTTGAGCGCCGAGGACACCACCGTCCCGCCGCTTTCACGCGAATGGAAGAAGTCTTCTTCATTCACTTCCACCGCACTGGTGTGATGGCGGATGAACACCACTTCGATCTTGTCGTAGTTCCGCTGCAAGAACAGGTAAAGCAGGATGAAGAAGCGCTTGGCCATGTCCTTTTTCTGCTCGTCCATTGAACCGGACACATCCATGATGCAGAACATCACCGCCTGGCTGGTGGGCTTGGGCTGCTTGATGCGATTGTTGTAGCGCAGATCGAAGGGATCGATGAAGGGGATGCTGGCCAGCTTTTCGCGCAGCAGGTGGATGCGCTTGCGCTGGTCGCGCACTTCCAGCGCGCTTTCCTCATCCGACTCCAGCAACTGGTCCAGATCTTCCTCGGCCTCGCCCAGGCTGGCCAGGGTCGGCGCAGCCATGGCCACCCGCCGCGCCAGCGCGCCACGCAGAGAGCGCACGATGCTGATATTGGCCGGCGTGCCATCATTGGTATAGCCGGCACGTACCTGCTTGAGCTCTTCCACGCCCATCAGCTGGGTCTTGATCAGATTGGGCAGGGCCAGGTCGTCGAAGAACACATTGAGGAATTCTTCACGCGACAGCTCGAACACGAAGTCGTCCTCACCCTCACCATCCTGGCTGGCCTTACCCCCACCCCCACCGCCCCCGCCGCCTTGCGGGCGTTGAATGCGATCCCCCCGAATGAATTCCTCATTGCCCGGATGCACCTGCTCACGCACCCCGCCCTGGCCATGATGAAATACCGGCTCGGAAATATCCTTGACCGGAATGGAGACTTTCTCGCCGCTCTCGATATCGGTGATACTGCGCCCCTTCACCGCACGCGAAACGGCTTCCTTGATCTGCGCCTTGAAACGGCGCAAGAAACGCTCGCGGTTGACCGCGGACTTGTTCTTGCCGTTCAGGCGTCTGTCTATGATGTGGGACATGGCAACCTCGCTGTTGTCTCCTGCGGCCCGCTAGGTCGACCAACACGACCACTGCTTCGTCCACCCGCAGCTATCCGGGCCAAGCCGGACCCTATCCTTTTAGACAGGCCGGACCAGAATCGGTGCCGGACGGCCGCGTGTCACCACGCGGCTGCCGACGCTTGCTCAGGAGGACTTGCGTACCCGCAGATACCATTCGCACAGCAGACGAACCTGCTTGGCGGTGTAGCCCTTTTCCACCATGCGGTTGACGAAGTCTTCGTGCTTCTTGGCATCTTCCACGCTGGCCTTGGCATTGAAGGAAATCACCGGCAGCAGCTCTTCGGTATTGGAGAACATCTTCTTCTCGATTACCGTGCGCAGCTTTTCATAGCTGGTCCAGGTCGGGTTCTTGCCACCATTATTGGCCCGGGCGCGCAGCACGAAATTGACGATTTCGTTGCGGAAGTCCTTGGGATTGGAAATCCCCGCCGGTTTTTCGATCTTTTCCAGCTCGCCATTGAGCGAGGTACGGTCGAAGATTTCGCCGGTGTCCTGATCGCGGTATTCCTGGTCCTGAATCCAGTAGTCGGCGAAGGTGACATAGCGGTCGAAAATGTTCTGGCCGTATTCCGAGTAGCTTTCCAGATAAGCGGTCTGGATCTCCTTGCCAATGAACTCCACATACTTGGGCGCCAGATACTCTTTCAGGAAGGTCAGATATTTCTGCTCCTGCTCGGCCGGGAACTGCTCGCGCTCCACCTGCTGTTCCAGCACATACAGCAGATGCACCGGGTTGGCCGCCACTTCCTGATTATCAAAGTTGAACACCTTGGACAGGATCTTGTAGGCAAAGCGGGTCGACAGACCGTTCATGCCTTCGTCCACCCCGGCATAGTCGCGGTATTCCTGCAGCGACTTGGCCTTGGGATCGGTGTCTTTCAGATTGTCGCCGTCGTACACCTGCATCTTGCTGAAGAGGCTGGAGTTTTCTGTTTCTTTCAGCCGCGACAGAATGGCAAACTGCGCCATCATCTTCAGCGTTCCCGGTGCGCAGGGTGCATTGCCCAGGGACGAGTTGCGGATCAGCTTGTCGTAGATCTTGATCTCTTCGGTCACCCGCAGGCAGTACGGCACCTTGACGATGTAGATACGATCGAGGAAGGCCTCGTTGTTCTTGTTGTTGCGGAACTGCTTCCACTCCGATTCATTGGAGTGGGCCAGCACGATGCCGTCAAAAGGAATCGCGCCAAAGCCCTCGGTACCCTTGAAATTGCTTTCCTGGGTGGCGGTCAGCAGCGGATGCAGCACCTTGATCGGCGCCTTGAACATTTCCACGAATTCCAGCAGACCCTGGTTGGCCAGGCAGAGGCCACCGGAGTAGCTGTAGGCATCCGGGTCGTCCTGGGCATACTTTTCCAGTTTGCGGATGTCCACCTTGCCCACCAGCGAGCTAATGTCCTGGTTGTTTTCGTCGCCCGGCTCGGTCTTGGCCACGGCGATCTGCCGCAGCACCGACGGATAGCGCTTCACTACCTTGAACTGGCCGATGTCGCCGTTGAACTCATGCAGCCGTTTCACTGCCCACGGGCTGGGAATGGTCTTGAGATAACGGCGCGGAATGCCGAATTCTTCCTCCAGAATGGCACCGTCCTCTTCCACATTGAACAGGCCCAGCGGCGACTCGTTCAGCGGGCTGCCTTTCAGGCAATAGAAGGGCACCTGCTCCATCAGCTCTTTCAGCTTTTCGGCAATCGACGATTTGCCACCGCCCACCGGCCCCAGCAGGTAGAGAATCTGTTTCTTCTCTTCCAGCCCCTGGGCGGCATGGCGGAAATAGGCCACCACCTGCTCGATCACTTCCTCGGTACCGTAAAACTCGCGGAAGGCGGGATAGACCTTGATGACCTTGTTGGAAAAGATGCGCGACAGACGCTGGTCGTGACGGGTATCCACCAGTTCCGGTTCGCCAATGGCGGCCAGCATGCGCTCGGAAGCCGTGGCATAAGCAGCTGGATCTCGTTTGCAGATCTCCAGATACTCCTGAATGGTGTATTCCTCTTCACGCGTCTTGTCGTAACGGGAGGCGTAGTGGCTCAAGATGTCCGGGTGCATGGCTCTCTCCTGGCTGGTTGCAGGGGCGCGCACGGCGTGCATGGCGCACCCGCATTCCCCTGGCAAAATTTAGAGTACTGACTGGTTTTCAGGTTCTCTTTTTCTGGGTATAGCACATGCGCTGGAGAGCAAGAATAAAAGCGAGGCAATCAGGACTTTCGACATAACCGCCTAGTAAGTCACTGAATTTTATTGAGAAATATCTTGATATGACCAAAGAAAAAACTAAGGTGTTAAATTCGCCACTGGCATTTTAAAAAAATAAATCTTTTAAATCATGCACATAGAAAAACATCAACCAGCCAGGGCAAGCTGAAAGAATAATGTATCAATTTGCAAGCAGATGTTTCAGCTCTTGCGCTCGATAATGCGCGTGCCGATTTCATACACCTGCCCACGCTTGACCTCATTGCAGCGGCGCACTTCCACCTCGGCTTCCAGCGGCTTGCCCGGCAAACCACCCACTGCGGGGGCCAGCACAATGACTGACAAGCGTTCGCCATGCTGTGGAACGTAGGAAGAGCGAAAGGCCATGCCGTCTACCGACAGGTCGACACATTCGCCATAGTGGGTTTCGCCGGTGTGCAGCGAGCGGATGCGGGCCTTGCAACCCATCTGCAAGCGGCGCGCACCACGGCGTTCATGATAGGGGTCAAACGGCGGCACCGGGCAGTCTCCCATCCAGGTAGGCAGCCAGCCAGTGCAGGCCGACAATGGATTTGCTATCGCAGATTTCACCGGACAGCGCCATCTGCATCACCTGCTCCAGCGGCAGGGTCAACACTTCGAGAAACTCGCCTTCGTCCAGCTGCCGTTCACCGGCTTGCAGCCCTTCGGCCAGGTAATAGCTGATCTGCTCGTTAGAATAACCAATGCAGGGATAGGCGGTACCCAGATAACGCCAGCTGGCCGCCTGGTAGCCGGTTTCTTCCAGCAGCTCGCGGCGCGCCGTCTGCTCCGGGGCTTCGTTGGGATCGATCTTGCCGGCAGGAATCTCCAGAAACACCCGGCCGGCCGGGTAGCGGTATTGCCGCTCCAGCACCAGTTGCCGGTCCGGCGTCAGCGCCAGGATGGCCACGGCACCAGGATGCAGGATGTACTCGCGGCTGGCGTGAGACTCATCCGGCAGCAGTACCTTGTCCTTGTGTACCTTGAGAAAGCCACCCTCATACACCAGCTCCGACTGCAGTTTCTTTTCAACAAGATCCACGTGCTGCCTTTCTGTTTTTCCAGTTTCGAACCACGGCACAGCGCCAGCCCAGCATCACCAAGACATAGCCGCACAAGGCCAGCCCCAGCCCCATGACCAGCAAACCGAGCAACAAAGGCCAGCCCAGCGACAGTAACCAGTGCGCCAGCTGCAGCGCCCACTGCTCAAGCGGCAGCGCCTCCCAGGATGGAGGCTGGCTCATTGTACCTGCAGCCGGGTCGCCCAGTAACAGCAGTCCACAGGAATAAGCGAGAAAATAAAGCGGCAGGATGGTAAGCGGATTGCTATACAGCGTGGCCAGCAAGGCTGCCGGCAGATTGACGCGCAGGCACAGCGCCAGCAGCAAGGTGGCCAGCCGCTTGGGCGGCCCCGGCAGCAAACCGGTGAGCAGGCCAAGTGCCACGCCTTGCGCCACCTTGCGCCGCTGCACGGCCCAGCAGGCTGGCTGGTCCAGCCAGCGTCCCAGCCAGCCCAGCCCCGGACGGCTCAACAGCTGGTGGCGGTAAGCACTGAGACGGCGAATTTTTGTCCGCAAGCAAGACATGGCCAGCCACTTTCCCGTTGTCGTAATGCCACACCACCAGGGGGGCGCAGGTAAAAGGGGTTGTCAAACGCCACGGAATAAATTAAACAAGCGTTTGAATTAAGTGGACACAACATCATCACCCTGCCCACACCAGCTATTCGACCCGGAAAACCCGGGCAGCGCAACCAACAGGAGAGACCCCATGCCCGCATACAAAGCCCCGCTGCGCGACTTTGACTTTGTGCTCAACGAACTGATCAAGGTACAGGACATCATCCCCGCCCTGCCCGGCTACGAGGAAGCCACCCAGGACATCTTTACCTCCTATCTGGAAGCCGCTGCCCAGTTTTGTGAAAGCGAACTGGCCCCGCTGAACCGCCAGGCCGACGAAGAAGGCTGCCAGTTTGACCCCAGCACCAAGGCGGTCACCACCCCGCCGGGCTTCAAGGAAGCCTACAAACAATATTGCGAACTGGGTTTCCCGGCACTGGACTGTGACCCCACTTACGGTGGCCAGGGCATGCCCAAATCACTGGCCTTCCCGGTCATGGAAATGCAGTGCTCGTCCAATGTGGCCTGGTCGATGTATCCCGGCCTGTCGCATGGCGCTTATGCGGCCATCCACGCCCACGGTACCCCCGAGCAGAAGGCCACTTACCTGCCGCGTCTGGTGGATGGCAGCTGGACCGGCACCATGTGCCTGACCGAACCGCATTGCGGCACCGACCTGGGTCTGCTGAAAACCCGTGCCGAGCCCAATGGCGATGGCAGCTACAGCATTACCGGCACCAAGATCTTCATCTCCGCCGGCGAACACGACATGTCCGACAACATCATCCACCTGGTGCTGGCCCGTTTGCCGGATGCGCCCAAGGATGTGAAGGGGATTTCGCTGTTCATCGTGCCGAAGTACCACGCCGACGGCAGCCGCAATCCGGTAGCCTGCGGCAGCCTGGAACACAAGATGGGCATCAAGGCCAATGCCACGGCGGTGATCAATCTGGATGGTGCCAAAGGCTATCTGATTGGCGAAGCCAACAAGGGCCTGTCCTGCATGTTCACCATGATGAATGCGGCGCGTCTGGGCTGCGGCATGCAGGGTCTGGGCATTGGCGAAGCCTCGTTCCAGGGTGCGCTGGCCTATGCCCGCGAGCGTTTGCAAATGCGTGCGCTCACCGGAGCCAAATGTCCGGACAAGGCAGCCGACCCCATCATCGTGCATCCGGACGTGCGCCGCATGCTGCTGACCCAGAAAGCCTATACCGAGGCCGGCCGCGCACTGACTGCCCTGCTCGCCCTGCAACTGGACATCGAGGACAAGCACCCGGATGCCGCCGCCCGCCAGGATGCGGCCGATCTGGTCGCCCTGCTCACGCCGGTGGCCAAGGCCTTCATGACCGACAATGGCTATGAGGCTGCCAATATGGGCATGCAGGTGTTCGGTGGCCACGGTTTCATTCGTGAATGGGGCATGGAACAACTGGTACGCGACTGCCGTATCTCGCAGATTTACGAAGGCACCAATGGCATCCAGGCCATCGACCTGCTGGGCCGCAAGGTATTGCTGGATCAGGGCCAGAAGCTGCGCAAGTTTACCAAGCAGATTCACCAGTTCTGCCAGGCCAATGAAGGCAATGACAAGCTGGCCGAGTACATCGCGCCATTGGCCAGGCTGATGAAGGACGTAGGCGAGGTGACCATGGGCATCGGCATGGCCAGCCTGCAGAACAAGGACGAAGCCGGTGCAGCCGCCACCGACTATCTGCGCCTGATCGGCCATCTGAGCTATGCCTGGCTCTGGGCACGCATGGCAGAAGTGGCGCACGCCAGCCTGGGCCAGGGCGATGATGCCTTCTACCAGGCCAAGATTGCCACCGGCCGCTTCTACATGGCCAAGCTCTTCCCGGAAGTGCACACCCTGCTCGCCCGCATCAAGGGCGGTGCCGCGCCGCTGATGGCGCTGGATGAGGAACACTTCGCCTTCTGATTGCTTGTTCGACTCCACTGATACGGCCCTGCGGGGCCGTTTTTTTATTGGCTGCCGATACCATGACCAGGAAAAATCCAGACAAAAAAAAGCCCGGCATGCCGGGCTTATGAATAAAGGAATGAAAAAAAGAGAGCTCGTACTCTCGTTTTTCATTCTAATCAAAACCATTCCGACCTGCCATGCTTTTTGCATGCGGTGTTATCAAGACAAAAAACCCGCATCAGTCACTGATGCGGGTTTTGTACTTGAAACAAACAGGCTTAATTGCTACCGCAGCAGGCCTTGTATTTCTTGCCGCTGCCGCAGGGGCAGGGGTCGTTGCGGCCGACCTTGTCGCCTTCACGGCGCACGGTTTCCGGTGCCTGAGCCTTGGCGCGCCAGTAGTTGAACACAGCAATCAGTGCTTGCGGCAGCTGTTCCTTGCAGTCGTCCTTTTCCTCATCGGTAAAGGTGACCAGATCTTCGCCTTCTTCTTCCTCGAACATGCCGCCCAGCACCAGGATAGGCATCAGCAGGTCTTCGAAACCTTCATCGTCGGCCGCTTCAAACCAGTCGGTGTCGACCACGTCCAGCGCGTACAGATAGGCATTGCACCACGGCCAGTAGTCGGCTTCGTCGTCTTCGCTATCACTGTCATCGTCGGCGTAGAGGATGAGGTCCAGCTCACGGCCATCGGCCAGGACATGCGCGGTGACGTCGAACAGCTTTTGCAGCAGGTTTTCCAGTTCGACCTTTTCTTCTGGCTTGTCAAAGGCAGGAGCATCACCCAGCACCTCGGCCAGCCACATCGCGCGCTCCGGGGCATCCGGGCCGCTGGCCAATGCGGCGAAGAAACCCTGGGCTTCGTCGGGCCGCATGGTACTGCCACTGATCGACAGGGGCGTCAGCAACTGTTCCAGCCGGGCCAGATCGGCGTCATTGAATACAATATCAGTCATGGTGCGCTCCTAGCGGTCAGAATGAATTGGCCGCATTGTATCGAAAAAAGCCCCGGCACGTCGGGGCCATTTCGCACAAGGCTTGATCCACCTCCCATCAGGCAGTACGGGCATCGCTCAGCCCCAGCTTTTCCTTCATCTGCTGGCGCATGACAAACTTCTGGATCTTGCCGGTAATGGTCATGGGAAAGCTGTCGACAAACTCGATGTAACGCGGAATCTTGTAATGGGCAATCTGCCCCTGACAGAAGGCACGCATATCGTCCACACTAGCCGTTTCTCCATCGCGCAGCTTGATCCAGGCGCATAGTTCTTCGCCAAAGCGGTCGTCCGGCACGCCGATCACCTGCACTTCCTGAATCTTCGGGTGGCTATAGAAAAACTCTTCCACTTCACGCGGGTAGATGTTTTCGCCACCACGTATCACCATGTCCTTCACCCGGCCGACGATGTTGACATAGCCCTGCCCGTCCATCACCGCCAGATCGCCGCTGTGCATCCAGCCGGCACGGTCGATGGAGTCGGCGGTTTTCTGCGGATCGTCCCAGTAGCCCAGCATCACCGAATAGCCACGGGTCAACAGCTCGCCGGTTTCGCCATGCGCCACGATGCGGCCATCGTTATCGACGATTTTCACCTCCACATGCGGATGCACCAGCCCCACGGTGGACACCCGCTTGTCCAGCGGTGTGTCGGCGCGGCTCTGGAAACTGAGCGGGCTGGTTTCGGTCATGCCGTAGCCAATGGTGACTTGCGACATGTGCATCAACGTGGTCACCCGCTTCATCACCTCAATCGGACAGGGACTGCCGGCCATCACCCCGGTACGCAGGCTGGACAGGTCGAAATCGGCAAACTGCGGATGATCCAGCAGGCTGATAAACATGGTCGGCACGCCATGCAGGGCGGTACAGCGCTCTTCCTGTACGGTATGCAGTACGCTGAGCACATCGAAACTTTCTGCCGGAAATACCATGCAGGCACCGTGCGTCAGGCAGGTGAGCGTGCCCAGCACCATGCCGAAACAGTGGTAGAGCGGCACCGGGATACACAGCCGGTCGTTCGCGCCAAAGCGCATGGCTTCGCCGGTGAAATAGGCGTTGTTGAGGATGTTGTGATGCGACAGCGTGGCGCCCTTGGGGCTACCGGTGGTGCCGGAGGTAAACTGGATATTGATGGCATCGTCGAATTGCAGGGTCTGGCCTAGCTGCTGCAAGGCAGCCAGCTCCTGCGGCGTCGGTGCGGCCAACAAATCGGCAAATCCCAGCATGCCGGGCGTGGCCTGCTGCCCCATGCGGATGACCCACTCCAGCTGTGGCATGCGCGCAGCCTTGAGCTGACCGGGCTGGCAGTCGGCCAGTTCTGGCAGCAGATCCTGCAGCATTTCAATGTAGTTGCTGCTCTTGAAGCTGGGCGAGGCAATCAATGCCCGGCAGCCTACCTTGTTGATGGCATATTCCAGTTCGGAACGACGATAGGCCGGATTGATATTCACCAGCACCAGCCCGGCCTTGGCCGTGGCGAACTGGGTCAGCACCCATTCGGCATTGTTCTGCGACCAGATGCCGATGCGGTCTCCCGGCGCAAGGCCAAGGCGAATCAGGCTGCAAGCCAGACTATCCACCTGCTGACGCAATTCGGCATAGTTCCAGCGTATGCCCTGGTGGCGCACGACCAGTGCTTCCTGGCTGGCATATTGCTGGCAGGCCGCATCAAACAACTGGCCTATCGTTTGCCCGATCAGCGCTTGCGGGCTGGCACCGTGCACATAGCTGGCGTGCTTCATTGCTACTGTCTCCTTGTTGTGGTCTTTTGTCCGGTGGAGCCGCTTCCCTGTTCGGCCGCGTGGCCTCCTGGCGCAGAGGTCTTTTTTGCATTAATCCCACAAGTTGACGATTACGTAAACGTAATGCGCCATTCAGGATGAGAAGCAGTGGGAAAAACGCTACAATCCGTACAAATACTGAAAGCAGACACCATGACAGAAGCAGAACTCTTCACCATTTCAGATCTGGCACGTGATTTTGATGTCACCCTGCGTACCATCCGCTTCTACGAGGAACAAGGCCTGATCGAACCCAAGCGTGATGGCCGCCAGCGCGTGTTCACCCGCCGCGACCGTGCCCGCCTGCGGCTGATCCTGCGCGGCAAGCGCATTGGCCTGTCGCTGTCGGAAATTCGCGAAATCATCGACCTATACGATCTGGCGCGCGACGAAGCCAGCCAGTCGCTGAAGCTGCTGCATTTGCTGGTGGCCCGGCGCGAGCAGCTGGAAGAGCAACGCCGCGATATCGATGTGGTCTTGGCGGAAATAGACGCTCTGGAGCAGCACTGCCGTGGCGTGATCGACCAGATGACCACCAAGTCCGATACCCCGGCCTGAACACCTGCCCTGTGGCAGGTTTTTTTACCACCTCGTATTGACGTTAACGTAAGCGTAATTCAATATTCAAATCATTAACATCACCTTCACAATAGCCTGTCAGGCCTTGCCGCCAAGACCGGCACCCGAGGAGAAACACCATGTACAGCAGCCTGCGTTTTGACCACGGCGACACCTACGACATGTTGCGCCAGAGCGTGAAGGATTTTGCCGACGCCGAAATCGCCCCGCGTGCCGCGCAAATCGATCAGGACAATCTGTTCCCGGCCGATCTGTGGCGCAAATTTGGCGAGATGGGCTTGCTGGGCATCACTGCCGAAGAGGAATACGGCGGTGCCAATATGGGCTATCTGGCCCACATGATGGTGATGGAAGAACTCAGCCGGGCGTCGGCCTCGGTGGCGCTGTCCTACGGTGCGCACTCCAATCTGTGCGTGAACCAGATCCAGAAAAACGGTAATGCCGAACAAAAAGCCCGCTACCTGCCCAAGCTGATCTCCGGCGAGCACGTGGGCGCGCTGGCCATGTCCGAGCCCAATGCCGGTTCCGATGTGGTCAGCATGAAGCTGCGCGCCGACAAAAAAGGTGACTGCTATGTGCTGAACGGCAGCAAGATGTGGATTACCAATGGCGGCGATGCCGACACGCTGGTGGTATACGCCAAAACCGACATCAATGCCGGCGCCAAGGGCATCACGGCTTTTATCGTGGAAAAAGGCTTTGCCGGTTTCAGCCACGGCAGCAAGCTGGACAAGCTGGGCATGCGCGGCTCCAACACCTACCCGCTGTTCTTCGACAACTGTGAAATCCCGGCCGAAAACGTGCTGGGTGGCGAAGGCAATGGCGTGAAGGTGCTGATGAGCGGGCTGGACTACGAACGCGCCGTACTGGCGGCTGGCCCGCTGGGCATCATGCAGGCCTGCATGGATATCGTCGTCCCCTATCTGAACGACCGTAAGCAGTTTGGCCAGGCTATCGGCGACTTCCAGCTGATGCAGGGCAAGCTGGCCGACATGTACGTCAAGCTATCCGCCAGCCGCGCCTATGTCTATGCCGTCGGCCAGGCGCTGGATCGTGGCGAGAGTGGCCGCCAGACGCGCAAGGATGCCGCCGGAGCCATCCTGTATGCCGCCGAAAACGCTACCCAGATGGCACTGGACGCCATCCAGTGCCTGGGCGGCAACGGCTATATCAATGAGTATGCTACCGGCCGCCTGCTGCGCGATGCCAAGCTGTATGAAATCGGCGCGGGCACCAGCGAAATCCGCCGCTGGCTGATTGGTCGCGAACTGATGGCTGAAACACGCTGAACACCGGGAGTAGAGAGTGGGGAGTCGGGAGTAAAACCGTTCACTCGCCCACACCCTACTGACCACTAACACCAGGAGTAGAGAGTCGGGAGTGGGGAGTTCCCCACCCGTCACCTGCTACTCCCTACTCCCCACTCCCTAAAATCATGCCAATCATCGAATCCAAACTCTCCCCGCGCGCGCCAGACTTCCAGGCCAATGCCGACAAAATGCGTGCGCTGGTGGATGACTTGAAACAGAAGGTCGCCACGGCGGCACTGGGCGGCGGCGAAGGCCCGCGCGCCAAGCATGTGGCCCGTGGCAAGCTGCTGCCGCGTGAGCGCATCAACCTGCTGCTGGACCCGGGCGCGCCCTTTCTGGAGCTGTCCCAGCTGGCCGCCCACGGCATGTATAACGATGATGCCCCAGGAGCCAGCCTGATCAGCGGCATCGGCCGCATTGCCGGCGTGGACTGCCTGATCATCGCCAACGATGCCACGGTCAAGGGCGGGACTTACTACCCGATGACGGTGAAAAAGCACCTGCGCGCCCAGGAGATCGCCAGGGAAAACCGCCTGCCCTGCGTCTATCTGGTGGATTCCGGCGGTGCCTTCCTGCCCTTGCAGGACGAAGTGTTTCCCGACAAGGAACACTTTGGCCGCATCTTCTACAACCAGGCCCAATTATCCGCCGCCGGCATTCCGCAAATCGCCGTGGTGCTGGGCAGTTGCACCGCTGGCGGCGCTTATGTACCGGCCATGTCGGATGAAACCATCATCGTCAAAGAGCAAGGCACCATCTTCCTGGGCGGCCCGCCGCTGGTGAAGGCCGCCACCGGTGAAGTCGTGACGGCAGAAGAACTGGGCGGCGGCGATGTGCACACCCGCATCTCCGGCGTGGCCGACCACCTGGCGCAGAACGATGCCCACGCGCTGGGCATTGCCCGCCGCATCGTGGCCGACCTCAACTGGCACAAACAGGGTGTGCTGGACCGCGTCGAAGCAAAACCACCGCGCCATGCCGCCGAGGAAATCTATGGTGTGATTCCGGCCGACCCGAAAAAGCCGTTTGATGTGCGCGAAATCATCGCCCGGCTGGTGGACGATTCCGACTTCGACGAATTCAAGCAGAACTACGGCAGCACACTGGTCACCGGCTTTGCCCGGCTCAATGGCTGGCGCGTCGGCATCATCGCCAACAACGGCATCCTGTTTTCCGAATCGGCCCTCAAGGGTGCGCACTTTGTCGAACTGTGCTGCCAGCGCGGCATTCCGCTGATCTTCCTGCAAAACATCACCGGCTTCATGGTGGGCAAGAAATATGAAAACGGCGGCATTGCCAAGGATGGCGCCAAGCTGGTCACCGCCGTGGCCTGCGCCAGCGTACCCAAATTCACCGTGCTGATTGGCGGCAGCTTTGGGGCAGGCAACTACGGCATGTGTGGCCGCGCCTACAGCCCGCGCATGCTGTGGATGTGGCCGAACAGCCGTATCTCGGTGATGGGTGGCGAACAGGCTGCCGGGGTACTGGCCCAGGTCAAGAAAGAACAACTGGGCGAGGCCTTTAGCGCCGAGCAGGAAGAAGCGCTGAAAGCCCCGGTGCGCGAACAATACGAACGCCAGGGCCACCCTTATTACGCCAGTGCCCGACTATGGGATGACGGCGTGATCGACCCGGCCCAGACCCGCGATGTGCTGAGCCTGGCGCTGGAAGCGGCCCTGTCCGCCCCCATCGACAAGACACGCTTTGGCGTGTTCCGCATGTAAGGAGCCGCCACCATGCACTACGACACGCTGCAAATCGAACAACAGGGCAAGGTCGCCACGGTATGGATGAACCGTCCCGAGCTGCACAATGCCATGAACGAAACGCTGATCGCCGAGTTGACTGCCGCCTTCAAGGCGCTGCAACTGGACGACAGCGTCAGGGTCATCGTGCTGGCCGGGCGCGGCAAGAGCTTTTCTGCCGGTGCCGATCTGGACTGGATGCGCCGCGCTGCCGGCTATAGCGAAGCGGAAAACCTGGCCGACGCCCACCACCTGGCCGCCATGCTCAAGACCATCTACCGCAGCAAAAAACCGGTGATTGGCCGCATCCATGGTGCAGCCATGGCCGGCGGCACCGGACTGACCGCCGTGTGCGACATCGCCATCGCCACCGAACACGCCCGTTTCGCCCTGACCGAAGTACGGCTGGGGCTGATTCCCGCCACCATTGGCCCCTATGTGGCCGATGCCATCGGCTGGCGCCAGGCGCGACGCTATTTCCTGTCGGCCGAGCGCA
Organism: Aquitalea palustris; assembly: GCF_003693445.1. GTDB lineage: Bacteria > Pseudomonadota > Gammaproteobacteria > Burkholderiales > Chromobacteriaceae > Aquitalea > Aquitalea palustris. Next base: position 88,169 of record NZ_RFAR01000003.1, on the reverse strand, counting down.
TTGACGCCGCCACCGCCGCCCGCATTGGCCTGGTACACGAGGTGGTAGCCGCCGAAGCACTGGACGAGCGTATTGCCGGCATAGCCGCCGAACTGGCCCAGGGTGCGCCGCAAGCCCTGTCTGCCGCCAAGGATTTGCTGTCGGTGCTACACGAGGCCTCGCCCTGGGATGATGATCTGCTAAGCGACACGGCCGGGCGCATTGCAAGCATTCGCGTGAGCCGGGAAGCCCGCGAAGGGCTGGCCGCCTTCTTCGACAAACGCCCGCCCGCCTGGCAACAAGAACAATAAGGACGCAGCCATGTTCAAGAAAATCCTCATCGCCAACCGCAGTGACCAGCAGCCGCAAGGCTGCGCAGCTGCGCAGCAACATCACCTGACGGCGCGCCTGCGCCGTGGCGATTTCGCCGCGGGAGACTGCCATGTTTAAGAAAATCCTCATCGCCAACCGCGGCGAAATAGCCTGCCGGGTGATCAAGACCGCCCGTCAGCTGGGCATAGCCACCGTGGCGGTGTATTCCGATGCCGATGCCGACGCCCGCTTTGTCAAACTGGCGGATGAAGCCTGGCGACTCGGCCCGGCACCCGCTGCCGAGTCCTATCTCAAAGCCGACACCATCCTGGACATCGCCCGCGCCAGCGGTGCCGAGGCCATCCATCCTGGCTATGGCTTCCTGTCGGAAAATGCCGATTTTGCCGCCGCCTGCACGGCTGCCGGCATCGCCTTCATCGGCCCACCAGCCCGTGCCATCGCCGCCATGGGTAGCAAGTCGGCCGCCAAAACCCTGATGGAAAAAGCCAGTGTGCCACTGGTACCCGGCTACCACGGTGCCGAGCAGCAAGCAGAATTCCTGCAGCAACAGGCCGACCACATCGGCTATCCGGTCTTGATCAAGGCCAGCGCCGGCGGTGGTGGCAAGGGCATGCGCATAGTCGAGCGCAGCGAAGATTTCGCTGCCGCACTGGCTTCCTGCCAGCGCGAGGCCAGCGCCAGCTTTGGTGATGACAAGGTGCTGGTGGAAAAATACCTGACCCGACCACGCCATGTGGAAATCCAGGTATTTGCCGACAGCCATGGCCAGTGCGTCTACCTGTTCGAGCGCGACTGCTCGGTGCAACGCCGCCACCAGAAAGTGCTGGAAGAAGCTCCCGCCCCACACCTGCCCGCCGTCATGCGCCAGGCCATGGGCGAAGCCGCCTGCGCCGCCGCCCGTGCCGTCGGCTACATCGGTGCCGGTACGGTGGAATTCATTGTCGACGTGCAGGCCAATGGCCAGCCGGGGGCCTTCTATTTCATGGAAATGAATACCCGCCTGCAGGTAGAACACCCGGTGACAGAAATGATCACCCGGCAGGATCTGGTGGCCTGGCAGTTGCACGTCGCTGCCGGTCAGCCACTGCCGCTGCGACAGGAAGAACTGAAGATTCATGGCCACGCAATCGAGGCACGCATTTATGCGGAAGACCCGGACAAGGGCTTCCTGCCGGCCACCGGTCAGCTGATTCACCTGCAAACGCCGCAAGAAAGTGCCCAGGTCCGCATCGATACCGGCGTGGTTCAGGGAGACAGCATCAGCCCCTTCTACGACCCGATGATTGCCAAGCTGATCGTGTGGGGAGAAAACCGGGACGCGGCCCTGCAACAGCTGGATACGGCACTGGCGCAGTACCAGATTGCCGGCGTCAGCAGCAATATCGCCTTTCTGCGGCGCATCGTGCAGCATGACAGCTTTGCCAGTGGCCAGGTCGATACCGGGCTGATTGCCCGCCATCAGGATGTGCTGTTGCCCGCACCAGCGGCGCCAACAGCGCAGCAACTGGCCTTGCTGGCCGTGGCCGAGGCCCTGCACACCGCCGCGCCCTACCCGGCGCCTGCCGGCTGGCGGCTGAACGGCGTACTGGAACAGAGCGTGCAGTTTCGCCAGGGCGAGCAGCTACATAGCGTGGGGCTGCGTTATCTTGAACAGGGTTTTGTCGTTACGGTGGCGGGGCAGCAAGTCGAGGTTCAAGCCCGTCTGCACGGCCGCCAATTGCAGGCGACACTGGATGGCCTGGTGCTTTGCGCCAGCGTGGTACGGCTGGATCTGCAACGGCTGTTGTTCGTACAAGGTGAACGCCTGCAACTGGAGTGGGTCGACCCCTATGCCGTAACAGAAGACACAGTCCACGGTGTGACCCATCTGAAAGCCCCGATGCCAGGCCGGGTGGTCACCCTGCTGGCCAAGGCCGGCCAGACTGTCCGTCAAGGCGAGCCCTTGCTGATTCTGGAGGCCATGAAGATGGAACACACCATTCACGCCCCTGCCGACGGCGTGCTGCGCGGCTTTTACTTTGCCGCTGGCGAGCAGGTGTGTGATGGCGATGAGCTGGTGGATTTCGACGCTGCCTGAGTGGCGGCATGGAGGACAGAATGACTCGCGTGAAGATTGTCGAAGTCGGCCCGCGTGACGGGCTGCAAAACGAAAAGCAGCAACTGGACACGGCCAGCAAGCTGGAACTGATCCGCCGCCTGGCAGCCAGCGGCCTCACCACCATCGAAGCCGGCGCATTTGTCTCGCCCAAATGGGTGCCACAAATGGCCGACAGCCTGCATGTGTTGCAAGCGCTGGATCTGTCCGGCCCAGTGAATTACCCGGTACTGGTACCTAACGACAAGGGCATGGAGCAGGCACTGGCGGCAGGTGTGCGCGAAATCGCCGTGTTCGGCGCGGCCAGTGAAAGCTTCAGCCAGAAAAACATCAATGCCAGCATTGCCGAAAGCCTGGCCCGCTTCGACAGCGTGCTGGCCAGCGCCCGCCGCGAGAACATCCGCGTGCGTGGCTATGTATCCTGTGTGGTGGACTGTCCTTATGAAGGGGCCATTGCCCCGGCCAAAGTGGCGGAAGTCGCCGCCCGCCTGCTGGACATGGGCTGCTACGAAATCTCGCTGGGCGACACCATAGGCACGGGCACGCCCAACCGCGTGCTGGACATGCTGGCAGCCGTGAGCAAGCTTGTGCCAATGGAAAAGCTGGCTGGCCACTTCCACGATACTTACGGCATGGCCATCAGCAATATTCATGCGTCTTTTCAGGCGGGAGTCCGGACCTTCGACTCCTCCGTTGCCGGGCTGGGCGGCTGCCCGTATGCTCGTGGAGCTTCCGGCAATGTCGCAACGGAAGATGTGGTCTACCTGATGAACGGGCTGGGCGTGGACTGCGGCGTCGCGCTGCCACGACTGGTGGAAACGGCATGGTTCGTTTCCGGCCTGCTGGGCCGCGCACCGGTTTCGCGGGTCGCACAGGCCATGGGCCGCCACCACTGATGCTTGCACGCACGGCCCGCCGCGCCCGTGACAACAATAAAGAGGAGCAACATGCAGCATTCCACCACCCCGATCTGGCACCCTAGCGCCGCCCGTGTGGCCGGCTCCCATCTGCATGCCTTTCAGCGGCTGGCCGAAGCCGCCTATGACCGCCCGCTGCCCGACTACCACAGCCTGTGGCAGGCCAGCGTGGACGACCCCGGCCGTTTCTGGGCACTGGTATGGGACTACTGCGGCGTCATCGGCGACAAGGGCAATACGGCACTGGAAAACGGCGACAACATGCTGGCCGCCCGCTTCTTTCCTGAAGCCCGGCTCAATTATGCAGAAAACCTGCTGCGCCATGATGGCGATGGCACCGCCCTGGTGTTCTGGGGCGAGGACAAGCTGCAGCGCCAGCTAAGCTGGCAGCAACTGCGTCAGCTGGTATCCCGCCTGCAACAGGCCTTGCTGGCCGCCGGCATCAAGCCGGGCGACCGCGTGGCCGGCCTGCTGCCCAATATGCCGGAAACTGTGGCCGCCATGCTGGCCACCACCAGCCTGGGCGCGGTGTGGACCAGTTGCTCACCGGATTTTGGCATCGACGGCGCCATCGACCGCTTTGACCAGACCGAACCCAGAATACTGTTCTGCCCGGATGGCTACTGGTATAACGGCAAACAGATCGATATCCACGACAAGATGCAGGCACTGGCTGCCGGCCTGCCCTCGGTAGAACAATTCATCGCCATCCCCTATCTGGGCGATGCCGTGGAGTTTGCTGCCAGCCTGCCGCGCACCCAGCCCCTGAGCGACTTCATTGCGCCGTTTGCAGCAGGCCCCTTGCACTACACCCGGGTGGACTTCAACCACCCCTTGTTCATCCTGTATTCCAGCGGTACCACCGGCAAACCCAAGTGCATCGTGCACGGCACCGGCGGCACCCTGCTGCAGCACCTGAAAGAACACCAGCTGCACGGCGATGTGCACCATGCTGACCACTTGTTCTTCTTCACCACCTGCGGCTGGATGATGTGGAACTGGCTGGTGTCCGGCCTCGCTTCCGGTGCGGCGCTGATGCTGTACGACGGTTCGCCCTTTGCCGCACAGGGGCGCGTGCTGTGGGACTATGCACAGCAATGGCAATTCAGCCATTTCGGCACGTCGGCCAAATACATCGACGGACTGCGCAAGATCAACCTGAGCCCGGCCACGGAATACCGGCTGGATGCACTGCGCGCCATCTTCTCCACCGGTTCGCCACTGATGGCGGAAAGCTATGACTGGGTGTACGCCAATATCAAGCAGGACATCAATCTGGCGTCCATCTCCGGCGGTACCGACATCGTGTCCTGCTTTGCCCTGGGTTGTGCCACGCTGCCGGTATACCGTGGCGAGCTGCAATGTCGCGGGCTGGGCATGGCGGTGGACATCTACAACAGCCATGGCCGGCCGGTGCGCCAGGAAAAGGGCGAACTGGTGTGCACCCGCCCCTTCCCCTCCATGCCGGTAGGCTTCTGGCAGGACGAGCAGGGCAGCAAATACCGCCAGGCTTACTTCGGACGCTTTGACAACATCTGGTGCCATGGCGACTATGCCGAGCTGACCGAGCACGATGGCATGGTGATTTACGGCCGTTCCGATGCCGTGCTCAACCCCGGTGGCGTGCGCATCGGCACCGCCGAGATCTATCGCCAGGTGGAGAGCATTGCCGAAGTACTGGAAAGCCTGGCCGTGGGACAGCGTTGGCAGGACGACGAACGCGTGGTGCTGTTTGTCAGGCTGCGTGAGGGTTGCCAGCTGGACGAAGCACTCACGGTGCGCATACGCGAGCAAATCAAGCGTGGAGCCAGCCCACGCCATGTGCCGGCGCGTATCATCGCCGTGGCGGATATCCCGCGCACCATCAGCGGCAAGATTGTCGAGCTGGCAGTGAAGAATGTCATTCATGGCGAACCGGTCAACAATCTGAGCGCGCTAGCCAATCCGGAGGCGCTCAAACTGTTTGCCAACCTGCCGCAACTGCAACACTGAAGCGACTGGCGGTACGGGGCGGCTAGCCGCCCCGACTGCAACACGGGGCAAGCCGCCAATGCTTGAGCGCGCTCAAGGCTGCCCCTCAGCGCTTGATGCAGGCTGATCACCCCAGTCAACAGAGCACAGCATGAAACGCAGCGCCGCACTTACCCCTCTATCCCGCGAGCACCACCACGCACTGTCCCTCGCCATCCAGGCTGGCAAAGCAGCCCGTAGCGATGATGCCGCACAATGGCGACAGGCCGCCGACAAAATCAGCCAGCAGGCAGCACACAGCTTGCAAGCCCACTTTGCCGAGGAAGAGCGCACCTTGCTACCGGCGCTGGCGCAAGCCGGTCATGGCCAGCTGGTTGAACGCACGCTGGAACAGCACGCCCACCTGCGTCGCCTGTTGCAACACGCCGAACTGGCCAGCCCGGCCATCTTGCAGGCTTTTGCCGATACCATGACTGCGCATGTGCGCTTTGAAGAGCGGGAACTGTTTGCCGTGGCGGAAAGCCTGCCGGCGGTCATGGCAGCACTGCAAGCGCATAGCGCATGAAAAAGGGCCGGCATGATCCGGCCCTTCAATTGGCAAATGGTGGCTCGCGCCACTAGTGGCTCGAGCGGCGGAACAGGCCAAACAACTCAAACTTCTCACGCGGACGCGATCCCTGCCATAGCAAGGTCCAGCCCGGTTCGGCCAAGCCTTCGCTACGTGAACGCATGCGCAACTGGTAATCGCAAGGACTGCTCTCCCCGGCCGGATAAGCCAGCAGATCGATACCCGCGTAGTAATGCCAGCTGATGCGCGCCACCATATTCTGGCTTTCCGTCGCGATACATTGCGTCTTGTCCAGTCCGGCTGCCGGCATGGCTCGCACCATGCTCTCCACCACCGGACGGTAGCTCTTGGCTGCATCCAGCCACGGCAGCCACAGGCTGAGCGCCAGCCCCCAGCACAGGGTCAGCCCTGCCGCCCAGTTGGTAATGGCCTGCCGGCCACGCAAGTGGCTGCGCGTTACCGCCCAGATCCAGGTGATGGTCGCCAGCACGGCAAATACCGCGGCCAACACCGACACATGGGGCACATAGTAGGGGCTGAAATACTGCGCCCGCCCGGCCAGCCGCTCCGGCCAGCCATAGTTCATTGCCGCCCAGCCAGCCCAGATCAACAGCCCGAACACGCCGAAGGTCATCAGCCCAAACCAGTTGAGAAAGGCCGCCGCGCCACGGCGCAGATTGTCCAGTTCCACCGCAGCCAAGAGCGCCAGCGGCAGCAGCAAGGGCATGGCGTAATCCATGCTCTTGCGCTCGGACAGCGTCAGCATGATCAGCACCACGCCAAAGAACATCAGCGGCAGCTGCAACATGGGTAGTTCGTACTTGCGGTTGCGGAACAGCGTCCAGGCCGCCAGCGGCCAGGCCGGCCAGGCAAACCAGATGGTATTGAAGGTGTAGTAGCCAAAACCGTGAAACAGGCTGACCTTGCCAAAGCCATCCAGCGGGCCCAGTGCATGGCGCTCCCACCACAGACGGAACAGTGCCGGATAGCTGCGCTCCAGCTGCATCGGCCAGATCAGTGCTACCGGCAAGGCCACCAGCAAGGCCATGAACACGGTGATGGCGTAACGCTTGTTACGCCAGGCGGTAAAGGCCGGCAGGAAAATCACCACGGCCCACACCAGCATTACTTCCAGCAGGCTGGCACTGAGAAACAGTGTGACGCTGGCCGCCCCCAGTATCGCCCCGGCCAGACCGGGCGAACGCAAGGTCAGCGACAGCGCATAAAAGGCAGCGGCAAAACCGGTAAAGCTGGCCACCATGGGCGTCATCTGGTGACCGGTGACAATCAGGCCCAGGCAGCCTATCAGTATCATCACCACACTGCGGCCATAACGGCGGCCGATCAGGTCGCGCCCGGTCATGCCGGCCAGCGTCAGGCCCAGCGCCATGAACAACGGCGTGGCCAGGCGAGCGGCATCATGCGCGGGTAGCAGCCAGGGCGAAAACAGCTTGGCAAAACCAGCGGCCACCCAGTAATACAAGGGCGGCGACTCCAGATAGGGCACCCCTTGCAGGGTGGGCAGCAGCCAGTTGCCGCTGCGCAGCATGCCCTCTACCACCGCCATCACATAGGGTTCGTCCGGCTTCCACGGATCGTGGCCGATAATGCCGGGCCACAGCCAGATAAAACACAGCAGCAGCAAGACCCAGGGTTTTTCGGTGGGAACGGGAACAGTGGCGTTTTGCGGGGAGTACGTCAGCATCGAGGCGCGCGCCGGTAGGAGTAAAGCGCTATTTTAATGTGCAAGCGCGGGCTGCGGAAATGAAAAAAGGCAGCCATGGCTGCCTTTTTTCCAAAGCTTACAAGCTTAGCGCTTGAAGAAGCCGCCGAACTTCTGGTTGAACTTGTCGATACGACCAGCGGTATCAACAATCTTCTGCTTACCGGTGTAGAACGGGTGGCAGCTGGAGCACACTTCAATGTGGAAGGCGTCCTTGGCCATGGTCGACTTGGTAGTGAAGGTGTTACCGCAAGAGCAGGTAACCGCAACTTCGGTGTAATTCGGGTGGATATCAGCGCGCATGAGAGCTTCCTTAGTTTACGGGTACAGGGGTTTTGCCTGTACTACAGGGTCAAGAGGACGCATTATCCGCGCTTTATTAGCGCTTGACAAGTCGCCCAAGACTAAAACGGTGGCAATACACCGCCAGGCAACGGCGGCTGTGGCCAATCAGCCGACAAGCCCAACACCGGGCTGGCCTGGCCTTGTCGACTAGCTGCAATCAGGCACGGCGCCAGCTGGTGCCCTGGGCGTTGTCTTCCAGTACCACGCCCTTGGCGATCAGCTCGTCACGAATGCGGTCGGATTCGGCCCAGTTCTTGTTGGTACGGGCATCGCGACGCGCCTGGATCAGCGCTTCGATCTGCTCGGCAGTCAATTCGCCCTCACCTGCTCCGGCCTTGAGGAATTCTTCCGGCTCGCGCTGCAGCAGGCCCAGCACGCCGGCCAGGTCCTTCATCAGGCGTGCCAGTTGAACATCGCGCGTCTTGTTGACTTCACCGGCCAGGTCAAACAGCACGGCCACCGCTTCGGAGGAGCTGAAGTCGTCGTCCATGGCGGCCTTGAAGCGCGCCGCGTACGGGTTACTCCAGTCGATACCCGTGGACGCCGGCAGCTCCAGGCCGCGCAAGGCCGTGTACAGCCGGGTCAGGCCCTGCTTGGCATCGTTGAGGATGCTGTCGGTGTAATTGACCGGGCTGCGGTAGTGGCTGCGCACGATGAAGAAGCGCACCACTTCGCCGTCGAAGTGCTGCAACACGTCGCGGATGGTGAAGAAATTGCCCAGCGATTTGGACATCTTTTCGCCATCGACATTGATAAAGCCATTGTGCAGCCAGTAGTTGACATACTTGTGGCCGTGCGCGCCCTCCGACTGGGCGATTTCGTTTTCGTGGTGCGGGAATTGCAGGTCTTCGCCGCCGCCGTGAATGTCGAAATGCTCACCCAGGTGGTGGCAGCTCATCACCGAGCATTCAATATGCCAGCCCGGACGGCCAGCGCCCCACGGGCTTTCCCATGACGGTTCACCCGGCTTGGCCGCTTTCCACAGCACGAAGTCCAGCGGATCGCGCTTGTTGGGGTCGATTTCCACCCGCTCACCGGCGCGCAGTTTGTCCAGCGTACGGCCGGACAGCTTGCCGTAGCTCTCGAACTCGCGCACCGCGTAGTACACGTCGCCATTGGGGGCCGGATAGGCCTTGCCATTGGCAATCAGCTGTTCGATCAGTGCAATCATGCCGCCCACATGATGGGTGGCACGCGGCTCGTGGGTGGGCGGCAGCAGGTTCAGCGCCGCAGCATCTTCATGCATGTCGGCAATGGTTTGCGCTACCAGCTGATCCGGAGTGATGCCGCGCTCCAGCGCACGCTTGATGATCTTGTCTTCGATGTCGGTGATGTTGCGCACGTAGTTGACATCGTAGCCGGAGGCCTTGAGCCAGCGGTAGATCACGTCGAAGGCCGCCAGCATGCGGGCATGGCCGATATGACAGAGGTCGTACACCGTCATGCCACACACATACATACGCACCTTGCCCGGTTCGATGGGGTGGAACTCTTCTTTCTGGCGAGTCAGTGTGTTGTACACGTTCAGCATGATTCGGCAACCTGTGCTTGGGTAAAAGGGGAAATTGTAGCAGAGTCGTCAAGCCCCCGCGAAGGGCAGCCTGATCCGGACCCCTGCCCACTCCATCATGCAAAACCGGGCACAGGGCCCGGCTGGTCTGCAGAGGCAAGCGGAGTATATGGGGTCAGACTGGCGGCCATTCAATACGGCGGTAATCCGGCACGCCCTGACGGAAGGGCGGCATGCGCTCGCCCTCCATCAACGGCAGCAGGTAATCCAGAAAGGCCTGGGTCACCCCATAGCCATCGGCGGAGATGAAATGCGCCGGGAAGGCTTTTTCCTGGTCGCCCACCTCCTCCAGCGCTACCGCAGCCACGTCCCAGCGATAAGGATGATCAGACAGGCGGCGAATGCCGGCCATCACGCCAGAACGGCCAGCCAGCAGCCACTCCACACCCTGCTGCCCCATCCGGTAGGCTTGCTCCACATCGGTGGCCGAGGCCAGATGGCCGGCAGCGCGCTGCAGATAATCCACCTGTGCCACATGCGCCGACAGACCGCGCTCGCGCTTGAGCAGCCCGGCCAGCCAGCTGCCCACCCCGCCCAGTTGCTCATGGCCATACACGGCCGAGGCATTGGCTTCAGTGACAAAGCGCCCGGAGGCATCCACCAACCCTTCGGCCACCGAAATGGCACACTGGCCGTGCGCCGCCAGGCTGGCATCCACCGCAGCCAGAAACCTGTCCTGCTCAAACGGCACTTCCGGCAGCAGCACGATATGCGGTGCCTGCCCGCCATGAATGCGCGCTGCGGCCGGGGCTGCCGCCAGCCAGCCGGTATGGCGGCCCATGGCCTCCATGATGAATACCCGGCCGCGCCCCATGCTGATCATGTCCATGCCCACTTCCAGCATGGTGCTGGCCAGAAACTTGGCCGCCGAGCCATAGCCCGGGCTGTTGTCGGTGCCGACCAGATCGTTGTCTATGGTTTTGGGCACACCAATCACATGCAGGGCATGGCCGGTGTGGCGCTGAAAATCTGCCAGCCGCGCCGCACAGCCCAGTGAGCCGTTGCCGCCATTGATCAGCAGGTAATGAATGCCATGACGTGCCAGCACTTCCTGCATGCGCAGCCAGTCGGCGGGACATTCGTCGAAACTGCCTATCATGCGGCGGCTGACGCCAAAATGCCCGCCGGGCAGGAAACCCAGCCGCGCGATGTCGTGATCGGACACGCCATCGGTATTCACCAGCCGGTCTTCCAGCAAACCGGCCAGCCCATCGCGCGCGGCATACACCGACACCCCCAGCTTGCGCGCGGTTTCAATCACCCCCTGGGCCGAGGCATTGAGTACGGCGGTTGGCCCGCCGGATTGCAGATACAGGATACGAGGCTGGTTCATGGCATTTCTCCGCGAGCAGGACTGAGAGTGGCTGACAAGAGCATGGCATCCCCAAGGCAAGACGCGCCGACGCAGGCAGGACCAGCAAGGGACAATACCGCAGCAGGTTTTTGTCAGCGGCGCTGAATGGCTTCGATGCTAGGCGGCCAGCCTGTAACAGGCAAATTACATCAAGGGAAAGTCGATACGCATCAAATGCTGCGCTGGCGAAGCTTGTCAAAGCCCGCGCAGCGGTGTAGCCGGGGCTGCGGACATGAAAAAAGCGGGCCTGTGGCCCGCTTCTGTACACGATATGGCTGGCGGCAGGTTTACTTGCTCCAGGTATCGCGCAGGCCTACCGTGCGGTTGAACACGGCACGCACACCTTGCTGATGGTCGTAACGGTCGGTGACAAAGTAGCCCAGACGCTCGAACTGGAAGCGCGATTCCGGCGCAGCCTTGAGCACGGCATCTTCTACATAGGCCGTGACGGTTTTCAGCGATTCCGGGTTGAGGAACTGGCGGAAATCAACATATTCGCCATCTTCGCCACGCACGGCATCCGGACGCGACTCGGTGAACAGGCGGTCGTACAGGCGTACATCAGCCTCGATAGCGTGCTCAGCCGATACCCAGTGAATTACGCCCTTGACCTTGCGGCCTTCCGGGTTCTTGCCCAGGGTGTCGTGGTCGATGGAGCACTTCAGTTCCACCACCTTGCCGTCGGCGTCCTTGATGACTTCTTCGCACTTGATGACATAGCTGTAACGCAGGCGCACTTCGCCACCGGCAGTCAGGCGCTGCCACTTGGGCGGCGGCACTTCGGCAAAGTCCTCACGCTCGATCCAGATTTCACGGGCGATCGGCACTTCGCGCTCGCCGAATTCCGGGTGATGCGGATGGAAAGGCGCGCTACGGCTGGCAGTGACGGCGGCATCGAAGTTGCTGAGGGTCACCTTGATCGGGTCCAGCACGGCCATCACGCGCGGCGATTCGTTTTCCAGCATCTCGCGCACGGCGCCTTCCAGCACGCTCATGTCGATGATGTTTTCACCCTTGGACACGCCAATGCGCTGTGCAAACAGGCGGATACCAGCCGGGCTGAAGCCACGGCGGCGCATGCCTTCGATGGTGGGCATGCGCGGGTCGTTCCAGCCATCCACCAGGCCGTCGGTCACCAGCGCCTGCAGCTTGCGCTTGGAGGTGAGCGCGTACAGCAGCTCCAGACGGGAAAACTCGTACTGGCGCGGGTGGCAAGGGATGGTGATGTTGTCCAGCACCCAGTCGTACAGCGGGCGATGGTCTTCGAATTCCAGCGTGCACAGGCTGTGGGTAATGCCTTCCAGCGCATCCGAAATGCAGTGGGTGTAGTCGTACATCGGGTAGATGCACCACTTGTCACCGGTACGGTGGTGATGGGCGCGGCGGATGCGGTAGATCACCGGGTCGCGCAGGTTCACATTGCCGGAAGCCATGTCGATCTTCAGGCGCAGCGTCTTGCTGCCATCGGCGAATTCGCCGGCACGCATGCGGGTGAACAGGTCGAGGTTCTCTTCCACGCTACGGTCGCGGAAGGGACTGTTCTTGCCCGGCTCGGTCAGGCTGCCGCGATAGGCGCGCATTTCTTCGGCGTTGAGGTCGCAGACAAAGGCCTTGCCGGACTTGATCAGCTCGACGGCGTAGTCGTACAGCGCATCGAAGTAATCCGAGGCGAAACGGACATTGCCATCCCACTGGAAGCCCAGCCATTCCACGCTGTCCTTGATGGACTGCACGAATTCGTCCGACTCTTTTTCCGGGTTGGTGTCATCCATGCGCAGATTGCACTTGCCCTGATAGTCTTCGGCCAGACCGAAGTTGAGGCAGATGGATTTGGCGTGGCCTACGTGCAGGTAGCCATTGGGCTCCGGCGGAAAGCGGGTGACGATGGAACTGTGCTTGCCGGAAGCCAGGTCCTCGTCAATGATGTTGCGAATGAAGTTGCTGACTACTGGCGCGTTGTTTTCCGTGCTCATGATTCTGGCTGCAGACTAAATGAAAGCAATCGGTGATTGTAACCGATTTGCCCTTGCTGGGGAGGACCAGTCCCGGCATGGTGCGAAGCTGCCGGTTCTGGTCTGCTGAATGGACTGCTAGAGCAGTTGACGGCCGGTAATGGCCTGCAATTCGGCCAGTGGCGAGCGCGACGGGTCGGCCATGTCCTGCGCCGGCAGCCAGAAGGTCTGCTCCAGCATGAACTGGCCGGACATCACCGCATGCGAGGCATGGTCGGAGAAGCACACCCAGCCGCAGCCCGGCGGGAAGGGCATGGTTTCCTGCGGGCAGCTGCGCTGGTAGTCCATGTCGGCCTTCATCGCATCATGCAGATGCAGCATCAGGTGGTCGTAGGCGCTGCGCTTGCGCTTGGTGATTTTCAGCGCCGCCATCAGCGCCGCCGAGCCCGGCCACTGGCGCGGAATGCGCGGCAACATGCGCCGCGCCATGTCGGCAAACGGCTCGCCGACACGCCACACGCGCGGTTCGCCATTGGGATTGGCATTGTAAAACACACGCAGGATGCGCTCGCCATAGGTGGGCCGGGAGGGGAAGGCATCCACATGCAGGCGGCTGTCGTCCTTGCGCCAGGAAGTCTGGCGATCTTCCACCCGCAGCAGACGCAAGCTGGTGGGCGCGGCACGCAGCTTGCCACGGTATTCCGGCAGCAACTGCTCGACCAGGGCAAAGGCGCATTCGCGGTAGCGGCTGATCAGCGCCCGTACCGCCGCTTCATTGGCAGGGTCGGCCACACCGTGCAGCTTGCCGTCCGTTTGCGGGTCCAGGCTGATGTTCTTGCGCTTGGGGTCGGCCACCTGCGGATTGAGCAAGGCCAGCTCGGCGGGCTGGATGGCAAAATCCAGCTGCGGCAAAAACAATACCTTGCCGCTTTCCAGCGCGGCGACTTGCGAATGCTGCGGCCTACCCGCTAGCTGTAGAATCTGGCTAGTCATGTCTCTAGGGCTTTCTGTGGGGTTCTGCTGGCAACGGCGTCTATCAGACAGAAAACATGCCGCTTGCCACGGGCGACAAAACAGCAGGTTACGCCAATCTGCGGCCGAGGTCACATCCCGTCGGCATGCTGCGGACAAGCTGCTGATTCCGCAGCAAAACCCTGCTTCAGACTAAGCCCTACTTGCAGCACGACAATTCATCATAAAAAACAACTGTTTATAGTGATAAAACCCAAAAAGTGCGGCATAATGCCGGGTTGCTCGCACACCAGCGCCACTACCGCATTCCATCAGCATGACGACACTAGCAGCCGCCGCAAAACCGATCACCTCTTACCGCAAGTACTGGGCCAGCCGCTTTGGCAACGCGCCCTTCCTGCCGATGAGCCGCGCCGAAATGGACGAGCTGGGTTGGGATTCCTGCGACATCATCCTGATTTCCGGCGACTGCTATATCGATCACCCCAGCTTCGGCATGGCCCTGGTGGGCCGGCTGCTGGAAGCGCAGGGCTTCCGCGTCGGCATCATCGCCCAGCCGGACTGGCAATCGGCCGAGCCCTTCCGCGCGCTGGGCAAGCCGAACCTGTTTTTTGGCGTCACCGCCGGCAATATGGACTCGATGATCAACCGCTACACGGCTGACCGTCGTCCGCGCTCCGACGACGCCTACACCCCGAATGCCGAACCGAACAAGCGCCCGGACCGGGCGGTGACGGTATATGCCCAGCGCTGCCGCGAAGCCTACCCGGGCGTGGGGGTGATGATCGGTTCCATCGAAGCCAGCCTGCGCCGCATCGCCCACTTCGACTACTGGAGCGACAAGGTACGCCAGTCGGTGCTGATCACCTCCAAGGCCGACATCCTGCTGTATGGCAATGCCGAGCGGGCGCTGGTGGAAATTGCCCACCGTGCCGCCAAGGGCGAAAAGCTCAGCGAGATCCGCGACGTACGCGGCACGGCATTTGTGGTACAGCAAGGCTGGCGGCCGGATGAAGAATGGCAGGAAATGGACTCCAGCGTGGTGGACCTGCCCGGCCATGTCGATCCGCACCTGAACCCCTATCAGGAAATACCGGAACAGGCTGCCGAAGCGACCAAGGGCAGCGACCCGACCGCACCGCAGGTGATCCGCATCGAGTCGCGCGAAGAGCGTCTGGCCAAACGCCGCGCCGAACGCGCCAAAACCGTCATCCGCATTCCGGCCTACGAAGCCGTGGCACATGATCCGGTGCTGTACGCCCATGCCAGCCGCACCCTGCATCTGGAATCCAACCCCGGCAATGCCCGTGCGCTGGTACAGCTGCATGGCAGCCGCGATGTGTGGCTGAACCCGCCGCCCATTCCGCTGACCACCGAGGAAATGGACTTCGTCTACGGCCTGCCCTACGCCCGCAATCCGCACCCGTCCTACGGCGATGCGCATATTCCGGCCTGGGAGATGATCAAGTACTCGGTCAACATCATGCGCGGCTGTTTTGGCGGCTGTACCTTCTGCTCGATTACCGAGCACGAAGGCCGCATCATCCAGAGCCGCTCGGAAGAATCCATCCTGCACGAGATCGAGGAAATCCGCGACAAGACACCGGGCTTCACCGGCCACATCTCCGACCTGGGCGGCCCGACCGCCAATATGTACCGCCTGTCGTGCAAGGACCCGAACATCGAGCGTTCCTGTCGCAAGCTGTCCTGTGTATTCCCGGACATCTGCGAGAACCTGAATACCGACCACAGCCATCTGATTCAGCTCTACCGCAAGGCACGTGCCCTGCCGGGCGTGAAGAAGATCAATATCCAGTCCGGCCTGCGCTACGACCTGGCAGTACGCTCGCCCGAGTACATCAAGGAACTGGTGCAGCACCATGTGGGCGGCTACCTGAAAATTGCTCCGGAACACACCGAGGACGGCCCGCTGTCCAAGATGATGAAGCCGGGCATGGGCGCTTACGACAAGTTCAAGGAGCTGTTCGAACGCTTCAGTCGTCAGGCGGGCAAAGAGCAGTACCTGATTCCCTACTTCATTGCCGCCCACCCTGGCACCAGCGATGAGGACATGATGAATCTGGCGCTGTGGCTGAAGAAGAACAACTTCCGCCTGGACCAGGTACAAACCTTCACCCCGACGCCAATGGCCATGGCCACCACCATGTGGCATACCCGGCGCAATCCGCTCAAGCGCCTGTCGCGCAGCTCGGAAAAGGTGGACGTGGTGCGCGATGGTTACCGCCGCAAGCTGCACAAGGCCTTCCTGCGCTATCACCACCCGGACAACTGGCAGATCATTCACGATGCGCTGATCAATATGGGCCGCAGCGACCTGATCGGCCACAGCAAGCACTGCCTGATTCCGCCTACCCCGCCGGGTGACAAATCCGCAGCGGTGCGGCACCGCCTGGGCGCGCCGGTGGCACGCCAGAACAGCGGCAAGCCCGGTCAGCCGCGCACCGGCCAGGGCAAGGCCACGGCAACGCCGGGCAAATCCTTTGGCGGACGCCCGCAAGCCACCGGCCGGCCGGGCGCCAAACCCGGCAGCAAGCCGGCAAGCCAGGCCGCTGGCAATAACCGCAGCAAGCATAAACGCTAAGCCAGGCCAGCCCAGCGACCAACGGCATTGTCCATGACGATGCCGTTTTTCTTGGGCAAATCCGCCAGCGCCAGTTACAGTACAGTCAGGCTTTATAAACAGGACACGCACAATGGGCGCCTCACTCAAACTGGCCGAACTACTGGGCTCGCTCAGCTATGCGCTGGATATTACCGAGGGACAGCCAGAAGGCCATTGCGTGCGCAGCTGCTGGATAGGCATGCATATCGGCCGCGCCATCGGCCTGGACAGCCAGTCACAGTGGGAGCTGTACTACGCCATCCTGCTGAAAGACCTAGGCTGCAGCAGCAATGCGGCCCGCATCAGCGCGCTCTACCTCACCGACGACCGCCAGTTCAAGCATGACTTCAAACAGGTAGGCCAGGGCCTGCCGCAGATGCTGGGCTTTGTGTTCAGCCATACCGGGCGCCACGCCGGCTGGGCCGACCGGCTGGCCTCCATCGTCAACATCATGCGCAATGGCAAGGACATTGCCGACGAACTGATCCACACCCGCTGCCACCGTGGAGCTGACATCGCCCGCCAGCTGCGTTTCAACGAAAAGGTGGCACGTGGCATCCAGTCGCTGGACGAACACTGGGATGGCTCCGGCCGGCCGTTGGGCCTGCAGGGCGAGGCCATTCCGCTCAATGCGCGTATTGCACTACTGGCGCAGGTGATTGATGTGTTTCACATCACCAGCGGCCGCGCCGGTGCACTGGCAGAAATCCGCAGCCGCGCCGGTGGCTGGTTCGACCCAGCGCTGGTGGCCTGCTTTGCCACCGTGGCCCAGGATGAAGCCTTCTGGCAGGTGCTGGAATCCACGGCGGTGGATCAGGCAGTGCTGGCACTGGAACCGGCGCAGCATCAGGTGGAAGTGGACGAAGACTATCTGGATGAAATCGCCGAAGGCTTCGGCCAGGTGGTCGACTCGAAAAGCCCCTTCACCGCCGGCCACAGCCAGCGCGTCGGGCACTATGCCGAGCAGATTGCCGCCACCCTGGGCCTGGATGATGCACGCCGGCGCTGGCTGAAACGCGGGGCCTTGCTGCACGACGTGGGCAAGCTGGGCGTGAGCAACAGCATTCTGGACAAGCCAGGCAAACTGGATGCCGAGGAATGGGCAGCGGTACAAAAACACGCCAGCTACACCCACGCCATCCTGGGCCGCATGCAGGTATTTGCCGAGCTGGCGGATGTCGCTGCCGCCCATCACGAACGGCTGGACGGCAAGGGCTATCCACGTGGCCTGGCGGCGGATGCCATCACGCTGGAAACCCGTATCATCACCACCGCCGATATTTTCGATGCCATCAATGCCGAGCGCCCTTACCACCCGGCCACGCCGGTGGACAAAACGCTGGACATCATGCGCCAGAACCTGCACAGCGCCATCGACCCGCAATGCTTCGAGGCACTAAGCCAGGTCTTGCGGGTAGAAGGTCAGCTCTAGCCCCACACCACGCCACGGGTCAGCAGCTGTTCCGCACGCAATAGCGCAGCGGCCAGATCCGGCTGCAGATTGTCTTCTCCCAGGTCATCCGCCAGCCGCGAACCCTTGAGCATGGCCAGCACCTCATCCGCCGCACCGCACAGAATCAGCGTCTTGCCCTGCGCCCTGAGCTTGTCGTTGAGACTGTCCAGCGCCAAGAGGCCGGTGGTGTCCAGCAACACCAGCCGGTGCAATTGCAAAATGATCACCCTTGCCTGCTCAGCCTGCTGGTGAATGATTTCCACACTGTCCGCTGCGCCAAAAAACAAGGCACCCTCGACACGAAAGGCCGCACAGCCATCCGGCACATGCTTGCCGGCAATGGTATGGCGCTCGAACAGCTGGGCGTATTCCGGCAACAAGCGGTTGACTGAAGTATGGCTGGCCATGCTGCGGATAAAGAACACGGCCGCCATCAGCAGGCCGATCTGCACGGCAACCGTCAGGTCGAACACCACCGTCAGCAAGAAGGTCACCACCAGGATGGCGGTATCCCGCTTGGGAAACTGGAAAGCCTTGCGGATATCCCAGTCGCCCATTTTCAGTGCCACTGAAATGAGAATGGCGGCCAGCACCGCCAGCGGGATACTCGCAGCCAAGGGCGCAGCCACCAGCAGAATCAACAGCAACAGCAAGGCATGCACCATGGCCGCCACCGGCGTTTTACCGCCATTGCTGATATTGGTGGCGGTGCGCGCTACCGCCCCGGTAGCCGGAATGCCACCAAAAAACGGCGCCACCATATTGGCAATACCCTGGCCGATCAGCTCCTGATTGGAGTCGTGCTTGTCCGCCGTCATGCTGTCGGCCACCACCGCACACAGCAGTGATTCGATGGACCCCAGCAGGGCGATGGTAAACGCCGGAGCCAGCAAGTCGGATAGATGAGTCGGGTCCAGATCCAGTCCGCCAAAACTGGGCAGGCCTTGTGGAATGCCGCCGAACTTGCTACCCAGCGTAGCCACCGGCAGCCCGAACAGTGCGGTCATCAGCGTGGCCAGCACCAGCGCCACAAAGGGGGCTGGCAACACGCGGTTAAGCCGCTTCGGCCACAACAGGATCAGCAGCAGGCTGCCTGCCGACAGCAGCAAGGTGGGCCAGTGGAAATTGCCCAGCTGTTCGCGCAAGACCTGCATCACCGCAAAGAAACCGGCCGGCATCTTGTCTACCGGCAGACCGAAGAAATCCTTCAACTGGGTCAGGAAAATCAGCACGGCGATGCCATTGGTAAAGCCGGTGATCAGCGGTAGCGGGAAAAAGCGGATCACCTGCCCCAGCCGGAAGAGCCCCATCAATACCAGCATCACCCCGGACATGAAGGTGCAGATCAGCAGATTGGCCACGCCATACTTGGCCACGATGCCGTAAATGATGACGATGAAAGCCCCGGTCGGTCCGGTGACTGACAGCCGGCTGCCACCCAGTGCCGCCGCCAGGAAACCGGCAATCACGGCGGTAAAGATGCCCGCCTGCGGCGTCACCCCGCTGGCCATGGCAAAAGCCATCGCCAGGGGAAGCGCAACAATGCCGACGGTAAGACCCGCCATCAGGTCATCGCGCAGCAGCTGGCGATTGTAGTGTTGCAGGGTATCGAGGACGCGGGGACGGAAACCCAGACTGAACATGGCGACGGCTTTCTGTTGTTGTGAGTGGCCGGCAGGTTCTGACACACCGGCAGCATGGTCATCCAGTCATCATCGACGCCACTGCCTTGCCACGCAAGGGATGCACGCTTTTCTGTCGCATTCCGGCTGTGGCACGGACCATGGCAGAGGCATATCGACACCCCAATTCAACAGGCGTAGGATGATTTCATGACCACTTCAGCATGAGGGAAAACCATGACACAAGACAAAAATACCGATCCCGTCACCCCTGCCGCCAACCCGGAAGCGCCCGCCGCCCGCCCAGAAACCACCGTCAGCAACACCCCTGCCCCGGCCCGCAAACCTGCTCGTAGCGGCAGCAGCCGTCAAAGCAATGTCAAGCGCGTACACCAGGAATCGATCAAGGCCATCGAAACCATCAGCCAGCAGCCGGTCGCCCTGCAAGTAGCCGAAGCACCCCACGGCACCAGCGAAGACAGCACCACGGCCGAACTGCCTGCCAGCTACCCCTACCGCACCCGCCTGCGCCGTACCGAATACGAAAAGATCAAACTGGAACTGCAGATCGAGCTGCTGAAGGTGCAGAACTGGGTCAAGGAAACCGGGCAGAAAATCGTCATCCTGTTTGAAGGGCGCGATGCGGCCGGCAAGGGTGGCACCATCAAGCGCTATATGGAACACCTCAACCCGCGCGGCGCCCGCGTGGTGGCGCTGGAAAAACCGTCCGAGCGCGAACGCACCCAGTGGTATTTCCAGCGTTATATCGAACATCTGCCGGCTTCCGGCGAAATCGTGTTCTTCGACCGCTCCTGGTATAACCGCGCGGGCGTCGAACGGGTCATGGGCTTTTGCAATCCGGATGAATATCTGGAATTCATGCGCCAGACCCCGCAGCTGGAACGCATGCTGGTCAACAGTGGCATCCATCTGTTCAAGTTCTGGTTCTCGGTCAGCCGCGAAGAACAGCTGCGCCGCTTCATCTCGCGCCGCGACGACCCGCTCAAGCACTGGAAACTGTCGCCCATCGACATTCAGTCGCTGGACAAATGGGACGACTACACCGCCGCCAAGCAGGCGATGTTCTTCCATACCAATACCGGCGATGCGCCGTGGGTGGTGGTGAAATCGGACGACAAGAAGCGCGCCCGTCTTAATTGCATCCGCCACTTCCTGGCCAGCCTGGACTACCCCAACAAGGACCTGCGCGTGGCGCATGCGGCCGATCCGCTGATTGTCGGCGCGCCCAAACACATGCAGAACGAGGACGAAGACAAGCTGATGCGCTTCGGCGTCTGAGAGCCTGGGCAGAAGCAGGGGCCAGCATGCGGGCCTCTGCTGGAGCCGGTCGCATCCACGGCCGGCTGCTGTGCTAGAATTCGGCATTGTTCCTGCCGATAGCACTCGATACCTCCATGAAAAAACTGCTCTCCAGCCTTGCCCTGTGCGCATTGCCCTTGCTGGCACACGCCGCACCGGTTGTGGAAATGACCACCAACAAAGGCGTGATCGAAATCACCCTGGATTCGGCCAAAGCGCCCAAGACCGTGGCCAACTTCGTGAGTTATGCCAAGGCTGGCTTCTACAATGGTACGGTGTTTCACCGCATCATCGACGGTTTCATGATCCAGGGTGGCGGCTTTGACGGCAAACTGGAACAAAAGAAAACCAACGCACCCATTCCGAATGAAGCCGCCAACGGCCTGAAAAACACCATCGGCAGCATTGCCATGGCACGCACGGCTGATCCCAACTCGGCCACGGCGCAGTTTTTCATCAATGTAGCCAATAATGAATTCCTTGATTACAAGAACCCGACACCGCAAGGCATCGGCTATGCCGTGTTCGGCAAGGTGAGCAAGGGGATGGATGTGGTCAACCGCATTGCCAAAACCCACACCGGCAGCATGAAAGGCATGGACGACGTGCCATTCGAGCCCATCGTGATCCAGAAGGTGGTAGTCAAGCCCTGACCCGCCGCCAGTCGGTCCGGCAGGTCCGGGCCGCACACCACCACATCAGCAAGCATTCGCTTCAGACACAAGGATGACCCTCATGATCAAACTGACCACCAATTTTGGCGAAATCGTGCTGGAACTGTTCAGCGACAAGGCTCCGGTTACCGCAGCCAACTTTGAAGAATACGTCAAGAGCGGCCACTACGATGGCACCATCTTCCATCGCGTCATCAACGGTTTCATGATTCAGGGCGGCGGTTTTGATGCCGACATGAAGCAAAAAGACACCCGCGATCCGATCAAGAACGAAGCCAACAACGGTATCTCCAACAAGGCCTATACCGTTGCCATGGCCCGTACCATGGACCCGCACTCCGCTTCGGCACAGTTCTTCATCAACGTGGCCGACAACGACTTCCTGGATTTCAAGTCCGAAACCACCCAGGGCTGGGGCTATGCCGTGTTCGGTCAGGTAGTGGAAGGCCAGGACGTGGTTGACCGCATCAAGACCGTACGCACCGGTCGCAGCGGCGGCCATCAGGACGTACCGGCAGAAGCCGTTGTCCTGGAAAAAGCCGAGATCATCTGATCCGCCGGCCCGGCTCCAGCGCCGGGCTTTGCCACACCAGCCAGCCGCCGCAAGGCAGCTGGCTTTGCTTTAGCCACCCGCCCTTCATTTATCGCTGCCTACCCACCATGAGCCATCACTTCATCTCCGACCTGCACCTGAGCGAAGACACCCCGGCACTCTGCCAGCTGTTTGTAGACACCTTGCAGCAATGGCAAGGACAGATCGACGGCCTGTTCATTCTGGGTGACTTGTTCGAATACTGGGTGGGTGATGACGATGACTCAGCCTTTCTTGAGGCCATGCTGGGTGCGATGCAGCAGTTCTCCCGCCACACCCCGCTCTACGTGATGCGTGGCAACCGCGATTTCCTGCTGGGCGATGGCTTTGTCCAACGCTCCGGCGCCGCACTGCTGGAAGACCCTTACCTGCTGCAAGCCTATGGCCGGCCTTATCTGCTCAGCCATGGCGATGCCCTGTGCACGGCTGATACCACCTATCAGCAATTCCGCGCCATGAGCCGCAATCCGGCCTGGCAAGCCGCCATGCTGGCCAGACCGCTGGCCGAGCGCCACGCCATTGCCGCGCAGGCCCGCATGCAGAGTGAGGCCGCCAAGCAGCAGCAAGGCCTGAGCGCCATTACCGACGTTACCGACAGCGCCGTGCTGGAACTGCTGGAGCAGTACGACTGGCCAACGCTGATCCACGGCCATACCCACCGTCCGGCCACCCACAGCCACCAGCAAGGCAGCCGCCAGGCCGAACGCTGGGTCATCCGCGACTGGCACGGTGCGCAGGGTGGCTATCTGCGCCTGGATGCGTCCGGTCTCACGGCACTGCCGCTGGGCTAACCGCCGCTACTAACAAAAAATGGCCGTGGCGTTGCACCTGCCGGCATTACCCTTTTGTACTAGCTGCATCGGCGCGCCTAGCCCCAGGGCCACTACGCTATTTTGTCAGCGGCGCCAAGCATCGGGGTAACAACCCACGGCAAGCCTTGCTGCTATTCACCCCACTCACTCAGCATTTCCCGCCGACCCACACCTTCTCCAAGGGTAAACCCGCAAGGGCAAGCCCTAAATGACGACTTGCGGCGCAATCACTACAGTTGCGCCATCCGCCACCAGTACAAAAACAGGCGGAACGCTCGATAACGGGTCCGTCCGCCGCGACGCGCAGCCCGATCAACGCCAACAATCATTGGAGAGAACCATTATGTGGTCCCACGTCTATGACCCACTGGGCAACCCGTGGCTGTCTACGCTGTGCGCAGCGCTGCCGGTCATCGTGCTGCTGGGCGCACTCGGCATTTTTCATATCAAGGCACACATCGCCGCCCTGATGGGTTTGATCACCTCGCTGGTGGTCGCCATCGGCATCTTCGGCATGCCGGGCAGCATGGCAGTCAGCGCCACCCTGATGGGCGCTGCCAATGGCCTGCTGCCGATTGGCTGGATCATTCTCAACGTGATCTTCCTGTACCAGCTGACCGAGCGCAAAGGCCAGTTTGCCATCCTGCGCGAAAGCATCACGGGCGTCACGCAAGACCGTCGCCTGCAACTGCTGCTGATCGCCTTCTGCTTTGGTGCCTTCTTTGAAGGTGCCGGTGGCTTCGGCACCCCGGTTGCAGTAACCGGTGCCATGCTGATCGGCCTGGGCTTCTCGCCGCTGGCTGCATCCGGCCTGTCGCTGATCGCCAATACTGCCCCGGTTGCCTACGGTGCGCTGGGCACTCCGATCACCACCCTGGCCAAGGTCACCGGCATCGATGTGATGCTGATTTCCTCCATGGTGGGTCGCCAGATGACCATCTTCGCCATCATCGTGCCGTTCTGGCTGCTGATTGCCTTCTGCGGCTGGAAAAACACCATGCGCATCTGGCCGGCCGTACTGGTGGCCGGCCTGTCCTTCGCCATTCCGCAACTGCTTGTATCCAACCTCATGGGTCCGGAACTGGTGGCTGTCATCGCCTCGGTCTGCTCTATCGCTGCACTGGTGTTCTTCCTCAAGGTGTGGCATCCGAAAGAGGTTTACACCTCTACCGCCGGCACCATGGCTGGCGCTGCAGCCGAAGCCGCTGGCAACACCGGCCTGCAGCCCAAGCATGGCTACTCCACCGGCGACGTGATCCGCGCCTGGCTGCCCTGGCTGATCCTGTCGGTACTGGTATTTGCCTGGGGCTCGCCCAGCGTGAAAAAGCTGCTGGACTCCATTTTCACTCTGGATATCCAGTGGCCGGGCCTGCACAATCTGGTGCAGAAAATGCCGCCGGTAGTGGCCAAACCGCACCTGGAAGCCGCCATCTACAAGCTGAACCTGCTGTCCACCACCGGTACCGGCATCCTGGTAGCTGGCATCCTGTCCGGCCTGATCATGGGCTACCGCCCGAGCGAACTGGTGAAGGTATACGGTCAGACTTTCTGGTCGCTACGCTACTCGCTGATCACCATCGTGGCCATGCTGGCACTGGGCTACCTCACCCGCTACTCCGGCGTGGACATCACCCTGGGTCTGGCTTTCTCGCACACCGGCGTGCTCTACCCCTTCTTCGGCACCCTGCTGGGCTGGCTGGGCGTGGCGCTGACCGGCTCCGACACCGCTGCCAACGTGCTGTTCGGTGGTCTGCAAAAGGCATCGGCCACCCAGCTGGGCCTGTCGCCGGTGCTGATGACCTCCGCCAACTCGGCTGGTGGTGTGATGGGCAAGATGATCGACGCACAGTCCATCGTGGTCGCCTCCACCGCCACCCAGTACTACGGCAAGGAAGGCGTGATCCTGCGCTATGTGTTCTTCCATTCGCTGGCCCTGGCCTGCCTGGTCGGCTTGGTCGTCACCGCCATGGCCTACCTGCCGCCGTTCACCTTGTTAGTACTGCACTAAACGCATGTATAAGCATTGAAAAAAGCTCCCGCTCGGGAGCTTTTTTCTTTTCTGCCGGAGGCAATACCCTATCGGTCAACTTGAACAGCTGACGCTGATTTGCTGCGCCCAGGCAGGGGGCTCGGCGGCATAAGCCTGGTATTGCGGCTGTTCGTCAAAGGGGTGACTCAGGCAATCATGCAGGCTGGCAATCTGGGAAAAATCTCCCTGTTGCGCAGCTTGTATCGCCAGCTCGGCCAGGTAATTACGCAGGATGTATTTGGGATTGGCCGCCAGCATGGCCAGCTTGCGCTCTGCCGCAGAGCGTGTTTCCAGCTGCAGACGCGCGGCGTAGCGCGTGGCCCAGTCATCAAACAGACTGCGGTCCAGAAACATATCGCGCAAGGCGTGGTTTTCACCCGCCATATCAAAATCCGCCAGCCTGCGAAAAAACACGGTGTAGTCGGTATGGTGGGCATGCATGGCCAGCAGCAGTGCTTCGATCAAGGCCTCATCGCCCTCTTGTTCCACCAGCAGACCTAGCTTGTTGCGCATCAATATCAACCAGTATTGCGAGTACTGCTCCCGATAACCGGAGAGTGCCTCCACCAATTGCTCTTCGCTTACCAGCGGCAAGAAGGCCGATGCCAGACAATGAAGGTTCCACAGACCCACTTGCGGTTGCTGATTGTAGGCATAGCGTCCGGCATGGTCGCTGTGGTTGCACACATGTGCGGCATTGAAACCATCCATGAAGCCGAAAGGGCCGTAATCCAGCGTCAGCCCCAGGATGGACATATTGTCGGTATTCATCACGCCATGACAGAAGCCCACAGCTTGCCAGTGGGCAAGCAACTGCGCCGTTCTGGCGACAATATCGGCAAAAAGCGCCGCATAGGGCTGATCGGCCTGGGCGCAGTGCGTGTAATGGTGGCGGATGACAAAATCGGCCAGCTGCCGGATTTCATCATGTTGTCCACGGTGATAAAACACCTCGAAACTGCCAAAGCGGATGAAGCTTTCTGCCAGGCGCGTCAACACTGCTGCCGTTTCCGGGCGCTCACGGTAGACCGGGTCGGGCGAGCCGGTCATGGCCAGGGCTCGGGTGGTGGGGATGCCCAGTCCATGCATGGCTTCACTGCACAGATATTCGCGAATGGTGGAGCGCAGCACGGCGCGGCCATCGCCCATGCGCGAGAACGGGGTCAGACCGGCACCCTTGAGCTGCCACTCCCAGCGCCGCCCTTCGCGATCCACCGTGTCGCCCAGCGACAAGGCGCGACCATCGCCGAGCTGGGGAACATACACACCAAACTGATGACCAGCGTAAAGCGCCGCCAGTGCAGACACACCCGGGACAAACTGCTTGCCGGACAACAAGGCCAGACTGGCGGGCTGGGACAGCTCAGCGGCAGTGATGCCCAATGTGGCGCACAAGCTGGCATTGCCGGCCACCAGATAGGGATCATTAAGCGGCTGGGGCTGGATATGCCGGTAGAAGACTGGCGGCAACTCCAGCAGGCGTTGACCAAAGGTCAGGGAGGGAAATGGGCTCATGGCCCGATTCTAGTCGCCCGCCTGGCAGATAAACACCAGCGGATGATCAGGGTTTTTGTTGCTTCCACACCCGGCGCATGTCGCGGGCGGCATTGAGTGAGGCCGATGAAAAACTGGTGGCGGCAAAATGTCCGACCTGGCGACTCATCTTGCTGACGGCGCTACCGGAGCTCTGCCCCAGTTGCAGCGCTTGTTTCATCACGGCGTAGGAAGGGTGCTGGCCGGATTGCTCCAGTTGCCGTAGCAGATGCTTGTGCATTTCATTCAGCGATTTTTCCGCCGCCAGCATCAGGTCACGCTGATTGTCCGCCTGGGCCTGCAACAGCGATACCCCGCTGAGCAGGCTGCCATCGATACGGTTTTGCACATCGCCCTCGGCCAGCGGATAGGCTGGCAGCCAGGCTGCCGTCCAGCTCAGACAGGCATCCTGCTGCGCATCCAGCAGTCGGCGCTGACTCAGCTCCATGGCACTCAGGTAGCGCTGAAAAGCGCTGGCAAACCACTCGTAAGCCATGGATATTCCTCTTTGGTCGCTGCGGGTTAGTGTGCCACATCCGGGCTGAGCGCCCAGACGCGTATCAATTCCTGCAGCAAGGCTTCCAGAATCGGATCGCCCACCCGGTCGGACGGATAGACAAACTGCAGCTCGGCCAGTTTGCGCACCGCCGGCACAACCGTCAATCGTCCGGCGGCTTCCCACTCCAGCGCTTCCTCTTCACGCGCCAGTGCCACGCCCACACCGCAGGCTACCAGTTCCAGCACGGCCGCCAGATTGTCGCTTTCGGTGACCTTCTTCGGGGAAATATTGAGTTCACGCCACAGTTCGGCAGTGATCTTGGACAGGCTGGAGAATTGCGACAGCCCCACCCAGGGCAGCCGCCCCAGCTCCTTGGTATTGTTCAGATCGATACGGTTTTTCCAGCCATTGGGCAGCACGATGCGGAAAGGCAGATTGGTGAGCAGCACGGTATTGACGTTTACATAGGGGTTCTTCCCCAGATAAAAGCCGGCATCCAGCTCCTTCTTGCGCACCAGGTTAAGTACTTCGCCGGTAACCCCGTGTTGCAGCCGCAGGTCCAGCAGCGGGTATTTTTCCACCAGTGCCGCCACCCATTCGCCGGCTTTCAGCGTGGCCGGGGTCAGCGTCAGTCCAATCAAGGCCTTGCCTCCGGTCTGTCCTTTCAAGCCTTTGGCGTGATTGATGATTTCGCGCGCCGAGGCCAGGATGGACTGCGCTTGTGGCAGCAATTCCTGTCCGGCACGTGTCATGGTGACACCGCCGGCTGTTCGTTCGAACAAGGGCATGCCCACTTCTTCTTCCAGCGCCTTGATCTGTGCCGTGACCGCCGGCTGGGATAAATGCAGCAATTCTGCAGCCTGAGTCAGATGGCCCTGCTGAGCCACGGTGACAAAGGTCCTCAACTGATAGATTTCCATGTACGACCTGTTCTCTCTGCCTGTAGCAAGGTGACTACATTTTCCTGTTTTCCGGATCTTATCTTTGCCAACATTTTGGCGTCATTACGGTCATTACCACAAGAATTTCACGGTATTTTTGCAAAAAAACCCGCATCAACAACGTGGTGAATGGAGTAAAAATACCACCGCAAACATATGATTAATATAGTTTTTTGCAATGCAACATCCGTCTGACAAATTTTATTAATCAAAAAAAGCGATTAGCAGGAGCAGCCCGTCGTCCCTTATGTTTCGAACAGCGATCAGACGATCGTTACGACAAAGGAGGATGCAATGAACGAGGACGTACTCAAGAAAGTACAGTCCAACCCGAAGTTCAAAGAGCTTGTTCACAAGAAGACAAGCCTGGGTTGGCAGCTCAGCATCGTGATGCTGGTGATTTACTACGGCTTCACCTTGGTGCTGGCCTTTTCCCCGTCTACCCTGGGTGCCCCGCTGGCACCTGGCATGACCATGACTGTAGGCATCCCGGTAGGGATCCTGATCATTCTTTCCGCCTTCGTGCTGACCGGCCTGTACGTGCGTAAAGCCAACGGTGAGTTTGACCAGCTCAACCGCGAGATCGTCGAGGAGGCACAAAAATGAAAAAATGCACTGGCTCTCTCGCTCTGACAGCGTTGTCGCTTTTCCCGGTACTGGCTTTTGCTTCCGGTGCCATCGAAGGTGATGTGAAGCAACAGGCCACCAACTGGCACGCCATCATCATGTTTGTGGTGTTCGTGGCCTTCACCATGGGCATCACCTACTGGGCAGCCCGTCGCACCCGCTCCGCCTCCGACTTCTACACTGCCGGCGGCGGCATCAGTGGTTTCCAGAATGGCCTGGCGATTGCTGGCGACTACATGTCGGCAGCATCCTTCCTGGGTATTTCCGCCATGGTGTTCGACAAGGGCTATGACGGTCTGATCTACTCCATCGGCTTCCTGGTTGGCTGGCCGGTCATCCTGTTCCTGGTGGCGGAACGCCTGCGTAACCTGGGCAAGTACACCTTTGCCGACGTCGCATCTTATCGCCTGCAACAGACTCCGGTACGCAGCTTTGCTGCCACCTCTACCCTGATGGTAGTGGCCATGTACCTGATCGCGCAGATGGTGGGTGCCGGCAAGCTGATTCAGCTGCTGTTCGGCATGAGCTACTCCTCAGCCGTGATCATGGTGGGCATCCTGATGGTGTGCTACGTGCTGTTTGGCGGCATGCTGGCTACCACCTGGGTACAGATCATCAAGGCCGTACTGCTGCTGTGTGGTGCCTCGTTCATGGCCTTCATGGTGCTGTCCACCGTAGGTTTCAGCCCGGAAATGATGTTCGAGAAAGCCGTCGCCGCCCACGCCAAGCACGCAGCCATCATGTCTCCGGGCAAGGCGGATCCGGTGGATTCCATCTCGCTGGGCATGGCCTTGATGTTTGGTACGGCAGGTCTGCCGCACATCCTGATGCGCTTCTTTACCGTGTCTGATGCCAAGGAAGCCCGCAAGTCGGTGTTCTACGCCACCGGTTTCATCGGCTACTTCTACATCCTGACCTTCATCATCGGCTTTGGCGCAATCATGCTGGTACTGAACCAACCGGGCATGATGGAAACCGTGACCAAGAATGGCAAAGAAGTACACCAGCTGATCGGTGGCAGCAATATGGCCGCCATCCATCTGGCCAATGCCGTTGGTGGTGACATGTTCCTCGGCTTCATCTCGGCCGTTGCCTTTGCAACCATCCTGGCCGTTGTAGCAGGTTTGGCCCTGTCCGGTGCCTCCGCCGTCTCGCACGACCTGTACGCCTCCGTCATCATGAAGGGCAAGGCCAACGAAGCTGACGAAATCCGCGTATCCAAGATCACCACCGTCGTGCTTGGCATCATTGCCATCGTGCTGGGTCTGGTGTTCGAGAAGCAAAACATCGCCTTCATGGTGGGTCTGGCCTTCTCCATCGCGGCTTCCGCCAACTTCCCGATTCTGTTCCTGTCGATGTTCTGGAAGGGTCTGACCACTCGCGGCGCGGTAATCGGTGGCTTTGTCGGCCTGGCCTCGGCCATCCTGCTGATTGTGCTGGGACCGACCGTCTGGGTTGACATCATGAAGCACCCGACCGCCCTGTTCCCGTACAAGAACCCGGCCATCTTCTCCATCACCCTGGCTTTCGTCAGCACCTGGCTGTTCTCGGTTACTGACAAATCCCGCTCGGCTGAAGAAGAAAAAGCCAAGTTCGATGCCCAGTTTGTCCGTTCCATGACCGGTATCGGCGCAACCGGCGCTTCCAAGCACTAATCGTTTCACCTGGGGCCGCATCCTGCGGGATGCGGCTACAGCACTACAAGACTTACAAGGAGAAGGTAATGTCCACTCTCGAATCCATTCTGAAGGAAACCCGTAGTTTTCCGCCGTCCGACGACTTCCGCCACAAGGCGACCGTGTCGGGCATGGAGGCCTACAACGCACTGTGCGAACAGGCCGACGACAGCTACCTGTCCTTCTGGGGTGATCTGGCCCGCGAGCTGATTACCTGGAAAAAGCCGTTTTCCCGGGTTCTGGATGACAGCAATGCCCCCTTCTTCAAGTGGTTTGACGATGGCGTGCTGAACGTTTCCTATAACTGCCTCGACCGCCACCTGCCGCTGAACGCCAACAAGATCGCCCTGATCTTTGAAGCAGATGATGGCGAAGTGACCCGTGTCACCTATTCCGAACTGCACCGTCGCGTCTGCCAGTTTGCCAATGGCCTGAAGAGCCTGGGCATTGCCAAGGGCGACCGTGTGGTCATCTATATGCCGATGGTGATTGAAGCCATCGTTGCCATGCAGGCTTGCGCCCGTATCGGTGCCATCCACTCGGTCGTGTTCGGCGGCTTCTCCGCCGGTGCCGTGCGTGACCGCGTTCAGGATGCTGGCGCCAAGCTGGTGATTACCGCCAATGAAGGCCTGCGTGGTGGCAAGACCGTGCCGCTGAAGGCCACCGTTGACGAAGCCCTGGCACTGGAAGGCTGCGAATCGGTACAAAACGTAGTGGTTTACCAGCGCACCAATGGTGGCGCACAGTGGACCGAAGGCCGCGATATCTGGTGGCACAAGCTGGTAGAAGGCCAGGCCGAAGCCTGCGAACCGGAATGGATGCTGGCGGACGATCCGCTGTTCATTCTGTACACCTCCGGCTCCACCGGCAAACCGAAAGGCATCCAGCACAGCAGCGCCGGCTATCTCTTGGGCGCCATCAACAGCTTCCGCTGGGCCTTCGACTACAAACCGAATGATGTGTACTGGTGCACCGCCGACGTGGGCTGGATCACCGGTCACTCCTATATCTGCTACGGCCCGCTGGGTATCGGTGCCACCCAGGTGGTATTCGAAGGTGTACCCACCTACCCGGATGCCGGCCGTTTCTGGCGCATGATCGAGCAGCACAAGGTCAGCATCTTCTATACCGCACCGACCGCCATCCGTTCGCTGATCAAGCTGGGCAACGACCTGCCCAAACAATACGACCTGTCCAGCCTGCGCCTCCTGGGCACGGTGGGCGAGCCGATCAACCCGGAAGCCTGGATGTGGTACTACGAAGTGGTGGGTGGTGGCCGCTGCCCCATCGTGGATACCTGGTGGCAGACTGAAACCGGCTCGGCCATGATCGCGCCGATTCCGGGTGCGGTACCGACCAAGCCGGGTTCTTGCACCCTGCCGCTGCCGGGCATCATTGCTGACATCGTGGACGAATCCGGTGCCCAGGTAGAACCTGGCCGTGGTGGTTTCCTGGTGATCAAGAAGCCCTTCCCGTCCCTGGTACGCACTATCTGGAACGACCCGGACCGCTTCAAGAAAACCTACTTCCCGGACGAATTCAACGGCCAGTACTACCTGGCGGGCGACTCGGCCAACCGTGACGAAAACGGCTACTTCTGGATTATGGGCCGTATCGACGATGTGCTGAACGTATCCGGCCACCGTCTGGGCACCATGGAAATCGAATCGGCGCTGGTAGCCAATCCGCTGGTGGCCGAAGCCGCCGTGGTCGGCAAGCCGCACGAGGTGAAGGGTGAAGCCGTGGTGGCCTTCGTGGTTCTGAAGGGTGCCCGTCCGGAGGGGGATGACGCCAAGAAGATTGCGGCCGAGCTGAAAAACTGGGTGGCCCATGAAATCGGCAAGATCGCCCAGCCGGATGACATCCGCTTTGGCGAAAACCTGCCCAAAACCCGCTCCGGCAAGATCATGCGCCGCCTGCTGCGCTCGATTGCCAAGGGCGAGGAAATCACCCAGGACGTTTCCACGCTGGAAAACCCGCAGATTCTGAGCCAACTGCAGAATCCGCTGTAAACAGACTGTTTCAGGAGCACACTGACCTTGCGCCCGGTGATTTCACCGGGCATTTTTTTGTCTGCGCAGCGAGCAGCCGCAGGACAAATCTCGCGGCGGTCACCGCCGACATACCCGGCTCAGTACAGATAGATACCCTGAGGCTGCGGCGCAGTAACCGGCATCGGCCGCCCTTGCATCTCGCGCACTGCCAGCTCGATGGTGTGGCACAGCGCAGCCAGCGGCAGATCATTACCCTCGCGGCCAAATGGCTCTTCCAGCTCTTCGCCAATCACTTCCAGTGCCAGATAGGTATAGGCAATGAACACGGCTATCGGCGGCGTCAGCCAGCCTATGCTGCTGACCAAGCCCATCGGCAATAACAAGCTGTAAATGGTGACCGTGCGGTTCAACAAGACCCGGTATGTGTAGGGAATGGGCGTGCTGCCGATGCGTTCGCAGCCCCCCAACACCTCCGACATGGTATTCAGCTTTTGATCCAGCGCCTGCCATTGCCATTCACTGATGACGCCCTCGGCCTGTAGCTGCAGGATCAGCTGGCCCAAGCGGCGCAGAATGATGGCAGGGCGAAAACGCGCACCATCCACTTCGTCAAGCAGGTCGGCCGGCAGCAAGCGCTGCATGTGGTCGCACTCCGGTTCCTCGCGCAATTGCGCCTTCAGGGCATAGGCAAAGGCACAAATCAGGTCCAGCACCTGTGCTACTTGTGGATGCTGCGGTGCGGCTGCCAGCACCTGCCGGGCAATGGAACGATTCACTACCAGCAAGCCCCCCCACAGCTTGCGCGCCTCCCAGAAACGCTCGTAGCTGACCGAATTGCGAAAACCCAGGAAAATCGCCAGCGATACCCCGAGCAGGGTAAAGGTGGGAATGCTCAAGGCCGAATCACCATGGCTGCTCAGCCACCAATGCCGGGCAGCCGCCGCCAGCAAGGCAATCAGAAACACCAGCAGCAAGCGCGACAGAATGCGCGGCAAAACCGAGCCATTCCACACAAACAGCAAACGAAACCAGGGCACCGGAGAACGGACAATCATGGGCAAATATCAATCAGAGGCTGAGATTTTGGCATGATAAGACATTGCCGTTTTTGTTGCAGTGCAAAATAACAGCAGCATCATCCGGACTTGCACCACTCCCGCCATGATCTACAGTGGATTGATGGAATCCATGTCCCCCACCCTGCTGGCACTGACGCTGGGCCTGGCGCTGCATGTCGGCACCGCGCAGGCTGCCGCCATCACCATCGCCTGCGAAGACAATCTGCCACCCTTTTCCAGCGGCCCCAGTGGCCAGGAACACGGCATCGTGGTGGAAATCATTCGCCAGATCACCCAGGATCTCGGCCTGAGCGATGCCATTCACCTGTTTCCCTGGAGCCGGGTCTATGCCATGGGCCAAAACCAGCCCAATACCCTGGTCTGCGCCATGGCGCGCACGCCGGAACGGGAAAACCTGTTCCAGTGGGTGGGCGAAGTGATTCACTCGCCGCCGGTATTGCTGATGCTGGCCGACAATCGCCAGCATCTGCCCACTGATGGCCGGCTGGACGACTACCGCCGCTACACCATCGGCGTGCTGCGTGGTTCTTATCAGGAAAAATACCTGTTGGCGCATGGATTTACCGCACTGGAGCCCTTTGCCAGCTACACCCAGGGCTATCAGATGCTGCGCGCCGGGCGGATTGACCTGTGGGCTGCCAATCAGCTGACCGCCATTTCCACCGTGCGCCAGCTGCAGGATGACCCCGCCCGCCTGCTGCAAACCGCCTTTGTCTTCCGCGAATTGCCACAGGGCATGTCCATGGCCTTCAGCCTCGGCACACCGCGCGCCACGGTAGATGCCTTCCGCAAAGCACTGGAGGCCATCAAGCGTGATGGCCGCTATCAGAAAATCCTCAGCCAGAACGGCTAGACAGTCCGGCCCTGGCGGCCGCTTACTGCTGCAGCCCGGTCGATGGGCGGATTTCCCCAATACCGGGCAGGCACGCCGCTCACTATATTAAGGCTGCCATCTCGGCCCAGCCCTCACCGGAGCCTTACCATGCCAACCCCCTTTCCGGCCGACTGGCAGGCCCTGCTCCAGCACGAACCCTTTGCCGCCATGCCCGCTGAGCAGCTTGCGCTGCTGGCCGGACAGGCGCGCCGCCAGCACTATCCGCGTGGAGCCAGCCTCACCAGTCCGCAAGCTGGCCCCGCCAGTCAGTTGTTCATCGTGCTGGAAGGCCAGGTGCTGGCCGAAGACATCTACAGCGGCCAGGCCTTTGCCTTGCTGGGTCAGGGTGAAATGTTTCCACTGGGTGCCTTGCTGGCGCAGCGCCCGGTCACCAATCACTACCGCGCCGATAGCGACTGCATGGTATTGCAGCTGCCACTGACTGCCTTTGTCGCCCTGTGCCAGCAGTCGGCCGCCTTCCAGCTATTCTGCACCCAGCGGCTGGCCAACCTGCTGTCACGCGCCCGGCAACTGCACCCGGCAGCGCTGGGTGGGCAGGGGCTGAGCCTGCACACCCCGCTTGCTGCGGTGATCCAGAGGCCGGCCGTCTGCTGCCGCCCGGAAACCACGCTGCGCCCCTTGCTGCAACTGATGCAACAGGAAGGGGTGGGCTCGGTGGTCATCACCAGTCCCGAACAGCGCCTGCTCGGCCTGTTCACCCTGCGCGACCTGCTGGACGCCCATCTGGCCGGCCACGGAGACGATACCCCGGTACAGCAGCTGATGCGCCAGCCCAGCTGCCTGCTGCCACCCAGTGCCCTGGCCAGCGAAGCCATGCTGGCCCTGGTCCAGAGTGGTGAACGCCATGTGATGGTGTGTGAAGGCATGACCCTGGTGGGCATCGTGTCCGAGCATGATCTGTACCGCCTGTCACGGCTGGACATGAAGGAAATGCTGCAACGCCTGAGCCGCTGCGACAGCACCGCAGCCCTGTCCGGTGTGGCGGCGACCTTCCGGCGCCAGGTACTGGCGCTGTTCCAGCAGGGTATGGATGCCAATGCCACCACCCGCCTGCTCAGTCTGTTCAATGATCAGTTGCTGACCCGGCTATGCCAGCTGCACTTGAATGCAGCCGGGCAGGAGGAGGTGGAAATCTGCTGGCTGCAACTGGGCAGCAGCGGTCGCCAGGAAAACACCCTGAGCTCGGATCAGGACAGCGCACTGGTTTTCCGCTGCAACAATGCCTTGCGCCAGCAACAACTGGCCCAGCAACTGCCGGCTATCGCCCAGCGCATCAACTCGGCACTGAGCGCCTGTGGCATTCCGCTGTGCCGCAACGGGCTGATGGCGGGTAAACCCAGTCACTGCCTGTCCTACGCCGACTGGAGCGACACCGTGATCCAGCAGTTGCAGAACGCGGCGCCGGATGCCGGGCATATCGGCCTTTATCTGGACCTGCGCCCGGCCTGGGGTCAGCACAAACTGGGGCTGGAACTGGCCGGACAACTGCGCCAGGTAGCCAGTCAGCCGGCCGTGCTGAGTGCACTCAGCCGCAGTGCCCGCCGCTATCAGCCGCCACTGGGCTGGAGCGGACGCCTGCAGACTGACCAGAATGAACAACTCGACCTGAAAGCCGCCGTTGACTTTTTCGTCGACGCCGCCCGCATTCTGGCCTTGCATGCCGGCTCGGCCGCCAGCCGCACCAGCGAACGCTTTGCTGCCGCAGCCGGCTTGCCCGGCCTGTCCGCCAGCGCCTGCCAGTCGTTTGCCGACAGCGCACAATTCCTGCAAGAGCTGCGCCTGCGCCACCAACTGGCCTGTCAGGAGGCAGCTGCCCGGCTGGACAATCTGATCCGCCCGGCCGAGCTGGGCGCGCTGGATGCGCGCATCCTGAAAGAAACCCTGCGCCAGGCACGCAAGCTGCACGCCTGGCTGGCACAGTATCTGCCCTGATCCGGCAGGCAAAGCCGCCCCGCCCTCTTGGTAGCAAGGTTGTGGTTCGGCCGGGAAACCCGGATAATTTTGCGGTTTTGCTTTCTGGATTATCCGGCCATGAATTTTGGGCTCTATCTGCCGCTGCTTGCCGGGCTGGCATTGTGCAATCATTGCCGCCGCCCCGATGACAGCCAGGCTGCTACGCTGGCACTGCCGGCCGCCATGGCCATGGGGCTGGCCACTGCCATCATGCTGCTGCTCGGCGGCGGCCTGCTGACGCTAGCAGACAGCGCTCGCCTTGGACTGCCCCTGCCGCTCATCGCCATCGTGCTGCAAACCGCCAGCGCCCTGTTGCTGGCCGGCGCACTGCAGCGCCTTGCCGCAGGCGAAGCCGCCCAGCTTGGGCTGGGCTGGCCCATATTGTTGCTGAATAGCCTGGTGGCAGGCCTGCCCTTGTCTTGCTTGCCATCCGTCAGCAGCACCATGGCATCGCTGTTCACCGGCTTGCTGAGCGCCGCGCTGTTCACCTTGCTGCTGGCCCAGTTCGCCACCCTGCCAGCACGCCTGCAACGCTGCGCCCTGCCCGCATGGCTGCGCGGCCGGCCGGCCCTGCTGCTGTGTGCCCTCATCATCGCGCTGGCCTTGCACGGCCTTGGAGCCCGCCTGTCATGACCCTCGTTCTTCGTTTGCTGCTGCTGTTGCTGGCCATCTGGCTGCTGGGAAAAATCCTGCGCAGCAGCGCACAGAAATTGCGCCCTGCCACCACCAGTCTGCCGCCGCTGGCTGATCGCATCGATGCCTTGCTGCCGCAAACCCAGTGCGGCCAGTGCGGCCACGCCGGCTGTCAGCCTTATGCCCAGGCACTGGCACGCGGCGAAGACAGCATCAATCGCTGCCCGCCTGGCGGCGAGGACGGCATACGCAAGCTGGCAGCGCTACTACACACTGACTACCTGCCCTTCGCCGCCGATGCCCCGCCGCCAAAGCCCAAGGCGGTGGCACTGATAGACGAAGCCACCTGTATCGGCTGTACCCTGTGCATCCAGGCCTGTCCGGTGGATGCCATTCTGGGTTCGGCCAAACAAATGCATACCGTGCTGGCCGATGAATGCACCGGCTGCGAATTGTGTCTGGCCCCCTGTCCGGTGGACTGCATCAGCATGCGCCCGGCCACCAGCCAGCCAGCCGACTGGCGCTGGGGCTACCCGGTCATTGCCATCAAGGCCATCAAGCCAGGTAGCAGCACATGAGCCGCCTATCCATACCGCCGGCGTACACTGCCGCCAGCCAACAGCCATTGGCCACCCTGCCCTTGCCTGCCCAGCTAAACCTGTGGCTGCAAGGCAGTCGCTGCTGTGTCGAAGTAGGCCAGCGCGTACTGAAACACCAGTTGCTGGCCGAGGCCGACAGTGAATTCGGCGTGGCCCTGCATGCCCCGACCTCGGGCCATATCCGTGCCATCGGCCCGCTGCCGCAGGCCCTGCCCGACGCGCCGCTGCTGGATGGCCTGCAGTTGCAGCCAGACGGGCAGGACGAAGCACTGCCCCTGCAAGCAGATACCGACTGGCCTGCACTGTCACCACTGGCGCTGGCCATCCGGCTGCAAGACATGGGGGTCATGGGCCAGCACGGCCCGCTACTGCCGCTGGCCTGGGCCGCAGCCGCGCCACCACTGGCACTGCTCATCATCAATGCTGTAGAAAACGAGCCTTTTCTGCAGGCCGACAGCATGCTGCTGCGCGAACAGGCTGCTGCCGTGGCCGAGGCCATGACCATGCTGGGGCGCATACTGCAGCCGGTGCGGCTGGTACTGGCCATCCAGCAAGAACAGGGCGCGGCCATCAATGCCCTGCGCAGCCTGGCAGCAAACCAATGCTGGCAGCTGGAAGTGATACAAGCCCCCTACCCGGCAGGCGATGACGCGCCTCTGCTTCAGTCACTGGCACGGCCCGAAGAAAGCAGCAACAGCCTGTGCCTGCCGCTAGCCGGCGTCTATGCAGCCGGCCGGGCCATCCTGCATGGCGAGCCCTGCATCAGCCGCATCGTCACCGTCAGCGGTGCCGTCGGGCAGCCACAGAACATCCTGGCCTTGCTCGGCAGCCCGGTGGCCGATCTGCTGGCCTGCGCCGGCCTGCCCTCACAGCAACATGCCATTGTCCATGGCGGCGGACTGCGCGGCTTTGCCTTGCCCGATACCACCATTGGCATCCACCAGCACAGCCACTGCCTGCTGGCCCTAGCCGCTCAGGCTGAGCTGATTGCCCAGCCCTGCGTCCGCTGTGGCGATTGCGCCAGCATCTGCCCCAGCCAGTTACAGCCACAAGAGCTGTACTGGCATTGCAGCGAGCAACAACTGGAACAAGCACAGCACTGGCGGCTGGCCGACTGCAGCCAGTGCGGCCTGTGCAGCGCCGTTTGCCCCAGCCAGCTGCCTTTGCTCGAGACCTTCCGCCAGACCAGCCAGCAACTGCTGCTAGCCGAACAGCAACAGAGCGCCACCGACGCAGCCCGCCAGCGCCATCGCTTCCGCCAGTTCCGCCTGGAACGCGACAAGCAGGAGAAAGCCCAGCGGCTGGCCGAACGTGCTGCGCAACAAGCGGCCAAATTGGCGCAACAAGCAGCTACCGCCCCCAGCCAGAGCACCACGCCAACGGCCAGTGCTGCAGACAAACAGGCCGCCATCGCCGCCGCCATGACCCGTGCGGCACAACGACAACAACAGCGTCCGGATGCGGCAGCGTCCGTCAGCAGCAGTGAGCGGGATGCCGCCATTGCGGCCAACCGTCAGGCGACTATCGACGCCGCCATGGCACGCGCCGCTGCGCGCAAGGCGGCACAGGATGCAGCCAAGGCAGCCGCAGCGGAAACATCAGCCGACAGCAGTGAGCAAGCTGGGCTGAACCAGCAGCAACAGGCGCTGATTCAGGCCGCCATGCAAAGGGCCAATGCGCAGAAGGCCGCTGCGGCTAGCAATAGCCCAGCGGCCATGGATGAAGACAAAAAGGCGCTGATTGCCGCCGCCATGGCCCGCGCCGCAGCCCAGAAAGCCGCACGTGATGCCGGAGAGCAGGAAAAATGATGAGCACTCCGTTGATAAGACTCGCCCCCACGCTGGCAAGCCGCAATCGTCAGCAACTGCTGGCGCTATTGCCGGCCATCGCCATCCAGCTCTGGCAACTGGGGCCACAGGCCTTGCTGGCGCTGCTACTAGCCACGGCCACGGCCCTGCTTGCCGATAGCCTGGGCCTGGCCTGGCGCCGCCAAGCCATATGGCCAAGCTTGCGCCAGGGTGATGCACTGCTGTCGGCCGTACTGCTGAGCTTGCTGCTGCCGGCCACGCCACTGCCGCTGCTGTGCATATGTACTGGTGCAGCCATCCTGCTGCTACGCCAGCTGTTTGGCGGCAGCGGCAGCCTGTTTCACCCGGTGGCCGGCGGCCTGCTGCTAGCAGCGCCCTGGCTGCCCGCCAGCCTGCCCCATGCCAACCTCCCGCTGACGCTAGCCTTGCTGGCCGGCGGCCTGTGGCTGCTCTGGCGCGGCCTCCTGCGCTGGCACGCCCCACTGGGACTGCTGCTGGTGGTATTGATCGCCCTGCCGGTGGGCAGCGGCTGGCTGCTCGGCCAGAGTGCGCTGTGGCTGCTGGCCGGCTGGGTGATGAGCGATGGCAGCAGTACCCCCATCACCTCCCGTGGCCGGCTGATCCATGGCCAGGCTGCTGGTATGCTGTGCATCAGCGTGGTGACGCTGACCACCCATCCGGATGCCGGCGTGACGCTGGCCGCCTGCCTGCTGCTGCTCAGCGCCAGCGCCCCCCTGCTGGACAGTCTGACCCTGTCGCCGGGCCGCCGCACGTAGAAACCGCAGGGCATACGAGCCAGCGGCGGCCTGCGTTACAATGATGCAGGCCGCCGCCACCGCCTGACAGCCTAGCCGCAGCGGCCCCCTGTACCGAACCAGCCCCAAGCCGACATGCCATGAACGCCACCAAGCGCTACGAGATTTTCCGCCGCCTGCGCGAGCACACTCCCAAGCCGACTACCGAGCTGGAATATCGCACGCCCTTCGAGTTGCTGATTGCCGTGTTGCTGTCGGCCCAGGCCACCGATGTCAGCGTCAACAAGGCCACCCGCCCGCTGTATGCCGTGGCCAATACCCCGGCCGCCATGCTGGCGCTGGGCGAAGAGACGCTGTCTGATTACATCAAGACCATCGGCCTGTTCCGCACCAAGGCCAAAAACGTCATTGCCACCTGTCGCCTGCTGCTGGAAAAACACGGTGGCGAGGTACCGGATGACAGGGCTGCGCTGGAAGCGCTGCCCGGCGTTGGCCGCAAAACGGCCAATGTGGTGCTCAACACCGCCTTTGGCCACCCCACCATCGCCGTGGATACCCATATTTTCCGCGTATCCAACCGCACCCGGCTGGCTCCGGGCAAGGATGTGCGCGAGGTGGAAGACAAGCTGCTGAAGTACGTGCCGGCGGAATTCAGGGTGGATGCCCACCACTGGCTGATCCTGCATGGCCGCTATGTCTGCAAGGCACGCAAACCGGACTGCCAGCACTGCGTGATTGTCGATCTCTGCGAATATCCGGCAAAACCGGTATGATTGAAAACAGTCTGGGCCTGATGACAATTCAGGCTGGATCTCCTGGAAAAACAGCGGATCACCCTTATATCCGTCTGAAAGCCTCCCCGAAAGGATAACTCTGTGACTCCGTATCTTCGCACCATTGTCGGCGCCCTTCTGGCTGCGTCGTTGCTCTCGGGTTGCGACAAGATCGAAAGCCTGTTCCACAAGCAGAACCAGCCGGCCCCGGTTGCTGTTCCTGCCCAGTCGGACGGTCGCGTCGCCATGTTGCTGCCTGACTTCACCCAACTGGTCGAACGCGACGGACCGGCCGTGGTGAATATCCAGGCCAATCGCACCGATGCGGCGCCACAGCAAAGTGAAATGCCCTTCCCGGTGCCGGAAGACGATCCGCTGTTCGATTTCTTCAAGCGCTTCATCCCCAACCAGCCCAATCAGCAGGATCAGACTCCGGAAGAAAGCATCTCCTTCGGCTCGGGTTTCATCATCAGCGATGATGGCTTCATCATGACCAACGCCCATGTGGTGAATGGCGGCACCCAGATCAAGGTCATGCTGACCGACAAGCGCGAGCTGAAAGCCCGCCTGGTCGGCCTGGACAAGCGTACCGACGTGGCACTGCTGAAAGTGGATGCTTCCAGCCTGCCGGTGGTCAAGATTGGCAGCCCGTCCCAGCTCAAGGTTGGCGAATGGGTGGCCGCCATCGGCGCGCCCTTCGGTTTTGAAAATACCGTCACCGCCGGCATTGTCTCGGCCAAGGGTCGCAGCCTGCCGGATGAAAACTACGTGCCCTTCATCCAGACCGATGTCGCCATCAATCCGGGTAACTCCGGCGGCCCGCTGTTCAACCTGAAGGGTGAAGTGGTCGGCATCAATTCGCAGATCTACAGCCGCTCCGGCGGCTTCATGGGCATTTCCTTTGCCATTCCGATCGACCTGGCCATGAATGTGGCCGAGCAGATCAAGGCCAAGGGCAAGGTCAGCCGTGGCCAGCTGGGCATCAATATCCAGGAAGTGTCGCAGGAGCTGGCGCAATCCTTCGGCCTGCCGCGTCCCAGCGGTGCACTGGTGGTACGGGTGGATCCGCAAGGCCCGGCCGGCAAGGCCGGCCTGCAGACCGGGGACATCATCCTCAAGCTGGATGACCGTGCCATCGAAAGCTCCAAGGATCTGCCGATGATGGTGGGTTCGCTGCAACCGGGTGCCAAGGTCAAGCTGTCGGTATGGCGCAAGGGTGAAGAAAAAACCATTCAGGCCACGCTGGGCGAACTGGCTCCGGAAGCGGCGCCGCAGGCCAAACAGCAAGATGAAGCCGCCCCGCAGAACTTCCAGTTCGGCAAGCTGGGGCTGACCGTCACCGAGCTGACCGCGAAGCAGCGCAGCGAACTGGGCATGAACGGCGGCCTGCTGGTGCAAAAGGCGCAGGGGGCCGCCGCCCGCTCCGGCCTGCAACATGGCGATATCATCATGGGCCTGAACCAGAATGAAATCACCACAGTGAAGAGCTTTGAAAAGGCACTGGCCAGTGCGCGCGGCAATATCGCCCTGCTGGTACGCCGCCAGGACAGTACATTGTTTGTACCGCTACGCCTGGATTGATGCATGCAACAAGCCGCCGCGAGGCGGCTTTTTTGCGTCCGCCATCCGGCATAACCATAAACTGCCAAGGAGAAAGAGCATGAGTTTTCTGACAACCGATCTGTGCGACGCCAACGAAGGCCGTGTCCGCGTGCTGGAGCCGCTGTTCCAGCGCTATGGCAATCATCAGCGTTTTTATGGTCAGATCGTCACCCTCAAACTGTTTGAAGACAACACCCTGGTCCGGGAAACCCTGGCGCAGGATGGCCACGGCAAGGTACTGGTGGTGGATGGCGGCGGCTCGCTGCGCTGTGCCCTGCTGGGCGACCAGATCGGCGATCTGGCGGTGGCCAATCACTGGGATGGCGTGGTGATCTACGGCTGCATCCGCGATTCGGTGGCGCTCAACCAGCTGCCGCTGGGCATTCGCGCACTGAATACTCACCCGCTCAAATCGGTAAAACGTGGCGAAGGTCAGCGTGACCTGGCGGTGAGCTTTGCTGGCGTCACCTTCGTGCCGGGCGAATGGCTGTATGCCGATGAAGATGGTGTGATCGTCTCCGCCACACCGCTGCTGTAAAGACAGCAATGCAGCCGTGCTCAGTCACGGCTGCGCGCATGTACCGGCAAGGCTGCTTGCTGCTCTGGCTCGCCCCAGCTGATGTGGTCCTGCCACCAGATATGGAATTCCGGCGCCAGCACCTCCGGTATGTCCAGTGATGCGGCAGTAAGATCGATATCATCCGGATCAGACTCGTGCTGGTAGCTGAGCGTGGCACCGCAATGCGGGCAGAACCCGCGCATGGCGGCAGCAGACGAGTGATAGAACAGCGGCTTTTCGCCCAGCCACTCCAGTTCGATCAGCCGCACGGTGAACCAGGTGACAAACGCCGCACCACTAGCCTTGCGGCAACTGACGCAATGGCAATGGGTCACATGAAAAGGCTGGCCATGCACCCGGTAATGCACGGCACCACACAGACAGCCGCCATGCAGAATGCTGCTCATGTCATGCTCCCGTCGTGACAGGCGAACCAGCCGGCCGGACTGGTGCGGCAATTCATTAGAAACTATAGACAGTTATAAACAACGATGCAAAGCCCGGTCCGCGCCAGGCTTTTAGCGCGTGGATGCGGCTGAAACAAGCCATGAAAAAAGCGATGCCGCAGCATCGCTTTTGCCAGATTTGCCTGCTTATCCTGCGCTCAGGCGGGCTGGGTCGGGGTCTTGTTGTCCAGCGCGGTCATCTGGTTGCGCTCGTCCACGAACACCAGCTTGGGCTGGTGATTGGCCAGCTCGGCATCTTCGTACTGGGCAAAAGAGGCGATGATCAGCAGATCGCCCGGCGC
This sequence comes from Aquitalea palustris, assembly GCF_003693445.1. Lineage (GTDB taxonomy): Bacteria > Pseudomonadota > Gammaproteobacteria > Burkholderiales > Chromobacteriaceae > Aquitalea > Aquitalea palustris. The sequence goes on along the minus strand of NZ_RFAR01000003.1, from coordinate 44,591 downwards.
GGCGCGGCGCGCGGCCGAGCCATTCACCGAAATCACGCCGGAACCACGCTCGGCCTTGATGGCATAGGTGGCAAAGCGCTCGCCGTTGTTGACGTTCCAGATCTGCACTTCTTCGTATTCGCGAATATCCGCGGCTTCCAGCAGGTTTTCGTCGATAGCGCAGGAGCCGATGTAATGCAGTTCGGCATGCGTGGTGGTGACACGGTGCAGCTTGGATTTAAGCATGATGCGTTGCATGGTACTGGTCTTTCCTTGCCCGGCTTAGCGGGACACTTCCACATTATCGATCAGACGGGTACGGCCCAGGCGGGCAGCAGCCAGCACCACCAGGCGCTTTTCGCCGGCATGGGCCACTTCCAGGGTATCGGCCTGACGTACTTCGACATAATCCACTACCCAGCCAGCCTGCTGCAGATCGGCACTGGCCTTGGCTTCCAGCGTGGCGTAATCGCTGTCACCGGCAAGCAGGGCTGCACGCATGGCGGACAGGTTGCGATACAGGCGCGGCGCTTCGGCACGTTCTTCTGCCGTCAGATAGCCATTGCGCGAGGACAAGGCCAGACCATCTTCTGCACGGCCGGTATCCACCGGAATGACCGCCACCGGAATATTCAGGTCGTCCACCATGGCCTTGATCACATGCAGCTGCTGGAAGTCCTTCTTGCCGAAACAGGCCACATCCGGCTGCACGATATTGAAGAGCTTGCTGACCACCGTAGCCACGCCACGGAAATGACCGGGGCGGAAGGCGCCGCACAGCTCGTCCTGGATATGTGGCGGCTCGACATTGAAATCCTGCTTCACCCGCGGGTACAGCTCCTGCTCGGTGGGGAAGAACAGCGCATCCACCCCGGCCGCCTCAAGCTTGGCACAGTCGGATTCAAAGGTGCGCGGATAAGCGTCGAAATCTTCGCCCTGACCAAATTGCAGGCGATTGACAAAAATGCTGACCACCACCTTGTCGGCGTGCTGGTGCGCCGCCTCGACCAGAGCCAGATGGCCCTCGTGCAGATTGCCCATGGTGGGGACAAAAGCCAGCTTGCCGGCCTGGCGACGCCATGCACGCATGGCTGCCACGCTACGGATGATTTCCATTTCCTTACCCTTTTGGCTTAGAAGGTGTGCTCGGCAGCGGGGAAGCTGCCGGCCTTGACTGCCTTGACATAGGCTTCGACCGCACCCTGGATGCTGCCTGCCTCATTCATGAAATTCTTGACGAAGCGGGCTTTCTTGCCCGGATAGACGCCGAGGATATCGTGCAATACCAGTACCTGGCCGCTCACTTCGGCACCGGCACCAATGCCGATGGTGGGTACGGCAACCGTTTCGGTCACGCGGCGAGCCAGATCGGCCGGCACACATTCCATCAACACCAGGCTGGCACCGGCTTCGGCCAGTTGGCGGGCGTCATCCAGCAGGCGTTCGGCGTCGCTCTCGCTCTTGCCCTGCACCCGGTAGCCGCCAAAGGTGTTGACGAACTGCGGGGTGAGGCCGATGTGCGAACAGACCGGAATGCCGCGCTCCACCAGAAAACGGGTGGTTTCCGCCATGAAACGGCCACCTTCCAGCTTCACCATGTGCGCACCGGCCTGCATCAGGCGGGCGGCATTGGCGAAAGCCTGCTGCGGGCTTTCCTGATAGCTGCCGAAGGGCAGGTCGCTCAGCACCATGGCATCGCCAGCGCCGGCGGCGACACAGCGGGTGTGGTAAACCATTTCTTCCATGGTGACCGGCAGTGTGGAATCGCGGTTCTGGATCACCATGCCCAGTGAATCACCCACCAGCAGAATCTCCACACCCGCCTGATCGAGGAGGGTGGAAAAGCTTGCGTCATAGCTGGTGAGCATGACGATCTTCTGGCCTTCGGCGGCCATCTTCTGCAGGGTGTTGACGGTAATTTTCATACCTGTACTTCCTCGGTGTGGTCGGGAAATGCAAGGCGTCACTTGTATTCAGACGCTCTTGTTGAAATAGCTGCGCTGTCCGCGCATCTCGCTGATGCAGCGCAACAATAGCTCGAAATCCTCGTTACCATCAACCAGCTCGAGGTGGTCGGTATTGACGATGAGCAAGGGGGCTGCTTCGTATTGGTGGAAGAACTCGCTGTAAGCGGCATGCACGCGCTTCAGATAGCCTTCCGGAAAATCCTGTTCCAGTTCGCTGGCGCGCGCCGCACTGCGATCGAGCAAGACCTGCTCGGAAGCCTGCAGGTAAATCACCAGGTCTGGCACCGGGTATTGCGGCAGCAATTGCTGCGCCAGGCGCTGATACAGGGCCAGCTCTTGCTCGTCCAGATTCACCCGGGCAAACAGGGCATCTTTCTCGAACAGGAAATCCGACACCACCGGGCTGGCCAGGCTATCGCCCAGCAACATGCCACGCGTCATGTCGGCACGCTGCATGAGAAAAGTCAGCTGGGTGGCCAGACCGTGCGAGGCCACATTGCGGTAAAAACGCGGCAGGAAGGGATTGGATGCCGGGTCTTCCGCCAGCAGCTGTACACCCCAGTAGTTGGCCAGACGGCGCGCCAGCGCCGATTTGCCGGAGCCGATCGGCCCTTCCACCACCACATAGCGCAAATGACTCTGACTCATGCTTGTCTCCTTGGCTGAGCTGACGACTCCAGCCGCACCACGCCGGCACAATCCAGTGCAGCAGCGATATCGGCGGCCAGGCCGTGTTCCCCCACCTGCTGGCCGGGGGCAATTTCCGCCAACGGTACCATGACAAAGGCCCGCTGGTGCATGCGCGGATGCGGCAATAGCAGCTGCGGATCGTCCAGCACGGTGTCCTGATACAACAAAACGTCCAGATCCAGCACCCGCGGTGCGTTGCGGAAGCTGCGTTCACGGCCGAAACCGGCCTCGATCTGCATCAGCGCATCCAGCAGCTGATAAGGCGTGAGCGCGGTGTCCAGCAGGGCAACGGCATTGATGAAGTCGGGCTGGTCGAGATAACCCACCGGCGTGGTGAGGTAGAGCGAGGAGTGGCTGAGCAGCTGGCTGCCGTCAAGAGCAGCAAGGGCCGCGAGCGCGGCCCTGATCTGGTCAGCCGGTTGCTCCAGGTTGCTGCCCAGAGCGACGTAGGCTAGGCTCACGCGGCCTCTCCCCCTCCGCCGGCCTGATCGGTACGGCGACGGCCGGATGGGCGACGGCGACGGCGTTTTTTCGCCGGTTCTTCCTCACCGCTATTCTTGGCATCATTGATCAGCGCTTCACGCTCGGCCTGATCGCCACGCTGGAAGGCTTCCCACCACTCCACCAGGCTCAGCGGCAGCTCGCCGGCTTCGGCGCGCAAGGCCATGAAGTCGAAAGCAGCACGGAAACGCGGCTGTTCGAGGAAACGGTAAGGACGGGCACCACTGCGGCTGTCGAAACGCGCCTGCAGCGTCCAGATTTCACGCATGGTCACGCTGAAACGGCGCGGGATGGCAAAATCGTTGTCCTGCTCGTTTTCCACATCGGAAATGGCCAGTTGCAAGGCCGGCAAGGGCTTCTCGCCGGCAGCGATATGCTGTTCCCAGTGCTGCTTCACCTGCTGCCACAGCAAGGTGGCCAGCAGGAAACCCACCGATACCGGCTTGTCGGCACGAATGCGCGCATCAGTGCTTTGCAGCCCCAGTTGCAGGAACAAGTCGTCACCGTCCTCGCCCATCACCGCATCCAGCAGCGGGAAGACACCACGCGACAAGCCTTCGTCCCGCAATTTCTTCAGGCAGGCATAGGCATGGCCGGACATCAGCAGCTTGAGCATTTCATCAAACAGCCGTGCCGGCGGCTCCTTGCGCAGCAGATGGGCATGGGCGCGAATCGGCTTGCGGGTGTCGTCGTCGATTTCGAAACCCAGCTTGGCCGCCAGGCGTACCGCGCGCAGCATGCGCACCGGATCTTCCTGATAGCGGCGTGCCGGCTGGCCTATCATCACCAGCTTCTTCGCCTTCAGGTCCTTGACCCCGTGGTGATAGTCGATGATGGACTCGTCGGAAGGATCGAAGAACAAGGCATTGACGGTAAAGTCACGGCGATGTGCGTCCTCTTCCTGGCTGCCGAAAGTATTGTCGGCCATGATGCGGCCCGACTCATTCTGATCATCGATGCCACCGCCACGGAAGGTGGTGACCTCGATGGTTTCCGGCCCCACCATCACATGCACGATGCGGAAGCGACGGCCAATGATGCGCGAGCGGCGGAACAGATGATGCACCTGCTCCGGCGTGGCATTGGTGGCGACGTCAAAATCTTTGGGAGAAACATCCAGCAACAGGTCGCGCACGGCTCCCCCTACCACAAAGGCAGAGAAACCGGCTTCCTGCAGTCGGGAAGTCACCTTGAGCGCAGCATTGCTGAGCTGATCGCGGCGTACGCCATGCTGGGACAGCGGAATCACGCGTGGTTTGCTACGGCGTTTGCCCATGCCTGACGGCAGCTCCAATACTTTACGGATAAGCTTGCGGATCATTTAGAGGAATAAGGACGTGGAATGAAGGGATTCGCAAGAAAGGAATTCAAGCGGCAGATTATAGCCTGAATCTTCTGACAAGATACACCGCCATGGCCCATTTAATCGTGATGACGTGATTGCCCACCGTGTGCTGCCGGCCTAGAATCGCACACCATTGCCGCCAATTTTGTGTGAAGACACCACGTGATTCCTTTACTCGCCCTGGATATCCAGACCCTGCCCGATGTCGCCGGCATCCGTACCCTGTATCAGCTGGACACGCAAATCAGCGATGCCGATGTCGTCTATTTTGCTCTGCAGCGCAGCCGGGCCAGCCGCGCTGATGAATTCATGCCCTATCACCTGCATCGCGTGGTCGCGGTCAATGCCGTACTGCATAGCCGGCAGGAAGTGGCACTGCACCAGTCGGCCGCCGGCCAGGACGAAGCAGCCATGCTGCAGGCACTGGCGGCACTGCTGAATGAACACATGCCGCAAATTGTCAGCTGGCAGGGTTCCCAGTTGCTGCTGCCGGTCTTGCGTCACCGCGCCATGTTGCACAATGTGGCCTTCCCCGGCGGCCCCACCGGCCTGTTCGGCCAGACGCTGGAACTGAGCCGCCTGCTGTGCCAGGGCGCACAGCCCGGCTGCGTACCGCAGCAGGAAATGGCCGGCCTGTGCGGCCTGCCGCGCCTCGCCGATTACGATGCGCCGCAGTCCTGGGCCGCAGCCAGCGCCGGACAGTTGCCCAAGCTACTGGAGCACAGCGCGCAGCGTGCGGCCTGCCATTACCTGATGTGGCTGCGCCTGGCCGCGCTGCAGGGGCAGATTTCCGCCCTCACCCGCAGCCAGCACGAACAAAAACTGGCACAACTGCTGACACAGGCTGGCGGGCACTGGCAGGACTTTCTGCAACAGTGGCCTGCACACAACAGGGGTTGACAGGCCATCTGGTCAGGAATAATCTTTTCTCATGCGCCGATTTGATACAGCTTGCTGGGCGCACTATAAATGCCAGCTAAAGCGTGAGTCGGATAACCCGCTGCGCTCTTCTGGCCGGCGGGTTTTTCTTTTTCCGCTTGTTCACCTTATAGTGCGCTCGCTATGCGACATCGGGCATGTTGCTTGTTTTAAGCTGTTTTGGTTTTACCGTCTCCGGCCGTGGCCGGGACACAGGCGCCGAGTTAATCGACAACTTGCAGGGCGCCCAAAAATCCTGCTAAAGCGTCGCCTGACGGAGAGTCGGGCACGCAACAGCGCTCACTCATACCCGATGGAGTTTCACCATGTACGATTGCCTGCAAGATAGCTGTAGCGACTTTTCCTTTGCCGTATACGATGCCGTGGGAAGAAAACGCCCCCTACAAGGCAGCCTGACTGCCACCCCCCTGTGTGCCGACACCACCCTGCCGCTGCAAGCCCTGATCGACTTCGCCAGCCAGCTAGGCTATGACAGCCAGCTGGACAACCGGCTGCTGACCATTCATGACGTGGGCCTGATGGATGCACTGACCATCAACAGCCGTTTTGGCAAGGAGCTGATCATCAGCTGTGATCTGCGCCGCGAGACGCCAGTACGCTTCTGAGCCGCCCCCCTGCAACAGCCGCTGCGCCGCATTGCGCACCGGTGCTGTCACGCTGCGTCGCCATTGGGCAAGACAGGCTAGCCGGGCGCTCCTTATAATGGAGCGCTTGCCCACCCCGCCGAATTGACGCACCGCCATGTTGCAGCAACTGAAAAGCGCCCCACCCGGTGCAATCAGCAGCGAAGCCCGCCAGATCAGCCGCCTCGCCCTGCCGATGATGATCGCCCAGGTCGCCCAGGTCGCCACCGGCTTTGTCGATACCGTGATGGCCGGCCGGGTCAGCACCGATGATCTGGCGGCTGTATCGCTGGGTGCCAGCATTTTCATCACCGTCTATGTCACGCTGATGGGCGTGGTGACTGCACTCAATCCGGTACTGTCCCATCAACTGGGCGCAGGTCAGACCGAGCAACTTGGCGAAACCGGCCGGCAAGGCATCTGGTTCGGCCTGTTCGTCGGCCTGCTGGGTGCCGCTGCCATGCTGCTGGCCGAACACCCCTTGCGGCTGTGGCTGCAATTACCCACCGATGTCGAAGACAAAGTCATGCTGTTCATCACCGGCACCGCCATCGGCATGCCGGCGGCCATGATGCACCGCGCCCTGCACGCTTATGCTTCCAGCCTGAACCGGCCACGCGTCATCATGGTGGTGAGCCTGATTGCGCTGGCGCTGAACATTCCGCTCAATTACGCCCTGATCCACGGCCTGTTCGGCCTGCCACGCCTGGGGGGAGCCGGTTGCGGCTGGGCCACCGGCATCGTGTTCTGGTTTAACTGTCTCACCCTGTTTGCCTATATCTGCTGGCATCGTCATTTCCGCCCCTATGGCCTGACCCGCCAGATGAGCTGGCCGGACTGGAAGCGCTATGGCGCCTTTCTCAAGCTGGGCTTGCCCATTGGCCTGTCCTTCTTTGTGGAAGTGAGCCTGTTTTCCTTTATCGCCCTGCTGATTGCCAAGCTGGGCATGACGGTGGTGGCCAGCCACCAGTCGGTGCTTAACTTCTCCAGCATCATTTACATGTTGCCGCAAAGCATTTCCACCGCCCTTACCGTGCGCGTGGGCCAGCGTGCCGGAGCCGGCGATTATCACGGCGCCCGTTTCGTCGCTGGCGTGGGCTTGCTGGTGGGGCTGGCCACTGCCCTGTGCACCATGTTGCTGGTGCTGTGGCTGCGCCAGGACATCATGGCGGTTTACTCGCCTGACCCGCAGGTGATCGCCATGGGCTCGGCCCTGCTGCTGTTTGCTGCGGTATTCCAGCTCACCGATGCCGCCCAGACCATCGCCTCTGGCGCACTGCGCGGCTACAAACTGACCACGGTGCCGATGATCATTCACATCACCGCCTTCTGGGGCATCGGCCTGGGTCTGGGCATCACCCTGGGGCTAACCGACTGGCTGGTCGCCCCCATGGGCATCTATGGCTTCTGGCTGGCACTGGTATTCAGCCTGAGCATTGCCGCCCTGCTCTTGGTCAGCTATCTGGCGCGCGAGAGTCGCCGCCGCCTGCACCGTCAAACCCCATAAGAAAGCTGAAGATGACATTCGCCATTCAGTCGCATATCTCGCTCAAACCGCACAATACCTTTGGCATGGAGGTAGAGGCGGCCCACTTCTGCCAGCTGGATGACACCGCGCAGCTGCCGGCACTGCTGGCCAGCAGCGCCTATCAGGCCGGCCCGGTGTTGTGGCTGGGTGGTGGCAGCAATCTGCTGCTGACGCGCGATTACCCCGGCCTGGTGATCAAGGTGGCACTAGGTGGCATCCGCCTGCTGGAAGAAAGCGCCGACAGCGTGCTGGTGGAAGCCGCAGCAGGCGAGAACTGGCATGACTTCGTGCGCTACAGCCTGCAACAGGGCTGGTACGGGCTGGAAAACCTCAGCCTGATTCCCGGCACCGTGGGGGCCTGCCCGGTGCAGAACATCGGTGCCTACGGCGTGGAAGTGAAGGACCGCATTGCCCAGGTGGTGTGTGCCGATCTGCAAGCCAATGGCAAGCCGCTGCTACTGGAGAATGCCGACTGCCACTTTGCCTATCGTGACAGCGTTTTCAAGCAGGAGGCCGCCGGGCGGCTGCTGGTGACAGCAGTGCGCTTCCGGCTGTCGCGCCAGCCGCAATTGAAAACCGGCTATGGCGACATCCAGCAAGAGCTGGAAAAACGCGGCATCCAGCAGCCCACACCGCTGGATGTCAGCGATGTGGTGATGGCCATTCGCGCCAGCAAACTGCCCGACCCGGCCGTGCTGGGCAATGCCGGCAGCTTCTTCAAGAACCCGGTTATTGAGCAGAGTCAGGCCGATGCCCTGTTGCAGCGCTTCCCTGCCCTGCCGCACTACCCGGCCGGCCCGGGCCGGGTGAAACTGGCGGCCGGCTGGCTGATTGAACAAGCGGGCCTGAAAGGCTATCGCCAGGGCGATGCCGGTGTGCATGCGCGCCAGGCCCTGGTACTGGTCAACCATGGCCTGGCCAGCGGCAGCCAGATGTGGGCACTGGCGCGCCATGTGCAGGAGACGGTACGGCAGCGCTATGGCGTGGAACTGGAAGCCGAACCACTGGTCTGGTAAAACCCGGCCACGACAAAGCGAACCATCATGCAACAGACACAAACACTGCAACACGCGCCGGTACTGGTCTTCGATCTGGGTGGTGTCCTGGTGGACTGGAACGGCATCGATCCACTGATGGCGCTGTCGCAAGGCCGTCTCAGCCGCGAACAGGCCAGACAATTCTGGCTACACACACCAGAGGTGGCCCTGCTGGACACCGGCCGGGCCACACCGCGAGAGTTCGCCGCACTGATGGCAGACAAGCTGCAACTGGGCATCAGCAGCGAGGCCATGCTGCAGGCGCTGGACGACTGGCTGCAAGGGCCGTTTGCCGGCGCCCATACATTGCTGCAGCAGCTGGGCCAGCACTACCGGCTGGCCGTGCTGAGCAATAACAATGCCCTGCACTGGGGCAAGATCGAACGCGAATTCGATGTGCTGCAGCACTTCGAAGCCTGCTTTGCCTCCCACCTGATCGGCCTGCGCAAGCCGGATGCCGCCGCTTATCGCTACGTGCAAGAAGCACTGCAAGTGGCAGCAGGGCACATCGTGTTTTTCGATGACAACATCGAATGCGTACAGGCGGCCCGGCAAGCCGGCTGGCAGGCATTTCACACCGTGGGCCTGCCGGCAGTGCAACAGGCTTTGCAGGCACAAGGCCTGCTAAGCACTTGATGTCTATCTGTGCTTAAAACACGCCAGCCGCACTGACAAACAGCAGCACCACCATGGCCATGCCCCCCAGCCAGCACAGCGAACGCAGTGTGGCCTGATCGGCGATATAACACAGGCCATGCCCCAGCCGCAGCAGCAGGTACAGTCCGGCCAGCAGATCCAGTCGAGCTGGCGGCACCTTCATCATCCAGGCCAGCAACATGGCTGCGGCATAGCTGGGGAAAGCCTCCCAGGCGTTCTGCTGCGCCCAGTTGGCACGCTGGCGCCAGCCTGTGGCCGCCGCCAGACCGACCCGTGGTCGATGGTTGTCATACGGGATACCTGCCTTGGCCAGCAAGGTCCACAACAGCGGCAGCAAGGACACCAGCAAGATACTCCACAGGGCAAAAGGCATGACTGTTTCTCCTGAAAAAGGGTGATTCATCGGCCAGCAGCCGGCTCAGATTTCCGGTCCGCGCCCCAGATAGGCCGCGTCATCGAAGCTGGCAACCCATTGCGGCCGGTAAACGATCAGAATGGCCATCACCAGGCCGCTGATGAAAGCCTCGGACCAGGACAGCAAAAAATAAAACGGCAGCGCTTCTTCCAGCAAATAGTCCGCCGCGTAAGCACCGCCTAGCCCCAGCGCCAGCATGCCGGCGGCACCGCTCAGAAACAGGCTGAGCCCACCCGCGACAAAGGCATTGAGGAAAACATAGACAAACAGCTGGGCCGGCAGATGCCGCCGCGCCAGCTGCAACAGCAGGCTGCTGAGCGCCACCGGCAGCGCAGCGGCCAGCACCCAGTTCAGCCCCATCGCCGGTAGGTCGCCATGGCCGCCAGCCACCAGGGCCAGCAACAGCAGCGCCATGGCCAGCAAGGCCAGCCAGGGGCCCATGAGCAGGGTCAGCACCGTGGCGCCCAGCAAGTGGAAAGACAGGCCAGGCTTTAGCCCGCCCTTCATCAGCCACAGACCCAGCAGCAACACCACGGCACCCATCCAGGCATTACAGGCAGCGGCATCCAGTTGACGCCAGCGCACCCGGGTGGCGGCAAAACCCAGCACCAGCCCGGCCACGGCCGCCGCCGTCCACAGCAGCCACAGGGGAAACAACACAGCAGGCAAATCCATGAATACTCCAGCCCGACAAGGTGTTGCGCATGATACCACCGCGACGATTAGCCCCACAGCACCGGCATGGCTGGGTACAATAGCGCTTTTGCCATCAGGGTTCCGACATGAAGCAGCCAGCCCACCACCTTATCGCCCAACAGGTCAGCATTGCGCTGGCCGAGGATATTGGTCAGGCCGACTGGACCGCCCAGCTGATCGAGCAGGCCGAGGAAGGCTGTGCCACCGTCGTGCTGCGCGAAGAGGCCGTCCTGTGCGGCAAGGCGTGGTTTGAAGAGTGTTTCCGCCAGGTTGATGAACGCTGCAGCGTCATCTGGCAGGTCCGCGAAGGCCGCAAGATTGCTGCCGGCAGCGTGCTGTGCGAAATCAGCGGCCCGGCCCGCGCCCTGCTCACGGCCGAACGTTCTGCGCTCAACTTCCTGCAAACCCTGTCGGCCGTGGCCACCCAGACCCGCCGCTATGTGGATGTGGTGGCCGGCACCCGCGCCCGCATTCTGGATACCCGCAAAACCCTGCCCGGCCTGCGTCTGGCGCAGAAGTACGCGGTCACCGTGGGCGGTGGCGACAACCAGCGCATCGGCCTGTACGACGGCATCCTGATCAAGGAAAACCACATCATGGCCGCCGGTGGCATCCGCCAGGCGCTGGAGCAGGCTTTCCGCCTCATTCCCCCCGGCGTCACGCTGCAGATCGAGGTGGAAAACCTGGACGAGCTGCAACAGGCCCTGGATGGCGGTGCCAAACTCATTTTGCTGGACAATATGTCGCTGGACGACATGCGTGCCGCCGTGGCGCTAAGCGCCGGTCGCGCCTTGCTGGAGGCCTCAGGTGGCGTGGACATGCACAGCGTGCGCGCCATCGCCGAAACCGGGGTCGACCGCATCTCCATCGGCAAGCTCACCAAGGATATCCAGGCCATCGACCTGTCCATGCGCTTTCAGCATTGAGGCCCGCAGGGCGGCAGGCAAGGTGCTCAACGGAAAAGTGTCCATTTACGGATTTACGAGGTATACCGGATAGAGCATACCAGTCAGACGGCCATGCAGGCCGCGATCATTCAAACGGGGAAAAGTACATCTTGCGCAAGCAACAACAGGCAAAGGGCAAGCGCGCCAAATGGCTGGCGGCGATCTTTCTGGCCAGCACCTTGCTGGTGGTCGTGCTCGACCTGGCCGGAACCCGCCGCCAGGGCGAGAGCGAGGCACGCAACCAGGCGGCCGGCCTGTCCGAGCTACTGGAAGAGCGGCTATCGTCCGGCTTGCGTGAAACCAGCCTGATCCTGAAAAGTGCCAGCGACAGCAATCTGGTGCAGCTGCTGCTGAACAAGCACATGCTGTCGCAGGAGCAAGAGGAGCGTATCGACGTGCAGATGCGCAGCAAGCTGCGCCAGATGCCTTACCTGAAGCAGATCGACATTCTGGATAGCTCCTGCTACTTGCTATATTCCAGCAAGAAACACAGCCCATCCTCCCAGCTGAAAACCGACTATTGCCGCTGGTATCACCGCAATGGCAGCCAGGACAACAGCTTTACCTCCACCCGCCAGGAGCAGGGACAGGATGGCATCGTGCTGGTGCAAAAGCTGCTGAATCAGGATGACGAGGCCATCGGCATGGTGGTGGGCGTGCTGGACAGGCATTTCTTTCAGGCCGAAGTAGCCAAGCTGCCGGTAGGACGTTTCGGTGAAATCCTGGTGCTGGATCAGCGCCAGGTGCTGCAAGCCAGCTGGCCGGCCCAGACAGGCAGGACCGAACAGGCGCTGAACGAGCTGCAAAGCACGGAAGTGCTGGACCGTCACGACAATTATCTGCAGTTCCGAGCCCCTTCCATCCTGGATCAGGAAATGCGGCTCTACAGCTCGCGCCTGATGGAAGGCTTTCCCTTCCGCGTGGTGGTGGGCATTGCCGAACGCGATTTCACCCGCGCCTACAACGACAAGGCCACGCTGGCCATTCTGGCCTGGCTGTTTACCGCCGGCCTGACCATGCTGACCCTGCGCAACCATCTGGCCAGCATCCGCCAGAACCGCTTGCTGTCTGCCAGCGCCGCACGCATACGCGAAAGCGAGGAGCTGGCCAGGCTCACCCTGGACACCGCGCCGGTGGCGCTGCTGCTGGTGGCCACCGACACCCTGCGCATCCTGCGTGCCAACGCGCCAGCACGCGACATGCTGCAGCTGCCGGCAGCCCCGCAGCGTGCCGATGGCCAGTCAGCCATGCTGGATCTGCCACTACAACTGGCCCCGGTCTGCGACTGGCTGCGCAGTGGCGAAATCGTCTCCAACCGTGAGGCCGAACTGGAACGCGCCGACCAGAGCAAGCTGTGGGCCATCGTCTCGGTAGAGCTGATGCCGCAGCAGCAGATTCCGGCGGCACTGATTGCCCTCTACGACATTTCCGAACGCAAGGCCCTGGAAAACGAACTGGAAGACAAGAACCGCCTGCTGAACGAGATGGCCATTACCGATCCGCTGACCCGGCTGAGCAACCGCCGCCATGCCGACCAGACCCTCAAGGAAGAATTACAGCGCTGCGAACGCTACAGCCAGCCGATGTCGGTGGCCGTGTTCGATATCGACCACTTCAAGCAATTCAATGACAGCTTTGGCCATCAGGCAGGTGACAATGTGCTGCTGGCCGTGGCCAATGCCGCGGTGGACTGCACACGCAGCACCGATGTGTGCGCCCGTATCGGCGGCGAGGAATTCCTGGTGATTTTCCCCTGCACCCGCTTGCGCGATGCGGAAAAAGTCATGGCAAGGGTGCAGCAGGTGCTGGCCAGCACGGTGTTCCCTTTTACCGACGAGAAAGTCACCTTCAGCGGCGGCATTACCGACTGGCGCCCCGGCGACACCCCATCCGGCATGCTCAGCCGCGCCGACAAATTGCTCTATCAGGCCAAAATGGCCGGGCGCGACCTGATGCTGAGCGACGGCAACGCCGAGTAGTTCAGCGGGACGCCTCCAGCGCCTGCGACAGCAGGCGCAACATGGCCGCCGTCGCCCCCCAGATGGTGAACTGCTGCCACTGCATGGCCAGATAATGCCCGGCCACCCCATCGCGCACATAGCTGTGCTTTTCATACTGCCGGCCATCCAGCGCCAGCTGCAGCGGCAGCTCGAACACCTCGGCCACCTCGCCCGGCTCCGGACGCAGCTGCAGGGGCGGCTGCAGCATGGCCACCACCGGCGTCACCACAAAGCCGGTGATGGTCACGTACTGCGGCAAAGTGCCCAGCACCACCACCTGCTCTTCCGCCAGACCGATCTCCTCGCGCGCTTCGCGCAGGGCGGCGGCGATGACCGAACTGTCCTCGGCATCCACCTTGCCACCCGGAAAACTCACCTGGCCGGCATGCGTCGACAAGGACTCGGTACGCCGGGTCAGCAGCACCGTGGGGCCGCTATCGTGCCAGACCAGCGGCACCAGCACTGCGGCCGGTCGCTGGCCCTCTTGTACCCCGCGCCAGGGAATGTCACCCGCCTGTCCATCAAAGACAAAACCGGCCAGGCGCTGGCGTATCCAGTCCTGGGCTTTTTCTCTGTCCGCCGGCCACATGGCTGTCATCCTTCTTATTTGGTGTGCGGGCCTATCTTGGGCAGGGCCAGTTCGCTCCAGTGTGCAAACAGACGCAGCGCCAGCCCACCCAGAAACAACAGCTGCAACAGCAAGGTACTGACCCAGGTCAGCTGGTCCAGCACAAATAGTCCACCTGCTACCAGTATGGACACCGTTCCGTAAAAATCCTTGTGCAGGATGAAGGGAATGTCATTCACCATCATGTCGCGCACCACGCCACCACCGACGGCGGTGATGAAACCCAGCAATACCACGCCGAAAGCGTTCAGGTCATACATCAGCCCGACCTGCGCGCCGGTGATGCTGAAGGCCACCAGCCCCAGCGAATCGGCGATGATGAACAGCCGCTCCAGCGTGCGGCTTTGCCGGCGGTGCAGGCGTAACAGCGCCGAAACCAGCAAGGTGGCGGCGATGATGGCCAGACTGGTGTAATCGAAAAACACCAGCGGCACCCTGGCCACCAGCACATCGCGGATGATGCCACCGCCAATGGCGGTGAGCAGGGCCACCACCACGATGCCCAGCAGGTCCAGCTGCTTGCGCACGCCGATCAGATAACCGGAAAAGGCAAAGGCAACCGTACCCAGGGCGGAAAACACTTCCATCTGAAAAAAGCGGCTACTGATTTCCATCACAGACCATCATCAACAAAAACGCCAGACCTTGTCAGGCCCGGCGTCGGGTTTTGCTTATGCATTCCGCAGAATGCCGTTCTTGCCGGCTTAGCGGCGCATGGAGTCGAAGAAGGCCAGATTGGACTTGGTGGCCTTGATCTTGTCCTGCAGGAATTCCATCGCCTCGATGTCGTCCATCGGGTACAGCAGCTTGCGCAATACCCAGATGCGCTGCAGCTGGTCTTGCGGCACCAGCAGTTCTTCGCGACGGGTACCGGAACGGTTGATGTTGAGTGCCGGGAAAATGCGCTTTTCTGCCATGCGACGATCCAGATGGATTTCGCAGTTACCAGTACCCTTGAATTCTTCGTAGATCACATCGTCCATGCGGCTGCCGGTATCGATCAGCGCGGTGGCGATAATGGTCAGGCTGCCGCCCTCTTCCACATTACGGGCAGCACCGAAGAAACGCTTGGGGCGCTGCAGGGCGTTGGCATCCACACCACCGGTCAGCACCTTGCCGGAGGCCGGTACCACGGTGTTGTAGGCGCGGGCCAGACGGGTCACCGAGTCCAGCAGGATGACCACATCTTTCTTGTGCTCGACCAGACGCTTGGCTTTTTCGATCACCATTTCAGCCACTTGCACGTGGCGGGTGGCCGGCTCGTCGAAGGTGGAGGATACGACCTCGCCCTTTACCGAGCGCTGCATTTCGGTCACTTCTTCCGGACGCTCGTCAATCAGCAACACAATCATCACCGCTTCCGGGTGATTGGTGGTGATGGCATGCGCGATGTGCTGCAGCATGACCGTCTTGCCGGACTTGGGCGGTGCCACCAGCAAGGCGCGCTGGCCTTTGCCAATGGGGGCAATCAGGTCGATGATGCGGCTGGTGATGTTTTCCTCGCTGCGGATGTCGCGCTCGAGCTTGAATTGCTCGGTCGGGAACAGCGGCGTGAGGTTTTCAAACAGGATCTTGTGCTTGGAGTTTTCCGGCGGCTCGCCGTTGACCTTGTCCACCTTCACCAGGGCGAAGTAGCGTTCGCCATCCTTGGGGGTGCGGATCTCGCCTTCGATGGAGTCCCCGGTGTGCAGATTGAAGCGGCGAATCTGCGACGGGCTGACATAGATGTCATCCGGGCCAGCCAGATACGAGGTATCCGGGCTGCGCAGGAAACCGAAACCGTCCGGCAGCACTTCCAGGGTGCCCTCGCCGAAGATGCTTTCGCCTTTTTTGGCCTGGTTTTTCAGAAGCGCAAAAATGAGGTCTTGTTTGCGCAGGCGGTTCGCGCCCTCGATCTCGTTGGAAATAGCCATTTCCACGAGCTGGGATACATGAAGGTGTTTGAGATCAGATAAATGCATAGCGGCCGTTGGTCGACTCGTAAAGATTGAGCAGAACGCTGTTTGTGGGGTGTAGATGCGGATACGAAACAGGCGGCTGATGCGCCGCCTGCTTGAAGAATGTTCAGTCGAGAATAGACGCTTTAGATGTGGCTGTCAATGAAGGCGGCCAGCTGGCTCTTGGCCAGTGCGCCCACCTTGGTGGCGGCAACCTGACCGTCCTTGAAAATCATCAGGGTCGGGATGCCGCGAATGCCGAATTTCGGCGGGGTCAGCTCGTTCTGGTCGATGTTGAGCTTGGCCACTTTCAGGCGACCGGCGTATTCCTTGGCCACTTCGTCCAGGATGGGGGCGATCATCTTGCACGGACCGCACCATTCCGCCCAGTAGTCGACCAGTACCGGCACATCGGCCTTCAGGACGTCTTGTTCAAAGGAGTCGTCGGTTACGTGCAGGATAAGATCGCTCATGGCTTCCTCTAGTATTCGGGGTGGTTTGCAGTGTCGTTAACCGCTGATGTTAACAATTGACTGCCTGCGGGGCAACCGCGGTTTTGCCGCTCTGCCGGCCTGCGCAGTGCGGTCAGCCACGGCCATCCATAGACAATGGGAGCGCCAGCGGCGCTTTTCAAGAGTCCGGCAAGGCCGCCGCCAGCAATTGGCGGGTATAGGCCTGCTGTGGCGCAGCGAACAGCTGGGCAGCATCGCCCTGCTCCACCACCCGCCCGCCCTGCAACACCAGCACCTGATGCGCTACCGCGCGGATCACCGCCAGATCATGACTGATGAACAGATAACTGAGGCCGTATTTGCGCTGCAGGCTGCGCAACAGCTGCAGTACCTGTTTTTGCAAGGTGGCATCCAGCGCACTGGTGGGTTCGTCCAGCAGTAAGAGCTTGGGTTTGAGAATCAATGCCCGGGCAATGGCAATGCGCTGGCGCTGGCCGCCGGAGAATTCATGCGGATAGCGCTCCATGAATTCATGATGCAGGCCCACTTCGGCCAGGGTGGCCACCACCTGCTGACGGATTTCGGCACGGCTGAGCTGCGGCTGATGCAGCTCCAGCCCTTCGGCCACGATCTGGCCCACGGTCTGCCGTGGCGACAGCGCGGCGAACGGGTCCTGGAATACTACCTGGAAATCCTTGCGCGCCCGGCGCAGCGCGCCACCACGCAAGCCCTGCAAATCGACATCATCCAGACTGATCTCGCCCTGGCATGGCAATAGCCGCAACAGGGCCAGGCCCAGCGTGGTTTTGCCTGAGCCGGACTCCCCGACAATGCCCAGCGTCCGCCCGGCCGGCACGCTCAGTGACACATCCTGCAACACCGTCTGCTCGTGCCGGCGCAGCAGGCCGCGTTTCTGTAGATAGCTGACCGCCAGATTGCGCACCTGCAGCCGCGGCGGCGCGGCAGGCGCTGCTGCGTCATCCAGCACATCCGGCCGGCTGGCCAGCAATTCGGCGGTATAGGGATGGGAAGGCTGGCGGAACACCTGTGCCACCTTGCCGCTTTCCACCACCAGGCCGCCGCGCATCACCACCACCTTGTCGGCAAAACGCCGCACCAGATTGAGGTCGTGGGTGATGAACAGCACCGCCATGCCCAGCTCCTGCTGCAATTCGTCCAGCAATTGCAGGATTTGCGCCTGCACCGTCACATCCAGTGCCGTGGTCGGTTCGTCGGCAATCAGCAAACGCGGCCGGCAAGCCAGGGCCATCGCGATCATCGCGCGCTGGCGCTGGCCGCCGGACAGCTGGAAGGGGTAGCTGTCGATCTTGTCGGCGGCTTCGCTGATGCCGGTACGCAGCAGCAGGCGGATGGCTTCGGCACGGGCTTCACGCGCCGTCAGCCCCAGATGCAGGGTGAGGGTTTCGCCGATTTGCCGGCCAATGGTGAACAAGGGATTCAGCGCATGCATCGGCTCCTGGAAAATCATGGCGATATCGCGGCCACGTATCTGGCGCAGGCGCTTTTCGCCGGCCCCCAGCAGCTCCTCACCGGCCAGGCGGATGGATCCGCTGAGCCGGACATCAGGATTGAGCTGCAACAGGGCCTGGGCAGTCACAGTTTTGCCGGAGCCGGATTCACCCACCAGCGCCACCTTTTCACCAGCAGCCACGCTAAAGCCCACCGAGGACAACACTTGCTGGCGGCCAAAGTGGGCATTGAGCGCGGCAATGGTCAACAGGGTTTCCATCTCAGCCTTTCCGGGTATCCATGGCGGCACGCAGCCCTTCACCGATGAAGATCAGCAATAGCAGGGTGGTGGTGAGGACGGCGAAGGTGGGCAGGGCAATCCACCAGGCGTCCAGATTGTCCTTGCCCTGTGCCAGCAGCTCGCCCAGGCTGGGCGTGCTGGACGGCACACCCAGACCGAGAAAATCCAGGCTGGTGAGCGCCAGGATCGCCCCGCTCACCCGGAAGGGCAGAAAGGCCAATACCGGCGTCAGGCTGTTGGGCAGCAAATGCCGCCACATGATCTGCAGGCTGTTCAGCCCTAGCGAACGGGCCGCCAGCACATATTCCAGCTGGCGGTTGCGCAGGAATTCGGCCCGCACATAATCGGCCAGCCCCATCCAGCCGAACACCGTCAGCAGCAATAACAGCAACAGCAGGCTGGGCTTGAACAACGAGGCCAGAATGATCAGCAGGTAAAGCTCGGGCAGGCTGCCCCAGATTTCCAGCAGCCTTTGCAGCACGAGATCGAACTTGCCGCCGAAAAAACCCTGCAGCGAGCCGAACAGCACCCCCAGCAGGGTGCCGGACACGGTCAGCGCCAATGCAAACAGCACCGATACCCGAAAGCCGTAGATCAGCCGTGCCAGCACGTCCCGCCCGCGATCATCGGTGCCCAGCACATTGTCGGCCGACGGCGCCGCCGGATTGGGGCTGTCGGCAAAATAATTGACCGTGTTGTAGCTGTAGGGATTGGGCGCATAGATGGCGAAATTGCCTGGCCGGGCAAACTGGTCCTGGATGAAGGGGTCGAGATAATCCGTGTTGGTATCAAAGTCGCCGCCAAAGGTGGTTTCCTGGTAATCGAACAGCAAGGGGAAATACAGCTGGTCGTGATAACGCACCACCAGTGGCCGGTCGTTGGAGAGCAGCTCGGCCCCTAGCGACAGCACAAACAGCAGCAAGAACAGCCACAAGCTGAAAAAGCCGCGCTTGTGCTGGCAAAAGCGCCGCCAGGCGCGCTGGCCGGGAGTGAGGCTGGGCGCATGGCTCATCGCTCACCTCCATCGAAACTGACGCGCGGGTCCACCAGCACATAGCTCAGATCGGACAGCAGCTTGGCCAGCAAGCCCAGCAGGGTGAACACATACAGGCTGCCCATCACCACCGGATAATCGCGGCGCATCACCGACTCGTAAGACAGCAGGCCCAGCCCGTCCAGCGAGAACAGGGTTTCGATCAGCAGGCTGCCGGTAAAAAACGCGCCGATAAAGGCCGCCGGGAAACCGGTAATCAGCGGGATCAGCGCATTGCGAAATACATGGCGGTACAGGATGGCGCGCTCGGACAAACCCTTGGCGCGGGCGGTGTAGACATACTGGCGGCGGATTTCTTCCAGAAACACATTCTTGGTGAGCATGGTCATCACCGCCAGATTCCCCACTACCGAGGCAGTCACTGGCAGCACGATGTGCCACAGATAATCCAGCAGCTTGTCGACGAGACTGAGGCTGGACCAGTTGTCGCTCACCAGCCCGCGCAGCGGGAATAGCTGCCAGAAACTGCCGCCGCCGAACAGCACCAGCAAGGCCACCCCCAGCACGAAACCGGGAATGGCATAGCCAACCAGAATCAGCGTGCTGCTGGCCAGATCGAACAGGCTGCCGTCGCGCACCGCCTTGGCGATGCCCAGCGGAATGCACAGCAGATAGGTGATGAAAAATGTCCACAGGCCGATGCTCATCGACACCGGCAGCTTGGACAGGATTAGCTGCGCCACCGACTGGTGATGGAAAAAGCTCTCACCCAGATCAAAGCGGGCAAAACCGGCCAGCATGTGGCCAAAGCGCTGCAAGGGCGGCTGGTCAAAGCCATACAGCTTGCGCAGTGCCTGCAGCTCTTCCGGCTGCAGGCCACCACGACTCTGATACGGGCTGCCGCTGCTGACCGTCTCGCCGGCCACACCGCTGTGGCCCAGTTGCTGCACCATCTGCTCCACCGGCCCGCCCGGCACCAGCTGGATGATGGCAAAGGTGAGCGCCAGCACGCCGATCAGGGTGGGAATCATCAGTAACAGGCGTTTGAGGATATAGCGCCACATGCTCATTTCTTCTCCCACCAGGTTTCGATGGCCCACGTGGTCGGGCTGTAATACAAAGGCAGCTTGGCCGGCTGGCCAAAGCGGTTCCACCAGGCCATGCGGTAATAAGGCAGATACCAGTTGGGCAGCAGGTAATAGCCGGCACGCAAGACCCGGTCCAGCGCGCGGCTGGCCGCCTGCAACTGGCGACGGTCGGCAAACCGCTGGAAATTGGGCAGCAGTGCCTCTACCGCCGGGTCGCACAGCCCGGCCCAGTTTTGCGAACCGGGGGTCTGCGCCGCCTGACAGCTGTGGTAGTCCAGTTGCTCGTTACCCGGGCTATTGCTGGCGCCGTACACCACCACCGTCATGTCGTAGTCGAAATCATTCAGCCGGCGCTGGTAGATGGCCGGATCTACCAGCCGCACCGTCAAGGTAATACCCAGCTTGGCCAGATTCTGCTGCCAGCCGCTGGCCACCCGGTCGTATACCTTGGAATAGGTGAGAAACTCGATGCGTAGCGGCCGGCCACGGTGATCCACCAGTTGGCCGCCCTCGTAGCGCCAGCCCGCCTCGAACAACAGCTGGCGCGCCTGCCGCAGATTACGGCGGATGCCATAGCGGCCATCGGTAAACGGCGGTTCCACCGGCAGGCCGAACACGGCGGGGTCCAGTTTTTCCTTGATGGGTTCGAGCAGCTTCAGCTCATCCGGCCCCGGCAGACCACGGGCTGCCAGATCGCTATTGGTGAAAAAACTGTTGCTGCGCTGGTACTGGCCATAAAACAGGTTACGGTTGGCCCATTCGAAATCGAAGGCCAGGCTGATGGCCTGGCGCAAGCGCTTGTCGGCAAACTGCTGCCGCCGCAGATTGAACACAAAGCCCTGCATGCCGGCACTGCGCTGGTGCGGCAGGGTTTTCTTGATGATGCGGCCATCGTCAAACTTGGGGCCGACATAGCCACGCGCCCATTGTTTAGCCATGTTTTCGGCCGACACATCGAATTCACCAGCCTTGAAGGCTTCCAGCCGGGCAGTTTCGTCCTGGTAATAGCGATAGCTGATGCGGTCGAAATTGAACATGCCCTGGCGTACCGGCAGTCTGGCTGCCCAGTACTGCGGATTGCGCTTGAAGCTGATGTTCTTGCCCAGGTCATAGCGCTCCAGCACATAGGGGCCGGAGCCGACGGGTGGCTGCAAGGCCACATCGGCCAGCGATTTGCCGGCGGCAATCCATTGCCGGGAAAACACCGGCAACTGGCACAGCGTCATGTGCAGCTCGGAATTCCGCCGCTTGAAGTCAAAGCGCACGGTTGTGGCATCCACCGCCACCGCCTGCTGCACATCGGCCCAGTAGACGCGGTATAGCGGCGTGGCCGCCGGGTCGCGCGTCAGGGTATTGAAGGAGGCCACCACATCGGCAGCCTGTACCGGGCGGCCATTGGCAAAGCGCGCCAGCGGGTTCAGGTGAAAGCGTACCGACAACTTGTCGGCGGCCAGCTGCATGTCGTCGGCCAGCAGGCCATAGCAGCTATAGGGTTCGTCCTCGCTGGACACGCCCAGGGTATCCAGCAACAGCGCCTGCACGCCATCGGCCTTGTCCCCTTTAAGCGTAAAGGGATTGAGCGTGTCGAAACTGCCCTGCGCCGGCAATACCAGCTGCCCGCCCTTGGGGGCTTGCGGCTCGACATAGTCAAAATGTGTAAAACCGGCGGCGTATTTCGGGGTATAGCCCATGGCCTGAGCCGGAGCAGCCATCCCCCTGGCAGCCCACAGCAGCAGCAAAACCCCTAGCCAATGTTGTTGTTTCATATTGTTGTGACTGCTTACGCATTAATCATGACTAGCTTATCATTGCGGTTTTCCGTTTTGCGTCTGCCGGCAACAGTCTGCCGCCCAGCCCGGGCAGAACGGGATAATCATGCATTGTGGACAGGATAGCCTGTTTCCGGCTGGCGGCGGAACGCCCCAGCCCGTGGCACACGGCCTGTTACCACGATATAAACCTTTTTCCGACCGTCTGCCGGACGCGCGATTCGCGGCCTTGCCGCCGCGTGCACGACGGCTGTCGGACAATCCCCACGACAGCGTAGCGCAGGCTTGGGTATAATGCCCCCCTGTTTCTACCAAGAAGGACTCCAAATGGGCTTTCTGCAAGGCAAAAAAATTCTGATTACCGGCATGATCTCCAACCGCTCCATCGCCTATGGCATCGCCCAGGCGTGCCACAAGCAAGGCGCGGAGCTGGCTTTCACCTATGTGGTGGACAAGCTGGAAGACCGTGTACGTGAAATGGCCAAGGATTTCGGCAGCGAGCTGGTTTTCCGCTGCGATGTGCAGAGCGATGATGAAATCAACCAGCTGTTTGTCGATCTGGGCAAACAGTGGGATGGTCTGGACGGCCTGGTGCATGCCATTGCCTTCGCCCCGCGCGAATCGCTGGAAGGCGACTTCCTGGACGCACTGACCCGCGAAGCTTTCCACACCGCGCACGATGTTTCCGCTTACAGCTTCCCGGCACTGGCCAAGGCTGCCCGCCCGATGATGCAAGGCCGCAATGCCGCCCTGTTGACCCTGTCCTACCTGGGTGCCATCCGTGCCATCCCGAACTACAACGTGATGGGCCTGGCCAAGGCCAGCCTGGAATCGTCGGTACGCTTCATGGCTGCCAGCCTGGGCAAGGACAATATCCGTGTCAACGGCCTGTCCGCCGGTCCGATCAAGACCCTGGCTGCTGCCGGCATTTCCGGCTTCTCCAAGCTGCTGTCGATTGCTGCCGGCCAGTCCTGTCTGCGCCGCAACGTCACCACCGAGGAAGTGGGCAACACTGCCGCCTTCCTGCTGTCCGACCTGTCCTCCGGCATTACCGGCGAAATCACCTATGTTGATGCCGGCTTCAGCATCAACTCGATGAACGTACCGGACGCCTGATGCATCCTGGCGCAGCTTGGCTGCGCTGCTGACATCGCTGCCACGGGGCGGCTTCCTTGACCGGAAGCTGCCCCGTTTTGCATGGTGAGCCCGGCGGGTTCAACCAAATGGTGGATGGTGTCAGCAGTGCCGCTCTCGCACACTGATCGGGCCTTTACCCAATCAGGAGAACAGCATGAGCAGCCAGCCCGTATTCATCCCCGTCGGCGATCTGGCCGATGGTTTCGCCCCGGACAGCCACATCCTTCCCAACAGTACTGCCCTGCAAGGGCGGCAATTTGTGCTGCACTTTGCCGATGGCAGCAGTGCCAGCCTGCAGGTGGGCGAGCAGGATTGCCAGCTGGAAACCATGAGCAAGGGTAGTGCCGAGGGCTTTGTCGGCCAGGGCGCTTACCGCGCCAGCAGCCTGCGCCCCGGCATCGTGCTGCTGGATTTCATCCCGTTCCAGCAACATGGCCACTCGCTCAGCCTGGTGCTGGATCTTGAACGTACCGTGTTTACCGCCATCGCCGGCCAATTACCCAGCGCACAGGAAGTGGGGCAATCCGCCTTCAGTCGCGTCAATCAGGGTCAGGAGCTGACCGCAGTGCGCTGCCAGTTTGCCCATGGCAGCCTGAATCAGCCGCTTACGGCCAGCACCGCCCTGCACCACGTCAGCGACGAGTTGATCGGCCTGCGCAATCAGTACCGCTACAGCCCCACCGAGTGTTACGAGCATA
The DNA here is from genome assembly GCF_003693445.1 of Aquitalea palustris. GTDB lineage: Bacteria > Pseudomonadota > Gammaproteobacteria > Burkholderiales > Chromobacteriaceae > Aquitalea > Aquitalea palustris. The sequence goes on along the minus strand of NZ_RFAR01000003.1, from coordinate 20,793 downwards.
TCTATCTGAACAGCCATTTTTATACCTGGCAGTGCTTGCAAGGCGTGGAACAGGGGCTGGCCGATGTGGACCGTTGCCATTATTTCAAGCTGGACGAGGCGCTCTACCTGTTTGTCTGGCGCGAGAAAATCATCCCCACGCTGGGCGTGGTGCTGATCGACCTGCAGCAACTGAAAACCGATGGCAAGATTTTCGGCTATCAGGGCAATGACTTCACTGCCATTGCCAATTTCCCGGTGGGCGCAAAGGCGCAGGTCCTCAACCGCACCAGCCACCTGCTGCACGACTGAGGACTAGCCATGCTCAAGCTCGACTTTGCCGGCAAGGTGGTACTGGTGACCGGCGGCGCGCAAGGCATAGGTGCGGCCATCTGCCAGCTGTTTGCCCGCCATGCCGCCACGGTGGTGGTGGCGGACTTGCAGGGAGAACTGGCCCTGGCCACGGCTGCAGCCTTGCGGGCGCAAGGCTTGCAGGCCAGCGCCTGCCAGTGCGATCTGGCCGAGCCAGAACAAGCCACCGCACTGGTAGGCCGTGTGCTGGAACAACAGGGCCGGCTGGATGTGCTGATCCACAATGCCGCTTATTTCCCGCTAACGGCGTTTGCCGATATCAGCCCGGCACTGCTGCAACGCACGCTGGCCGTCAACCTGCAGGCACTGTTCTGGCTGAGCCAGGCCGCACAAGCTGCCATGCGTGGCCAGGGTGGCGGGCGCATCATTGCCACTTCATCGGTGACCGGCCCGCGGGTTGCCTATCCGGGGCTGGCGCATTACGCCGCGTCCAAGGCCGGGGTCAACGGCTTTATTCGTGCCGCCGCACTGGAACTGGCAGCTGATCACATTACCGTCAACGGGGTGGAGCCTGGAATGATACGCACACCAGCCATGGACAATCTGGGCGATGCCGGCCTGAATGCGGCCATTGCCGGCAGCATTCCGCTGGGCCGGCTGGGCGAGCCGACAGATATCGCAGCGGCGATGCTGTTTCTCGCCTCCGATGCTGCCGGCTATATCACGGGCCAGACCATCGTGGTGGATGGCGGGGCCACGCTGCCGGAGAGCAGCGCCGTCATGCATTGACCCAAAACGGTTTAGCCAATTCAGAGCAATCAACAACAGTCCTTGGGACGAGGCGCGCCGACAGTAGCAGCAGTACCGCCAGGAGGCGCAAGGCCGCCACAGGGATTTGTTCGCAGCGCGAAGCAAGACCGCCACCCGGCGGTCTTGCTGCTTGTAATGGTGTCAGAGCCGGCCATACGCCAGCGTCGGCACATCGACAATGCTGGAGCCGCCATCCGCCACAATGGCGGCGCCGGTGATGATGCTGGCCTGCTCCGACAGCAAAAAGCGGCATACCGTGGCGATTTCCTCCGCTGCAGCGGCGCGGCGCAAGGGCACGTCGGCCGTCACCCGGGCATAGGCTTGTTGCAGGCTGTCGCCGTAGTGTTGCATCAGCGGCTGCATTTCCTCGTCGGCCATCGGCGTGGTCACCCAGCCGGGGCAGACAGCATTCACCCTCACCCCTTGCGGGCCATAGTCGCGCGCCAGCGAACGGGTGAGGCCGATCAGGGCATGTTTGGCCGTGGTGTAGCCACAGACTTCCGGGCCGGCGGCCAGCGAGGCAATCGACGCCAGCAACACCACAGCCCCCCGGCTGTTTATCAGGTCCGGCAGGCAGGCGCGCGTGCTGACAAAGGCCGAATCCAGATTGGCACGCATGGCTGCCTGCCATGCCACATCGTCGGTAGCCAGCGCACTGCCCATGCCCAGCCCGCCGGCGCAGCACAGCAGGCCGTCAATCCGCCCGTAGCGCTGCATGATCTGGGCCTGCATCGCTTCCCAGTCGGCACTGCTGGCGGCATCGCCCACCAGTGCCAGCGCACCGCAATCCTGTGCCACTGCCTGCAATGGCGCGGAGCGGCGGCCTATCAGCACCAGCGCGTGGCCATCGGCGGCCAGCAGGCGGGCGCAGGCGGCACCAATGCCGCTGCCGGCTCCGGTAATGACGATGACTCGGGCCTGTTCGCTCATGTCTTGCTCCTGTTGGTGGATAAGCGACCAGTCTAGGCTGCAGCGCGGCAGCGCCCTATCCATCAAATGGTGGAGAGCACCCGGTGCACGCAGCAGCGAACTTGGGTTGCAGGAAACTGAATGTTAAGATGTTAAAAACATTGCTCATCCCTAGCCCATGCCCAAACAGAACCCCCAGCACCAGCACCGCCTGCCCCAACATTTGCTGCGCGCCCGCGAAGCAGTGATGGCTTATTTCCGCCCCCTGCTCAATAGCGTGGGCCTGACTGAACAGCAATGGCGCATCTTGCGGCTGCTGGATGATCGCGGCGAAATGGAAGCCGGCATGATTGCCGACCTGGCCTGCATCCTGTCGCCCAGCCTGACCGGCATCCTGGTGCGCATGGAAAAGGCCGGGCTGGTGCTGCGCAGCCGCGACAAGGTGGACAGCCGCCGGCTGATCGTGTCCTTGTCCAAGGAGGGGCGCCGCCTGACCCGCCAGGTGGCCCCGCTGTCCACCGCCTGCTACGAACAGATCGAAGCCCATTTCGGCGAGGAAAAACTGGAGCTGCTGATCAGCCTGCTAAGCGAGCTGGAACAGCTACCCGCCCCCCAACCCGGTGTGCTGCCAAGCAGCACGCTAGAGGAAGCTTAAGGCCCTGCCGGGCCGGGCGCGTGCGATACGGTGCGAAAACCGATATGGCTGCTGCCCAGGCTCAGCTCCTGGGCATGACGGGCGCTGGGGCGGTAACGCTGGCAATACAGCGGCGAGCACAAAAAGGAACCGCCCTTGATGGTGCCAAGCTGGCGGCCACGCGCCTGCAATGACAGCGCATCCTCCAGATTCAACGCCGGCTGCGCCGTGGCACCGCGCAGCGGCGTGCTCCAGTCATCTGCCGTCCATTCCCACACATTGCCGATCAGGTCGAACAGGCCATAGCCATTGGCGGCAAAACAGCCCACCGGTGCGGTAGCGGCAAAGCCATCCTCAGTATTGTTCTTGAAGGGGAAAGGCCCCTGCCAGGTATTGGCCATCTGCCGGCCTTGCCGCTGCAGGCTATCCCCCCAGGGAAAACGACTGTCGGCACCGCCACGCGCGGCATATTCGAACTCAGCCTCGGTAGGCAGGCTGCGCCCGGCCCAGCGGGCATAGGCTGTGGCATCTTCACGGGCGATATGCACCACCGGGTGGTTCTCCCGTCCGCGCCAGCTGCTACCCGGTCCTTCCGGCTGCCGCCAGTTGGCACCTGGGACAAAGTGCCACCAGTTGACTTGGTCCGGCGCCAGCCGGGTCGGCATGATAAACACCATGGAGCCGGGTTGGCGCAGCCTGGCCGGCACGGCGGGATAGCGCCTAACATCCAGCCCGCGCTCGGCCAGGGTGCGATAGCCGGTGGCGCGCACAAAGCGGGCAAACTGGGCATTGCTGACTTCCTGTCTGTCCATCCAGAAGCCTGCGACGGTGACCTCGCGCGCCGGCGCTTCTTCCGGATAGGCATCATCCGCTCCCATGATGAAGCGCCCACCCGGCACCCAGCCTTGTGCCATGGCAGCCGTATCCGGCATGCCGCCATAGCGCCGGCAGGCCGCAGCACTACCCAGCAGTGGTGCGGCTGCCGCCGCCAGACTCACCCACAGCAGCCCGCCTGCGATCAAGCCGCGCCGCATGTCATTCGTCTCCGGTCAGTGGATAGCCGGTGTCACGCATACCGGGGCGCACATTATTGCGCTGCACATACTGCGCCCATTCCGTCAGCAGTTCGTCCAGCTTGGCGGCATGGCGGCTAGCGATATCATGCTGTTCGCCCGGATCTTGCTGCAGATCGTATAAGGCCCAGTGCCCCTGGTTGCGATTCTGGTAGTGGTAGACGATTTTCCAGTGGCCCTTGCGCAAGGCTTGCCGCCCCATCAGCTCCATACCCCACACATAATCAGGATTGTGCACGGCAGCACGGCCTTGCAGATAAGGCAGCATCGACATCCCTTGCACAGGCAGCACGGTCTGTCCCTGCCACAGCAGGCCGGGATGACGCGCCCCTGCCAGCTCGAGCAGGGTGGGCATCACGTCCATGGCGGTCAGCAGCTGGGTGCTGCGACCAGCATGGATGGCAGAGGGATAGCGGATGAAGGAAGCCGAACGCACTCCCCCCTCGTAAGTAAAGGCCTTGAAATAACGGAAAGGCTGGGCGCTGACCTGGCCCCAGGCCGGCCCCTGAAAGGCAAAGGAATCAGGCCGGCCGATATTCTCCAGCCGGTTGTCAAAGTTGGCGGGTATCCAGCTTTTGTTGCCGCCATCTGCCGCCCAGTCATTGCCTTCCGGCCCGTTGTCGGACAGAAAGAGGATGACGGTATTGTCAAACTGGCCGCGCTGCTTCAAGTGCGTAACCAGCTTGCCCACTTCGACATCCAGTGCACTGAGCATGGCAGCATAGGCTTCCATATCACGGGCGGAACGGGCCTGCTCGGCCGGGCTGAGGCTGGCCCAGGGTCGGACACCCGCTGGCATGGGAACAGGCTTGACCTGCTTGCCAATCAGCCCCAGCCGCTGCATGCGGGCAATGCGCTGGCGGGAAATCTCCTCGTAACCGGCGGCATAGCGCCCGCGATATTGCCGCAAGAAGCGGTCCGGAGCCTGCAGGGGCAGGTGCGGCGCGGTATAGGCGAGATAAGCGAAGAAGGGCTGGCCGTCGGCGGACTGGCTGTCCAGATAGCTGATCAGCTTGTCGGTAAAGAAAGTGCTGGAGTAAAAATCGGCGGGCAAGGAGACAAGGCGGCCATCTTCGCGATAGGTCGGCGCTGGCGTGCCAGCCACAATCTGTTGCGGGGCCGACTGGTTGAAATGCGCGGCACCACCATTCATTAGCGCAAAAGAGCGCTCAAAGCCACGGCTCTCCGGTCGTTGGCCATCGGCCATGCCCAGATGCCACTTGCCACTCATATAAGTGTGATAGCCGGCCTCGCGCAGCAGCTGCGGCAGGGCCACCACCCGGCTGGCCAGATAGCCTTCGTAACCGGCCTGCCCCAGCTGATGCGGGGTCAGCGTGGGGCTCATCATCTCGGCCATATTGCCGACACCAGCCAGATGATTGTCCATGCCGGCCAGCAGCATGGCGCGGGTGGGTGAACAGGTGGGCGCCACCAACATGCTGGATAACAGCCGGCCTTCGCGCAGCAAGGCATCCAGGTGGGGGGTGTCGATTTCGCCGCCCATCGCCCCCAGATCGGAATAGCCCATATCGTCCACCACCAGCAGTACGATATTGGGCCGTGCTGCCGGCCCGGCGGCCTGCACCGCCGTGGCCAGCCAGAGAAGCACGCTGCCCAGTACAAATCTGCTCTGCCGCATGTCCATCCTCCCGGACGGACTACCCTGGCAGCCGCCCTCAGTCTTGTTTCAGGGGAGGGCCATCTTGCGCCAAAAGCAGGCGGCGCAATGCTGCCATACAGGCCAGCACTGCCAGTTTCTGGGTGTTGATCAGACGGATATAGCGGCGAAATGGTGGAAACCTGCCGACCACTTCGCTGGCGGCGAAAGGTTCTATCTCCACGCGCCAGCCTGCGGCATCGCCCAGCAGCTCGCAACGTTTGAAATCCAGCGGCATCAGTGCGGTGTGCAGGTCGGCATCCTGCTCCAGCTGCTGTCGCAAGGCAGCCAGCGCGTCGGCATCACCACGCTGCACACGGCAGGCAATGCCCTTGCGCCGCCAGTGGCCACGATGGCTGAAAGCCAGTCGGCAGGGCTGGATCGGAGCGGCCAGTGGCAACTGCAGGCTGAAGCGGCAGCTGACGGTATGCAGTAGCAACTGGCTGTCCACCACTTCGCTCACCAGCACGCTCCAGCTACTGCCGGGCAGTGCATAGCGGCGCTGGCCATCCTCTTCTCCCAGGTAGTCCAGCCCGCTCAGGTCTCGCTGCAGCCGCGCCAGGGTTGCCCCCGGCCGGTAGCCCTTGGGCAGCCGGGGGCGCAAGGCAAAATCAAGCGCTCGTTGCCACACGCTTCAGCTCCTCGTCGATCAGCGAGGCATGGCCACCCACCTTGCCGAACTCGGCAGTGAGAATGTCCTCCAGCGCCACGGCACGGAAGGGATTAACCTTCTGCACGCACACCGTCCACACCAGCGCATACAGCGCGGTCAGGCCCAGCATGATGCCAAAGGGCAGATAGATATCACGCGCATGCATACCCGGCGGGGTGATGTACCAGATGGCAATCAGAATGCCCACCGAGGACACGATCTGCGGCAGCGGAAACCACGGCGAACGATAGGCGCGCGGGAAATCAGGCCGGGTAAAGCGCAAGCGCGCCACCGCCAGATTGACCAGCAGATAAGCCACGCCCCAGGCACAGACGGCAGCCAGCACCAGCGGCATGATGCGGTCCAGGTCCCCCTGGATGAACCAGGCATGACTGCAGGGAATGATGACAGCCACCAGAATACCCAGCAGCGGGGTCTTGAAACGCGGATGCAGATAGGTGAAAGCACGCGGGAGCGCGCCATCGATGGCCATGCCGTACAGGATGCGCGGCAAGGCGGCAATCAGGGTATTGATGGTGGCTGCCCCGGCAAACAGCAGGCCGATGCCCAGCCAGATCTTGCCGAACGGGCCCATCACCTGGTCGGCAAAAGCGGGAATGGCCATCGGTGTATCCAGCAAATGCGGGCCGGCCGGATTTTTCGGGTCCATCGCCACATTGGCCACCTGATGCACCATGGCTGCGCCATAAATGGCCATGGTCACCGCCACGCCGGTCAGGCCCAAGCGGGCAGCACGCGGGATATTGCGGCCAGCGTTTTTCAACTCGGGAGCCAGTGGCGTCACCAGCTCGAAGCCGACAAACATGAACATGGCCATGCCGATCAGACTGAGCACGCCGCTGGGGTCGGACAGATCCAGCGGGTTGCCAAACCAGCCCTGCAGCGACACAGCCGGTGCCTTGATGAGGCCGATGACGCCGAATACCGTCAGCGTGGCCCACATCACGAAGGTGAGGATGATCTCTGCCTTGCCGAAAATGGTGATGCCCAGCGCATTGAGCAGGCCGAACAGGATGACCAGCCCCACCCCCACCATCCAGGAAGTACCGCTGTGCTCCATCATGGTGTTGAGGTGTTCGAAATTCACCAGCGCCATGATGCCGGACAGGATGGTTTCGGCAGTGCCGGCAAACACATGCACCAGCAGATAGGCGGAGATGGTGCCGGTGATGGCCCAGAAGCGCCCCAGACCACCGGAAATATAATCGTAGACCGCACCCGAGGTGGGCATCATCGATGCCGCTTCGGCAAAAGTGGTGGCCTGCGCCTGCATCATGATGAAGGCAATCAGCATGGCCAGGGCAAAGGTGCTGCCAGCCATGCCAAAACCGCTGGTAACGGTAAGGATGACCGGACTGGCCATCACCACGCCGACCGAACTGGCCAGCGCCACCGGAAAGCCCACCACCCCTTGCTGCAGGTGCTGGGTCAGTTTCTTCTCAATCGACATCTGGTTTCTCCTCCTGAAAATACGCTAACCATGGCAAAGTCAGCAGGGCAGCGGGCTGCTGGCCCGTCTGTGGCGCACCACTGCTTTCTTTCCCACGCTAAAGCCGGAAATCCTTGTTGTTATGGATGACTTCCGGCGAAGACCTGGCTGGCTGCGCCCGGCGCTGCCGCTTGCTGCTGTGCAAACAGTGCGCAGGCCAGTTCGGTACGATTGGATACGGCAAACTTGCGAAACAGGTGCAGCAAATGGGTCTTGACCGTGGCCAGACCAATATCCAGCTCACGGGCCATGCTCTTGTTACAGGCACCGGCACACAGCAGTCGCGCTATCTCGGCCTCACGCCCGGTGAGTGCCACCTGCGCGCCTGGCTCGCGGCCAGGCTGCAGGCAGGGCTCCAGCGCCATATCCAGCAGGCCGTAAACCTGCTGCAGCAACCGCAGCTCCTCGGCAGCAAAACCCTGCATGCGGCCCTGCCGTAGCAGCGAAAAACCGGCCACCACCCGCCCGCCACGACGCAGCAGGATTTCCACCACGTCCACCACCCGGCTGCTGGCCAGGAAGGGGCCGTAGCGGGATACCGGCTGCAAGGGTGCAGCCAGCACCTCGCCCAGAGCCACCACATTGCGTGGCTGTACGGCAAGCCGTGCCGGATGCAAGGGGTCGTGCTGCATGTAACGGCTGACATAGCGCTGATGCACCGCATCCGGCATGCTGCGCAGCACGAAGCCATGTGGCTGTTGCTGCCGGTTTACCCGATAAAAGGCGCAGGCGCTCAAGGGCAGCAAATCCTGCAGCACGTCCAGACTGCGTTGCAACTGCGGTTCCGTGGGTGCGGAGTCGACCAGAGTGTGCATGACAAGCCCCCCTCAGCAGGCAGAGGACGCACCGGCAAGCGCGCCCCCGGTCATCAGACAACTCAGGCGGCGTCGAAACCGGCCGCCAGTGCCGACACGATGGCATCGCACTCGGCCTGGCCAATCACCAGCGGTGGCGACAGGATGATCTTGGTGCCAACCGGGCGCACCAGAACACCAGCCTCACGGGCGATCTCGGCCACCTTGCCGGCATAGCCACCCATCGGGTCGATGGGTTCACGGGTTTGCTTGTCCTGTACCAGATCCAGCGCAATCATCAGGCCCTTGCCACGTACTTCGCCCACAGCGGCGTATTTGTCGGCAAACGGCTTGAGCTTGTTCAGCAAGTATTCACCCTGCACTGCCGCCTTGGCCGGCAGGTTTTCCTCACGCACGATCTTGAGGTTGGCAATGGCCGCTGCGCAGGCCACCGGATGGCCGGCATAGGTGTAACCATGCATGATGACGCCGCCAAAATCCTGGTTTTTAGCAAAGGCATCGGCTACGCGCTGGTTCACCACGGTGGCGCCCAGCGGCACATAACCGGAAGAAATGCCCTTGGCCAGGCACATGATGTCCGGCTTCACCCCCCACAGCCGGCTGCCAAACATGGAGCCGGAACGGCCAAAGCCGGTGACGATTTCATCGGCAATCAGCAGCACGCCGTACTTGTCGCACACGGCACGGATCAGCGGCCAGTAGCTGGCCGGCGGCACGATGACACCACCAGCGCCCTGGATGGGCTCGGCGATAAAGGCGGCCACGGTGTCCGGGCTCTGGAACTGGATTTCCCGCTCCAGCATCTGCGCGCACATCTGTGCCAGCTCTTCCGGATCATCCGTGAAGGGGTTGCGGTACAGCCACGGGGTTTCCACATGAAAGCAGCCTGGCAACAAGGGTTCGTAGTTGCGACGGAACACGGTATTGCCATTGACCGAAGCACCACCAAAATGCACGCCGTGGTAACCCTGCTTGAGCGAGATGAACTTGGTACGGTCTGGCTGACCGCAAACACGCCAGTACTGGCGGGCCAGCTTGAGTGCGGTTTCCACCGCATCCGACCCGCCAGAGCTGAAGCTGACGCGCGCCATGTCTTCCTGCTGCAGCATGTCGATGATGGTGGCGGACAGTTCTTCGGCGCGCGGGTGCGAAATACCGTCAAACAGCTGGAAGTACTCCAGCTCATCCAGCTGGGACACGATGGCCTGTTTGATCTCGGGGCGGTTGTGGCCGACGTTGACGTTCCACAATCCAGCCACGCCATCCACCAGTTTGCGGCCCTGGTCATCAAATACATGACAGCCTTCGCCACGCACGATACGGATGGGCTCGCGTTGCTTCATTTCATTGGGGTGCAGCATGGGGTGCCAGAAACGGGACTTGTCGTAAGACATGGTATTGCTCCTTTGAAGACAGTTCGTGGCCAGTCGTGGCCGACAAAATCTGAGACATCCCCCGGCTCTGCTTGCCTGTTTGCCAGCATCACGCGATGGATGGCCAGGCAGGAGCGGGGGTTCTACTGATTCAGTACGCGATGCAGACCGACTTGGTCTCGGTAAAGTTTTCCACTGCGCCGCGGCCGAATTCGCGGCCGATGCCGGACTGCTTGAAACCGCCAAACGGCAGGCTGGGGTCGAGTGGAATATGGCTGTTGACCCACACCGTGCCGGCCTGGATCTGCGGCACGATGTGCATGGCGGCGGACAGGTCGTTGGTCCACAGGCTGGCGGCCAGGCCATAGCGCGAGTCATTGGCCATGGCAACGGCTTCTTCGATGCTGTCAAAAGGCAGCGCCACCAGCACCGGGCCGAATACCTCTTCCTGCACGATGGTGCTGTGCTGTGCCGCATTGATCATGATGGTGGGCTTGACGAAGTAACCCGGCAGATCGGCCGCGCCGCCGCCTGCCAGAATGCTGGCACCTTCGCTGCGACCTGCCTCGATCAGCCGGCACACCGATTGCTGCTGCCGTGCCGACACCAGCGGATTGACCTGGGCGTTCAGGTCCAGCCCGCTGCCCAGCGTCATGCTGTTGGCGACGGCAGCCAGCCCCTCGACCACCTGGTTGAATTTGCTGCGATGGATGTACAGGCGCGAGGCCGCAGCGCACACCTGGCCCTGATTGAGGAAGCCGCCCATCAAGGCGCCCTGGATGGCCTTGTCGACATCGATGTCGCCCAGCATGATCATCGGGTTTTTGCCACCCAGTTCCAGCGAGAAACGGGTCATGTTGTCGATGGCAGCATGGCCAACGGTCTTGCCGATTTCGGTAGAGCCGGTAAAGGAAATCTTGCTGACCAGCGGGTGAGCTGCCAGCGCCTGACCGGCGCGGGAACCACGCCCGGTCAGCACATTCACCACTCCAGGCGGAATGCCGGCTTCCAGCGCCAGCTCGCCCAGGCGCAGTGCAGTCAGCGGGGTTTCGGTGGAGGGTTTGAGCACCACGGTACAGCCAGCCGCCAAGGCCGGCACCATCTTCCAGATGGCAATCATCAGCGGGAAATTCCACGGCACGATGCCGGCCACCACGCCAATTGGCTCGCGGCGGGTATAGGCGGTGTAGCGGGTGCCGGGTGGTACCGGAATCGACACATCCATGGTTTCGCCACCAAGCTTGGTAGCCCAGCCGGCCATATAGCGGACAAATTCGATGGCCGCGCCCACTTCGATGGCGCGTGAAATATGGATGGACTTGCCCTGATTCAGCGTTTCCAGCTGGGCCAGTTCCTCGGCATGGGCTTCCAGCACATCGGCCAGCTTCAGCAGAATGCGCTCGCGGTCAGCCGGGCGCAGGCCGGACCACACGCCAGAGCGAAAGGCGCGATGGGCGCTCTGCACCACGGCATCCACATCCTGTTCATTGCCATCCGCCACACTGGCGATCACCTGCCCTGTTGCCGGATTGCGCACCTCGCTGCGCTGGCCGGACAAGGCCGTAACCGAGCGGCCATCGATCAATAGCCCATGCTCCTTCTGCACAAATGCCGTTACTTGCGGCAGTACTGCCACCAGGTTTTGATCCATCACGCTTTACTCCTCAGTAGATGTGCCAATCGCTGCGGCCAGGCCAGCGCGCGCGGCAATGTGTTCTGATGTCCCCTTGGCGCCGCCCTAGCAGGCGTCCTCCCGAGGTATCTTGTTGCAGGTCAATATACGCGGCACTTTTTCGTGGGCTTATCCCAAATCGGCAAAGCCTGCAGCGACCTCGGCAGAAAGACAGGCCGGATGGACGAGCTTGAAAAACGGCTGCCTTGTTGCAGAGATGAAACAAGCAGCACGGCAACGCAAGCCTTGCCAGACAAGGCTTGGCTTGGTGCGGCATCCGCTGCGCCCTGTCAAATTAGATAATATGTTAAGTATTTTTTGCGGGTAGCAGACAAATCCCTGAAGATACGAAGGCAGGCCGAATTTGCTTTAAGCTGTTCGGCACGCCCAACCGGCAGAAGCGACACCAAGATGCCGCCCGCCATGTCCGCCCAGCGGTCAGCCATCACTAAGAAACGCCAATAGAGAAATGGAGTGGCCGGGCCCGCCCCGCCGCCAGAGAGACAATGCTTCAGGAGGTCCACCATGCTGGCCGAAATCCGTCATTTCAACGATGCACAGCACCATGCCGCCCATCTGCCCGGCTGGCAACAGGTTTACGACCAGATCAGCAGCGGCCGCTTTTGCAGCTCGCTATCGCTGTTGAACACCGGCCATCTGGAGGTGTTTCGCGAAGTACTCAACCAGCGCGTGGTGCAATATGGCCGTGCGCCAGCCAACATGGTGCACTTTGCCATCCCCATTCACGCCCCGCTGCCACTCACCCTGCAAGGGCGCTCGGTAGGCAGCCATGCCATTACCGCCTTGCGCAGCAATGAAGAATTCATCATGCACGTGCCACCAGCGGTGGACTCCATCCAGCTGTCGGTGCGCAACGAAGACCTGGCTGCACTGGCTCCGGAGTTTTACCAGCAGCTATCGGGCAAACGCCACTGGCAGCCGGTGATACAGGTGCGGCCGGAGCAACTGGCCACGACCCGCAGCACCTTGCTTGGCGTGTTCGAACAGGCGCTGGAAAACCCCGACCTGCTGGAGTTTGCCGGTAGCCAGAAACTGGTGCAGCACCAGTTGATCAGCCTGCTGCTGGACATGCTGCATGACAGTGTGCCGGAGCAGCGGCTGAATCTGACCTATGCCACGCATAGCGATATTGTGCGGCGCAGCCAGGCCATCGTGATGGATAGCAGCGACGAGCCGGTCACCGTGCTCGACCTGTGCCAGCAATTGCGCATCAGCCGGCGCACCCTGCAAAACAGTTTCCAGCTGATTGCCAACACCACACCGGTGGACTATCTGCGCTCGATCCGGCTCAATGCCGTGCGGCGCATGCTGCTGTCGCCCGAGCATGCTGCCCGGGGCATACGTGAAGCGGCCGGGTACTGGGGCTTTTACCATCTGGGCCACTTTGCCCGTGACTACCGCAAGCTGTTTTGCGAGTTGCCGTCGGACACCCGCAGCCGCGGCTTGCTGCAATAGCTAGGCATCAACTGTTGCGCCGACGGTAATCGCTGGGTTTGAGTCCGGTTTCCCGCAGGAAAAAGCGCGAGAAGTAAGCCGGGTCCTTGAAGCCCAGGTGATAGGCAATCTCGTTGACCGAACTGGCAGAAAAAATCAGCAGCCGCCGGGCTTCCTGCAGCAGGCGGTCGTGAATCAGCCGCTTGGACGGCAGGTCCGCCATGCGCCGGCATATGTCATTCAGCCGCGACTCGGTCACTCCCATGGCTTCGCCATAGCACCATAGCGACCAGTGCTCACGGTAATGTTGTTCGATCAGCGCATTGAAGCGGTGGAAGATTTGCAGATCTTCGCGGCGAAAGTGCGCGGTAGGCCCGGCATGCTGCGACAAGCGCAGGGCTGCTACCAGAATCAGCTGAGTCAGGCCCTGCATGGCCGCCTCCCTCCCCCGCCCCTCGCCCATGAACTCCTCGCTTAGCAGCCCCAGCAGCAAGGGCAGACGCTGGGCTGCCACCTCGTCTTGCAGTTCGACGCAGGCCGGCTGCATCAACCATGGCTCCAGTTGCGCTGCCGGGAGGGTGTGCAAGAGCAGGCGCACCAACTCCTGCCTGACCGTCAGCACAAAACCTTCGGCATCCGTCTCTGTGATAAAGGCATGCGGCACCGTGGGCGGGGTAAAGAAAAACAGCGGGGCCCGCGCCAGGTATTGCTGCTCTTCCAGATACAGGCGGATCTGCCCGCTGGCCAGATAATGCAGCTGGAAAAAGCGGTCGTGCCGATGCACCGGCATATTGCGGCCAAAGAATTCCGCCAGTTTGCCAAAGGCTTCGATATTGATGTCCGACTCGCCATAGCGGCTGTCATATACCTTGCCGATGTCGATATTGGGTATCGGTGTACGTCTGTTCTGCCCCATGTCCACTCCAGTGCATCGCTGTGCTGAAAATACTACAGCCATCCGGCCATGTCGGCTTTTGTACAGCCAGCATTTGCCACCGACACCAGCATTAAAGCTTAATCCATTTATTTTCATCAACTTAACTGAAAAATCCAGCATCAACCAGGCTTAAGTTATCAGCCAGTGCCATCCATATACTCATGGAAAGTACAGTTATTCGTCCAGAAAGTACTGCTTCACTGCCGGCATAGTGGCAGTCAGGGCAGCCGCTGGCCGGGTGGCTGCGTTGACAAACCCGTTAGCGCAACCGTATAAAGTTAACATATTAAATAAATGGCTAGCAGTCGCAGGCCATGCCCACGACAAGGAAGAGACCGATGAAGCAAGGCCGCATCGTGCTGGACCAGCAAGCCCGCCGCGTGACGCCGCTGGCCGCTGGCAAGCTGCTGCTGGACAACGGCAACCCACTGGCGGACCAGCCGCAATGGCTGGCACCCGTTACCGGCACCGTCTATGGCGTGGCACTGAACCACCGCAGCCTGCTGGACAAGCTGGAAGCCGACTTCCAGCAGCCGCCCTACCAGAAAGCCCCGGCCACGCCGGTGCTGTTCATCAAGCCACGCAATACCCACGCCGGCCACGGCTGCACCATCGCCCTGCCCACCCAGGCGGGCAAGGTGTTTGCCGGTGGTGCGATGGGTGTGGTGATTGGCAAGGTAGCCAGCAAGCTGACAGAACAACAGGCACTGGAGGTGGTGGCTGGCTACACCGTAGTGAATGAAATCAGCCTGGAAGAAAGCAGCTTCTACCGCCCGGCCGTCAAGGCCAAGTGCCGCGACGGCTTCTGCCCGATGGGGCCGTGGCTGGTGGATGCTGCTGCCCTCGACCCGCTGAACGTGGAAATCCGCAGCTACCTGAATGGCGAGCTGGCTGAAACCAACCACAGCCGCGACTGGCTGCGCTCCGTGCCGCAACTGATTGCCGCCCTCAGCCAGTTCATGACCTTGCAGCCGGGCGACCTGATCATCCCCGCCACCCCGCTGCGTCAACTGGAAATCCGCCCCGGCGACACCGTAGCCGTGGAGATAGCCGGCATTGGCCGCCTGGAAAACCACCTGATTGCCGAGGAGAGCACCCAATGAAACACGCCCGCATCCGCCTGCCCGGCGAGGCAGAGATTCATGCCGTTCTGGTGAATGACGACCACTCAGTACAACTGGCCGATGGCCGCCGCCTGGCCGAAGACGCTGTCGAATGGCTGCCACCAGCCGAAGGCACGGTATTCGCGCTGGGGCTGAACTATGCCGACCACGCCGCCGAACTGGCCTTCAAGGCGCCGACTGAGCCGCTGGTTTTCCTGAAGTCACCGGCCACGCTCACCGGCCACCGGCAGCTATCGGTACGGCCGGACAACATCACTTACATGCACTACGAGTGCGAGCTGGTGGTGATCATCGGCAAGACCGCCAAGAACGTCAGCCGTGAACAGGCGATGGACTATGTAGCCGGCTACAGCGTGTGCAATGACTACGCGGTGCGCGACTACCTGGAAAACTACTACCGCCCCAATCTGCGGGTGAAAAACCGCGACACCCTCACCCCGATAGGTCCGTGGTGGGTGGACCGCGACAACGTGGCCAACCCGGCTGCGCTCACCTTGCGTACCTGGGTGAATGGCGAGCTGCGCCAACAGGGCAACACCAGCGACATGGTGTTCGACATTCCCTTCCTTATCGAATACCTCAGCAGCTTCATGACCCTGTCCCCCGGCGACATGATCGCCACCGGCACGCCGGAAGGGCTGGCCGATGTGGTGCCGGGCGATGAGGTGATTGTCGAGGTGGAAGGGGTGGGCCGTCTGGTGAACCACATTGTCAGCGAGGCGCAATACGCAGCCCGCCAGGCACAAACCGTGTGAAACATTATCCGGCGCGGCCCGGTAGACGGCGCGCCTGCACAGGAGAACACAAGATGATCAAGCACTGGATCAATGGCCGCGAGGTCGAGAGCAAGCAAGTCTTTGAAACCGTCAACCCGGCCACCGGCGAAGTGATTACCGAAGTCGCCTCTGGCGGTGCCGACGAAATCAACGCCGCCGTGGCCGCCGCCAAGGAAGCCTTTCCCAAGTGGGCGGGCACCCCGGCCAAGGAGCGCGCCAAAATCATGCGTCGTCTGGGCGAGCTGATCGACCAGAACGTGCCGATGCTGGCCGAGCTGGAAACACTGGACACCGGCCTGCCCATCCACCAGACCAAAAACGTGCTGATTCCGCGCGCCTCGCACAACTTCGACTTCTTCGCCGAAGTGTGTACCCGCATGAACGGCCACAGCTATCCGGTGGACGACAGCATGCTCAACTACACGCTGTATCAGCCGGTAGGTGTGTGTGGCCTGGTGTCGCCGTGGAATGTGCCCTTCATGACCGCCACCTGGAAAACCGCGCCTTGCCTGGCGCTGGGCAATACCGCGGTGCTGAAGATGTCCGAACTGTCGCCGCTCACGGCCAACGAGCTGGGTCGCCTCGCGCTGGAAGCCGGTGTACCGCCCGGCGTGTTCAACGTGGTGCAGGGCTATGGCGCCACCGCAGGGGATGCGCTGGTACGCCACCCTGATGTACGCGCCGTGTCCTTTACCGGCGGTACCGCCACCGGCCAGCGCATCATGCAGAATGCCGGACTGAAGAAGTTTTCCATGGAGCTGGGCGGCAAGTCGCCAGTGCTGATTTTTGCCGATGCCGATCTGGACCGTGCACTGGATGCCGCGCTGTTCACCATCTTCTCGCTCAATGGCGAACGCTGCACCGCCGGCAGCCGCATCTTCATCCAGCGCCCGGTGTACGACAAGTTTGTCGAGGAATTCGCTGCCCGCGCCAAGCGCCTGAAGGTTGGTGATCCGCAAGACCCGACCACCCAGGTCGGCTCCATGATCACCCCGCAACACTACGACAAGGTCACCGGTTACATCCGCATCGGCATGGAAGAAGGTGCCCGGCTGGTGGCTGGCGGTCTGGAACGCCCGGCTGGTCTGCCCGCCCATCTGGCGCGCGGCAACTTCATCCAGCCCACGGTGTTTGCCGATGTGGACAACCGCATGCGCATTGCCCAGGAAGAAATCTTCGGCCCGGTCGTCTGCCTGATGCCGTTTGACGATGAAGCCGACGCGCTGCGCCTGGCCAATGATGTGGAATACGGCCTGGCGTCCTATATCTGGACCCAGGACATCGGCAAGGCGCACCGTCTGGCGCGTGGCATCGAGGCTGGCATGGTGTTCATCAACAGCCAGAATGTACGCGATCTGCGTCAGCCCTTTGGTGGCGTGAAGGCCTCCGGCACCGGGCGCGAAGGTGGTGAGTACAGCTTCGAGGTATTTGCCGAAATCAAGAACGTCTGCATTTCCATGGGCAGCCACCATATTCCGCGCTGGGGCCTGTGAACTTATCGCTACTAACAAAAACCCAGCTGCGGCGTTGCGCCTCCTAGCCGTACTACTTGTACTGTCTGCGTCGGCGCGCCTTGCATCAGGGACGCTGCGCTATTTTGTTAGCAGCTCTTAAGACAACAGTAAGACAACAGATGGTCAGGGCGCCACAGAACGCCCGGCCTCTTGGCAGTGGCACACATCAGCCCCACCGCCCTCACGACTACAAAGGAGACACACCATGGGACAACTCGCCCTGGCGGCCAAGATCACGCATGTGCCGTCGATGTATTTATCCGAACTGCCCGGCCAGCATCAGGGCTGCCGTCAGGCCGCCATCGACGGCCACAAGGAAATCGGCCGCCGCTGCCGCGAACTGGGGGTAGACACCATCGTGGTGTTCGACACCCACTGGCTGGTGAATTCCGGCTATCACGTCAATTGCGCCCCGGCGTTTGAAGGGGTCTACACCTCCAACGAACTGCCGCACTTCATCAAGAACCTGCCCTATGCCTACCCCGGTAATCCGGCGCTGGGTCAGTTGCTGGCCGATGCCGCCACCAAGGCCGGCGTGCATACCCGCGCCCATGACGCCACCACGCTGGCACTGGAATACGGCACGCTGGTGCCGATGCGCTATATGAATCCCGACCAGCATTTCAAGGTGGTGTCGGTGTCCGCCATGTGCACGGTACACAGTCTGGCCGACAGCGCCCGCCTGGGCATGGCCATGCGTCAGGCGGTGGAAGAACAGTACGAGGGCAAGGTGGCGTTTCTGGCCAGCGGTTCGCTATCGCACCGCTTTGCCCAGAACGGCGTGGCCGAGCAATACCTGCACAAGGTATGGAGCCCCTTCCTGGAAAGCTTCGACCACGATGTGGTGGCCATGTGGCAGCGCGGCGACTGGAAAACCTTCTGCGCCATGCTGCCGGAGTATGCGGAAAAGTGCCATGGCGAAGGCTTCATGCACGACACCGCCATGCTGCTGGGCGCGCTGGGCTGGGACGAATACCAGGGCAAGGCCGAGGTGATCACGCCTTACTTTGGCAGCTCCGGCACCGGCCAGATCAACGTGGTACTGCCGGTCTGATCCAGCCATCCCGCACGGCCAGTCCTGCCCCGGCAGGCTGGCCGTTTTTCCCCGGAGGATTCCATGCCGCACTTCATCGTCGAATGTACTGACAATATTCGTGAGCAAGCCGACCTGCCCGGCCTGTTCGAAAAAGCCCATGCCTACCTGATTGGCACCGGTCTCTATCCGGTGGCCGGCATCCGCAGCCGCGCCATCTGGCTGGACACCTGGCGCATGGCCGATGGCGAGGCTGACTACGCCTTTGTCCACATGAGCCTGAAAATCGGCCACGGCCGCACTTTTGAAGAGCGCGAGCGCACCGCGCAGGGCTTGTTTGCACTGATCAAGGAACACTTCGCGCCGCTGTTTGATGCCCGCTATCTGGCGCTCACCTTCGAACTGAGCGAACTGGATGCCAAGCTCAGCTACAAGCACAACAACGTCCATCAACGCTTCAGATAAGCCAATATGCATACCGTTAGCCATGCACAGCAGCAGGTGCGGCTGATCTTGCTGCTGGGGGTACTGGTGGCCTTTGGTCCGCTATCCATCGACATGTACCTGCCCGCCCTGCCCACCATCGCGGCAGACCTGTCCGCACCGGTAGCGCGCATCCAGCTGACCATCGGCGGTTTTCTGGCTGGCTTTTGCGGCGGCATGTTGCTGTACGGCCCGCTGTCCGACCGCTATGGCCGCCGCCCGGTATTGCTGACCGGCCTCAGCCTGTATCTGGCCGCCAGCCTGGCTTGCGCTGCGGCGCAAAGCGCAGAGCAACTGATTGCCCTGCGTGTGCTGCAGGCCATGGGTGGAGGGGCGGCCACGGTGATGGCGCGTGCCATCGTGCGTGATGCCTTTCCGCTGAGCGAGGCCAGCCATGTGCTGACCCTGATGCAGCAGATCACCATGATCGCTCCCTTGCTGGCCCCGCTACTGGGTGGCTGGCTGTTGCTGCTGGCCGGTTGGCGCAGCCTGTTTTTGCTGCTTGCGGTGATTGGCGCCATCTGCCTTGGCGTGGTGACGCTGCGCCTGCCGGAAAGCCACCCGCCCAGCGGGCGTCATGACATCACGCTGGCCAAGGCCTTCCGTGCCTATGGCCACCTGCTGCGAGACCTGCCCACCATGGGCTATAGCCTGGCGCTGGGCCTGAGTTTTGGCGCGATGTTCGCCTACATCACTGGTTCGCCCTTTGTTTACATCCAGTACTTTGGCATGGCACCCCAGCATTACGGCTATCTGTTCGGGTTGAATATCGTCGCCATCGTGCTGTTCAGCCTGCTCAACCACCAGCTGCTGCAGCGCCATGCCATCGACACCCTGTTGCAGTGGCAATGCGGCGTGGTGGCCCTGGCCGGGCTGGCACTGTGGCTGCTGGGCGGGCACAGCCTGTGGCTGACCGTGTTGCCACTGCTGTTCAGCGTGGGCATGACCGGCAGCATCGGCCCCAATGCCATGGCGCGGCTGCTGCAACTGCACGCCGACCGTGCCGGTGCGGTGATGGCGCTGGCGGTATCCGGCCAGTTTGGCTGCGGCATGCTGGCCAGTGCGCTGGTGGCCAGCCTGTTCGATAGCAGCCCGCGCGCCATGAACCTGCTGGTAATGGCCTGCGGAGTCGCTGCCTGGCTATGCCTGCAATTGATCCGCCTTCCCCTGAGGCAGAAATGAACCCCATGCAAAGCGAACCTCTTTCCCTGCTGCGCGAGCAAGCCTATATCAATGGCCAGTGGTTGCCCGGCAGCCGCCGCTTTGCCGTGCGCAATCCGGCCAGTGGCCAACTATTGGCCGAAGTTGCCGATCTGGATGCGCAGGACACTCGCGCCGCCATTGCCGCCGCCCATGCGGCCTTGCCCGCCTGGCAAGCGCTCAGCGCCAAACAGCGTGCCGCCATCCTGCAGCGCTGGCATGCGCTGATCCTGCAACACCAGCAGGAACTGGCCGATCTGATCAGCCAGGAACAAGGCAAGCCACCCGCCGAGAGCCTGGGCGAAATCGCCTACGGTGCCAGTTATATCGAGTGGTTTGCCGAAGAAGGAAAGCGCGTCTACGGCGAGGTGATTCCCAGCCCCTTTACTGACAAGCGGCTGCTCACCATCCGTCAGGGCATCGGCGTAGTGGCTGCCATCACGCCGTGGAATTTCCCGCACGCCATGATTACCCGCAAGGTAGCCCCGGCGCTGGCGGCAGGCTGCACGGTGGTGCTGAAACCGGCCGCCGAAACGCCCCTGTCCGCACTGGCACTGGCGGCACTGGCCGAGCAGGCTGGCCTGCCACCCGGCGTATTCAATGTCGTGACCGGCAGCGACGCCGTGGCTATCGGCGGCGAGCTGACCAGCAATCCGCTGGTGCGGGCGCTCAGCTTCACCGGCTCCACCGCCGTGGGCAAATTGCTGATGCGCCAATGCGCCGACACAGTGAAAAAGCTGGGGCTGGAGCTGGGCGGCAATGCGCCCTTCATCGTATTCGACGATGCCGATCTGGACGCAGCGGTGCAGGGCGCGCTGTTTGCCAAGTTCCGCAACAGCGGCCAGACCTGCGTCTGCGCCAACCGCCTGCTGGTAC
>NZ_RFAR01000037.1 GCF_003693445.1 Aquitalea palustris | reverse complement strand
AGGAAAGCGAGGCTCCCTTGCAGGGCAAGGGCGGGGGGGTTGGGATTAGATGAGAGGGCTGCGAAAGCAATAAGTTAATCGAAAGGCCCGGCTTTGCCGGGTCCAGTGCAATCGCACCAAATAACTTTGTCAGCAGCCTGACACCCGCTACGGCGGGTGTTTTTGCATGAGGGCCCGGAGTTGACGCGATGAACGAATTTGAACTGATCCGCCACTACTTCACCCGCCCGGCCCCTTCCACCGTGCTGGGCGTGGGTGACGATGCCGCCATCCTGCGCCCGACGCCGGGGCAGGATCTGCATGTTTCTGTCGACATGCTGGTGGAAGGGCGGCATTTTTTTGCCGATGTCAGCCCGCAAGCGCTGGGTCACAAGACACTGGCGGTCAATCTGTCCGACATGGCTGCCATGGGTGCCCGCCCGCGCTGGGCTTTTCTCGCGCTGGCCCTGCCTGCGGTGGATGAAGCCTGGGCGCAGGGTTTCAGCCGTGGGCTGTTCGCCTTGGCCGAGCAGTATGGCGTGGAGCTGGCGGGCGGGGATACCACCCGCGGGCCGCTGACACTGTCCATCACCATCATGGGTGAAACACCGCAAGGGCAGGCGCTGCGGCGCGATGCCGCGCGGGAGGGGGATGATGTCTGGGTCAGTGGCGAACTGGGCCTGGGGGCGCTGGCAGTGGCGCAGCGGTTGGGGCGGCTGCCGGCTGGCAGCGTGTCGGACGATGTGTTGGCAGTCTGCCAGTGTCGGCTGGATTTCCCGGTGCCACGGCTGGAGCTGGGCCAGGCCTTGCTGGGTGTGGCGCATGCGGCAGCTGATGTGTCAGACGGACTGCTGGCAGATCTCGGGCATATCCTGGCAGCCTCGGGCGTGGCGGCGGAACTCTGGGCTGACAGCCTGCCATCCTTGCCGCCGCTGGAAGCAGAGCGACCGCGCTGGCTGGAGTTTCTGGCGGCTGGTGGTGATGATTACGAATTGTGCTTCACCGCGCCACTGGCGGCACGGCAGGCGGTGTTGGCTGCGGCGGCGCAGGCGGGCTGCCGGGTGACACGTATCGGCCGTATCGTGGCGGGCAGTGGCGCACGTTTGCTGGATGCCACTGGCCAGACAATTGCATTGAACAAGGCAGGTTATGACCACTTCGCATAAACAGGCGCCGGCCTTTCGTCCGGATTGGGCTTTTCTGCGCCGGCATCCGGCACATTTGCTGGCTTTCGGCTTTGGCAGCGGTCTGGCGCGCCAGGCTCCGGGTACCTGGGGCACGCTGGTGGCTTACCCCATGTTTTTCCTGTTGCACACACTGGGAATGGGTAGCCTGGGGCTGACCTTGCTGTGCCTGCCGCTGTTTGTGCTGGGGGTATGGGTGTGCCAGGTAACGGGTGATGCGCTGGGTGTGCACGATTATGGCGGTATTGTCTGGGACGAGGTGGTAGCCATGCTGCTGGTGCTGGCCTGGGCGCCGGCCGGCTGGGCTGGCTGGCTGCTGGCCTTTGTCTTGTTCCGCCTGTTTGATATTGTGAAGCCTTGGCCAATCGGCTGGTTTGACCGCCGGGTGCATGGCGGCTTTGGTGTGATGCTGGATGACATCATCGCGGCGCTGTTCGCCTTGCTGGTGCAGGCGCTGCTGGCTGGCTATCTGCCGGCCTGATTGGATAAAGGGAGAGCTGGCATGCGTTGGGATGGCAACCGTGAAAGTGACAATGTTGAAGACCGCCGCGACGAGGGTGGTGGTTCGCCCGGATTCAGGCTGGGTGGCGGTGGTATCGGTCTGGGTACGATAGCCATTGGCCTGGTGGCCTGGCTGGTGTTTGGTGCCAATCCCTTGCAGGTGATTTCGGCGCTCAGTGGCGGTGGCCATCAGCAAGTGCAGACCCAGCCGCAGCAGCCCAGGGTGCATTCGGCGGAAGAAGAGCGCGAGGCCAAGCTGGTGCGCGTGGTGCTGGCGGATACCGAGGATGTGTGGGGGCAGATTTTCCAGCAGCGTGGCGCCAGCTACCAGCGGCCCAAGCTGGTGTTGTTCAGCAATAGCACGCCAACTGCCTGTGGCCAGGGTCAGTCGGCCATGGGGCCGTTTTATTGTCCGGCCGACCGCAAGGTGTATATCGATCTGGCTTTCTACCGCACGCTGAACCAGCAGCTGGGTGCGCCGGGCGAGTTTGCCGAGGCCTATGTGATTGCGCACGAGGTGGGCCATCATGTGCAAAACCTGCTGGGTATTTCCGCCAAGGTGGATGCGGCACGGCGTGGTGCTTCCGAGCGCAAGGCAAATGCGCTGTCGGTGCGGCTGGAATTGCAGGCCGACTGCTTTGCCGGGGTGTGGGGCAATCATGCTGACAAGGCAAGGCATATCCTGGAGGGGGGCGATCTGGAATCGGCGCTGAATGCGGCCTCCAAGATCGGCGATGATACCCTGCAGCGCTCTGCCGGGCAGGCGGTGGTGCCGGATTCCTTTACCCATGGCAGCAGCGAGCAGCGCGTGCGCTGGTTCCGCCGTGGCTTCGATGGTGGGGATATCGCACAGTGCGATACCTTCAGCGCCAATCCGCTGTAATCAGCGCTGGGGCAGGCTATGCCTAGTGACTAATTAATGTGGTGATGGGCCTGTATGCCCCATCTGGCGTGGCTTTGTGGTATTCTTGCGCCCCTCTTGATTGTGACCCGTCACCCATCCATGAAAGATCCCTGCGATCACTACACTTTCGACCTGATTGGCGGCGTGCAGAAAAAGCCCGGACGCAAGCCGCTGGGCGAGCGCGCCATGACGGTGGCCGAGCGCAAGCGCCGCAGTCGCGAGCAGCGCCGCAATCGCTTGCAGGAGCTGTCGGTGACGGTGGAGTTGAGTCGTGACGCGCAGAAGTCGCTGGACAAGATGATCGAGTGGTGGGGCGTGAGCAAGAAGGAAGCGATCAACCGCGCCCTGCAGATTGCTTGCCAGTCGCAGACCGGGCGCACCGGCATGCTGTTTGATCTCGATCTGCCGCCGGCAGCCACAAAAAAAGCCCCGCGCAAGCGCCAGGGCTGAGTTCACTACACCTTAATCTGTCAAAGGGCTGCTCCACTTGGGCAGCCCTTTTTGCATTCACCAGCCGTTATCAGCCGTAGCGTTTTTTCGCTTCAATGGCGAGACCGCTGCCGATGCTGCCGAACAGATTGCCCTCGACATGGTGGGCATTGGGCAGCAGTTGCTGCACGCATTGGCGCAGCGCGGGAACGCCGCTGGAGCCGCCAGTGAAGAACACGGTGTCGATCTGGCTGGCGCTGGTGCCGGCATCCGCCAGCAGGCTGCCGATGGTCTTGCCGATCTGCCCCAGCATGCCATCGATGGTCTGGTTGAACTGCTCGCGTAGCAGCTCGGCGTACAGTCCGTCCTCGATCAGCTCCAGGTCCAGGCGATGGCTGTCGCTGCCGGAGAGGGCGATCTTGGCTTCTTCCACCTGCATGGCCAGCCAGTGGCCGGCGCGTTCCTGGATCAGCTTGAACAGACGGTCGAAAGCGCGCGGGTCTTCCACGTCGCGATGAATATCCTGTAGATCCATCCACGCCTTGCGGGTGTAGGCAAAGTTGATGGTGTGCCAGGTGGCGAGGTTGAAGTACTGCGCCGACGGCATTTCGGCATTGTTGCGCAGGCGGCTCTTGAAGCCGAACAGTGGCATCACACCGTGCAGGCTCAGCTGCTTGTCGAAGTCGGTGCCGCCAATGTGCACACCGCCGGTGGCCAGGATGTCCGCGCGACGGTCGTCCAGTTCGCGGCGTTCCGGCGACAGGCGCACCAGCGAAAAGTCCGAAGTGCCGCCGCCAATGTCAACGATCAGCACCAGCTCTTCGCGGGTGATGGAAGATTCGTAATCGAAGGCGGCTGCCAGTGGTTCGAACTGGAAGGAAATATCCTTGAAGCCCACCTGGCGGGCAATCTGCGCCAGGGTTTCTTCGGCCAGCGCGTCGGCCTTGGGATTGTCGTCGACAAAGAACACCGGACGGCCCAGCACCACTTGCTCGAAGGGACGACCGGCGGCGCGGTCGGCGCGCTGTTTCACTTCCTGGATGAACAGAGTGAGCAGGTGGCGAAATGGCAGCGCCCGGCCTTGTACTTCGGTCTGGCTGTCGATCAGGCTGCTGCCCAACAGGCTTTTCAGCGAGCGCATCAGCCGGCCTTCATAACCTTCGGTGTACTCCAGCAGGGCGCGGCGGCCAAATACCGAGTGGTCTTCTTCGTAATTGAAAAAGACAACCGAGGGCAGGGTGATCTTGCCGTCTTCCAGCGGAATCAGGGTGTCTGCACCCGGGCGCAGCCAGCCAACCGTGGAGTTGGAGGTGCCGAAGTCGATGCCGCATGCTTGCGCAGCGCTGCTAATAGTCATTGATGCCATCCCGAAAAGCGAGGCGGGATGGTACGCGGAATGGCGCTTTTTGTGAAGGCCCGTGCAGGCGTGTTGTGGCGCGCCGGACGGATAAATGGGCAGCTGTTGACTTTTGCTGCTGGGAGGGGGTCGGCCTCAGTGCTCGTCGGTGGGCGTGTGCTTGCGCGTGCCGTGCATGCTGTGGTGGGCAGTGGCCTGATGGCGGGCATCGTCTTCGCTGTGCAGGTAGCGGCGGGTGGTCTGGATGCTGGCATGGCGCAAGTTCTGGCTCACCATCAGCAGCGGCACGCCGGCTTCCAGCTGATGGCTGGCCGCTGTGTGGCGCAGCCAGTGGGTGCTGGCCTGCAGTAGCTGGCTGCGGCTTTGCGGGTCTGTGCAATGGCTGGCGGCGCGTTTGAAGATTTCCTGGCAGATCAGGTAGATCGCTTTGTCGCTGACGCCGTGCAGGCTGTCTTGGCCTTGTCCGGCAATGCGGCAGAGTAATGGGGTGTCTTCGCCGTGCAGGGGGAGGCGACCCAGTCCCAGGCTGTGGCGATAGTCGCCCAGTGCGTGCAGCAATTCATCAGATACCGGAATGTCGGCCGTGCTGCCCCCTTTGCCATGCACGCGCCACCACCATTGTTGCCGGCGCTGGCTGATGTCGCCCATGCGTGCGGTGGCCACTTCCTGGCGGCGTGCGCCGGTGAGGTAGAGCAGGGTGAGCAGCCAGCGGGCGCGGGCCGCTTGCAGTTGCTCGCGATGCGTGTTGTGCGGCAGCTGTTCAAGTGCGCTGAGAATGGCTTGCCAGGCTGTGTGGTCGAGGAAGCGCTCCATCGGGCGGGTGTCCGGCGGTTGGCGTTGGCGTAGTAATTTGAATGGATTGCCATGGCGGTAGCCGGCTTCGCTCAAGTAGCTGAACAGGGCTGACAGAATGGTGATGGCCTGACGGATGCTGGCGGGCTTGAGCGGCCCGGTAAACGGTTTCCAGTGTGCATGCTGGCGTGGCCGGGCGGGCCCGATCCAGCGTTCTGCCGGCCAGGGTGCTTGCAAAAATCGCTGGTAGTCCAGTACGTCTTCGCGGCGCACGGCTTGCAGCCCCTTGTTGCGATCAGCCAGCCACAGCAGGAAGCGCTCGGTCTCCTTGCGATAGCTGCGCAAGGTGGCTGGGCGGTCGATGAATTCGCTTAGCCATAACAGCACGGCCTGCTGGTCGGACTGGGCGGCAATCAGGCTGTCGGGGTGGCGGGTATCGGGCAGGGTGTTGGGCATGAGCTTGCTGATTCTAGGGCGGCGCACTGCTGTGGACAAGCACTGAGGCGGTATGTTGCCTGTGTTGATGTCGGCTTGTCGCGGTGGCTGTGGCTTGAATAGCAGCAGTGTTGGCAGCTATAGATGAAAGAACGCGTTGTTGGATTGGCAAGGGGAAGGGTGTTGCGGGTATGAGCGAAAAAGCAAAAATACTGGTGGTGGATGACGTGGAGACGGTGCGGCGGTTGTTGAAAATGGGCTTGTCGCGCAGTTTTGAGGTGATAGATGCCGGCAGTGGTGAGGAGGCGCTGGCGATGCTGGGGGAGGTGCGTCCGGCGGCCATATTGCTGGATGTGGAGATGCAGCCTGGCATGGATGGGTTTGCGACGTGCCGCCGCATTCGGGCAAATGATGAGTTTGCGCAGGTGCCAATTGTGTTTGTATCGGCGCGTGATGCTATCGAAGATCGCCTGGCTGGCTACGAGGCTGGAGGAGAAGATTATGTCGTCAAGCCGTTTTCCGCGCCGGAGCTGGTGGCCAAGCTGCAACGGCTGATTGACTCCACGGCGGAGCGAGGGCGGCTGAATGGCCTGGCCCGTGATGCCAGCTGCGCGGCGATGACTGCCATGCAGAGCATGAGCGAGATGGGAGCCTTGCTGGAGGTGGTGAAGCAGCTTGGCACCGCATCTTCCGTGCTGGAGTTGGCGGATGCCATGGTGGCCGGGGTGGCGCTGTATGGTCTGGAAGCCTGTGTGCAGCTTCGGGTGTCGATGGGCGTGATGACGCGCTGTCGCGGAGGCGAGGCCAGTCCGCTGGAGGTGTCGGTGATGGATCACCTGCTTGGCATGGGGCGTCTGGAACAGTTCAAGACGCGCATGGTGATCAATTACCCGGTGGTGTCATTGCTGGTGCGCAATATGCCGCTGGAGGATGGGGATCGTTGTGGTCGCTTGCGTGACCACCTGACCATGCTGGTCGAAACGGCGGATGTGCATGCGCGGGCGTTGGCGGCGCTGGCGCTGGCGCGGCAGCGTGATGAGGAAATTGTCCGGCTGGCTGTGTGCATGACCGGGGTGCTGGGGGAGGTGGACAGGGCGCAGCGGGATAATCTGGTATCGAGCCGCATTGCGCTGGAAAATATACGGCAGCGGGTGGATGTGGCCTATGTGTCGATGATGCTCACCACCAGTCAGGAAAATATGCTCAACCGGGCGCTGGATGAAGGGGTGGAAGAGTTGCTGAATTCGCAGGCGGATATTTCGGACTTGCAGAACCGCTTGTCGCAAATGCTGGCAGATTTGCGCCAGGTGGTAGGGGGTGGTGCGAGCTGATGTGTGCTGTTGTTTGGTAAGGCCCGGCCTGTGTGCCGGGCTTTTTGTTTTTGGTGGCGCGGCTGGTGCTTTGGGTGTGAGGTTGTTGTGCAGGGGTGGTGTGGCGACGGTGTTTCCGGGACATTGATCGCAGATTGCATCTGTCTGGCCGGGTTTGGTGGGTTTTGTGAGGGGTGGGCTTGCTGCGCAGGTGGCTGAAATTGGATTTTTTCTGAAATAAATATCCGATAAGTATAGTAATCGGAAATAATTGCGGTGTGAGTGTAATTAAATAATGCAATACGTAATAAATAATATTTTATGCTTGTGATAAAATGCGCTCATTCAACGGAAATGGTATGGCTGGCATGGCAACTGACATCTATTCGCGCATTCGGCAGGTGGCTTTTGAATTGGTGGGGGAAGGCGTGTGGCCTACCGTGGTGGAGGTGCGCAGCCGCTTGGGTACGGGTTCCAATACCACCATCAACAACACGCTCAAAGAGTGGCGGCAGGAGTTTCTGGCGCGTATGGCCAGTTCCGCCCGTCATCCGGATTGGCCTGCCGGGCTGGCCGAGGCATTTGGCCTGATCTGGCAGCAGTCTTGCACGGCGGCCGAGCAGCAATGGGAAGTGCTGCGGCAGGAGGCTGAGCAGCAGGTGGCTGATTCGGCCCAGGCGCAGGCGGCAGCCCAGGCGCAATTGGAAACGACGCAGGCTTCACTGCAGTCGGCCTTGCGTGAGCTGGAGCTGCGCGCTGTCCGTGTGCAGGAGCTGGATGGCAAGCTGCAGTCTGCCGAACAGCGCCATGCCTTGCTGGAGTCGAACAGTCAGCGGCTGGGCGAGCAGCTGGAAGCCAGCAGGCTGGAGGCGCAGCAAGTGCGCCACGATAGTGACGAGCGCGTGGCCGAACTGGAGGCAAGGCATGAACAAAGGCTGCAAGAAGCGCGACAGGAGGCTGAGCGGCGCGAGAGCCTGGCCTATGAACGACTGGAAGGCTTGCGCGTGCGCCTGTATGAACAGGTCGAGGAGGAGCGTCAGGCCATGAAACTGGCGACGGCCGCCTTGCAGGAAGAATTGCAGGCGGCGCGGCGGCAGGTGCTGCAGGTGGAGCAGGTGTGGCGGGAGCGGCTGGCCGAGCGGGATCGCGAGTCCGGCAAGCAGGCGGCGCGACTGGAAATGCTGGAACAGCGTAATACCGAGTTGCAGCAGGCGGCCGAGCGTCAATCAGTATTGGGTGAGCAAGCCAATGCCCGTCTGCTGGATATGGCCGGAGAAAATGCGCGACTGGCCGGGGAGATGGCGGCGGGGCTGGAGCGACAATTACAGCGCCTGGCTTCTGCCATGCATGATGCACGTCAGGACCTGGCCGTGCTGGATGAGGCCGGGATGCGCGAGTGGGTCAGTCGGCAGTTGCAATTGCCGCTGGCCTGAGTCGGTGCCGCTGACAAACCCGGCAAGCCTGCATTGCGCCGCCTTGCCGGCCATCTTGCTACTGTCTGCGGCGGTGTGTCTTGGTTCGGGTGCGCTGCGAGCTTTGTTCACGCCCCCCAAAGCAGATGCGCAATGCATCTGCTTTGGTCGGGTGGTACTAAAACAGGTGTTGCAGCGCCTGGCAGATGGCTTCCAGGTATTGTGCGTCGGTACTGTCAAACTGGTCGAGTTGGGCGGAATCCACATCCAGTACCGCGACTACTGCGCCGGCAGCATTGCGCACGGGGACGACGATTTCCGAACGGGCGCTGGATGAACAAGCAATATGGCCGGGGAAAGCATCGACATCCGGCACGATCAGCGTGCGGTTTTGCGCCCAGGCGCTGCCACATACGCCCTTGCCATGCGGGATGCGGGTGCAGGCAATCGGCCCCTGAAAGGGTCCAAGCACCAGTTGTGTGTCCTTGACCAGGTAAAAGCCGGTCCATAGCCAGTCGAAACTGCTGTGCAGTGCTGCGGCCAGATTGGCCAGGGCGGCAATCTGGTCGTCTTCGTATTGCACCAGCGCCTGCGCCTGCGGCAGCAGGGTCTGGTATTTTTCTTCCTTGGTTTCGCCCTGAATGGTCAAATGTTCAGCCATGTCTTGCTCTGATGTGAAATTCAAGGCCGTCAGCATAGCAGAATGCCGATCATCAGGATGGCAATAAAAAACCCGGCGCGAGGCCGGGTTTTTTGTGCGGTATTCCTGATGGAATGCGGCTTACATCATGTGCTGGCCGCCATTGATGGCCAGATTGGCGCCGGTCATGAAGCCGGCGATGTCGGAGGCCAGGTAGTTGATCAGGCCGGCGATTTCTTCCGGCTTGCCCAGGCGGCCTACCGGGATGTTGGCGATGATCTTGTTGCGTACTTCTTCCGGTACTGCCATCACCATGTCGGTGGCGATATAGCCCGGGGAGATGGTGTTGACGGTGACGCCCTTGCGTGCGACTTCCTGGGCCAGCGCCATGGTGAAGCCATGCATGCCGGCCTTGGCGGCAGAGTAGTTGGTCTGGCCAAACTGCCCTTTCTGGCCATTGATCGAGGAAATATTGATGATGCGGCCAAAGCCGCGCTCCACCATGCCGTCCAGCACCGGCTTCACCATATTGAACAGCGAATCCAGGTTGGTCTTGATGACGGCATCCCAGTCGTCCTTGCTTTGCTTCTTGAAGGTGCCGTCGCGGGTGATGCCGGCGTTGTTGACCAGTACGTCCACGGCGCCAACTTCCTGCTGGGCGCGCGCCAGCATGGCGGCGCAGGCGGCGGTATCGGTCACGTCACACTGGTAGGCGTGGATGTCGGCAAAGCCCATGCCCTTCATGTCGGCCAGCCAGGCTTGCTCCTTGCCCGGCTTGCTGTAGGTGGTGATGACGGTGTGGCCGGATTCGGCCAGAGCCTTGCAGATGGCGGTGCCAATGCCGCCCATGCCTCCGGTTACGAGTGCGATGCGTTTTGTCATGATGCTGGCTCCTTGTCTTTGTTGGGGCGAAAAACTCGCTGATCTGAAGTCTGATATGACTTTTTTCTTACCAGAATATGAGTCCTGCACCGAATTGTAAACAGGCCAGATGACAAAACGTTTTATGCCGTATGATTTAACAATTCATTACTTAAACGTTGTAGTAAATCCAATCTTTGTCGAGAGATTGTGCCATCTTCTGTGGCTTGCTTGATCGCACAATCTGGTTCCTTGCGGTGGGTGCAGTTGTGGAAGCGGCATTGGCCGATCAGCGGGCGCATCTCCGGGAAGTAGTGCAGCAGGTCGGTGGCCTGCAAATGCTTGAGGCCGAATTCCTGCAGACCGGGGGAGTCGATCAGGTCACTGCCTGGCGACAGCGTGTCCAGATGATAGAGCGTGGCGTGGGTGGTGGTGTGCTTGCCGGAATCCAGTGCTTCGGAAATATCGCCGATGCGGGCATTGGCCTCGGGCAGCAGGGCATTGGTGAGGGTGGACTTGCCCATGCCGGACTGGCCGACAAAAACGCAGGTTTCACCATCCAGCAGCGGCAGCAGCGGGTTCATGTCCTGTTTGGCTGACAGGGTGATCATCTTGTAGCCGAGCGCGGCATAGGGCTGCAGCTTTTCGATCAGCGCGGCGGTTTCCGGCAGGTCGGCCTTGTTGATCAGGATGACCGGGTCGATGTCGGCGGCCTCGGCGGCAATCAGGCAGCGGTTGAGCAGTTCCTCGTTAGGGCTGGGAACAGCGGCAATCACAAACAGGATGCGGCTGACATTGGCGGCAATCACCTTGGTTTTCCAGTCGTCCTGGCGGTAGAGCAGGCTGCTGCGCGGCAGGCTTTCCTCGATGACGGCCTGTTCCTTGTTCTGAATCAGGATTTCCACGCGGTCACCGCAGGCGAAGTCCACCCGTTTGCCGCGGGTGGAGCAGCCATAGGTCTGGCCTTCGGCCTCCACGATGAAGCGGCGGCCGTGGCTGCGGATGATCTGTCCGATGGCTGCTCTCATGTCCGGCCTTGCAGCGCTTCGGTTTTCGCCGCGCAAATGAAGTCGTTGAGGGTCAAGCCGCCGGCGTCGTGGGTGCTGAAGTGCACCACGGCGCGGTTGTAGTGCACCGACATGTCGGGGTGATGGTCTTCCTGATGGGCAATCCAGGCCAGGGCATTTACAAAGGCCATGGTCTGGTAATAGTCGTCAAAACGGAAGGTCTTGCATAGCTCGATGCCTTTGACTTCCCAGCCGGGCAGGGTGGTCAGGAATTGATTGATGGTGCTGGAGTCCAGCGGGCTTTTGCCGTGCTGGGCCTCGCAATGCAGGGCGAGCAGATTCATGGACGGGCTCCTTGCAAATGGGCGATGCGCAGGCTCGCCGGAGGGTGGGAGTCGTAAAACGCCGAGTGCAGCGGGTCTGGTGTCAGGGTGGAGGCGTTGTCACGATAGAGTTTGACCAGCGCAGCGACCAGATGGTGCGCATCGGACTGGCTGGCGGCAAATTCGTCTGCCTCGTATTCATGACGACGTGACAGCAGGCTGGACAGCGGTGTCAGCGGGAAAGTAAAGGCCGGCACGGCAAGGAAGAACAGGATCAGTGCCATGGCGGTGCTGGGCGTACTGACGCCGAGAGCCTGGTAGAACCAGCCGGCATGCAGCAATTGATCCAAGATGAACAGAAAGCCCAGCGACAGGGCAAAGGCAAAGCCGATGCGCTTGACGATGTGCTTGCGCTTGAAATGGCCCAGTTCGTGCGCCAGTACGGCTTCGATTTCCTCTGCCGACAACTGCTTGAGCAGGGTATCGAAAAACACAATGCGTTTGGCGCTGCCAAAGCCGGTGAAGTAGGCATTGCCATGGCTGGAGCGGCGCGAGCCATCCATGACGAACACGCCCTGGCTGGTAAAGCCGGTGCGTGCCAGCAGGGCTTCGATGCGCTGCTTCAGCTCCAGGTCTTCAAGTGGCTGGAAGCGGTTGAACAGGGGGGCGATCAGCGTGGGGTAGAGTGCCACCATCAATAGCTGGAAAGCCGACCATACCAGCCACACCCACAGCCACCACAGCGGCCCGGCCTGGGCCATCAGCCACAGTACCAGCGCCAGCAGCGGCAGGCCGATCAGCGCGCCGATGGCGCTGCCTTTGATGGCATCCAGCACAAACATCGCCAGCGTCATCTTGTTGAAGCCGAAGCGCGCCTCGATGCGGAAAGTGCTATATAGCGAGATGGGCAGGCTGATGGCAGAGGACAGCAGGGTCATTGCCACGACCAGCAGCAGGCCGCTGCCGATTTCACCCAGTGCCAGGCTGCTAATCTGCCGCGCCAGCCAGTCCAGTACACCGCCCAGCGTCAGGCCGGCGATCAGTGCGGTGTCGATGCAGCTGGACAGCAAGCCCAGCCGGGTTTTGGCCATGCTGTAGTCGGCGGCATGCTGGTGCTGCTGCAGCGTGATGGCGTCGGCAAATTCTGCCGGAACGCGGGCGCGATGGCGCGCAATGTGGCGAATGTGGCGCAAGCCCAGCCACAATTTGAGAATCAGGGTCAGCGCCAGCGCGGCCAGAAAGAAATAGCGGAATGCCTCGGTCATGATTTACGCAGGTGGGTTTGCCGCCACGGCGGCAATGAAGGAAAATGCTTGGGTTTCGCAAAGATTGGACAGTATGGCACAAGATCAGAACAACCTCATCTGGCTCGACATGGAAATGACCGGGCTGAATCCTGAAACCGACCGCATTATCGAAGTGGCGATGATCGCCACCGACAGCCAGCTGAATGTGCTGGGGCAGTCTCCTGTGCTGGTGATTCATCAGCCGGACAGCGTGCTGGATGCCATGGATGACTGGAACAAGAATACCCATGGCAAGAGCGGCCTGATTGCCAAGGTCAAGGCTTCCACCCTGACTGCGGCCGAGGCCGAGGCTACGCTGTTGGCCTTCATGGCCGAGTATGTGCCGGCGCGTACCTCGCCGATGTGCGGCAATACCATCCATCAGGATCGCCGTTTCATGGTGCGCTGGATGCCGCAGCTGGAAGAGTACTTCCACTACCGCAACCTGGATGTGTCCACGCTGAAAGAGCTGTGCAAGCGTTGGCGGCCAGAGGTGGCGCGTGGCGTGGTCAAGCGCGGCAAGCACGAAGCCTTGGCGGATATCGAGGAGTCCATCGAAGAGCTGAAGTACTACCGCGAGCACTTTCTCAAGGTGTGATGTAGCGCTGGCACTACAGTGGTAATATGCATTCAGCAAAGGGGACGCCAGTCCCCTTTATTCTTGCCAGCCCGGCCATCGGTGGCGGGGTGAGTAAAGCACAGTCCAATTCCATTTTTGAATGCAGCCATTTCACGACCATGTTTGACGACAGCAAAATCGGCATTAATCACAGCCCAGTCTGGGCCAGGCTGCACCAGCACCAGCGTGCCACCCGTTTCATGCAGATGCGTGAACTGTTCCAGACCGATGCCCAGCGTTTCCAGCGCTTTTCCTTGCAACTGGATGGCTTGTTGCTGGATTACTCGAAAAACCGTATCACTGAACGCACGCTGGAGTTGTTGATCGATCTGGCATACGAGGCCGATCTGCCCGGCTGGATGCAGCGCATGCGCCGTGGTGAACGCATCAATGTCAGCGAACGGCGCTCGGTGCTGCATACCGCGCTGCGCCTGCCGCAATCCGCCAGTCTGTTGCTGGATGGGCAGGACGTGGTGCCCGAAGTGCACGCCGTGCTGCAGCGCATGCGGGTATTCTGCGACAAGGTGCGTGGCGGGCAGTGGCTGGGCTATACCGGCCAGCCGATACGTGATGTGGTGAATCTGGGCATCGGTGGCTCGGATCTGGGGCCGCTGGTGGTGAAAGAGGCGCTGTCGGCCTATGCCCATCCTGAGCTGAACGTACACTTTGTCTCCAATGTCGACGGCCAGCATATCGCCCGTACGCTGGCGCAGCTGGACCCGGCGACGACGCTGTTCGTGGTGGCATCCAAATCGTTCACCACGCCGGAAACCCTGCTCAATGCCGAGGCGGCCAAGGCCTGGTTTTTGCAGGCTGGTAGCCAGGGCGACATTGCCCGGCATTTTGTTGCTGTGTCCACCAATGCGCCGGCAGTGCAGGCTTTTGGCATCGATACCGAACACATGTTCGGCTTCTGGGATTGGGTAGGCGGGCGTTATTCGGTCTGGTCGGCCATTGGTCTGCCGGTAATGCTGGCGGTGGGCTACGACAGCTTCCGCCAGTTTCTCGATGGCGCACATGCCATGGATGAACATTTCTTCCATGCGCCGCTGGCGCAGAACATGCCGGTGCTGCTGGCGCTGATCGGCATCTGGTATAACACCTTCTATCAGGCGCACACCCACGCCATCATGCCGTACGACCATGGCTTGCGCCGCCTGCCAGCCCATATCCAGCAGCTGGACATGGAATCGAACGGCAAGCGGGTGGGGCGCTTTGGCGCACCGCTGGATTTTGATACCGGGCCGGTGATCTGGGGCGAGGAAGGGGCTAATAGCCAGCATGCCTTTTTCCAGCTGCTGCATCAGGGTACACGCTTGGTGCCCTGTGATTTCATCGTGCCAATGAACAGTCATTACGGGCTGGAGCAGCAGCATCGCGTGCTGGTGGCCAATTGCTTTGCCCAGTCCGAGGCGCTGATGCGCGGCAAGAGCGAGGCCGAGGTCATGGCCGAATTGCCGGACATGCCCGGTGAAGAGCTGGACATGCTGCTGCCGCAAAAGCTGTTTCCGGGTAATCAGCCGTCCAATACCATTGCACTGGACAAGGTAACGCCTCACACCCTGGGCATGTTGCTGGCCTTGTACGAACACAAGGTCTTCGTACAAGGGGTGATCTGGGGCATCAATTCCTTCGATCAATGGGGTGTGGAATACGGCAAGCAACTGGCCCGGCGCATACTGCCCGAGCTGGATGCAGCGGCGGCCCTGCCAGTGACACACGATAGTTCAACTCGCGGTTTGATCGAATATTTCAGGAAAATACATGGATAAGCAGGCAGCCGCGCTGGCGGCACAACTGGGCCAGCTACTGCTGGCTCGGGGCGAAACAGTGGCGACGGCAGAGTCCTGCACCGGTGGCATGATCGCCGCTGCACTGACCGATATCGCTGGCAGCTCGGCCTGGTTCGGCTATGGCCTGGTCAGCTACAGCAATGAGGCCAAGCAGGATCTGCTGGGGGTGGGGGCCGCCACGCTGGCCGAGCACGGCGCGGTCAGTGAGGCCGTGGTGCGGCAGATGGCTGCCGGAGCGCGCAAGCGTGCCGCTGCCGATTGGGCAGTTGCTGTTTCCGGCATTGCCGGCCCGGGTGGCGGCTCGCCGGCCAAGCCGGTGGGCATGGTATGGCTGGCCCTGGCCGGGCCGGATGGCCTGAGTCAGGCCTTTGTCTGCCACTTTGATGGTGATCGGGCAGCGGTACGGCAGCAGACCGTGTTGACGGCGCTGGATCGTTTGCTGCGCTTGATCGAGGGCTGCGTGCTGTCAGCCTGAGCCGGCCCGGTGCCGGGCGTAAATGTTTGCACGGAATAAATAAAGGGGAGCCGCTGGCTCCCCTTTGTCATGGTTCTTGCTCAGTTGTGTGGCTGGCGCAGCCAGTCGCTGGTGTGGCGAATCAGCTGATAGGCCACCGACAGCTGGGCCGGAATGGTGGGCAGGGCATCAATGTGATACCAGCCCGCATCTTCGATCTCGCCGGGCTGCGGGCGGATGTCCCCGCCATCATATTCGGCAGTGAATGCCAGCATCAGCGAATGCGGGAAAGGCCAGGATTGCGAGCAGACATAGCGCAGGTTTTTCACCCGTACGCCTACCTCTTCCAGGGTTTCGCGGTGTACGCACTGCTCCACCGTTTCGCCTGGCTCGACAAAGCCGGCCAGTGCGCTGTACACGCCGGGCAGGAAGTGCGGGCTGCGTGCCAGCAGCAGCTCCTGGCCGCGATACACCGCCACCATCATCGCCGGCGACAGCCGTGGGTAGTAGAGCTGGCCGCAGCCGGGGCAGTGCTTGCCCTGATCGTGGCCGTGCTGTTGCAGCGGGCTGGCGCAGTGGCCGCAAAAGCGGTGGGTGTGCTGAAACTGGCGCAGCTGCGCAGCACGGGCGATGCCTGCGGTTTGCTCGGGCGGCAGTGCCATCAATGCGGCACGCAGCGGCAGCCATTCGCAGTCGGGCGGCGGCGGGCCGATCAGGTCGGCAGCGTATAGATTGCTGCCTTGCTGCTGGTCGATGAACAGGCGGTTGGCCAGCGGCCAGTGGCGGGCAGCATCGCCGGGTAGTGCCTGGTTTTGGAATAACAGACGCGGGCCATCGAAAATGCACCAGCGTGTGGGGAGGTCGGGATTGCGGTGTTCGGGCAGTTCGAGCGGCATGATGGGGCTTTGGGACGCTAAGCCGCCAGTTTAGCTGCTGAGCACGACGATGTCTGCTGCATTGCACTGCTGCTTGGCGCGTGTGTCGACTTCACGCGGTGCTGCCATACATCCAGTGCTCGCTCTGGCGGCGTACCACTTCCGACAAGGAACCGCTGGCGCGATAGATGGCGCGCAGCCACTGGCTGTCGGACTGGCGCTTGAGCGCGCGTTCGCGCAGCAGGCTCAGCTCCTTTTCGCAGTTCAGTGCCCGGGCTTGCGGCTGCAGGGCGTTCAGCGTGCTCAGCAGGTCTTCCTGCAGGCCGATCTGTTGCCCTGCCGCGCCATCGACCAGCACGCCATCAAAGCCGAAACGGCAGGCCTGGAAGCGGTTGTAGTTGTAAGTGTGATAGTGCGCGGCCTGGATGTCGTGCCATCCATCCTCCAGGCAGCGATGCGCCAGCATCTGGGCATAGGCTGCCAGCAGGGTGGGGGTGACAATGTCCAGTGGGGTGTCGCAGATGCGGATTTCCACCGTGCCATATTCCGGCTTGGGGCGGATGTCCCAGTAAAAGTCTTTCATGCTGGCAACAATACCCAGCCCGGCCATGTGCTGAAAATATGCATTGAACTGCGTCCAGTTTTCCACGCAGGGCATACAGCCGGACAAGGGGAAGGCATTGACGCTGGTCAGGCGCGAGGTCTGGAACAGCGTGTCCATGCCCTGGTAAAAGGGCGACGAAGCGGACAGGGCGATAAAGTGCGGAATGTAACGCGCCAGGTAGTGACTGAGACGGATGGCACTGTCGCCATCGGGGCAGCCGATATGGATGTGCTGGCCGTACACGGTGAACTGCTTGGCCAGGTAGCCGTACAGCTCGGAAACCAGCTGGTAGCGTTCCTTGGGGTAGATCTGCTGCTCGCTCCAGTGCTGGAAAGGGTGGGATCCGCCGCCCGCCAGCCCCAGGTTGAGCTTTTGGGCGCTGCTCACCAGCAGGGTGCGGATGCCTTGCAGCTCCTGCAGCATGGTGTCGCTGCCCTGGTGAATGGCCGTGCCGATTTCGATCATGCCCTGGGTGATTTCCGGCTTGATGTCGTAGCCGTGCGGCTGGCGGTCTATCAGCAGCAGCAAGTCGTCCGAGCCGCGCGTCAGGTTGTAGTCGCGCCGGTTGAGAATCATCAGTTCCAGTTCCACCCCCAGCGTCAGCGGGGTGCTGTTATTGAAGTGCAGCATGTCAGTCCTCCGATGGAATGTCGCCAGCCCGGCGTAGTGCCAGGTGGGTCAGCAGGGGGCCAGCCAGTTCGCTGATGACAAAAACCGCCATCATGCTGCCGCTAAAGGCGCTGGCATCCGCGCCCAGTGCCAGCGTACTCATGCCCAGTAGCATGGCGCTGCCACCGGACAGCGGGTTGAGTGCCAGCCCCAGCCACAGGCCGCGCTGGCGGCTCAGGCAGTTTTGCGGGGCCAGCAGCCACCAGCACAGCATGGGGATGGCCGAGCGCAGCAGCAGGTAGGCCAAGGCCAGTGGCCAATGGCTGGCCAGCGCCTGTGGTGCCAGCTGGGCGCCGGCTGCAACAAAAAAAGCGACGAAGAAAAAATGACTGCTGCTGAGCAGGCCCGGTTCGCTCACCGTGTGCCCGCCGCGCAGATTGCGCGTGGCCAGGCCAAAAACCAGTAGGGCTAGTGAGGGCAGCACGTTCAGCATGACGGACAGCCCCACCAGCAGAGCGATCAGGCCGAATAGCAGGACGGTCTGCCGCTGGCGTTGCTGGCTGCCTAGCCAGCGATTGAGGGCGATGGCCAGCAAGCCGGCCAGCAGGCCGAGCAGGCAGGACCCCAGAATCAGCCAGGCCGGCGACAGGATGGCATCCTCGGTACTGTGCTGGTTTTGCAGATGGGCCGAGCTCAGGGCAATGGCGAACACAATGACTGACAGCACGCTGGACAGCGCGGTGGCCGTGGTCAGCCTTTCGCTGACCTGGCCCTCGGCGCGGGTCTCGCGCAGCATCTCCAGAATGACGATGGGCGAGGTGGCCATGCCCAGTGCAGCCATCATGGAGCTGGCCTGCCAGCCCAGCCCGCCTTGCAGTAGCAGTGCGCATAGCGCGGCAAATACTGCCAGGCAATAACACAGCGTGGTCAGCAGCAAGGTGCGCTCCACGCGCAGCCAGTGCAGGTCGACCCGGCGGCCGCTTTCAAATAGTGCCAGCCCCAGGGCCAGATTGACGAACAGGTCGGCCGCGCTGAGTAATTCCTGGTTTAGCAGATGCAGGCTGGCCGGGCCAATGATCAGGCCGGTCAATACATAGCCGGTAATGGCGGGCAGGCGCCCGGCACGGTTGGCGATCTGGCCGCCGATGACGCCCAGCGTCAGCAGAATGCCAAAGGCCGCCAGCGGGTTAAGGGACAGGCTGTGCCAGGGTAGTTGGCTCATGGGCGTCTCCGTGGTCTGTGGGTGAGGCCCGCCGGGGCGGGATGAGGCCGGGAGTGTTGCGTTGAACTGTGTTGCGGGCAGATTGAAATGCCGGATGTGTAAATTAGGGACTGCTGATTTGCTGCAAGGGTTCCATTGCTGAGTGAATTAATTCTTGCTGCACTGCAGAATTATCTGGCCGCTACGCCATGCAAAACGGCCCCGCAGGGCCGTGGAAAAAGTACTTTGCCGAGTGTGGTCAGCAGTTGGCCGATGCACTATCTGCACGCTGTGGCGATTCGCTTAGTAGTAGGTAAATACCCAGTAGCACACCCATGCCACACAGGCTGACCACGTAATGGGCAGGGGCTAGTGGGTCGGCCTTTAGCCACAGCGAAACCGCCATCGGTGTGAGGCCGCCGAAAATGGCGTAGGCGACATTGTAGGAAAATGACAGGCCGCTAAAGCGCACTGCCGGCGGAAAGGCGCGCACCATGACGAAGGGGACGGCCCCGACAATGCCGACGCTGAAGCCGGTCAGGCTGTATAGCGCATACAGCTGGCTGCCATCGCTGGCCACGCTGCTGTAAAAGTGATAGCTGCAAGCGCCCAGCAGCAGGCTGCCGACAATGAAGGTCAGGCCACTGCCCAGGCGATCGATGATGCGGCCGGCCGTTATGCAGCCTGCGGTCAGGGCAATGGTGGCCAGACTGTTGGCCTTGAGGGTGGTGGCGGCATCCATGCCGAACTGCTTTTGCAGATAGGTGGGCGTCATCAGGATGACCACCACGATGGCGGCAGAAAGCAGCCAGGTCAGCAGCATGGAAATGATGACGGCGCGTTTGTGCTCGCGCAGTACGGTTTTCAGTGGCAATTCATCAGCCAGGGCTTTGCGTGCCTGCATCTCGGCAAAGACCGGTGTTTCCTGCAGCCATTGGCGCAAATACATGGCCAGCAGGCCAAAGATACCGCCCACCAGGAAAGGCAGTCGCCAGGCCCAGTTGCTGATTTGTGCCGGACTGAAGCTGCTGTTGATCAGGGTGGCCAGCAACGAACCCAGCAGGATGCCGGCAGTGAGGCCAGCAGTCAGCGTGCCGCAGGCATAACCGGTGTGACGAGCGGGGACATGCTCGGCCACGAATACCCAGGCACCCGGCACTTCGCCGCCAATTGCCGCACCCTGCAGGATGCGCAAAGCCAGCAGTGCCAGCGGCGCGGCAATGCCGATGCTGGCATAGGTGGGCAGCATGCCCATCAGCAGGGTGGGAACGGCCATCAGCACGATGGACAAGGTGAACATGCGCTTGCGCCCCAGCTTGTCACCAAAGTGCGCCATGACAATGCCGCCCAGCGGACGCGCCAGATAGCCGGCAGCAAAGATGCCGAAGGTCTGGAACTGGCGCAGCCAGTCCGGCATGTTCGGTGGGAAAAACAGCTTGCCGATGACCAGGGCAAAAAATACGAAAATGATGAAGTCGTAAAACTCAAGCGCGCCGCCCAGGGCGGCGAGGGCCAGGGTGCGATAGTCCTGGCGATTGAGCGGGCGTGGTGGGCTGAGCTTGGCCTCATTGTGTGGCGGGATCATGGGTAATCTCTTGTGTCTGCGCTGGCCGCTCTGTGGCGGCCTGCTGTGGGCGGTTGAGTCAGCCTGAGAGAATACGGGAAGGGATGGGGGCGGGCAATGTAGCAAGATGCGGCGATTCAGCATCTTGTTGCGTGCAAGGCGGGTTTAATCGAGGTAAATCCTGCTGTTTGCGGCGATGCAGTGTGAAAAATGCGCCGCCAGTCGCATGGAATGGACGGGCGGCGCGGTGATCAGGCTTGGTTCAGCTGCTGCAGGCGGCTCAGGCTGTGTCCGGCCTCCTGCATGATGCGTTCGAATAGCTGTTGCACGGTGGGCACGTCGTCAATCAGTCCCTGTACCTGGCCGATCAGTTGTACCCCTTGCTGGTGATTGCCTTCTTCAATGGCCAGGCGGATGGATTCGGTAGCTGCGCCAAACAGCGCCAGCTGGCGCAACTCCTGCGGCTTTTGCAGCATGCCGCCCAGGGCGACTTTCCATACCGGCATGCCCATCTTGCGGGCGATGGTGCTGGCTTTCCAGGCGGCTGCCAGCAGGTTCATCGGCTTGCGGGTGGCGGCGCGGGAGGTGGGGGTGTCCATCATGCGGCACCACAGGCCGTCGAAATTACGCGAATACAAAGTATCGGCCACGCTGCGCTGGCGAATCATCTCCTTGCTGCGCTCGTGCACCGGACTTTCCTGCGTCATGGCCAGGCGGCTGCCCATGGCTACGGCATCCGCCCCCAGTGCCAGGGCGGCGAGCAAGCCGGCGCCACTGCCAAAGCCACCAGCGGCGATGATGGGCAGTGCGCATACCTTGCGGATGGCCGGGATCAGTACCAGCGACGTCACCTCGCCGCCATGGGCGGCTGCTTCGTGGCCGGTGACCAGCAGGCCATCCACACCGGCTTTCTCTGCGGAGATGGCATGCTTCTCGGTGACGACGGTAGCAATCACCTTGCCACCATAGGCGTGTGCAGCTTTGACGATCCAGTCACCCTTGCCCAGCGAAAAGTTGATGACCGGCACCTGCTCTTGCAAGGCAACTTCGCAGTTTTCGCGCGCGCCCGGCATCATCAGTGTGCAGCCGATGCCGAAAGGGCGGTCGGTCAGTTCACGGATGCGGCGGATGGCGGCGCGGGTCTGTTCTGGATTGAGCGGGCCGGTAGCCAGAATGCCCAGTCCACCCGCATTGGCGGTGGCGGCTACCAGTTCGGGAGTGGCGATATAGCTCATGCCGGGGCAGGCGAGTGGCAGGCGCACGCCAAAGGTTTCGGTAAAGCGGGTTTGCATGATGGTGGCCGGGCAGGTGGTTTACAATGTCGGGCTATTGTTCAGGCTTTTTTCGAAAATTTCAAACGGTTGTTTGATTATGTACATGGTATTGATCGGCTGGCTCTACGTGGTGTTGATGCTGGCGGTGGCGCAGAACAGCCTGTGGGCTACGTTTTCCATCCTGTTTTTCCTCGGCTTCCTGCCCACCCTGTTTATTGCAAGAATGACACGGCGCCGCCTGCGAAAACGGCAGGAATTGGCCCGTGAGCAGGCAAATGCAGGCAAGACGCTTGAGTGAGCTTGTGCTGTGGTGCTAGAATCTTGCGTCCTCTACATTGGGTAGGGGAATAAACTACGCACATCCGTGCCAAAGGGTGCCGTCAATTTCTGATACTGACGGTTGTCTGCGCGGATGGAGGCTTAACCCTTTAAGGAGTTTTTGCATGTCCACCAACGTTACCATGCGTCAAATGCTTGAGGCCGGTGTTCACTTCGGCCACCAAACCCGTTTCTGGAACCCGAAGATGGCTCAGTACATCTTTGGCAGCCGCAACAAGATCCACATCATCAACCTGGA
Organism: Aquitalea palustris; assembly: GCF_003693445.1. Taxonomy (GTDB): domain Bacteria; phylum Pseudomonadota; class Gammaproteobacteria; order Burkholderiales; family Chromobacteriaceae; genus Aquitalea; species Aquitalea palustris. The sequence continues at coordinate 44,450 of NZ_RFAR01000037.1, read as the reverse complement.
AAAGACTCTGCCGCTGTTCATCAGCGCCCAGGAATATGTGCGTCGTCTGGCCGCCAACAAGGGTACCGTAATGTTTGTTGGTACCAAGCGTCAGGCACGTGAGATCGTCCGTGAAGAAGCCGCTCGCGCTGGCATGCCGTTTGTTGATCACCGCTGGCTCGGCGGCATGCTGACCAACTACAAGACCGTGAAGCAGTCCATCAAGCGTCTTGAAGAGAAGCGTGCCATCCTGGAAGGCGCTGACATGGGTTACAACAAGAAAGAACTGTTGGACCTGCAACGCGAAGTTGACAAACTGGAACGCTCGCTGGGCGGTATCAAAGATATGAAGGGCCTGCCGGACGCCATCTTCGTTATCGACACTGGCTACCAGAAAGGTACCATTGTTGAAGCCAAGAAACTGGGCATCCCGGTTATCGGCGTTGTTGATACCAACAACTCCCCGGACGGCATCGACTACGTAGTTCCGGGTAACGATGACTCCAGTCGCGCTATCCGCCTGTACGCTCGCGGCATCGCCGACGCCGTACTGGAAGGCCGCGCTCAGTCGCTGCAAGAAGTCGTAGCCGCTGCTGAAACGGCCCAGGCTGAGTAAGCAGACTCGAAAGGGGGCGCAAGCCCCTTTTTTTAGACCTGATTACCTTACGTATCGAATACAGGAGTTACAAATGGCGGAAATTACCGCAAAGATGGTTTCGGATCTGCGCGCTGCTACCGGCCTGGGCATGATGGAGTGCAAAAAAGCCCTGGTTGAAGCTGAAGGCGACGCTGCCAAGGCCGAAGAAATTCTGCGTATCAAGTCCGGTAACAAGGCTTCCAAGATGGCTGGCCGTCTGGCTGCCGAAGGTATCATCGGTTCCTTCGTGGCTGGTGGCGTTGGCGCCCTGGTTGAAGTGAACTGTGAAACCGACTTCGTTGCCAAGGACCCGACCTTCCTGGCCCTGGCTGCTGCTGCTGCCCAGGCTGCTGCAACTGCGAACCCGGCTGATGTTGAAGCCCTGTCCGCTGTTGAAGTAGACGGCGTGTCCGTAGAAGAAATCCGCAAGGCTGCCATCGCCAAGCTGGGTGAGAACATGACCATCCGTCGTTTCGTGCGTTACGAAACCGACGGCACCATCGCCACCTACCTGCACGGTGCCAAGATCGGCGTTATCGTTGATCTGAAGGGTGACGAAGCGCTGGGTCGCGACATTGCCATGCACATCGCTGCTTCCAAGCCGATCTGTGTTTCCAAGGATCAGGTTCCGGCCGAAACCCTGGAACAAGAACGCAAGATCTACACCGCGCAAGCTGCCGAATCCGGCAAGCCGGCTGATATCGTCGCCAAGATGGTAGAAGGCCGCGTCAACAAGTACCTGGCTGAAGTGACCCTGGTGGGTCAGCCTTTCGTCAAGAACCCGGACGTGACCGTTGAAAAGCTGCTGGCTGAAAAATCCGCTTCTGTGAAGGCATTCACCATGTTTGTTGTTGGTGAAGGCATCGAGAAGAAGGTTGTAGACTATGCTGCTGAAGTGGCTGCCGCTGCCAAGCTGTAAGTCTGACAAGACTGTATGATCGAACGGCACCCTGCCTGCAGGGTGCCGTTTTGCAAACTGAACGCCCTAAAAACACCCAACTCGAGGTTATCATGAGCCAAGCTCCTTCCTATAAACGCATTCTGCTCAAGCTGTCTGGTGAAGCCCTGATGGGTGACGATAACTATGGCATCAACCGCTCGACCATCGAGCAGATTGTTGGCCAGATCAAGGAAGTGGTAGAGCTTGGCGTGCAGGTGGGTATCGTGATTGGTGGCGGCAATATTTTCCGTGGCGTCTCCAGCGCTGCCAGCGGCATGGACCGCGCCACTGCCGACTACATGGGCATGATGGCGACGGTGATGAATGCACTGGCGCTGAAGGATGCCATGGGCAAGGTTGGCCTGATTGCCCGCGTGCAATCCGCACTGACCATGCAGCAGATTGCCGAGCCCTATGTGCGCGGCAAGGCCATGCAGTATCTGGAAGAGGGCAAGGTGGTGATTTTCGGTGCCGGTACCGGCAACCCCTTCTTTACCACGGATACCGCAGCTGCACTGCGCGGCATGGAAATGAATGTGGACATCATGCTCAAGGCCACCAAGGTCGATGGCGTGTATACCGATGATCCGAAAAAGAATCCCGATGCCGTGCGCTACCAGACCCTGACTTTTGATGAGGCCATCGGCCGCAATCTGAAAGTGATGGATGCCACCGCCTTCGCGCTGTGCCGTGACCAGCACCTCAATATCAAGGTGTTCAGCATCTTCAAGCAGGGCGCGCTCAAGCGCGTAGTGCTTGGCGAAGATGAAGGCACGCTGGTACACTGCTGAGCTTGACGAATACCAAGGGGCGGAAACGGCTGGAAGCCGCTTTCCGCCTTGTTTTTCAAAGTACCGATTTTTGGAGCAAGCATGATTAATGAAGTCAAGAAATCCGCCGAGCAGAAGATGACCAAGTCTCTGGAGGCGTTCAAGACCGACCTGACCAAAGTGCGAACAGGTCGCGCCCACACCGGCATTCTTGATCATGTCATGGTCGACTACTATGGCAGCGATGTGCCGGTGAACCAGGTCGCCAATGTCAGCCTGATCGATTCCCGCACCATCGGTGTGCAAGCCTGGGAAAAGAATATGGTGGCCAAGATCGAAAAGGCCATTCGTGATTCTGATCTGGGCCTGAATCCGGCCTCCATGGGCGAGATCATCCGCGTGCCGATGCCGATGCTGACCGAAGAGCGTCGCCGCGACCTGATCAAAGTGGTGAAGAGCGAGGCTGAAGGTGCCCGCGTGGCCGTGCGCAATATCCGCCGCGATGCCAACAATGACTTCAAGAACCTGCTCAAGGACAAGTCGATTACCGAGGATGACGAGCGCCGCGGCCAGGACGACATCCAGAAAATGACTGACAAGTTCATTGCCGAGATCGACAAGGCGCTGGCAGCCAAAGAAGCAGACCTGATGGCGGTATAAAGGAAATAGCCTTGTTTGGAAGCTCCACCAAGGACGTGCCGGAGGTACGCTGCGTACCCCGGCATATCGCCATCATCATGGATGGCAATGGCCGCTGGGCCAAAAAGCGTTTCCTGCCACGGGTAGCCGGCCATAAAAAAGGGCTGGATACCGTGCGCGAAGTAGTGACCGCCTGCAAGGAGCTGGGGGTGGAGTACCTGACGCTGTTCGCCTTTTCCACGGAAAACTGGCGGCGGCCGCAGGATGAAGTGTCCTTCCTGATGGATCTGTTCATCCGCGCGCTGGAAAGCGAAGTCAGCAAGCTGCATTCAAACAATATCCGGCTGCGGGTGCTGGGTACGCGCGAGCGTTTCAGCCCGGCGCTGGCCGAACGCATCCAGGCGGCAGAGGACAAGACTGCCGGCAATGATGGCCTGGTGCTGAGTATTGCCGCCGACTACGGTGGCCGCTGGGATGTGCTCAATGCCGTCAATGGCCTGATCGCCGATGGTGTCAGCCAGATTACCGAAGAGAATCTGGCCGAGCGCTTGTCCACCCACTGGGCGCCGGAGCCTGATTTGTTCATCCGTACGGGTGGCGAGCAGCGCATCAGCAACTTCCTGTTGTGGCAACTGGCTTATTCCGAGCTGTACTTTACCGATCTGTTGTGGCCGGACTTTGATCGCACGGCCCTGGAGGGCGCGCTCAATTCCTATCGCGAACGCGAGCGCCGTTTTGGCCGTACCAGCGAACAGCTGCCGGTCCAGCAGCGCAGAAACTGATCCTCCATGCTCAAGACACGCATTCTGACTGCCCTGGTATTGCTGCCGCTGATGCTGGCAGCATTGTTCCTGTTTCCGGCTAATGCCTGGGCCGGCTTTTCCTGGCTGATCATCCTGCTGGCGCTGTGGGAATTCTCGCGCATGGCCGGTCTGCACGGTGCGCTGCAATGGGCCTACCTGGCGCTGAGCAGCGCATTCGCTGGCCTGTCCTGGCAGCAGGGCTGGCATATGCCGCTGGCTGGTCATGGCCTGGCGCTGGCGTTCTGGCTGCTGATCATGCCCCTGTGGCTGGTGCGGCGCTGGAAGTTGGCGTCCCTGCCGCTGGCCATGCTGCTGGGCTGGTTGCTGATGCTGCCGGCCTGGTATGGTTTTCTCGAGTGGCGGCCGCAGGCCGACAGCGCCCATGCCCTGACCTTGCTGGCCGTGATGGGCCTGGTGTGGGTGGCGGATGTGGCGGCTTATTTCTCTGGCAAGGCCTTTGGCAAGCGCAAGCTGGCACCGTCCATCAGTCCCGGCAAGAGCTGGGAAGGGGTGTATGGCGCACTGGTCGGCGTGGCGGTGTATGTGGTCATCGTCAGCAAGCTGGGCTGGATATCCGTAGGGCTGCCGTTGTGGGGGCTGGTGCTGCTGGCCTTGCCGCTGACTGCGGTCAGTGTCTGCGGTGATCTGCTGGAATCCTGGTTCAAGCGCGTCTCGGGCATGAAAGACAGCAGCAAGCTGCTGCCTGGCCATGGCGGCGTTTACGACCGAATCGATAGTCTCATTGCCGTTCTGGCAGTCAGCAATGCGCTGCGCGTGCTGGGCGGGCTGTAAGCTCATCTCATGAAACCTCAAGGCATTGCAGTTCTTGGGGCAACCGGCAGCATCGGCGTCAATACGCTGGATGTGGTTGCCCGTCATCCTGATCGTTACCGGGTAGTGGCCCTCAGTGGCCACCGCCAGGTGGATCGCCTGTTCGAACAGGCTTGTCGTTTTCTTCCCCTTTATGTCGTGGTGGCCGATGCCGCCGCAGCCAATGCCTTGCAAGGCCGGCTGCGCGAGCAGGGGCTGGCTACCGAGGTGCTGCATGGTGCGGCTGCGCTGGAGCGGGTGGCCGCCTTGCCGGAAGTGGATGTGGTAATGGCCGCCATTGTCGGGGCGGCCGGCCTGCCGTCCGCGATGGCGGCTGCGCGTGCCGGCAAGAAAATCCTGCTGGCCAACAAGGAAGCATTGGTGGTGGCGGGCCGGTTGTTCATGGAGGCAGTGCGCGAGCATGGTGCCACCCTGCTGCCGGTAGATAGCGAGCACAACGCCATTTTCCAGTCCTTGCCGCATGACTATGCCGGCAATCTGGATGCCTCGGGCATCCGCAAGATTATCCTGACCGCTTCGGGTGGGCCGTTTCGCCAGCACAGTGCCGAGGCATTGCTGAAGGTCACGCCGGAAGATGCCTGCCGCCATCCCAATTGGGTGATGGGGCGCAAGATTTCGGTGGATTCGGCCAGCCTGATGAACAAGGGACTGGAAGTGATCGAGGCGCACTGGCTGTTTGCTGCGCCGCCGGAGCGTATCGATGTGGTGGTCCATCCGCAAAGTGTCATCCATTCCATGGTGCAATACCGCGATGGCTCGGTGCTGGCGCAGCTGGGTTCGCCTGATATGCGCACGCCGATTGCCTGTGCACTGGCCTGGCCGGAGCGTATCGAGGCGGGCGTGGCATCGCTGGATTTTTTCACCATGGGCTCGCTTACCTTCGAGCAGCCTGATTTGCAGCGCTTTCCCTGTCTGGGCCTGGCATTCGCTTCGCTGCAAAGTGGTGGCGATGCGCCGGCGGTGCTGAATGCGGCCAATGAAGTGGCAGTGGCGGCTTTCCTGGAAGGTCGCCTGCGTTTTGTCGATATCGCCAAGGTGGTGGATGCCACGCTGGCGGGTGTCAGCCTGTCAGCCAGCAGTACGCTGGCGGCGCTGCTGGACAAGGATGGCGAGGCGCGACGCTTTGCCGCAAACAAGGTGGGCTCATGCTGACATTCATTGCATTCCTGGTGGCCATTGGCGTATTGGTCACCTTCCACGAACTGGGCCACTTCTGGGTGGCGCGGCTGTGCGGTGTCAAGGTGCTGCGCTTTTCCGTGGGTTTCGGCAAGCCGCTCTTTACTGTTCAGCGTGGCGATACCGAGTGGGCCATCAGTCCCATTCCGCTGGGCGGCTATGTGCGCATGCTGGACGAGCGCGAAATGGAAGTGCCGGCCGAAGAGCGGCATCTGGCCTTCAACAACCAGCACGTGCTCAAGCGCATGGCCATTGTGGTGGCTGGGCCGCTGGCTAATCTGCTGCTGGCGGTCTTGTTTTACTGGGCAGTGATTGCCGGCGGCATGATGCAATTGTCACCGCAGGTGGGGACGGTGCTGACGCCCAGTCTGGCGGCGACTGCCGGTTTTCAGGCGGGTGACCGGGTATTGTCGGTCAATGGTCAGCCGGTGGCTGACTGGCAGCAGCTGCGGCTGGCGCTGGTGGATGCCGCGGGCAGCGGTGATGTGCCGATTCGCGTGCAGGTGAAAACGCCGCAGGCTACCACCCAGCTGCGCAGTATCGACCCGGCGCAGGCGGATGAAGATGCACTCAAGGCGCTGGAGCAGGGTAACCCCGGCCTGATGCCGATGCGTTACCTGCCGGCCATCGGTGGTGTGGAAGAGGGTGGCGTGGCGGCCAAGGCCGGCCTCAAGGCAGGCGACAAGCTGTTGTCGGCAGATGGCAAGCCGCTGGCCAGCTGGGATGCCTGGGTCAAGCTGATCCACGAAAGCCCTGGCAAGGAATTACTGATTCGCATCGAGCGCGACGGCAAACCGCAGGATGTCAAACTGCGCCCGGCCACCGTGGCTGATGGCGATGTGATGATAGGTCGTATCGGTGCCGCGCCGCTGCTGGACAGCGCCTGGATGAAACAGTTGAGTTTCATGCACAAGCCTAGCGTGGCCGAAGCTGCCGTCGAGGCCTTGCACAAGACCGGCAACACCGCCTGGATGAGCCTGAAATTCCTCGGGCGCATGGTGATCGGTCAGGCTTCTCTGGACAATTTGTCCGGTCCGCTGACCATTGCCAGCATCGCCGGTCAGACCGCACGCGAGGGCTGGAGCCCGTATCTTGAATTTCTGGCGCTGATCAGTGTCAGTATCGGCGTGTTGAATCTATTGCCGATACCTGTGCTGGATGGTGGGCACTTAATGTATTATGTCGCGGAGCTGGTCAAAGGCCGCCCGCTGAGCGAGCGTGCGCAACTGTTTGGACAGAAGATCGGATTCATCCTGCTGGCGTCGCTGATGCTATTTGCCGTGCTGAACGATATCAGCCGCCTTTTTGGGGGTTAAAACAAACCTATGAAATTGAAACTACTTGCGGCCGCTGTGCTGGGCATGACTACGGCAACAGCTGTTTGGGCTGCGGATCCGTTCGTAATCAAGGATATCCGGGTTGAAGGCCTGCAGCGTACCGAAGCCGGTACCGTCTTCAACTACCTCCCGGTCAAGGTGGGCGACACCTTTAGCGAAGAAAAAGCGCGTGAATCCATCAAGAGCTTGTTTGCCACCGGCTTTTTCGATGATGTACGAGTAGAGTCGCGCAATGGCGTGGTGATTGTGGCCGTGGCCGAGCGCCCGGTGATTACCCAGCTCAACATCAACGGCGCCAAGGAATTCAGCAAGGATCAGCTGAAAAAGGCACTGAAGGACAACGGCTTTGCCGAGTCGCGCATTTTCGACCAGGCCTTGCTGGACGGTGCGGTGCAGGAGCTGAAGCGTCAGTACTATAGCCGTGGCAAATATGCGGTGGAGATCACCCCGCAGGTCACCAAGCTGGAACGCAACCGCGTGGCGGTGACGCTGGACATTACCGAAGGCATTACTGCCCAGATCAAAGACATCCATATCGTCGGCACCAAGGCCTTTACCCAGGACCAGTTGCTGGACGAGATGACACTGACTTCCGGCGGCTGGCTGTCCTGGCTGACCAAGGATAACCAGTACTCCAAGCAGAAACTGACCGGCGACCTGGAAAAGCTCAAGGCCTTCTACCAGAATCAGGGCTACCTGGAATTCAATATTGAATCGACCCAGGTTTCCATGAGTGCCGACAAGGAACACATGTTCCTGACCATCAATGTCAGCGAAGGCGGCAAGTTCACTGTTTCCGATATCAAGCTGGCTGGCGATCTGAAAGTGCCCGAGGCCGATCTGCGCAAGCTGATCACCATCAAGAACGGCGAAGTGTTCAATAACGAGAAGGTGACTGAAAGCGTCAAGGCGCTGAGCGACCGCCTGGGCAATGACGGCTATGCCTTTGCCAATGTGAATGCGCTGCCGGAAATCAACCGTGACAAGAAACAGGTTGGTTTCACCTTCTTCGTTGATCCGGGCCGCAAGACCTATGTCCGTCGTGTCAACATCGTCGGTAACACCAAGACCCGCGATGAAGTGGTGCGACGCGAACTGCGTCAGCTGGAAGGCGCCACCTACAATGCGGCCAACGTCAAGCGCAGCAAGGAACGTATCGAGCTGCTGGGCTACTTTGAAGATGTCACCGTGGACACCCCGGCTGTGGCCGATGCGCCCGATCAGGTGGACATGAACATCAACCTGAAAGAGCGTGCCACCGGCAGCATCTCCGCCGGCGTGGGCTTTGTGCAGGGTGAGGGCATCCAGCTGTCTGCCAGCATTTCGCAGAGCAATATCTTTGGCTCCGGCAAGTACATGTCTTTCGGTATTTCCAATGGCAAGGTGAACAAGAACATCTCGCTGTCGTTTACCGATCCGTACTTCACCCCGGATGGCGTCAGCCTGGGCTACGACCTGTACCACCGCGTGTACAATCCGGATGCCACCTCGACTTCGGCCTACAAGACCTCCACCGATGGTGCAGCGGTACGTTTTGGCGTGCCGGTGACCGAGTTTGACCGCATCAATTTCAGTATCGGTGTGGAACAGACCAAGATCACCACCTACGACACCAGCCCGCAGCGTTATATCGACTTCGTTGACAAGTATGGCGCGAAGAACAAGACCCTGCTGGGTTCGGTCAGCTGGGGTCGCGACACCCGCGACAGCTCGCTGTGGCCGACACGTGGTGCCTCGATCAAGGTGCAGGCTGATGCCGGCCTGCCGGGTGGCGATCTCGAGTACTACCGCCTGACCCATACCCAGCAGTGGTTCTTCCCGCTGTCCAAGACCTATACCCTGATGCTGAACGGTGAAGTGGGCTATGCCAATGGTTATGGCAAGACTTCCACCCTGCCGTTCTTCCAGAACTTCTATCTGGGCGGTATCGGTTCGGTACGCGGCTACGATACCAACAGCCTGGGTCCGAAAGATACCAATGGCGACTACATGGGCGGTACCCGCAAGGCCGTGGCCAATGCCGAAGTGTTGTTCCCCTTCCCGGGCATGAAGGACAACAAGTCGGTACGTGCCAGTGTGTTCTTCGATGCCGGCACCGTGTGGGATACCACCATTACTGGCAGCACGCCCAGCAGCGAACTGCGCTACTCCACCGGTTTTGCCGTGACCTGGTTGTCGCCGCTGGGACCGATGAAGTTCAGCTATGCCGACCCGCTGCGCAAGAAGGAAGGCGACAAGCAACAGCGCTTCCAGTTCCAGCTGGGTACTGTCTTCTAAACGGAAAGAGGCCTGAACATGAAATCTTCTTTCAAATGGTTGATTGCCGGGCTGGCCATGGTCAGCCTGCAGGCCACCGCGGCTGATTTCAAGCTGGGTTTTGTCAATATCGAGCGGGTATACCGCGAAGCTGCGCCGGCAATCGCCATCCAGAAAAAACTGGACAAGGAGTTTGCCGACCGCAGGGCCGAGCTGAAGAAAATGGAAAACCGTGCCAAAGAGCTGGAAGGCCTGTTGGCCAAGAGCACGCTTTCCATTGACGACCGCAAGCGCTACGAGCGCGAATATGCTGCGCTGGATCGCGACTATCGCGCCAAGGGGCGTGAATTGTCCGAAGACTTCAATCAGCGCCGCAATGAAGAGTTCGCCTCGGTGCAGGAGCGTGCCAATCGTGTGCTCAGGCAAATTGCCGATCGCGAACAGTACGACCTGATCCTGCAGGATGTTGTTTACGTCAATCCCAAGTTCGACCTGACCAGCAAAGTGCTGAAGGAACTTGAGAAGTAATCCTGCCTAACAGTTACGGGAGAAGCCGACCCGTGGTCGGCTTTCATTTTTGATGGCGTACACGCTTTCACATATCGTGGCCCGCCTTGGCGGCGTACTCGAGGGCGCCGACCGCATGGTCGAGCGTCTGGCACCGCTGGATGTGGCGGGGCCGGCCGATATCACTTTTCTGTCCAATCCCAAATACCGCAAGCAGCTGGATACCTGTGCGGCCGGCGCGGTGATCGTCTCGCCCAAGCTGGCGGCCGAGCTGGATCCGGCACGCTCCTGGATCGTGGTGGACGACCCTTATCTGTACTTTGCCCAGGTGGCCACGCTGTTTCATCCGCCGGCCCAGCCGCAGCCAGGCATTCATGCCACGGCGGTGGTGGGCGAGGGCAGTGCCATTGCTGCCAGCACCGAGGTGCGCGAGCATGTCAGCATCGGTCGCGCCGTGGTCATCGGCGAGCGCTGCATCCTGCACCCTGGTGTGGTGATCGGCGACGGCACTGTGCTGGGTGACGACGTGGTGCTCTATCCCAATGTCAGCGTCTATCACGGCTGCCTGCTGGGCAACCGGGTCGCCGTGCATTCCGGCAGCGTGATCGGGGCCGACGGCTTTGGCCTGGCCTGGGCCAAGGATCACTGGTTCAAGATTCCGCAAACCGGCCGCGTCATCATCGAGGATGATGTCGAAGTCGGAGCCAATACCACCATCGACCGCGGCGCGCTGGCGGATACCATCATCCGCCGTGGTGCCAAGATCGATAATTTGGTGCAGATTGCCCACAATGTGCAGATCGGCGAACACACGGCGATTGCCGGTTGCGTCGGCATTGCCGGCAGCACCAGGATCGGCGCGCACTGTACCGTAGGTGGGGCTGCCATGTTTGTCGGCCATATCGAAGTGGCGGACAAGACGCATATCGGCGGTGGCACTCTGGTGTCCAAATCCATCCGCCAGCCGGATACGTACGCCTCGTCCTATCCGCTGCAAACCATGAAGGAATGGCTGGGTAACGCCGTTCATGTAAGACATCTGGACGATCTCGCCAAGCGCATAAAACAACTCGAACGCGAGATCGGCAAACTGAAAGAACCTGAGGACAACGCCAATGACTGAGCACGCCGTGACGATTGATGTACGGGAAATCATGCAGTGCCTGCCGCACCGCTACCCCTTCCTGCTGGTCGACCGTGTCACCGAATTGGTGCCGAATACCCGTATCAAGGCACTGAAGAACGTCACCATCAACGAGCCCTTCTTCTGTGGCCATTTCGAGCAATACCCGGTGATGCCGGGTGTGCTGATCATCGAAGCACTGGCGCAGGCTGCCGGCATCCTGGCAATCAAGAGCCAGGGCGAACGCGCTGACAACGAGCTGTATTTCTTTGTCGGCATCGACAAGGCGCGCTTCAAGCGCCAGGTGGTGCCGGGCGACCAGATGATCTTCGAAGTGGAGCAGATCACCGTCAAGCGCGGCATCGGCAAGTACACCGCGCGCGCGCTGGTGGATGGCCAGGTGGCTTGTGAAGCCGAAATCATGTGTGCCAAGCGCGAGGTCTGATCATGGCCATTCACCCGACAGCCATTGTTGATCCCAAAGCCAGCATCGCCGCCGATGTGGAAATCGGTGCCTACTCCATCATCGGGCCGGATGTCAGCATAGACAGCGGCACCTGGGTGGGGCCGCATGTGGTGATCGAAGGCCATACCAGCATTGGCAAGAACAACCGCATTTTCCAGTTCAGCTCGCTGGGTGCCATTCCGCAGGACAAGAAATACGCCGGCGAACCTACCCGGCTGGAAATCGGCGACAACAACACCATCCGCGAATTCTGCACCTTCAATATCGGTACCGCGCAGGATGTTGGCGTCACCCGCCTGGGCAACAACAACTGGATCATGGCCTATGTGCATCTGGGTCATGACTGCCAGATCGGCAATAACACCATCTTTGCCAATAACGCCACGCTGGGTGGCCATGTGCATATTGGTGACTGGGTGATTCTGGGCGGCTTTACTAGCGTGCACCAGTTTGCCATTGTCGGCGATCACGCCATGACAGCCTTTGCCAGTGCAGTAGCGCAGGACGTGCCGCCCTATGTGATGGCGCATGGCAACCGCGCGGTACCGGCCGGCATTAATGCCGAAGGTCTGAAGCGTCGTGGCTTCACGCCGGAGCAGATCCGCCGCGTGCGCAATGCCTACAAGGCACTGTATCGCCAGGGCCTGCAATACGATGCGGCCAAGGAGGCCATCCTGGCCGAGGCGCAGCAAGGCCATGCCGAACTGGAGCCGTTTGTCCGCTTCTTTGCCCAGTCCGAGCGAGGCATTATCCGCTGACCATGTCTGACAGCCTGTTCAAACGCAAGGGCGCGCTCAAGGTAGCCATGGTGGTGGGCGAAGCCTCCGGCGATGTGCTGGGGGCGCACCTGATGGACGCCTTGCAGGCACGGCATGGCGATATCGAATTTGCCGGCATTGGCGGCCCACGCATGGAAGCGCGCGGTTTTCATTCCGTGGTGCCACAGGAAAAACTGGCGGTACGCGGCTATGCCGAGGTACTGCGCTGCCTGCCGGAGCTGTTGCGCATTCGTCGTGACTTGCGCGAGCGGCTCAAGGCCGCGAAGCCGGATGTGTTTATCGGTGTGGATGCACCCGACTTTAATCTGGCGCTGGAAGCAGCGCTGAAGAAAAGCGGCATTGCCACCGTGCACTATGTCAGCCCCTCGGTGTGGGCCTGGCGGCTGGAGCGTATCTACAAGATAGGCCGTGCCGTCAATCGCGTGCTGTGCCTGTTTCCGATGGAACCGGCGCTGTATGACAAGGCCGGGGTCAAGGCGGACTTTGTCGGCCACCCGCTGGCCAGTGAAATTCCCATGGTGCCGGACCAGCTGGCCATGCGCGAACAACTGGGTCTGCCACGGCAGGCGCCGGTATTCACCCTGATGCCGGGTAGCCGCAAGAGCGAGCTGGAATTCATGGCCCCGCTGTATATCGAAGCCGCCCGCATCCTGCTGCGCGATTATCCTGACGCGACTTTCCTGGTGCCGCTGGCAACCCGTGCCACCATGGACCTGTTCGACCGTCTGCTGACCCGCCACAAGGCCTGGGATTTGCCGCTGCGCAAGCTGTTCGGCCATGCGCAGATGGCGATGATTGCCAGTGATGTGGTGCTGGTGACCAGTGGCACCGCCACGCTGGAAGTGGCCTTGACCAAGCGGCCGATGGTGATCAGCTACAAGCTGTCCTGGCTCACCTATCAGTTGGTCAAGCGCAAGATCAAGCTGCCTTACGTGGGGCTGCCCAATATCCTGTGTGGCCGCTTCGTGGTGCCGGAGCTGTTGCAGAAGGAGGCCACGGCCGAGAAGCTGGCGGCCGAGGTCAAGCGTCTGTATGTCGATCAGGATGCGCGGGTGGAAATGGTGCAGGCCTTTACCGATCTGCACCAGTCGCTGCTGGCCGATACCGCCAGTCTGGCGGCCTCCGCCGTGCTGCAGGAGGCCGGATGCCGGACAGCCTGAGCCTGCTGCTGGCTAGCGGCGAGCTGATCGCCGGCGTGGATGAGGCCGGGCGCGGCCCGCTGGCCGGGGCGGTGTTTGCGGCTGCGGTCATTCTTGATCCGGCGCGGCCGATTGCCGGGCTGGCCGATTCCAAGGTATTGAGCGAGGCCAGGCGCGATGCCCTGGCTATCCTCATCAAGCGCGATGCGCTGGCCTGGTGTATCGCCAGTGCCAGCGTCGAGGAAATCGACCAGCTGAATATCCTGCACGCCACCATGCTGGCGATGAGCCGGGCGGTGGAGGGGCTGGCAACGCAGCCGGGGAGGGTGCTGATCGATGGCAATCGCGTCCCCAAGCAGCTGACCTTGCCGGCGGAAGCCATCGTCAAGGGCGATGCCAAGGTGCAGGCCATTTCCGCCGCTTCCATTCTGGCCAAGACCGCACGCGATGCCGAGTTGATCGCGCTGGATGCCCTGCACCCGCAATACGGCTTTGCCCGCCACAAGGGCTATCCCACTGCCGAGCACCTGGCGGCGCTGGAAGCGCATGGCGCGCTGGCCGCGCACCGCAAATCCTTTGGTCCGGTCAAGGCCTGGCTGGCTCGTCAGCAAGGTCAGCTGTTCTAGCGCTAGAAAGCATGAGCGATAACGCGAAATCGTGCTTCCCGCCAGTGGTGAATGCGCAAACCCGCTTGTTGATTCTTGGCTCCTTGCCCGGCGATGCTTCGCTGCAGGCGGCGCAATACTACGCCCATCCGCGCAACCAGTTCTGGCGCTTGCTGGGCGAGCTGCTGGGGTGTGAGCTGGTGGCGCTGGACTACCCGGCCCGGCTGGCCGCACTGCAACAACACGGCATCGGGCTGTGGGATGTGGTGGCGCAGGCGCAGCGCCAGGGTAGTCTGGATGCGGCCATCCGTGGCATCAGTCCGAATGATTTGCCGGCGCTGTGTGCCAGCCTGCCGGCTTTGCGTGCTGTCGCCTTCAATGGCAGCACCGCGGCTAGCATTGGCCGCAAGCAGCTGGCGGCCATGGCCACGCTGCCCGTATTGTTTGATCTGCCTTCTTCCAGTCCTGCTTATACCCTGTCTTATTCTGCCAAGCTGGCGCAGTGGCTGGCCTTGCGCGCCGCGCTGGCTTGAGCCGGCTTTGGTGTCTGTTGCAACACTTTTGCAGTAATTGCATATACAAATTAACAGCTGATTGTTAGCAGTCATCAAGCTTGTGTCACATCTTCAGTTGCTATTTTCTGGAATTATTTCCCATTTAAAACAATATATTGTGCGTGTGTATTGATTATATGCGTACGGCTGCAGGTCTTGCTGACTACTGTTTGACTGAGTAATTCATGCTGCGCATGCACATGAAAAAGTTATTGTATATACAATAAGGCTTGATTAGGATCGTGACAGATGTGCTGCCGCCACCGGCAGTCATCGCCGGGTGCCAGTGGCTGAGAATCGTCCAGCAAGGACGACCGACCGCTTGCATTGCCCTCTACCAGGAGAAATGTCATGAAACACCCATCCGTCCGCCTGCGCTGGCCGGCAGCGGCAGCTATTGCCGCGCGCCATTCCTACCGTTCACCTTGCCATCCTGTCGGGAGATAGCCATGTTCCTGTCCGGATTCGGCCCGCTCATCCTGGCGGGCACCTGGGTGACGCTGAAGCTGTCGCTGCTCTCGCTGTTACTGTCCATGCTCATCGGTCTGGCTGGTGCCAGTTCCAAACTCGCCAAAACCAGTCTGCTGCGCGGCTGGGCCACGGCCTACACCACCTTGATTCGCAGCGTGCCCGACCTGGTGCTGATGCTGCTGCTGTTCTACAGCCTGCAACTGGGGCTGAACCAGTGCACCGAGGCGCTGGGGATGGAGCAGATCGACATCGATCCCTTTCTGGCCGGGGTGGTGACGCTGGCCTTCATCTATGGTGCCTACTTTACCGAAACCTTCCGTGGCGCCTTCCTGTCGGTGCCGGCGGGGCAGATCGAAGCGGCCATCGCCTATGGCATGACACCATGGCAGAGCTTTCGCCGCGTGTTGTTTCCGCAGATGATGCGCTTTGCCCTGCCGGGTATTGCCAATAACTGGCAGGTGCTGATCAAGGCCACCGCGCTGGTGTCCATCATCGGGCTGGCCGACATCGTCAAGGCCACTCAGGATGCCGGCAAGGCCACCATGCAGATGTTCCTGTTTGCCGTGGTGGGCGCGCTGATGTATCTGCTGATCACCACCGTGTCCAATCTGCTGCTGATCTGGTTGGAAAACCATTACTCTGCCGGCGTGCGCAAGGCGGTGCTATGAGCGATATCATCCAGAATTACTGGCAGGCCTGGCTGTGGAACGACGGCTACCATGTCTCCGGTGTGGCCATGACCCTGTGGCTGCTGATTGCCTCGGTTGCCTGCGGCTTTTGCCTGTCCATCCCGCTGGCGGTGGCGCGGGTGTCGTCGCGGCGCTGGATTAGCGGGCCGGTGTGGTTCTACACCTATGTGTTTCGCGGCACGCCCTTGTATATCCAGCTGCTGATCTTTTACTCGGGGGTGTACAGCCTGCATGTGGTGCGCTCGGTCGACCTGCTGGAACACTTTTTCCGCGAGGGACTCAACTGCACCATCCTGGCCTTTGCCCTCAATACCTGTGCCTATACCACCGAGATCTTTGCCGGCGCCATCCGCGCCATTCCCTATGGCGAAATCGAAGCGGCGCGGGCGCTGGGCATGTCGCCCTGGGTCAAGTACACCCGCATCATCATTCCCGCCATGCTGCGCCGGGCGCTGCCTTACTACAGCAATGAAGTCATCCTGATGCTGCATGCTACTACCGTGGCCTTTACCGCCACCGTACCGGACATCCTCAAGGTGGCACGCGATGTCAATGCGGCAACTTACGCATCCTTCGAGGCATTCGGCATCGCTGCCGTGCTGTATGCCTGCATCGCCTTTGCCCTGGTCGGGCTGTTCCGCCTGTGTGAAAACCGCTGGCTGGCTTTTTTGCGCCCCATGGGCCATTGATACGGATTGCGAAGGATTACCATGTACAAATTGACTGTAAACGGCCTGCACAAGAAATACGGCCAGCATGAAGTGCTCAAGGGCGTCTCGCTCAAGGCCAAGGCCGGTGATGTGATCAGCATCATCGGTTCCTCCGGTTCGGGCAAGAGCACCTTTCTGCGCTGTATCAACTTCCTGGAGCAGCCTTGCGCCGGTGAAATCAGCCTGAATGGCGAGCTGCTGCAGACGGTGCTGGACAAGAAAGGTAGCCAGCGAGCGCGTGATCCGAAACAATTGCAGAAAATGCGCACCGAGCTGTCCATGGTGTTCCAGCATTTCAATCTGTGGTCACACATGACCGTGCTGGAAAACATCATGGAAGCGCCCATGCATGTGCTGGGCCTGAGCCGCGCCGAAGCGCTGCAGCGGGCCCGCAAATACCTGGCCAAGGTGGGGCTGACCGAGCAGCAGGAAAACAAATACCCAGCGCACCTGTCTGGTGGCCAGCAACAGCGGGTGGCCATTGCCCGGGCGCTGGCGATGGAGCCGGAGGTGATGCTGTTTGACGAACCCACCTCGGCGCTTGATCCCGA
The DNA here is from genome assembly GCF_003693445.1 of Aquitalea palustris. GTDB lineage: Bacteria > Pseudomonadota > Gammaproteobacteria > Burkholderiales > Chromobacteriaceae > Aquitalea > Aquitalea palustris. The sequence continues at coordinate 27,488 of NZ_RFAR01000037.1, read as the reverse complement.
GCTGGTAGGCGAAGTATTGCGAGTGATGCAGGCGCTGGCCGAGGAGGGCCGGACCATGGTGGTGGTGACGCATGAGATGGGCTTTGCCCGCAATGTCTCCAACCATGTCATCTTTCTGCACCAGGGGCGCATCGAGGAAGAAGGCCACCCGGCCCAGGTACTCAGCCAGCCCAAAAGCGAACGCCTGCAGCAGTTTTTGTCCGGCAGCCTGAAGTAAGGCTGACCACCAATACCTATCATTGACAGGAGTCATTCATGCGTACGGAAATCCACCCGCTGCTGTCGCCCAGCCTGGGCACCCAGCGCAGCATTACCAGCTTTCATTTCGGATCTGCCGGAACGGGTAGCTGGCCGCGCAAGGTGTATATCCAGGCCAGCCTGCATGCGGGCGAGATTCCCGGCATGCTGGTGGCACACAAGCTGCGGCAGCAGTTTGCCGCGCTGGAACAGCAGGGCTTGTTGCAGGCCGAGATCGTGCTGGTGCCGGTAGCCAACCCCATCGGTCTGGCCCAGCAATTGCATTACCAGCCGCAGGGCCGTTTCGACCTGGAAAGCGGGGAAAACTTCAACCGCCTGTACAGCGAACCTTCGGCCCGCGTGCTGCCACAGCTGGCCGATAGCCTGACGCAGGATGCCCATGCCAACCGCGACATCATCCGCCAGGCGCTGCGTGCTGCCATCGCGGCGGAGCCGGTTCACACCGAGCTGCAAAGCCTGCGCCAGACCCTGCATCTGCTGGCTATCGATGCTGACCTGGTGCTGGACCTGCACTGCGACTTTGCCGGGCCGGTGCATATCTACGCGCATAGCGAACACTGGCCGCTGGTGGAGGCGCTGGCCGCCCACCTGCAATGCGGGGCGTCCTTGCTGGCTGATGCCTATGGCGTGATGCCCTTCGACGAGGCTATCTTCCTGCCCTGGGCCAAGATTCGCGCTGCCTTGCCGCAATTCCCCGTACCTTTCGATAGCGTGGCTGTCACAGTGGAGCTACGTGGCGAGGGCGATGTCAGCCATGCGCTGGCCGATCAGGACAGCCAGGCCATTCTGCATTACCTGACCGGCTGCGGCGTGATCCGTGGCGAGACAGTGCCGGCTCCGGCGCTGCCGCACCCGGCTACCCCGCTGGATGGCTCGGAAACCCTGATCGCACCCCATGCCGGGGTGATTGTCAGCCTGGCCGAGCTGGGCAGTGTGGTGCAGGCGGGCGATGCCATTGCCGATGTGATCGACCCCATCACTGGCTCCACCACCACCCTGCGCGCCGGCACGGCCGGGGTGTTCTATGTGTTTGCCCGTCATCCCTATGTCACCCGTGGCGGTACGGTGGCCAAGATTGCCGGTGCCAGCCCGCTGGGCAAGGGCAATCTGCTGGGGGCCTAGTACCTGGCCGTATGTGGTCCGCTGCTCCGGCACTAGCCTGCCGGGTGGCCAAGGGCAAGGTCAGCTCGGGCGGTTTGTGGTGTTTTCCATCCCTAGTCACGGTTGCAAGGGCTTTGCCGTGTTCGAAAACTTGTGGTTTGCTGCTGCTTGCGTCGATATTGGTAAGGTAAATGCATTCACGGGAAGGAGGGGCAGCATGAGTCGCTATTGCATCTGGTTTGTTACGCCCGACGATACTGTCATGCGGCGTGCCGAAGTGGCCATCAACGGCAGTATCCATTGTCATCAGGTGCTGGAAGAAATCGAGGCGCAACTGGCGCTGGATTGCGGGCTGAGCCAGGTGATGATTGTTGACTGGAAGCGTTTCGAGCAGCCCGAGGAGCAGGCGACGCATTTTGCCCGGGCGGTGGCCTGAGTACCGAATAACTAGGTCATCCGGCTGAATAATGGGGCAGGAGCGCATGTTATGATGCGCTCCTGCCCCATTTTATCGAGTAGCGCCACCATGTATGTCCTGGGAGTCGCCGGCTATTCCGGCAGCGGCAAAACCACCTTGCTGGAAAAAGTCATTCCGCTGCTGCTGGCCGCTGGGGTGGATGTGGCCGTGATCAAGCACACCCATCACGATGTGGACTGGGACCAGCCGGGCAAGGACAGCTGGCGACACCGCCAGGCCGGTGCGCGGCAGGTCTTGCTGGCGGGCGCGCAGCGCCGCTTGCTGGTGGAAACCATGCCACAGGGCAATGATGCGCCGCTGGCCGCCCATGTGGCAGCCTTGCGCCCCTGTGATCTGGTGCTGGCCGAAGGCTTCAAGCATGAAGCCATTCCCAAGCTGGAAGTGTACGACCCGCTGCTGGGCCATGCGCCCCTCTGCCTGCATGATAAGCAGGTGCTGGCCATGGTGTCGGATGCACCGCCGCATACTGCGCTACCCTGTTTTGCCCGGGACGATGCCGCCGGCCTCGCCCGTTTCATTCTTGCCTTGCTGGAACAACATCAAGATGCTCACCGTTGATCAAGCCCGCGACTGGCTGCTACAGCGCGCCAGGCCGCTTACCACTACTGAAACCGTTCCCTTGCTGCAGGCGCTGGGCCGCATTCTGGCGACGCCGCTGCTGTCCAGCCAGGATGTGCCGCCGCACGACAATAGCGCCATGGATGGCTATGCCGTGCGCTGTGCCGATGGCAGCGGGCCGCTGCCGGTATCGCAGCGCATTCCGGCGGGGACGCAGCCTGCGGCATTGCAAGCGGGCAGTGTGGCGCGCATTTTTACCGGAGCGCCCATTCCCGCTGGTGCCGATGGGGTGGTGATGCAGGAAATGGCCGAGCTGCAGCCCGATGGCCAGGTGGCGTTCAGCCAGAGCCCCCGTCCCGGACAGAATATCCGTCGTGCTGGCGAAGATATCCGCTGCGGCAGCGAAGTGTTGTCCGCTGGACAGCAGCTGAGTGCAGCGCATCTGGGGCTAGCGGCTTCCATCGGCGTGGCCGAACTGACAGTGTTCCGCCCGCTGCGGGTGGCGGTGTTCTTTACCGGTGATGAACTGGTGGAGCCGGGCCAGACACTGGCAGCCGGGCAAATCTATAACTCCAACCGTTACTGGCTGGTACCGGAACTGATGCGGCTGGGCTGCGAGGTGACCGATCTGGGTATCGTGCCGGATTCGCTCAGTCGCACCCGCGAAATCCTGCAGGACGCCGCCGCGCTGGCTGATGTCATCATGACTTGCGGCGGGGTGTCGGTGGGTGAGGAAGACCACGTCAAGGCGGCAGTGGAGGCCGAGGGCAGTCTGGATCTGTGGAAGATCGCCATCAAGCCGGGCAAGCCGCTGGCCAGTGGCCGGGTCGGGCAGGCGGGCTTTGTCGGCCTGCCGGGCAATCCGGTGTCCGGCTTTGTCACCTATCAGGTACTGGTCAAACCCTATCTGCAGCGTTGTGCCGGCCTGCTGGCAGACTGCGGCGTGGCCGTACAGCACTATCCGGCCGGCTTTGTCTGGGATCGACCCGACAGCCGGCGCGAGGAATTCCTGCGGGTGAAACTGCTGCAGCAGGATGGCCAGTGGCAGTTGCAGCCTTACCCCAATCAGGGCTCTGGTGTGCTGACCTCCTGCGCCTGGGCTGACGGGCTGGTGCGGCTGGCGGTCGGCCAGCAGGTGCGGCCGGGAGATTTGCTCGGCCTGCTGCCTATCGGGCGCTGCGGGAACTAGTCATGCCGCAGCTGCGATTTGTCGACCAGCAGCAGCGGCTGCTGGCCGAACTGGAGGCCCAGCCCGGTGATCTGTTGCTGGATGTGGCCAGACTGGCCGATGTGCCGCTGCACTGGCGCTGCGGGCAGGGCACTTGTGGCACTTGCAAGGTCCGCATCAGTCACGCCGGCCCGGCTCAGCCGGTGCTGCCCAGCCGTAAGGAGCGCAATGTATTGCTGCGGGCCGGGCTGATCGACAAGGCTGAGGCCGCCGCCGAGAGCTGGCCGGATGTGTCCGCCGGCTGGCGGCTGGCTTGCCATCTGGCGGTGGGGGAAGAGGACTGGTTGGTACTCTGTCCGCAAGATTAGCTCTGATAAAAAAGGCAGCCGGATGGCTGCCTTTTTCATGGCCATTTCTCAAGGATCACCCGTTAGCTGGACGCCGGGCTGACCACATTGCGGCCGGAGCGCTTGGCGATATACAAGGCGCCGTCGGCTTCTTCGTAGATGCGCTGGGCGGTATCGCCTTGCTGGGGGATGCGGGCGGCCACGCCGATGCTGCAGGTGACCTTTTGCAGCGGGCTGCCATCATGCGGCAGGTCCAGGTCTTCCAGCCGCTGGCGGAAGGTTTCGGCCGCATCAACCGCATCCTGCATGGTGGCGCCGGGCATCAGCACACCAAACTCTTCGCCGCCCAGCCGGGCCGGCAATTCGCCCTTGCGCTGGAATGACTCACGCAGCACATGAGCCACGCGCTTGAGCACCACATCGCCGGCATAGTGACCATACTGGTCGTTGTAAAGCTTGAAGTGGTCAATATCCAGCAGGATAAAGGCCAGCGGCTGCTGGGCATTGCGCTGGCGCTCGATGGCCGGGATGAATACTTCGTCGAAATGGCGGCGGTTGGCCAGCTGGGTCAGCCCGTCGGTGGTGGCCAGTGTCTGCAGGCTGGCCTGGCGGATAATGAAGCGGGTCAGGCCGGCGAGTGTCAGTACCAGCATGGTGCTGGCCGGGGCGAACCAGACATGGCCCTGGTTTAGCAGCAGCATGGACCCTACCGCCACCAGCAGGGCGGCAGCGGGATAGGCCAGCAGCACCGTGCGCTGCCGGCTCCATGGGCTAAGCAGGTAGTCCAGTGCCACGATCAGCAGCAGGGTCAGCAGCCCCTGGCGCAGCAGGCTGAGTGGCCGGATCAGGCTGTTATCCTGCAGTCCGCGCAGCAGATAAGCGTTGATCACCACGCCGGGCATGCCGGCGGAATTGGCGGAAATCGGCGTGGTGTGCATATCGCCCAGCCCGGCTGCCGTGACTCCGATCAGCACGATGCGGTCGCGGAATGTTTCACGCTCGGCATTGGACAGGGCATCGATATACGACATGCGTTCGAAGGGTTCGGCACCGTTGCCAAAGGGCACCAGCACTTCGTCGTCGCGTACCCATGATTCGTCGTTGGCATGAAAGGGCAGTTTCAGTGCCGGCGCGGGCAGGCCTTGTGCCACCTCATGCACTGCCTTGGCAAAGCCGGGAAAGTCCGGTGTGCCAAGGCCAGCCATCAGATAGGTGCGGCGGATGACGCCATCGTTGTCGCGCTCGAAGTCGGTGTGTCCCAGCCGGTTGGACGCTGCGGCCAATAAGGGTATCGGCCGGGTCTCGGTCAGGGTGTCGCCGGCACTTTCCGGAAACACCGGGCTGACCACCTTGCCATTGCGGCGAATGGCGGCGGCCAGCGACTGGTCGGGTTTGTTGCTGGCCAGCGTGCTTTCCGCCAGGGCGATGTCGAGGCCGACGGCCTTGGCGTATTGCAGCTGGTCGATCAGGCGGGCGTGCAACTCGCGTGGCCAGGGCCAGCTGCCCATCTCGGCCAGGCTGCGGTTGTCCACTTCGATCAGGATGGGGTCGTCGGCACTCTTGTGCAGCACATGGCGGCTGAGTGCCGCGTCGTAAAACCAGTAATCCAGTCGCTGCACGGTACCGGTCAGGGCCAGCAGCAGGCCGAGCAGACCCGCCAGCAGGGGAAGCAGTTGGTAAGACCGGTGTTTTATCGGTGATGGCATGCGCTTATTTTATGCGATTGCTCATTGGATGTTGATTTTTTCAATCGCTTCCACCGCGTGATATCCATCATCTCCATTGACTTCGAGTTGGGCAAAGTACTGGCCGCGTGGCAGTTTGTCCAGCAACCAGGCCGGTTGCGGCTGGGTGTCGTGGTAACTGATGTTGTGCATGGCCGGATTGTCCGCCAGTTTGAGCGTGTAGTGTGCACCGCTCACCGGATACCGCCGCCCCAGCAGGGCGGGCGTGTTGTTGCCGATGCTGGAGAACAGGCCCTTGACCACGACCTGCTGGGCATCGCTGAAGGGGCCGGGCTGGCCCTTGTCATCCAGCCGCGCCACGCGCCAGAACCACTGGCCCTTGTCTGGCAGCTGCAAGGTGATGTCGCCATCTTGCAGCGTGAGGTTCTGGCTGATACTGGCAAAGTCGCTGCTACGGGATAGTTGCAGTTGCACGGGCTGCTGCGGACTGGCCAGCAGCTTGAGCGGCAGCGACTGGCTGCGGATTTCCTGTACGCCGGCGGTGCCGAACAGCAGCGGCGGTGGCGGGAAGGCATTCAGGGTGAAGGTCTTGCTGCTGTCGAAGCCTTCCAGTCCGTGCTGGTTGCGCGCGCGTGCCGATAGCAGGTATTCGCCATTGGCGGGCAGTGCCGGGAACAGCTGTGGTGCTGCCACCGTGCGCTCGGCCAGCAGGCGGCCATGCTCGCCCGGTCCGCGCAGCTTGATGCGGTAGGCCACGGCCTGCTGGTCTCCGCTCCATTTGAGCAGGGGCGGATTGAAGCTGCTGCTTGCGGGCAGCAGGCCCAGGTCTGGCGCGGCGGGCAGGGCTTCCGGTGTGGTGGGTTTGCCGGAGCCTGAAGCCAGCGTGCCAAAGCCGGCCGGGACATCAACCTGGGCCTTGCTCTTGCCACTGACGCTGACCTTGCCACGCAACACTTCGGTCATGGTGGCGCTGACCGACTCCGTGTTGACGCGGAATTCGGTACCGCGCACGGTGGTGACCGCCGATGGCGTGCGAATCTGGTAGCGGTTGGGCATCAGGATGTTGGGAATCACTGAGCTGCCGGCATTGCCCTTGTCCAGCTTGATTTCAGTTTTGGCCGAGCCAGTGCTGGGATAGTAGATTTCGTTTTGCAGCTGGGCGCTGGAATTGGCGTTCAGCAGCAGGGTGGAGCCGTCTTCGAAGCGCAGCTTGAGCATGGCATCGTTGCCGGTCTGGAACTGCACGCCCTTGGGGTAACGCATGTCCTTGTTGATGGGGAGTGGCTTGCCCTTGGCGTCGTGGGCGCTGACTTCTCCGGAAAACTCTTCGATTTGTGCACTGGACGGATGTTGCCGTACCCAGGGATAAGGCACTTTGATACGGCTGCCCGGCGTCAGGCGGTAGGGGTCGGCGATGTGATTGAGGCTTTGCAGGCGCGGCACATAGGCGGGGGATGACAAGTGCTGGTCAGCAAACGACCACAGCGAATCCCCCGGCTTGACCTGGTATTCCCAGGTGGCCGAGTCAATGCCTGGGGCGGCAAGCAGGGATGAGCTAACAAGGAGCAGGCTTAATGCCGGGATAAGTCGCATAAACAAACTTGCACAGGAATGGGCGCACAGGGCGCAGACTTTCTGAATACTAAGCTGCTGGCCGCGGATTACAAGCAACAGCGGTTCCGTCTGCAAAATGAATAATGATTTCTTGACAAAAATCAGGCCGACCTGTTAGGGCCGGCCTGCAATGCTCTGCAATGGATGGAGCAGATGAGGGAATCGTCAGCTTTAGCTGGTGCGCAGGCGCTCGCTGCGGCCACGCAGCCATTCCAGTGTCAGCAGCAGCAGGATGGAGAAGCCGATCAGCAAGGTGGCAGCTGCCGCAATGGTGGGGCTGAGGTTTTCACGAATGCCGCTGAACATCTGCCGTGGCAGGGTGGCTTGTTCCGGACCAGCCAGGAACAGCGTCACCACCACTTCATCAAACGAGGTGGCAAAGGCAAACAGCGCACCGGAAATCACCCCCGGGGCAATCAGCGGCAGGGTGATGCGAAAGAAGGTGGTGATGGGCGAAGCACCCAGGTTGGCCGCCGCACGGGTCAGGTTGTGGTTATAGCCTTGCAGGGTGGCCGTCACGGTAATGATGACAAAGGGTACGCCCAGCGCGGCATGCTCCAGGATCAGCGTGGTATAGCTGTTGTCCATGCCCAGCGGGGCAAAGAACAGGTAGCTGGCCACGCCGACGATTACCACCGGTACCACCATGGGCGAAATCAGCAGGAACATGATGATGCCCTTGCCACGGAATTCACCACGGGTCAGGCCGATGGAGGCCAGCGTACCCAGCACCATGGCCAGCACGGTGGCGGCCGGAGCCACGATCATGCTGTTCTGCAAGGAGCGGATCCACTCCGGTGCGCTGAACAGGTCCTGATACCAGCGGAAGGAGAAGCCGGTCAGCGGGTACACCAGGAAGGAACCCTCGTTGAAGGACAGCGGGATGATGACCAGCACCGGCATGATCAGGAAGAGCAAGGTCAGGCCGCTGGTGATGCGCAGTACGTAGTGCCACACCTTTTCGATGGGCGACATGGTCGGGTTCAGCATGTTTTATGTCTCCGGGAAAGGGTGAGGATCAGCCCAGGCGCAGGCTCTTGGCGCCCACCAGCCAGTTGTAAACGATGTACAGGATCATGGTGGCTGCCAGCAGCAGGCCGCCCAGAGCGGTAGCCATGCCCCAGTTGATCGAGGTGTTGGTGTAGAAGGCGACGAAGTAGCTCACCATCTGGTCGTTCGGGCTGCCCAGCAAGGCCGGGGTGATGTAGTAGCCGATGGACAGGATGAACACCAGCAGGGCCCCGGCGCTGATGCCGGCCACGGTCTGCGGGAAATACACGCGCCAGAAGCTGGCAAACGGGTGGCAGCCCAGCGAGATGGCGGCTTTCATATAGCTGGGGGAGATGCCTTTCATCACGCTGTAGATGGGCAGGATCATGAAGGGCAGCAGAATGTGCACCATGGAGATGTACACGCCGGTGCGGTTGAACACCAGTTGCAGCGGATGATCGATGAGGCCCAGCCATTCCAGGGTGGAGTTGATCAGGCCACCGGATTGCAACAGCACGATCCAGGCGGCAACGCGCACCAGAACGGAAGTCCAGAACGGCAGCAGTACCAGAATCATCAGCAGGTTGCTGCTGCGGGTGGGCAGGTTCACCAGCAGGTAGGCCAGCGGGTAGGCCAGGGCCAGTGCGATGGCGGTGACCACCAGGCTCATCCAGAAAGTACGGGTGAAGATGTCCAGGTAAATGGCCTGGTCCGGCGCGGAGCGACTGATTTCACCCAGGTCGTCGATACGGTGGTCCAGCGAGGCCAGCAGGTAGAACGGGGTCTGGCTGCTGGTGTTGCGGCGGATGGCCTGCCAGTAGGCCGGGTCACCCCAGCGCTCGTCCAGATTGGTCAGCGCGTCCTTGTAGGATTTGGGGGCCGGGTCCATCGGCAGGGCGCGGGCAGTCTTGTTCAGCAGGCTGCGGTAGCCGGCCACTTCCATGTTCAGGCGCTTGCCCAGGTCACCCAGTTTCTGGTCGTCGTGTGCTTGCTGGATATCCTGTGCCGCGGCGGCATAGACGGTTTCCGGCGGCAGGGCGCGGCCGCTCCAGCTGGAGATGGCCTTGACCGTGTGCGGCATGGCGTCAACCACTTCCGGGTTGTTGACGCTCTTGAACAGCAGGCTGGTGATCGGCAATACGAATACCAGCAGGATGAACAGCACCAGCGGCAGGATCAGCAGCTGGGACTTGAATTTGTTCATGCGCTCGGCGCGGGCCAGTTTCTGTTTCAGAGAACGGCCGGCCTCCGGCAGGGTGGCTGCGATAGCGGTGGTGGGTGCAGAGGAAGCGGTCATTCTTCCGGCTCCGGATCAGGTAAGGGGACAGAACCCCCTGGGGATGAACCCCCGAGGGGGCGGACCTGCTGCCGGTAGTTATAAAGAGCCGGCAGCAGTCATGCTTACTTACAGCTGCTTATTTGGCAGCCCAGGCGTTGAAGCGTTGTTCCAGCGATTCGCCGTAGTCAGCCCAGAAAGCCACATCCACGGCTACGCCGCTCTTGATGTTCTGCGGGGCGGTCGGCAGGTCGGCTACCAGCTTCTTGTCCAGCAGCGGTACGGCTTTCTTGTTGGTCGGGCCGTAGGCGATATTCTGCGAGTACACCTTCTGGTTTTCCGGCTTGCTGGCGAAAGCGATGAACTTCAGCGCAGCGTCCTTGTTCGGCGAGCCCTTCGGGATAGCCCACGAATCAAAGTCGTACATGCCACCGGACCAGACGATCTTCAGGTTCTTGCCTTCCTTCTGGGTGTTGGCAATACGGCCGTTATAAGCCGAGCTCATCACCACGTCGCCGGATACCAGGTACTGCGGCGGCTGTGCGCCGGCTTCCCACCACTGGATGTTCGGCTTCAGCTGGTCCAGCTTCTTGAAAGCGCGGTCAACACCAGCCGGGGTGGCCAGTACCTTGTACACGTCTTTCGGGGCTACGCCGTCAGCCATCAGCGCTACTTCCAGGGTGTACTTGGCACCCTTGCGCATGCCGCGCTTGCCCGGGAATTTCTTCACGTCCCAGAAGTCTTTCCAGCCGCTCGGGCCAACCTTCAGCTTGTCGGCGTTATAGGCCAGTACGGTGGACCATACGAAAATGCCCACGCCACAAGTCTGGGCAGCACCCGGTACGAAATCAGCCTTGTTGCCGATCTTGCTGTAGTCCAGCTTTTCGAACATGCCTTCATCGCAACCGCGAGCCAGTTCCGGGGATTCCACTTCCAGCACGTCCCAGGACACGCTCTTGGTGTCGACCATGGCCTTCACCTTGGCCATTTCGCCGTTGTACTCACCGCCTACCACCTTGACGCCAGTGGCCTTGGTGAAGGGGGCGTAGTAGGCCTTTTCCTGGGCAGCCTTGTTGGCACCGCCGAAGGAAATCACGGTCAGGTCAGCGGCCAGCGCAGTCTGAGCACAGCAAGCAGCAACCACGGCCAGCGAAAGAGCTTTCATGCATTTCTTCATTTGATAGATCTCCATATTGTTTTGAGACTACAGCTACTACACGCTACTCACTTGCACGCACTCACTCGGCCAGTTCGACGGGATCGAGCGCTCTTACGTGTTCTACATTCCAGCCCAGGGAAATCACGTCGCCCACTGCCAGCTTGGGGTCGAGGGTGGCGATAGGCTGTTTGACGATGAAACTGGAGTTGCCACAGGCTTCCATGCGGATACGCACGTGGTCGCCCAGATAGATGAATTCGCGTACGCGGCCGGAGAAGCGGTTTTGCTCCTGCGCCACGTTCAGCTTGATACGTTCCGGGCGGATGGACAGCGATACCGGCTGGCCGGGGGCTGCGTCATGCACGGCCATGGCTTCCACGCGTTCGCCATTTTCCAGGCCCACGGTACAGCGCTCGCCGTCGCGGCTGAGCAGCTTGCCGTGCAGGCGGTTGTTTTCGCCGATGAAGTTGGCAACAAAGGTATTACGCGGATGCTCGTACAGGCCTTGCGGGCTGTCGATCTGCTGGATTTCACCTTGATGGAACACTGCCACGCGGTCGGACATGGTGAGCGCTTCGCTCTGGTCGTGGGTTACATACACCACGGTCACGCCCAGGCGTTCGTGCAGATGCTTGATTTCCATCTGCATGTGTTCGCGCAGCTGCTTGTCCAGCGCACCCAGCGGTTCGTCCATCAGCACCAGTTGCGGCTCGAACACCAGGGCGCGGGCCAGGGCCACGCGCTGTTGCTGGCCACCGGACATCTGGCCGGGGTAGCGGTTGGCAAACTTGTCCAGCTGCACCATGGACAGGGCGCGTTTCACCCGTTCGGTGACATCGGTCTTGTCCATGCCGCGCACTTTCAGCGGGAAGGCCAGGTTCTCGGCCACGGTCATGTGCGGAAACAGCGCGTAGTTCTGGAACACCATGCCGATATCGCGCTTGTGCGGCGGTACGCGGTTGAGCGAACGCTCGCCCAGCATGATCTCGCCGGCGGTCGGGGTTTCGAAGCCGGCCAGCATCATCAGACTGGTGGTCTTGCCGGAGCCGGACGGACCCAGCAGGGTCAGGAATTCGCCCTTGCGGATGTCCAGATTGAGATCCTTCACGATCAGGGTCTCGCCGTCGTAGCTCTTTTGTACGTTCTTGAAGCGGACCAGGATGTCGCTTGCGTTCGTTTCAGCCATGACCACTCCTGTTTAAATGGTGATGACTGAATTGTAAAAAGTGGATGACAGCAGGGGTATCGGGGGGCTGCGGATTTTACTGTCAGGAAAAATGCTGTAGTCCTGTAGGGCAATCCCTACAAGACAGGGACATATAAAGACGGCAGCTGCCTGGCCTGTCCGGCCGGCAGAGGCGGCACTTGATCCGAATCAAGCCTTTTTCAGCTGTGGCTTTGCTGTGTAAAAAATCAATATATAGTGTCTGAAAATTTCAAGGCACTACATATTGTTATGAAAAAACCTGTCATGGTCAGTCCGCTTGCCACGCTGGACGAATACCTCAGTCGCGCCGACTGGCGCGTCTCTGCCAATGCCAACCAGGGCTATAGCCTGGGTGGGATGATTCTGAACGCCGCCGGCAAACTGACTGCCAATTACTGGCTGGACGGCATCTATCCGCCTGAAGTGGCACAGGCTCACCGCGAGGCCGATTTTCACCTGCACGATCTGGACGTGCTGGCTGGCTACTGCGCTGGCTGGTCGCTGCGCCAGTTGCTGCACGAGGGCTTCAACGGCGTGCCGGGGCGGGTGGAATCCGCGCCGCCGCGCCATCTGGGTTCGGCACTGGGGCAGATGGTGAATTTTCTGGGCACCCTGCAAAACGAATGGGCCGGGGCACAGGCTTTTTCCAGCGTGGACACTTATCTGGCCCCCTTCATCAAGCGTGATGGCCTGAACGACGCGCAGGTGGAGCAAGCCATGCAGGAGTTTGTCTACAACCTGAACGTGCCCTCACGCTGGGGCACGCAAACGCCGTTTACCAATCTCACCTTCGACTGGAGCTGCCCAGCCGACCTGGCCGGCCAGATTCCGCTGATTGCCGGTGAGGAAATGCCGTTCTGCTATGGCGACTGCCAGCCGGAAATGGACCAGATCAACCGCGCCTTCCTGCGGGTGATGGCCAGTGGCGACGCCCATGGCCGGGCTTTTACCTTTCCCATTCCCACCTACAACATCACCCCGGATTTCGACTGGGATAGCCCGAATGCCGAGCTGCTGTTCGACTTGACCGCGCGCTACGGCCTGCCGTACTTCCAGAACTTCCTCAATTCCGATCTGGAGCCGCAAATGGTGCGCTCCATGTGCTGCCGGCTGCAGCTGGACCTGCGCGAACTGCTCAAGCGCGGCAATGGCCTGTTTGGCAGCGCCGAGCAAACCGGCTCGCTGGGGGTGGTAACGCTTAACTGCGCCCGGCTGGGCTACCGCTTCCGTGGCGACTGGAATGGCCTGCTGGCCGAAACCGACCGCCTGCTGGAGCTGGCCCGCATCAGCCTGGAAATCAAGCGCCAGCGAGTGCAGGGCTGGATGGATGACGGCCTCTATCCTTACACCAAGCGCTATCTGGGCACTTTGCGCAATCACTTCTCCACCATCGGCGTAAATGGCATCAACGAGCTGGTGCGCAATTACACCGGCGATGCCGAAGATATTGCCAGCACTGCCGGCCAACAGCTGGCACTGGATCTGCTCGACCACATCCGTACGCGCATGGTGCAAATGCAGGAAAGCACCGGCCATCTGTACAACCTGGAAGCCACCCCGGCGGAGGGCACCACCTACCGCTTCGCCCGCGAAGATCGCAAGCGCTACCCGGACATCCTGCAGGCCGGCCCGGTCGACAAGCCTTACTACACCAATTCCAGCCAGCTGCCGGCCGGACATACCGATGACCCGTTCGTCGCGCTTAGTCATCAGGAACCGCTGCAGCGGCGCTATACCGGCGGCACCGTGCTGCACCTGTATATGACTGAAGCCATCAGCTCCACCGCCGCCTGCAAACAGCTGGTGCGCCGATCGCTGCAGCGCTTCCGCCTGCCCTATATCACGGTCACGCCCACCTTTTCCGTGTGCCCGCAGCATGGCTATCTGCATGGCCATCACGAATTCTGCCCCAAGTGCGATGCCGAACTGCTGGCCCGCACCACGGCAGCCACCGCGCCGGGCTGCTGCTGAGTAGCGCTGACAACATGCTGCGGCGGTGCGCCTGGCCTCAGGACACCACGCCATTTTGTTAGCCCGCTCCCAGCAACACACCCGACACCTCAACAGGAGAGAAATGATGTCATCCCAAATCCTAGCCAAACAGGCAGAACAGCTGGACCCGGCACTGCGAACCCGCTGCGAAGTATGGACCCGCGTAATGGGCTATTTCCGCCCGGTTTCTGCCTTCAATGTGGGCAAACAGGGCGAATTTGCTGAACGCCTGCATTTTGATGAAGAACATCTGCAGCGCTGAGTCACCCAGCCCGGCTAGCCCGGCGCTGCTACCGCTGGCCGGCATCGAGCCGTTTTCCAGCTGCGACTGGCCGGGGCGGCTGGTGGCCACGGTATTCGTGGCCGGCTGCCCCTGGCGTTGCGGCTATTGTCACAATCCCGATCTGCAGGCGCGCGGCGCCGGTGTGCTTGGCTGGGGCAGCGTGCAGTCCATGCTGGCGGCGCGGGTGGGCTTCCTGGACGGCGTGGTGTTCTCCGGTGGCGAGCCCACGCTGGCCCCGCAACTGGCAGACTGGATGCACGACGCCCGCCTGCTGGGGCTGGCCATCGGCCTGCACACCGCCGGCATCTACCCGCAGCGGCTGGCCGCGGTGGCCGGGCTGGTGGACTGGATAGGGCTGGACATCAAGGCTGCCCCCGGCGGTGTGGATGCCGTGACCGGCGTGCCGGGCAGCGAGGCGCGCATGTGGCAGGCGCTGGATGTTGCGCTGGCAAGCGGGGCTGCACTGGAATGTCGTACCACGCTGGACCCGCGCGTGATGACGGCAGACAGCCTGTACCGGCTGGCCGACACCCTGCAGGCCAAAGGCGTCACCCACGCCGCCTTGCAGCAGGGCAGGGATGGCACAGGCCAGCCCTTGTTTGATGCTGCACAGTGGCCGGGCAGGGCGGTGCTGGATTACTGGCAGCACTCCTTTGCGCATTTTGCCTGGCGGGCAGCCTAGCACCCGCTGCCGTGCGGCAGATCAAGCAGTGGAGTTAAGCGCCTGGCGACAGCGAATCCACCCTGTGCGTGAGCCGCTACAAAACCGGCTCTTATTCCGTGTCGGCAAGCGGGCGGTCATCCTGTTCGGTGCGATGTTGCCGGATACGAATGGTCGTGTAGATCGGTATCTGAAACAGGGCAGGAAACTTTGCCATGCCAATGCGCTAGCATGACTGTTATCGGCCAGGAGCGGCCATTGCCAAAATACGAAGCCAAGGTCTCAAGCTCGGCCAAAGCGGTCCTTCGCATACAAGATATGAGACGGCTGCTCTAATGTTGAAAGCAGCCATAAAAATATCCAGTAAACAAGATGCGGCTCAATCATTTTATTGCCAGCATATCCGCCCCACTGGGCTGCCAACCGCCACCTAGTGCCTTGAAGGCTGCAACCGCCGCACGTGCTGCTTCCGTTTTGGCTTGTGCTTGCGCGTCGGAGGCGCGCAGCAGGTTTTCATCAGCCTGTAGTACCTCGATCAGACTGACGACCCCTTGTTGATATGCCGCAAACGAAGCGGACCTGGCACGGCCCAGCGAATCAACCCCCCGCGCCAGGACAACAGACTGCTCCTCGCGTTTAAGCAAAGAAGAGAAGGCGTTTTCGACATCCTCTGTTGCATGCAGCACGGCAAGTCGATAGGCGGCCAGCATCTCGGCCTCTTGCCCCTTGGCTTGTTCAATCTGCGCGTTGATGCGGCCAAAATCGAAGAGACGCCAACGCAGCCCCAGTACGCCTGCGGCCTGGCTGGCACCACTGGTGAACAGATTGCCGGAGGAAACTGCCGTGGCACTACCCAGCAGCCCACTTAATGACAGCTTGGGGTAGTACTCGGCAATCGCCACGCCAATGCGGGCATGGGATGCAGCCAGACGACGCTCGGCCACAATCAGGTCTGGCCGACGCCGCAGCAAGTCGGCGGGTGACCCGGTGGCGGTAATGTGAGGAACGGTCGGGATGGCACTCACGGTGGCCAGTTCGGCGCGATGGGTGCCGGGGGGCGAGCCCAGCATCACATCCAGGGCATTCATGGCGGCGTCCAGCCCTGTTTCCAGCACAGGCACTGCGGACTGAACTTCTGCCAGCGCCCCTGCCGCTTGGTCTACCTGCAGTTCAGCCGCCAATCCTTTGCCATACAGCAGCTGGATGGTATCAAGCAGTGCTTGTTGTTTCTCAACCTGCTGACGTGCAATGTCCAGGCGGGTTTGCAAGCCGCGGATGCTGATATAGATGTCGGCAGTCTGGGCAGCCACCGTCAGACGTGTAGCAGTTGCACCTGCCTGAGAGGCTTGGTAATCGGCGAGTGCCGCTTCCCGGTCACGACTTAAACCAGCAAACAAATCCAGCTCCCAGCTGGCACCGAGGTCTGCCTGGTAAGTATTGCCATAGCGCTTGAATCCCGGTTGCGCATTCAACAGCTGGCCCAGGGGTGTTTCAACCGACTGGTAGGCTCTGGCGGCTTGGCCGCTGATCGTGCCTGAGGGCAGTAACGCAGCGGTGGCCGCTCCCAGCCCTGCCCGGGCTTGCAGGACGCGTGCGGATGCTTGTGCGAGATCCAGATTCTGTTCCAGTGCCAACATGACGTATCGACTCAGTTGCGGATCGCCAAACCCCGTCCACCATGTAGCCAGGTCGGCCTCGGTGGCGGCATGGCGTTGTTCCACGGCGGCAGCGCCCAGATAGCTCGCCGAGGTCGGTATATCGGGCCGCGTGTAATCAGGACTAACGGCACAGCCGGTCAACAAACTGGCGGCAACAAGCAAGGCGAGGGGGTGTTTGGCTGGCACGGAAGGCTCCGAAGAAAAATAAACTATAGTGACCATAATACATATTAGTCACTTGTTGTCAATTTTTGAGCACGTCTGTAAGCTACTAGCCATGAAAAATGCACACACATCCCCGAACGCAGCACGTGGCCCGGCGGATCACGAAGTCCGCGATCAAATCGTGACTGCCGCCACCGAGCATTTCAGCCTCTATGGTTACGAAAAAACCACGGTGTCTGACCTTGCCAAAGCCATTGGCTTTTCCAAGGCCTATATCTACAAGTTCTTCGAATCCAAGCAAGCCATTGGCGAGAT
The DNA here is from genome assembly GCF_003693445.1 of Aquitalea palustris. GTDB lineage: Bacteria > Pseudomonadota > Gammaproteobacteria > Burkholderiales > Chromobacteriaceae > Aquitalea > Aquitalea palustris. The sequence goes on along the minus strand of NZ_RFAR01000037.1, from coordinate 10,573 downwards.
GATTTGCAGCCAGTGCCTGCGCGAGATCGAAAACGATGTCAAAGCTGCTGTTGACGCAGCGGAAGGCCCGCCGGAAAAGCTGCGGCGCATGTTTAAAACCATTGTGGAATCAAGCCTCAGGCTGTTTTTTCAGGATAGAAAGCTGTACGAGATTGCAGCGTCTGCAGCGGGTGAGCGCTGGCCGGCGACCGTTGCTTACGAGGAGCGCATTCGCAATTTGCTGGAAGACATCGTGCAGCAGGGGCGGCTCAGCGGCGACTTTGAACGCAAGACCCCGCTGGATGAAACGACCAAGGCAATTTTCCTGGTGATACGGCCCTTTCTGCACCCCTTGATATTGCAATACAACTTTGATTACACCGAGGTGGCCCCGGCCCAGCTTTCCAGCCTGGTACTACGCAGCCTGTCGCCATGAAGCTATATGTGATTAGTGACTATTGACTAAATTGGTCACAAGAATAATACTGAAAGTCCCGATCACTTCGTCAAAGGGACTTTCATGCTTCGGCGTCGCCTTACCATCTCTACCGTCATCTGTGCCTTGCCGTTTGCCCTGGTCGCTTGCGGCGAAAAAGTTCAGACAGATTCCCGTACCAGCATCCCGCTGGTACGTACTGCCCTGGTGCAGGCCGGCACGCCTGAATCCCGCTCATTCACTGGCACCGTAGCCGCCCGCGTTCAAAGCGATCTTGGCTTTCGCGTTGCCGGCAAGGTGCTGGAGCGCCTGGTCGACGCAGGCCAAACCGTCAAGCGCGGCCAACTGCTGATGCGTATCGACCCGGTCGATCTGCGGCTTGCCGCCAATGCCCAGCAGGAAGCGGTCAGCGCAGCACGGGCACGGGCGCAGCAGGCGGCACAGGATGAAGCGCGTTACCGTGAGCTGCGCGGTACCGGTGCCATCTCCGCTTCTGCTTACGACCAGAGCAAGGCGGCAGCGGATGCAGCCAAAGCCCAGTTGAGCGCAGCAGAAGCCCAGGCTGATGTGGCCCGTAATGCCAGTCGTTATGCCGAGTTGCTGGCGGATGGTGATGGCGTGGTGATGGAAACGCTGGCCGAGCCCGGCCAGGTGGTGAATGCCGGGCAAACCGTCGTGCGTCTTGCCCATGCCGGTCGGCGTGAAGCAGTCATCCAGCTGCCAGAGACCTTGCGTCCTGCGGTAGGCTCCATCGGGCAAGCCACGCTATATGGATCGGATACCCATCGTGTTCCCGCCAAACTTCGTCAGCTCTCGGAGACTGCCGATCGCCTGACCCGTACCTTCGAAGCACGCTATGTGCTGGAGGGTGACTTGGCCAATGCGCCGCTGGGCGCGACCGTTTCCATCCAGATTCAGTATGGTCATGCGCTTGATGCGGCGGGCATGCAGGTACCCATTGCAGCCTTGTTCGACGCGGGTAAAGGGCCTGGCGTCTGGGTCGTGACTGGCAAACCGGCCAAGGTCTCCTGGCAACCTGTCGTGGTCCAGCGTATTGAAGATGACAATGCACGCGTAAGCGGCAAGCTCGTACCGGGCGACAAGATCGTCGCACTCGGAGCCCACCTGCTGCGTGAAGGCGAACAGGTCCGGCTTGTCAAACAGGTCTTCAATAGCGCTATGGAAGGGGACCGCCCATGAGCGAGAGCCGCTTCAATCTATCTGCTCTCGCCGTACGGGAGCGCGCCATCACCTTATTCCTGATCCTGCTGATTTCCGCCGCAGGCGTCCTGGCCTTCTTCAAACTCGGCCGGGCGGAAGATCCGCCATTTACCATCAAGCAGATGACGATTGTGACCGCCTGGCCGGGCGCAACGGCGCAGGAGATGCAGGATCAGGTGGCAGAGCCCCTGGAAAAACGTATGCAAGAGCTACGGTGGTATGACCGCACCGAAACCTTCACGCGACCCGGTTTGGCTTTCACCATGGTTTCCCTGCTCGATAGCGCGCCACCAGCGGAAGTTCAGGAAGAGTTCTATCAGGCCCGCAAAAAGATTAGTGACGAAGCCAAAAAGCTGCCCGCAGGCGTCATTGGCCCCATGGTCAACGATGAATATGCAGACGTGACGTTTGCCCTGTTTGCCCTCAAAGCCAAGGGCGAGCCGCAAAGACTGCTGGTGCGTGATGCGGAGGCGCTGCGGCAGCAACTGCTACATGTCGCCGGGGTCAAGAAGGTCAATATCATCGGCGAGCAGCCGGAACGTATTTTCGTCTCATTCTCGCATGATCGTCTGGCAACGCTGGGCGTTACGCCGCAGGACATATTTGCCGCCTTGAACAGCCAGAACGTGCTGACGCCAGCCGGGTCGATCGAAACCAAAGGCCCCGAGGTGTTTGTCCGTATCGATGGGGCGTTCGACAAGCTAGAGAAGATTCGGCAGACCCCGATTGTTGTACAGGGGCACACGCTGAAGCTGTCCGATGTGGCCACTGTGGCACGTGGCTATGAAGACCCCGCTACCTTCCTGGTCCGCAATGGCGGTGAACCGGCCTTATTGCTCGGCGTGGTGATGCGCGACGAATGGAACGGGCTTGATCTGGGCAAGGCACTTGAGGCCGAAGTCACCAGGATCAATGCCGAACTCCCCAAGGGAATGAGCTTGTCGAAAGTGACAGACCAGGCGGTCAATATCCACTCCGCAGTGGACGAGTTCATGGTGAAGTTCTTCGTCGCCTTGCTGGTGGTGATGGTGGTGTGCTTTGTCAGCATGGGCTGGCGCGTCGGTATTGTGGTGGCTGCGGCGGTTCCGCTGACGCTGGCTGCCGTGTTTGTCGTCATGGCTGCTTCCGGCAAGAACTTTGACCGCATTACCCTTGGCTCCCTGATCCTGGCACTGGGCTTGCTGGTGGATGACGCCATCATTGCGATTGAAATGATGGTGGTGAAGATGGAGGAAGGGTACGACCGTATTGCCGCGTCGGCTTATGCCTGGAGTCATACGGCCGCCCCCATGCTTTCGGGGACCTTGGTCACCGCAATCGGCTTCATGCCAAACGGATTCGCACGATCCACGGCAGGTGAATATACCAGCAACATGTTCTGGATCGTCGGGATTGCGCTGATTGCGTCGTGGGTGGTGGCCGTGGTCTTCACGCCCTATCTCGGGGTCAAGTTGTTACCAGACTTCAAGCAGGTGGAAGGAGGACATGGAGCGCTCTACGACACACCGCGCTACAAACGCTTCCGGCAGTTACTGGGGCGCGTCATTGCCAGCAAATGGTGGGTTGCCGGCGCAGTTGTCGGGATGTTTACGCTGGCCATTGTGGGCATGGGTATCGTGAAGAAGCAGTTTTTTCCGACTTCCGACCGGCCAGAAGTGCTGGTTGAAGTGCAGATGCCTTATGGCACTTCGATCCAGCAAACCAGTGCTGCAACAGCGAAGGTAGAAGCGTGGCTGGCCAAGCAGAAAGAAGCAAAAGTGGTGACGTCCTACATTGGGCAAGGTGCACCCCGCTTTTTCCTGGCCATGGCACCGGAATTGCCTGATCCGTCCTTTGCCAAAATCGTGGTGCTGACAGGTAATGACCTGGAGCGGGAAACCCTCAAGTTCCGACTGCGCGAGGCGGCAGCCGCGGGCTTGGCTCCCGAGGCAAGAGTCCGTGTCACCCAGATCGTGTTTGGTCCTCCTTCGCCCTTCCCGGTTGCCTATCGTGTGATGGGGCCAGACCCCGACAAATTGCGCGAGATTGCCAAGCAAGTAGCAGGGGTAATGAATGCTAGCCCGATGATGCGTACCGTCAACACGGATTGGGGCGCGCGCGTACCCACCCTGCATTTTGTGCTTGATCAAGATCGCTTGCAGGCTCTCGGTCTGAGTTCAAGCGCAGTGGCATCGCAATTGCAGTTCCTGCTCACGGGAGTGCCGCTGACCGAGGTGCGGGAAGATATCCGTTCCGTACAGGTGATTGGCCGTGCCGCCGGTGATATCCGCCTTGATCCCGCGAAGATTGCTGGTTTCACGCTGGTCGGCGTGGCCGGGCAGCGCATTCCCTTGTCCCAGGTCGGTAAGGTCGAGGTGCGTATGGAGGATCCCATCCTGCGGCGCCGCGACCGTACGCCAACCATCACGGTGCGTGGTGACATTGCCGAAGGCTTGCAGCCGCCAGACGTATCAACAGCAATGACCAAGCAGCTGCAACCCATCATGGCAATGCTGCCCAGTGCCTATCGCATCGTAGAAGCTGGCTCCATTGAGGAGTCCGGCAAGGCCAGCACTGCCATGCTGCCGCTGTTTCCAATCATGATTGCCCTCACGCTACTCATCATCATTCTGCAGGTTCGCTCCATCTCCGGGATGGTGATGGTTTTCCTCACCAGTCCGCTGGGGCTGATCGGCGTGGTACCGACGCTGCTGCTGTTCCAGCAACCCTTCGGCATCAATGCGCTGGTGGGCCTGATTGCCTTGTCCGGCATCCTGATGCGCAACACGCTGATTCTGATCGGCCAGATTCGTGAAAACGAAAAAGCCGGGCTGGACCCGTTCCGCGCAGTCGTCGAGGCAACGGTGCAGCGGGCACGGCCAGTGATTCTGACTGCGCTGGCGGCCATTTTTGCCTTCATCCCGCTCACCCATTCGGTGTTCTGGGGAACGCTGGCTTACACCCTGATTGGCGGCACCTTGGCCGGGACCATCCTGACCCTGGTATTCCTGCCGGCCATGTATTCGATCTGGTTCAAGATCAAACCCGTTCAATCAAAAAGCCGATTCGCCGCTTGATGCCACTTGATGCGCAAGGAGAAGTGAAATGAAGCAAAGAGAAATTGTCATCTGCAACCCGGTACGTACCGCCATTGGAAACTATGGCGGCAGCTTGAAAGACACACCCGCAACGGTACTTGGCGCTGCGGCAGTTCAGGCAACATTGCAGCGCTCTGGCCTCTCGCCTCAAGCCCTTGATGCTGTGGTGATGGGCAATGTCATTCAAGCCGGTGCCAGGATGAATCCCGCCCGTCAGGCTGCTATTCATGCAGGCTTACCGGTCGATATTCCTGCTTTCACCGTGAATCGAGTTTGTGGTTCTGGTGCCCAGGCGATTGTCTCTGCCGCGCTCGAAATACTGGCGGGTTACGGAAACTGCGCGATTGCCGGCGGAATGGAGAATATGGATCAAGCACCGTACCTGATTCCGGCTGGGCGCTGGGGCTATCGCATGGGCAACGGCCAGGTCATTGACAGCATGTTGAATGACGGACTGAACGATGCATTCAGTGGTCAACATTCCGGTTGGCATACCGAAGATCTGGTGAGCCGTTTCCATATCAGTCGCGAGCAGCAGGACCAGTGGGCCTTGCGCTCTCAGCTGCGCTTTGCGGCGGCGCAAGCAGCCGGAAAATTCGAAGATGAAATCATTCCGGTCGAATTGCAGAGTCGAAAAGGAACCGTCGTTTTTGCCAGGGACGAAAGCAATCGGCCGGAAACGACAATCGAGGCTCTGCGCCGCCTTAAACCGGCATTCCGCCCCGATGGCACGATCACTGCCGGGAATGCGCCAGGGCTCAACAGTGCAGCCTCTGCCATGGTGATTGCACAACGCAGCTTTGCAGAGACGCATGGTCTGCAGCCATCGGTACGCTTGGCATCCTATGCGGTCGCTGCGGTTGAACCCGGCCTGTTTGGCATGGGGCCGATACCTGCGGTAAAGCTTGCCATGGAACGCGCTGGCTGGAAGACCTCCGATGTGGATCGTGTGGAGATCAATGAAGCCTTTGCCGCCGTTTCGTTACTGTGCTTACAGCAACTTGGCTTTGCCGAGGACATTGTCAATGTCGAAGGTGGCTCCATTGCGCATGGCCACGCTATCGGTGCCACCGGCGCAATTCTCACGACACGGCTGATTCACTCCATGCGTCGAGACAAGCTGCGGCGCGGCATCGTGACCTTGTGCATCGGCGGCGGTCAAGGCATCGCCCTGGCGCTTGAGACACTTGACTGAGCGCAACTTCATTTGTCCTGCTCCTGCTCAGGGGCAGGGTCATGGACCTGGCCCGCATATTTGCCAAGCATTTACCACACACGGAAAAACCATCATGTCGAATTCCAGGGTTGTCATCATTACTGGTGTGTCATCGGGCATAGGCCGCGCTACTGCGGAGCAGTTTACCCAACGAGGTTGCCGTGTATTCGGCACGGTCCGGAACATTGCAACAGCGCAGGCCATCGCCGGTGTAACGCTCATCGAAATGGATATCCGCGACAACACATCAGTTCTGCAAGGGATTCAAACCGTTATCGATCTGGCCAAGCGCATCGACGTGCTGGTCAACAGTGCCGGCGTGACCCTGCTGGGCGCACTGGAAGAAGCCTCGATTGCCGAAGCGCAAACGCTGTTTGATACCAATCTCTTTGGTCTTATGCGGGTTTCCAAGGCGGTGCTGCCCCACATGCGCAAGCAACGCTCCGGACGTATCGTCAACGTCAGTTCGGTGTTGGGCTTTCTGCCCGCACCCTATATGGCGCTTTATTCAGCGTCCAAGCATGCTGTTGAAGGCCTGTCCGAGACCCTGGATCACGAGCTTCGCCAATTCGGCATCCGCGTGGCCTTGGTCGAGCCTTCCTTTACCAAGACAAACCTGGATATCAATGCGCCGCAGACGGTTTCCAGAATCTCCGACTATGACGCAGAACGCGGCGTCGTTGCCCAAGCCATTCAAAACAATGTCCAGAAAGCGCCCAATCCCGACGGTGTCGCCTCTACCATTGTTAATGCTGCTTTAGGCGCGTGGAAAATGCGCCATACGCCGAAAGGTGAGGCCTCTCTTCTGGCCAAGTTGCGCCGTTTCATGCCTGCTGGTCCGGTCGAGAAGGGGCTGCGCAAAACCTTTGGTCTGTCGTGAAATCCAATCCCACATTCTGATTCCGGATGCGTTGGCTGCTTGCTAACGCTTGACCCAGCGCTGACCCGATATCGACCAGACAAGAAAAAAGCCAACCGCTGACGGTTGGCTTTTTTCTTTGGCAGATCAGGGATCTGCCGGAATCCGGTGTGGAGCGGGCGATGGGAGTCAAACACGTAGACCAGCTTCTACATCAATGGAAGTGCTTTGACATCAAATACCAAAGCACACAATGGGCTTTTTCACGCAGCAAGATGAGCAACTCTTTGTTTGTATCAATTTGATAGTGACTTGAGGGTGGAGTGCTGCTAAAGTCACTACCGAAATAGTACTTATGCTAATCCTCTCAACAATCTCGCTTCAGCCTGAGTGACATAGAGGATAAGTTGCCCTCCATCTTGCATACAGGAGTAAACAAATGTTCATCATTGCAGCCCCACTGGCTTATCTTGTGTTCGCATTCATGTCTGTTGGTATTGGCCATGATCTTGCCGTGCCTACAGATCAATCGAGCCAGCAGGCCAACACCTCTATCAAAAACAGCAGCTTGCTTGCCATCCCTGCAGTTGGAAGCCAATGAGCCGGACTGACAGCTGAATCATCACTGCGCTGGCAGCCTGTACATTGACAGTGCTGTCAGCGCTCATCCGGTACAACGACTCGCATCGGACGCGTTCCGATCTTGGCGCCGGTCACTTCATCCACCGCAATCGCCTGAATTTCAGTCCCCGTTTCGGCATCAAAGAACTGCGTCAGCTTGCCACCACCCCGGTATTTGCGTCCCCAAGCCCCGATCATGAACAGCACCGGTAAAAAGTCCCGACCTGCCTCGGTCAACAGGTATTCCTCACGCGGCGGGTGTTCCGAGTAGCGCCGTTTTTCCAGCAGTCCTTCCTCAGTCAGAGTCGCCAAACGGCGGGTCAGCATGGTGGGCGCAATACCCATGCTCTTGCGGAATTGGTCGAAACGGGTCAGTCCGGCATGGGCATCGCGCAGGATCAAAATGCTCCAGGCATCACCGGCAACGCTCAGGCTGCGGGAGATCGGGCAAGGGTTCTCACAACTATTTTCTGTGTCCATACTATTTTGATAGTGACTTATCGGGAAATTGGTAGTATTGTTCGTATCACTTTGATACTAACACTTCATGGACTGGCAATCCACCCGTCGGGAGATTTCTTTGATGCGCACAAACAATACAGGCACTTCATCGGCCGCCAAGACAGTTGCTGCACAACATGCTGTGCATGTTGTGCAGCCGGTACGCAAAGCGAAATGGCAGGACGTCGCAACCCGTACCATTAACGCTGGCGGGGTGTCTTTTGCCTATCGCGATCTGGGCCCCGATTCCGGTGTGCCGGTTATTTTTCTGCATCACCTGATGGCAGTACTGGACGATTGGGACCCGCGTGTTATCGATGGCATCGCCACCAAGCGTCGCGTCATTGCATTTGACAACCGCGGGGTGGGTGCCTCGACAGGGCGTGTACCCGAGACGGTGGAAGAAATGGGGCATGATGCCATTGCCTTTATCCGTGCCATGGGGTTTACACAGGTGGATTTGCTCGGCTTCTCCCTGGGCGGTGGCGTTGCCCAAATGGTGGCATTGCAAGCACCGGATCTGGTGCGGCGGATCGTGCTGGCCGGTACCGGGCCGCGTGGTGGTGGCGGTATTGAAAAAGTGACCAAAGTGGCTGTTCTGGCCTACATCAAGGCGGCGTTGACCTGGAGCGATGCCAGACATTTTCTGTTCTTTCCTCGTACCACTGAAGGAAAGCACGCTGCGCGGGATTACTTCACCGCCCTGAAAATGCGGACGACTAACCGCGACAAGGGCATTTCCCTGCAAGCCAGACTTGCCCAATTGAAAGCCATCAAGACTGCTGGGCTGAGTGCGCCAGATGATCTCTCCGTGATTAAGCAGCCGGTTTTTGTCGCCAACGGTGATCGTGACCTGATGGTGGACAGCAGCCATTCCGCAGACATGGCGCGCCGCTTGCCCAATGCACAACTGACGATTTATCCCGACTCAGGACACGGTGGCGTGTTCCAGCACTACCGGACGTTTGTGTCCGCTGTGTTGGACTTTCTCGCGGATTGAGCTGAGCCGGTTGAGCAGGCAAGACAAAAATCAAGAACCAAGGATGAAAGTTGAAAACCATGAAAGCACTCACCTTCAAGCGCTATGGCAAGTCGCCAGAGATCGGCATTACCGAAGTGCCCCGGCCAGCACTCAAAGCTGATGAACTGCTGGTGAAGGTTCACGCCGCCGGGCTTAACCCGATCGACAATATGATTCCGACCGGGATGTTCAAGCCGGTGCTGCATTTCCAGCTACCTGCCGTCCTGGGGAGTGACCTGGCCGGTGTCGTGACCGAGGTGGGGAGTCATGTGACGCGCTTCAAGCCGGGCGATGCCGTATTTGCCAGCATTTTCGACCTGGGCACCGGGGCAATTGCTGAATACGCCGTCGTGCCGGAGCGTGCAGCTGCACTGAAACCTGAAAATCTGGACTTTGTGCAAGCCGCTTCCATTCCGATGGTGGCCCTCACCTCGTGGCAAGCGCTGAAAGAGCGGGCCAATCTGCAGGCGGGCCAGAAGGTCTTCATTCCGGCCGGGTCCGGCGGGATAGGCACGTTTGCCATCCAGCTGGCCAAGCACCTGGGCGCAAAGGTTGGCACCACAACGAGTACGGGCAATGTTGACCTGGTACGCAGCCTGGGTGCCGATGAGGTTGTCGACTACAAAAAGCAGGAATTTGAAACCGTGCTGCGTGGCTACGATGCCGTGCTGGGCACAACACGCGGTGACACCATTGAAAAGTCACTTGCCATTCTCAAACCGGGTAGCCGGATCGTCTCGCTCATTGGCCCGCTGGATGCGGCATTTGCCCGCAGAAAACGCTTGAATTTTGTGCTGCGCTTCGTGTTCGGCTTGATGAGCCGCAAGATCATGCGCCTAGCGCGGCAGCGGGACGTCTCTTATTCCTTTCTGTTCGTCCGTCCGGATGGCAGTCAACTCGCAGCCATCAGCAAGCTACTGGAAACAGGGCAGATCAAGCCGGTAATCGACAAGGTATTTCCGTTCAATCAAGCCAAAAATGCACTTGAATACCTGGCCCAGGGACGATCCAAGGGCAAGGTCGTGGTCAAGCTGTAAGGCGCGCGGCACTTCCGCTTCCCACCCAATCAACTGATTCAGAGAAAAGCCATGACTACACTTCCGACCGTTTTCATTACCGGTGCCTCCAGCGGCATTGGTGCCACCTATGCCGAACGCTTTGCACGTCGCGGCCACAATCTCATTATTGTTGCGCGTGACAAATCGCGCCTGGAGGCCTTGGCCACGCGCCTGCGTGCCGAGCACCAGGTATCTGTCGAGGTGCTGCAAGCCGACCTGACCAACACGGCAGAACTGTCCGTACTGGAGGCAAGGCTGCGTGATGACGCAGGTATCGGCATCTTGATCAATAACGCAGGCATGGCGCAATCGGGAGACTTCCTGGCGCAATCCGCCGAGGCGATTGAACGCCAGATCACGCTTAACACCACCGCCTTGACACGGCTTGCTGCCGCGATTGCACCGCGCCTCGCGCAGTCCGGTACCGGTGCCATCGTCAATATTGGCTCGGTGGTGGGTTTCGCGCCGGAATTCGGCATGTCGATTTATGGCGCGACCAAAGCCTTTGTGCTGTTTTTGTCGCAGGGGCTGAGCCTGGAGTTGTCCCCCAAAGGCGTTTACGTACAAGCAGTGCTGCCGGCAGC
>NZ_RFAR01000147.1 GCF_003693445.1 Aquitalea palustris | reverse complement strand
TCAACGGTGGCGGTGCTGCTGGCGGTATGGCCCTGGCTATCAGTGAAGGTGACAGTGACGGTCTGGCCGGCTTCCACGCTGCCGGTACTGCCACTCACCACCACCGCACTGCTTTCAGTGCTGTTATAGACATGATCGCTGCCACTGCCGTCACTGCTGATGGCAATGGTGGCAACCGTATCCTTGCTGTCGGTATTGCTGGCGGTGGCGCTGTTACCGACCACATCGCTGACCGTGGCCTTGACCGTTACCGCGCCATCCACCAGACCGCTCAGGCTGCTGGCCGGAACGGTCCAACTGCCATTGGCTGCTACGGTCGCCGTGGTGGTGACCACGTGGTTGGCGCTGTCGGTGAAGGTGACGGTGACCGTCTGACCGGCTTCCACACCCGTGGTGGTACCGCTGACCACTGCGGCAGCGCTTTCGGTCTTGTTGAATACACCGTCACTGCCGCTGCCATCACTGCTGATGGCAATGGTGGCGGTGGTGTCCTTGACTTCGCTGACGCTGGCGCTGGCCAGGTTGCCGGCTACATCGCTAACGCTGGCTTTCACTGTCACCGGACCATCCAGCAGACCGCTCAGGCTGCTGGCCGGAACTGTCCAGCTACCATTGGCCGCCACGGTCGCCGTAGCGGTGACCACGTGATTGGCGCTGTCGGTAAAGGTGACGGTGACCGTCTGACCAGCGTCCACGCCCGTGGTGGTGCCGCTAACCACAGCGGCAGCGCTTTCGGTCTTGTTGTAAACATGATCACTGCCGCTGCCGTCACTGCTGATGGCAATGCTGGCGGTGGTGTCCAGCTTGGCGCTGTCGCTGCCTTGTGC
>NZ_RFAR01000146.1 GCF_003693445.1 Aquitalea palustris | reverse complement strand
GACATCGTCAAGCAGATCCTGGCCGAGCATCAGGCCAATAACCCGGTGTTTGCCCAGGTGCAGACGTTGGAATTCCACACTGCCTCCGCCAGCCCGCGCAGCTACTGTTTGCAGTATCGCGAGAGTGATTTCGACTTCATCGTGCGCCTGCTGCACGAAGAGGGTTATGCGTGGAGGTTTGAACATGTCGATGGCGAGCATCCGCAGGTCAAGCTGGTGGTGTTCGACGATGCCTACAGCCTGCCGCCGGCCGCCAGCGAGCGCGTGCGCTTTCATCGTAGCGATGCCACCGAGGAAGAAGACGGCCTGACCGATTGGAGTGCCGCGCGGCAGGTGGTGTCCGGTGCGGTGGCACTGGCCAGCTTCGATTACCAGCCGGTGAGCACCCAGCACACTGGGGACCAGACCCGCATCCAGCAAGGCCGCAGTGGTGATGCCCTTCAATCCACCCTGCAGGATTACGACCCGCAGTCGCTGTA
>NZ_RFAR01000036.1 GCF_003693445.1 Aquitalea palustris | reverse complement strand
GCAGACAGTACACTGCGTACGGCAAGGAGGCGCAACGCTGCCACAGGGGTTTTGTCAGCTGCGATTAGCCCACCCAGCGACGAGCCGAGGCGAACATGCGGAACCAGGCGCCATTCTCGCCCCAGTTATCCGGGTGCCAGCTGTTCTGCACGGTACGGAACACGCGTTCCGGGTGCGGCATCATGATGGTGAAGCGGCCATCGGCGGTGGTAACACCAGTAATGCCGGCCGGCGAACCGTTCGGGTTCAGCGGGTAGGTTTCGGTGGCGCGGCCATCGAAATCGACATAACGCAGCGCGGTAAGCACGCCGTCCTGTGCGCCCGGGGCAAACACGGCGCGACCTTCGCCGTGGCTGACCACTACCGGCAACTGGCTACCTACCATGTCGGCCAGGAAGATGGACGGCGACTCGGTCACTTCCACCATGGTGAAGCGGGCTTCAAACTGCTCCGACGCATTGCGCTGGAATTTCGGCCAGTGCTGTGCACCCGGAATGATGCCGGACAGATTGGACATCATCTGGCAGCCATTGCACACACCCAGGGCGAAGGTATCGCCGCGCTGGAAGAAGGCTTCGAACTGCTCGCGGGCACGCGGGTTGAACAGCACGCTCTTGGCCCAGCCTTCACCGGCACCCAGCACGTCGCCGTAGCTGAAGCCACCGCAAGCGGCCAGACCCTTGAAATCAGCCAGCGATACGCGACCGCTGATGATATCGCTCATGTGCACGTCGACGGCCTGGAAGCCGGCGCGGTCGAATGCCGCACCCATTTCCAGCTGACCGTTCACCCCCTGCTCGCGCAGGATGGCCATGCGCGGACGCGCACCGGTGGCGATGAACGGCGCGGCCGGGTTCTGTTCGGTATCAAACGACAGCTTGGCAAACAGGCCCTGCGACTTGGTATTGGACAGCAGCAGATGCTCGCTGTCGGCGCAGGCCGGATTGTCACGCATGCGTTGCAGGCGATAGCTGGTTTCGCTCCAGGCCTTGTGCAGGTCAACGCGGCTTTCGCTGAACAGCTCGTCACCATGATGATTGATGACCAGGCGGTCCTTGCTGTTGATCTTGCCCAGCACAAACAGCTCGCGGCCAATGCCGGCGGCCATGAAGCGGGAAATCACCTCGGAAGTGTGGGCCTTTTTCACCTGCAGCACGGCGCCCAGCTCTTCATTGAACAGCACGCGCATGATGCGGCCGTGGGTGGCGGCTTCTGCCGTCGGCTGCACGAAATCGTCGATGAAGCGCTGGGTGTTCTTGCGCTCGATCACCAGTTCCTGCAGGTCAACCGTCAGGCCGACATGGCCGGCAAACATCATTTCCGCCAGCGTGGCGAACAGGCCGCCATCGGAACGGTCGTGATAGGCCAGCAGCATATCGTCACGCAGCAGGCTTTGCACGGTATTGAAGAAAGCGGCCAGCTGGGCCGGGCTTTCCACGTCCGGCGCACGGCCTTCCATCGCCTTCCACACCTGGCCATAGATGGAGCCACCCAGACGGCAGCGGCCATAGCCCAGATCAACCAGGATGATGTCGGTGTCTTTTTCATTGCGCAGCTGCGGGGTTACCGTTTTGCGCACGTCTTCCACTGGCGAGAAAGCGGTGACGATCAGCGAAACCGGTGCCGTCACCGACTTCTTCTCGCCCTGCTCTTCCCACACGGTTTTCATCGACAGCGAGTCCTTGCCCACCGGGATGCTGATGCCCAGGTCCTGGCTCAGGCGCGATACCGCTTCCACGGTCTGGTACAGGCGGACTTCTTCACCTTGGTGGCCGGCAGCGGCCATCCAGTTGGCAGACAGCTTGATATTGCCGATGTGGCTGACAAAGCTGGCGGCGATATTGGTGAGCGATTCACCAATGGCCATGCGGCCGGACGCGGCGGCATCAAACAGTGCGGTCGGGGTGCGCTCGCCCATGGCCATGGCTTCGCCACGATGGCTGTTAAAGCCCATGGTGGTGACGGCCACGTCGGCCACCGGCACCTGCCACGGACCCACCATCTGGTCGCGTGCGGTCATGCCGCCCACCGAGCGGTCGCCGATGGTGATCAGGAAAGATTTGTCAGCCACGGCCGGATTACGCAGCACGCGGTAAGCGGTTTCCTTCAGGTCGAAGCGCGAGGCGTCGAACACGCGGAATTCCAGCGGCACCGTCTTGACGTCGCGGGTCATGCGCGGCGGCTTGCCCAGCAGCACTTCCAGCGGCATGTCTACCGGATTGTTGTTGAAGTGATCATCACGCACTTGCAGATGGCCATCATCAGTGGCCACACCCAGCACGGCAAACGGGCAGCGCTCGCGTTCGCAAATGGCGGTAAAGCGCTCCAGGTCCTGCGGCAGGATGGCCAGCACGTAACGCTCTTGCGATTCGTTAGACCAGATCTGCATCGGCGTCATGCCCTTTTCTTCCAGATGCACCTTGCGCAGATGGAAGATGGCACCACGGCCGGCGTCGTTCACCAGTTCCGGGAAAGCATTGGACAGGCCGCCGGCGCCCACATCATGGATCGACACGATGGGGTTGTTGCTGCCGTACTGCCAGCAACGGTCGATCACTTCCTGACAGCGGCGCTCGATTTCCGGGTTGCCACGCTGTACCGAATCGAAGTCCAGGTTTTCGCTGTTGGCACCGGTATCCATCGAGGATGCCGCGCCGCCGCCCAGGCCGATCAGCAGGCTGGGGCCACCCAGCTGGATCAGCAAAGCGCCTTCCGGGATTTCGTTCTTGTGAATCTGTTGCTGCTGGATGCTGCCCAGGCCACCGGCAATCATGATCGGCTTGTGATAGCCGCGCACTTCGCCATCCACCACTTCTTCAAAGGTGCGGAAGTAGCCGGTCAGGTTGGGACGACCGAATTCATTATTGAAGGCAGCGCCGCCAATCGGGCCATCCAGCATGATCTGCAGCGCCGAGGCGATGCGACCCGGACGGCCATATTCGGCCTGCTCGTCGCTGTACACTTCCCACGGCTGCTTGAAGCCCGGAATGTTCAGGTTGGATACGGTAAAGCCGGTCAGGCCAGCCTTGGGGCGCGAACCACGGCCAGTGGCGCCTTCGTCACGGATTTCACCACCGGAGCCGGTGGATGCGCCCGGGAACGGGGAAATGGCGGTCGGGTGGTTGTGGGTTTCCACCTTCATCAGGATGTCGGTCGGTTCGGTGGTGAAACCGTACTCGGCCGTTTCCGGTGCCGGATAGAAGCGGTCGATGAAGGCACCTTCAATCACCGAGGCATTATCCTTGTAGGCCACCAGCGTGCCTTGCGGATGTGCATCATGCGTGTCACGAATCATGCGGAACAAGGATTTGCCCTGCTCTACGCCATCGATCACGAACTGCGCATTGAAAATCTTGTGACGGCAATGTTCCGAGTTGGCCTGGGCAAACATCATCAGCTCAACGTCGGTGGGATTGCGGCCCATGCGGGTGAAGTTGTCCACCAGATAGACGATTTCGTCTTCGGACAGCGCCAGGCCCAGTGTGCGGTTGGCGGCTTCCAGAGCGGCACGGCCACCCGCCAGGATATCCACGCTGGTCAGCGGTTGCGGGTCCATGTGCACGAACAGCTTGTCGGCATCGTCCAGCGTGGCCAGCACGGTTTCGGTCATGCGATCGTGCAAGAGGCCCGCCAGAATCTGACGAGCCTCTTCACTTAAAGATATACCGGCGGTGCTGATCCAGTAAGCAGTGCCGCGTTCGATGCGTAGCACTTGCTCCAGCCCGCAGTGGCGGGCGATGTCGGTGGCCTTGGATGCCCAGGGCGACAGCGTGCCCAGTCGTGGCGTTACCAGGAACAGCTCGCCCTGTGGCGCTTCCGGGTACGGGGCCTCGCCATAATTGAGCAGCTTGCCCAGAATATCTTGCTGTTCGGTCGAGAGTTGGCTTTCGCTTTCGGCGAAATGCCAGAATTCGGCTTTCACGCTGATCTCGGGCAAACCGGCCTCGGCCGCCGCAGCGAGAAGTTTTTCAAGACGAAACTGGGACAGGGCGGCACCGCCCCGCAGCTTGAGAATGGTCGACATGCAACACTCGCGACAAGTATCAGGAAAGCGCGTCATAATACAGCAAAACAGGCCGTGCATTAAGGCCATTCTGCGGCGAATGTCGGGCAATCAACCGTCCACAGCGCATTTCCGGAACAATAAAGTCACCGCAAGGAGCACCCGAGCATGAAAAAAATCGAAGCCGTGATCAAACCCTTCAAACTGGACGAAGTACGCGAAGCCCTGTCCGACATCGGCATCAACGGCCTGACCGTCACCGAAGTCAAAGGTTTTGGCCGCCAGAAGGGTCATACCGAGCTGTATCGCGGCGCAGAGTACGTGGTGGACTTCCTGCCCAAGGTGAAAGTGGAGGTCATCCTGGCTGACGACCTGGTGGATCGCGCCATCGAATCCATCGTGGCGGCTGCCCGCACCGGCAAGATCGGCGACGGCAAGATCTTCGTCACCCCGGTGGAGCAAGTGGTACGCATTCGCACCGGCGAAACCAACGAAGACGCGATTTGATCAGCCGCCCTGCTGCCGGCCTGGCTGGCAACAGGCAAAGAAAAAGGCCGCAAACGCGGCCTTTTTCAGCTGACAAGCACGGTGGCGATTATTTCCACACCTTCCACCACGGCATTTCCTCGACTGCCCACGGCTGGGCCAGATAGGCGCTCCTGGGGTAGTTCAGCGCCAGCACGCGCTTGGCGTCGCCGCTCAGCTGGGTCATGCCCAGCTTGTCGTAGGCAGTCACCATCAGCGCCAGTGCCTCTTCCGGATACTTGGTGTTGGAATATTCTTTTACCACACCCTGCGCACGGTTGGCAGCAGCCAGATAAGCACCACGCTTCATGTAGTAACGGGCCACGTGCATTTCACTGCCGCCCAGTGCATCCACCAGACGATCCATCTTTGTCAGCGCATCCGCACTATACTTGCTGCTGGGGAAACGGGTGGTCAGTTCGCGGAAAGCCAGGAAAGACTCGCGGGCGGCCTTTGGGTCGCGCTCGCTCATGTCCTGACCGGCCCATTTCGACAACATGCCCTGGTCGTCGTTGTAATACACCAGGCCCTTGAGGTAGTACATGTAATCCACATTCGGGTGAGCCGGATGCAGCTTGATAAAGCGGTCGGCAGCGGCGATCGCCAGCTCCGGTTCATTGTCCTTGTAATGGGTATAGGCCAGGTCCATTTCGGCCTGCTGGGCGTAGCGACCATAGGGGTAGCGCGCTTCCAGCGTTTCGTACAGCTTGACAGCACGGGTATAATTACCGCTATTCAGTTCATCCCGAGCTTCCGAGTAGAGCTTTTCCACGGTCCAGCCGCGCGTTTCGTCGTAGGTTTCCGTGGTTGCACAACCGGCAAGCCCCATCACCAACATTGCTGCTACAACGTATCTTTTCATGACCGATCCTTACTTTGACTCGGAGGATTATAGCGATATCTCGGAAAACGAGGTATCTGCTCGACAACAGCTGGAGGTTCCGCTCTCTTTGGGTAGCGAACGCCTCGACGCAGCTCTTGCCAAACTCCTCCCCGATTACTCCCGCAGCCGCCTGACCCAATGGATCAAGGATGGCCATGTACTGGTGGACGGCAAAGTCGTCCCCCCGAAAACCAGACTGCTGGGTGGCGAAAAGCTGGACGTTACCATTGTTCAGTCAAATGAAGAAATGGCTTTCCAGCCGGAAGCCATGGATTTGCCCATTGTTTACGAAGATGAACACATCCTGGTGGTTAACAAACCGGCCGGGCTGGTGGTGCATCCGGCCAGCGGCAACTGGACCGGCACCCTGCTCAACGGCCTGCTGCACCACTGCCCGGCGCTGGCGCATGTGCCGCGCGCCGGCATCGTACACCGGCTGGACAAGGATACCAGCGGCCTGATGGTGGTCGCCAAGACCCTGCCGGCACAAACCGAGCTGGTGCGCCAGATGCAGGCGCGCAGCGTCAAGCGCATTTATCGCGCCATTGCCGATGGCATCGTCCCCTTCGACGGCACCATCAACACCTTGATCGGCCGCGATCCGCACAACCGCCTGCGCATGGCCGTGCTGAAGTTTGGTGGCAAGACCGCCATCACCCACGTCCGGGTGCTGGAACGCTACGATGCCCACTCTTATATCGAGTGCAAGCTGGAAACCGGCCGCACCCACCAGATCCGGGTACACATGAAGGAAGCACGCCACCCGCTGGCTGGCGACCAGTTGTACGGCAACCCGCGTCACAAGATGGACGAAGACATCGCCGCCGTGGTGAAAAACTTTGGCCGCCAGGCCCTGCATGCCTACAAGCTGGCGCTGATCCACCCGGCCACCGGTGAAGAACGCAGCTGGCAAGCTCCGCTGCCGGACGACTTCCGCTTCCTGCTGGACACCCTGCGCGGCGAAAGCGGCGAACGCATGGAGCAGGCCGCACCGCTGGCCGAAGAATGGGATGAAGACGAGGACGATGATGACGAAGACGACGACGGCGACATCGAGGTCATCTATGTCCGTGACTGAAGCCGGCAATAGCCCGCTACTGCAGGCCGGCTGGCCGGCTCCGGCTGCTGTGCGCACCCTGCTCACCACCCGCCAGGGTGGTGTCAGCCAGCCACCCTACGACAGCTTCAATCTGGGCACCCATGTAGGTGACCAGCCGGAAGCCGTTGCCGCCAACCGCGAACAGCTGCGTCTGCTGCTGCCGGACGAGCCGGCCTGGCTCAATCAGGTACATGGCACCAATGTGGTGGACGCTGCTGAAATAGGCGAAACCCTGCTGGATGCCGATGCCAGCTTCAGCCGCCAGCCGGGCAAGGTGTGCGTGGTGATGACGGCTGATTGCCTGCCAGTCTTGCTATGTGACGACGCCGGCAGCGTAGTCGCCGCCGCCCATGCCGGCTGGCGCGGGCTGTGCGATGGCGTGCTGGAAGCGGCCGTCAGCGCCACGGCCGTGGCCCCGGCTACGCTCATGGCCTGGCTGGGACCGGCCATTGGCCCGGATGCTTTTGAAGTTGGTGCCGAAGTGCGCGCCGCCTTCATCGCCTGCGACCCGGCCGCTGCCGCCGCCTTCACCGACATCGGCGAGGGCAAGTATCTGGCCGATATCTACCAGCTGGCGCGCCAGCGCCTGGCCGCTGCTGGCGTCAGCCGGGTGTATGGCGGTGATTACTGCACCGTCATCGAGCGCGAGCGCTTCTTCTCCTATCGCCGTGACGGGGTAACCGGACGCATGGCCAGCCTGATCTGGCTGCAGCCACAAGACTGACCCCGCCCCAGTACCAACGGCAGTCCCTGCACTTTTGATGCGGCGGCTGCCGTTTTCTTTGCCAGTGCCCCGGCCACTTGCCACGCTCTATGAACTGTCATTGAATTTTCATGCCAATAGCGTAGCGGACACGCAACAGTGGCAAAACACCAGATGTTGTGGCAAACACGCATCACTCCCCAGAAGCTTGTCTTTGTTGAATTTCCTGTCGGCAGCAAAAGCAGGCCGCCCTGCCTCAAAAAATTCCTATCGCCCTGCAAGCCTTATCTGGCGCGGATTTCGCATTTTCTGAGCGCTGTCAAGACTTGCCCCATCGCGCCGAGAACACTAGAATTTGGGCCAATCAAGCAGTGCAAACATATATATTGTGTTTATTCACAACGAACACACAGCTTTTCAACAGACTTGTCCACAGCCCTGCCCGGCCTGCCACCCAGGCCGCAGCGCAACAGACGCAAACCACCCAAAGAGGGCAATATGCAACTGACCACCTTTGAAGGGCAAACCGCCGCCGAGCTCGGCCGTGCCGCAGCCCCCCAGGCCGACTTCAGCCACTACAAGACCATTCGCCGCAATGGTGCCGTAGTGGCATTCGAGCCGGTCAAGATCTCCATCGCCATGACCAAGGCATTCCTGGCCGTGATGGGGCATCAGGGCGCCACGTCCGCCAGCATCCGCGAAAAGGTAGCCCAACTGACCGAGCAGGTGGTCAACGCCCTGATGCGCCGCAAGCCGGAAGGCGGCGCCATCCACATTGAAGACATCCAGGACCAGGTTGAACTGTCGCTGATGCGCTTTGGCGAACACGATGTGGCCCGCGCTTACGTACTGTACCGCGAACAGCGCTCGCAAGAGCGTGCCGCCCGTGGCGAAGCGCTGACCCAGATCCAGATCAACGTCATCCGCAAGGATGGCCGCAAGCTGCCGCTGGACATTGCCCGCCTGCGCGCCGGCATCGAATCTGCCGCCCAGGGCCTGGCCGGCATCGACATCGATGCCATCCTGTCGGAAACCCTGAAAAACATTTACGACGGTGTGCCGCTGGACGAAGTCAACAAGTCCGCCATTCTGGCCGCCCGTTCCATGATCGAGCAGGACCCGGCCTACGACTACGTCACCGCCCGCCTGCTGATGGACAGCATCCGCCTGGAAATCCTGGATGAATCGGTTAGCCAGGAAGAAATGGCCGAGCGCTATGCGGAATACTTCCCGCAATTCATCAAAAAAGGCATTCAGGCCGAACTGCTGGACGAAAAACTGGCCGAGTTCGACCTGAAAAAACTGGGCGCCGCCCTGGACGCCAAGCGCGACCTGAAATTTGGCTACCTCGGCCTGCAAACCCTGTTCGACCGCTACTTCCTGCACATCGACGGCACCCGCATCGAAATGCCGCAGGCTTTCTACATGCGCGTTGCCATGGGCCTGGCCCTGAACGAAGTGAACCGCGAAGCCCGCGCCATCGAGTTCTACAATGTGCTGTCCAGCTTCGACTTCATGTCGTCCACCCCCACCCTGTTCAACTCCGGCACCCGTCGTAGCCAGCTGTCCAGCTGCTACCTGACCACCATTGCCGATGATCTGGATGGCATCTACGAAGGTCTGAAGGAAAACGCCCTGCTGTCCAAGTTTGCTGGCGGCCTGGGTAACGACTGGACCCCGGTGCGCGCCATGGGCTCGCACATCAAGGGCACCAACGGCAAGTCGCAAGGTATCGTGCCCTTCCTGAAAGTGGTCAACGACACCGCCGTAGCGGTAAACCAGGGTGGCAAGCGCAAGGGCGCCGTGTGTGCCTACCTGGAAACCTGGCACGCCGACGTGGAAGAATTCCTCGAACTGCGCAAGAACACCGGTGACGACCGCCGCCGCACCCACGACATGAACACCGCCAACTGGATTCCGGACCTGTTCATGAAGCGCGTGATGGAAGGCGCCGAATGGAGCCTGTTCTCGCCGTCGGAAGTCCCCGATCTGCACGATCTGTATGGCTCCGCCTTCGAAAAGCGCTACCAGCACTACGAAGCCATGGGTGAACGCGGCGAAATGAAGGTGTACAAGCGCATCCCGGCCCTCAGCCTGTGGCGCAAGATGCTGACCATGCTGTTTGAAACCGGCCACCCGTGGGTCACCTTCAAGGACCCGTGCAATATCCGCAGCCCGCAGCAGCACATGGGTGTGGTACACAGCTCCAACCTGTGCACCGAAATCACCCTGAACACCAACGACGACGAAATCGCCGTATGCAATCTGGGCTCGGTCAACCTGGCCGCCCACATGGGTGCTGATGGCAAGCTGGACGCAGAAAAACTGCAACGCACCATCCGCATTGCCCTGCGCATGCTGGACAACGTCATCGATATCAACTTCTACCCGGTGAAGAAGGCACGCAACTCCAACCTGAAGCACCGTCCGGTGGGCATGGGCATCATGGGCTTCCAGGACTGCCTGCACATGAAGCGCGTACCGTACGCCTCGCAGGAAGCCGTGGAATTTGCCGATGAATCCATGGAAATGGTGGCCTACTACGCCTACTGGGCTGGCACCGAACTGGCTGAAGAGCGCGGCCGCTACCCGTCGTACAAGGGCAGCCTGTGGGACCGTGGCCTGCTGCCGCAAGACAGCATCAACCTGCTGGCAGCCGAACGCGGCGGCTATCTGGAAATGGACCGCACCGAGCGCCTGGACTGGAACGCCCTGCGCGAACGCATCAAGCAACACGGCATGCGCAACTCCAACACCCTGGCCATCGCCCCGACTGCCACCATCGCCAACATCATTGGTGTGTCTGCCAGCATCGAGCCGACCTACCAGAACCTGTTTGTGAAATCCAACCTGTCCGGCGAATTCACCGTCACCAATGAATACCTGGTGCGCGACCTGAAAAAAGCCGGCCTGTGGGATGAAGTGATGGTAGCCGACCTCAAGTACTTCGACGGCAGCCTGGGCCGCATCGACCGCATCCCGGCCGACCTGAAAGCCATCTACGCCACCGCCTTCGAAGTGGACCCGAAATGGCTGGTGGAAGCAGCATCGCGTCGCCAGAAATGGATCGATCAGGCCCAGTCGCTCAACCTGTACATGGCTGGCGCATCCGGCAAAAAACTGGACGACCTGTACAAGCTGGCGTGGATTCGTGGCGTGAAAACCACCTACTACCTGCGCACCCTGGCCGCCTCCAGTGCCGAGAAATCCACTGGCAAGGGCGGCGAGCTGAACGCAGTGGCCAGTGGCCTGAACCCGGCTTACAACGCTGCAGCCGAACAAGCCGCACCGGCAGTCGAGGTGGACAACACCCCGGCCACCGACGCCAAGTTCTGCAGCATTGACAATCCAGACTGCGAAGCTTGCCAGTAAGGCAAGCAAGCAGGATGGATTGATGCGAAGCAACAATCCGGATGGCACCGGAGCACAGCGACGGTGCCTAGCCCGCAGGGCGCGTGAAGCCTGCCAGTAAGCAGGCAAGCAAGACGGATAGACGCGAAGCGACAACCCGGATCCCCGCCGCACAGCTGCGGGGTCAGCAGGAACAGCTGGCCGCTCACCCGGCCAGCCCATTTCCAAACCGCTTGCCCGCAGGCGGTTTCCGAATGGGGAAGTGTAAGAGCAAACAAAAGTGCGGCCAGCATGGCCAGCCCTTGTCTGAACCAGGCCCACAAGGCCTTAACAATCAGAGATGCCCATGACACTTCAGGAATTTTTTAACCGTTACAGCCAGGCCTACTCGGCACTGGATGCGCGCGCGGTTTCGGCCATGTTCACCCGGCCCTTCACCGCCGTGCACCACGGCCAGATTGCCACCTTTGGTGTCAACGACGAAGAAATGCTGTACCAGACCACGCTAGGCATTCTCGAGTACTACCGCGCCCAGGGTGTCGTCAGCGCCAGCTGCTATCTGGCCGAAGTGCTGCCCTTTGGTAGCGAGCTGGCCACCGTCAAGGTGCGCTGGACCGCCCGTCGCCACCATGCCGAGCCGTGGATGTTTTCCACCGGCTACCACCTGAAACGGGAAAACGGCGAATGGCGCATCTACGGCCTGGCGCAGTACGAAGAACACAGCCATCCGGCCCACTAAGCCGGACAGCCTTCTCAAGCCGGCTGGCCGCAGCCGGCTTCGGAAGACCGAACCAACACACGGGGAGTACGGCATGAGCACCACCCTCTTCTGCAGCGCCAGCCGCGCTGCGCAGCATCCGGAACAAGACCGCTTTCGCAAGCTGGGCCTGGTGCTGGTCGACCTGCCACAGCCGCTGCGCGACACGCCAGCCACTCCCCGCACCGCCATCCGCATCATGCGCCAGAGCGCCATGCAGCTGGAACAGGCGCCCTGTCAGCCCGACAGCGCTACCAGCACGCATGCCCTGCCCGGCGCGCAATACCAGATCCAGCCAGCCGCCCCACAGGGCGTAGCCGGCAAATAAACACGGAGAATGCAAAACATGTTGAGCTTTGACGATACCCCGGTACAAAAACCGGCCGTTCCCTCCAGCAACGACAGCCAGACCGGCGGCCGCGTAAATGCCGTCGACAAGAAAGTCATCAACGGCACCACCGACGTCAACCAGCTGGTACCGTTCAAGCACAAATGGGCCTGGGAAAAATACCTCGCCCAATGTGCCAACCACTGGATGCCGCAAGAAGTGAACATGCAGCGCGACATCGAACAATGGAAAACCGGCCAGCTGTCCGAAGATGAAATGCGCATCGTCAAGCGCAACCTCGGCTTCTTCGTTACCGCCGACAGCCTGGCTGCCAACAACATCGTGCTGGGCACCTACCGCCAGATCACCAGCCCGGAATGCCGCCAGTACCTGCTGCGTCAGGCCTTTGACGAAGCCATCCACACCCACGCCTACCAGTACATCGTGGAAAGCCTGGGCCTGGATGAAGGCGAAGTGTTCAACGCCTACAACGAAATCAAGTCCATTCGTGACAAGGACGAATTCCTGATTCCGTTTATCAATGTACTGTGCGACCCGGCCTTCAAGACCGGCACCCTGGAAACCGACCAGAAGCTGCTCAAATCGCTGATCGTGTTTGCCTGCATCATGGAAGGCCTGTTCTTCTACGTCGGCTTCGTGCAAATCCTCGCCCTGGGCCGTCAGAACAAGATGACCGGCGCTGCCGAGCAATACCAGTACATCCTGCGTGACGAATCCAGCCACTGCAATTTCGGTATCGACCTGATCAACACCATCAAGCTGGAAAACCCGCAGCTGTGGACCGACAGCTTCAAGGCCGAAATCGTCGAGCTGTTCAAACAGGCCGTGGAGCTGGAATACGCCTACGCCGAAGACACCATGCCGCGTGGCGTACTGGGCCTGAACGCCAGCATGTTCAAGGAATACCTGCGCTTTATCGCCAACCGTCGCATGCAGCAGATTGGTCTGGATCAGTTGTTCCCGGGCGTGAACAACCCCTTCCCGTGGATGAGCGAGATGATTGACTTGAAGAAGGAGAAAAACTTCTTTGAGACGCGGGTTACCGAGTATCAGACTGGCGGGGCGTTGAGCTGGGATTGATTTGACATATGTCAGAAATAGGAAAGGTTGAAATTTTGTAGTCAAAATCTGAAATTTCCTATAGCCAAAGCATGAAATCTTGCTTGGCTGCATGAGAAAGGCCCTGCTATGCAGGGCCTTTCTCATGGCGTGGCGAACGTGTCTTGTTATCAGTTATCGAGATTTCTGCGAGTGCTCACTTTTCGCCCGAAGCGGTCTCCCACTCTATCTGTCTTGAGCATCCGTTCAGAGCCACGTCTCGACCATTTCCTTTGCATCGTAGGCGAGGACTGCTTTCTAACTTGTTGATCGCTCACTTTCGGACCACTGCAGATGCTTCAAAGAGAACTGAAGGGGTCAATCAGTCAGGCCTGGCCGTGTGAAGCCGCAGCGCCTGCCATATTAGCGGTATCTTTCGTCAATTTTGAAAGTCTCTTTGACTCAGGTTTACACCGTGCTGGTCTTGTTACAGATTGGGCGGCTGGTCGACATCACGGGCCTCCGCTGCGCTCTTGGAAGATGTGTATGAGAGCCCCCTCCAAGCACCCGGCTCATCGTTCTTCCTCTCACCATAAAAACGTGAGAAAATACATCTATTCCATTTTTGAAAATTTGTAATGTATTTAATATCAATGAGTTACCGAGATGTTGGACGAAATGAATGAAGTTCAAGCTGACTTAGCCCAGTTAATCAGGCTTGCCCTCGCAGAGCAAACCGAGGACGTACGACTATTCGTTGCTCGGCTCGTACGCAAGTACCGCAACACCGACCCAGAGCTGGCCGAACAGATGGACCTGTACCTGCGCGCGAAGGCATCTCGCACAAGTGCCCCCATGCGCAAGGTCGTGTCGCCCGCCCCATCAACGCAGCCACTGCCTGTCGATGACGAATCGAGGCTGTCTCTGCTGAAGGTTTTCAAAGATGAGCCTGATCGGGAGCAACCTCTGCTGGCGCCCGATCTGGAGGAAACCTTGAGTCAGTTAATCCAAGAGCGCCGCCAGATAAAGCGCTTGGCATCGATGGGCCTGAATCCCACTCGCTCCGCCATCTTTGTCGGACCACCTGGTGTCGGCAAAACGCTGACGGCTCGTTGGCTGGCCTCTCAACTGGGCATGCCGCTATACGTGCTCGACCTGACCGCCGTCATGAGCAGCCTGCTCGGGCGCAGCGGGAGCAACCTGCGGGCAGCACTCGACTTCGCCAAACAAAGCCCCTGCGTGCTACTGCTTGATGAAATCGACGCCATCGCCAAACGGCGAAGCGACGATACCGACGTCGGCGAGTTGAAACGCCTGGTTACTGTCATCCTTCAGGAGGTGGACGAGTGGCCCGCCACAGGTGTGCTGCTGGCAGCAACTAACCACGCGGAATTGATCGATCCAGCGCTCTGGCGGCGCTTCGACCTGGTGATCAACTTCAAGGCACCGGAAATACCCGCGGTCAAACAGGCGATCAAGCGCTTCTTGGGGCCGGACTATGCGATGTTCGGGCGCTGGATCGACATTCTGACCTTCACCTTTAACGGCGAATCGTTCAGTGACATCGAGCGGGACCTTCAGCGCTTTCGACGAGCCATTGCGTTGGGCACGGCCTCGGATGCAGACCTGATCGAAGAGCTCGTCAAATCGCGCGCACTTGCCCTAGAGCGTCAAAGCCGCATTGATCTCGCGGTGTTGCTAGCAAAGCAGACTCGTCTGTCGCAACACTCGATTTCCGACATTACAGGCGTGAGCCGCGACACCATCCGCAAGTACACCAACGAGCAACCGGCTGCAGCCAAGAAAACTTCGAAAGGAAAGCTTAACGCATGAGCCAAACCAATTTTCTGATCGGGCGCGGCGAGCTGCTGACCCACGACATCAAGGGACCAAAACGCATGCCGGGCAAGGCCGAGGTGTACACGCTTGGGCAAGCAATGCAACGGTTGATACCTCAGTTCACGGCAACCGCCACTGCACTCGATGCGCTGCCATCACACGCCTGCCCCGGCGACTTTGGCGTGGCTCGCCTAACGATGAATCCCAGCTATATCGCCCGGTCGTTCTTCCCGGTGGCAATGCTTCGCACCGTCGGTCTGGCATCAGTCGGCAGTCGTACCGTGAAGGTAATGCCTGAAGGCTGGACCAAGAAGGGGCCACCACAAGAATCCACGACAACAGAGTTGTTCGTCGTCGGCAAGCGTCAGGCGTTTCGCCACCTCAACGACTGGACCCAGCAGATCGAGCCTGAATCCGACGAGGCGCTAGACTTGGCGCATATTGAGCAGTTTTCGGCATTCACACCTCAAGAGCGCATTGCCGACTACTGCAGCACGAAGGATCGATTCTTCGAGGTTGGCCTTCATCTATTGCCTGATGAAAACCGCCTGTTCGTGCAGCAGGCCTTCGTGAGGTACTCCAAGGAGGTCGGCGTTAAAGTTCATGCCGACCTTGGCTTCACAGCGGGAAACTTGTGGTTTGTACCCGTCGAAGGCAAGCACGATCACATCGAAAGTCTGGCCGAATTCGTGTTCGTGCGAATCATCCGACCCGTTCCCAAGCTGCGCGGTATGCGGCCAGTGCACCGCACAGGCGAAGTATCGGTCGGCTGCAACCTGCCGACCGAGCAGCCGCTGTCGTCGGAACCCAAGGTCGCCATCCTCGACGGTGGCTTGCCCAAACAACACGCAATCGGCCCGTGGCTGCGCTCGTACCGCATCCTAGACGAAGACGCGCAGGACGATCCTGCAGGCCTGGAGCATGGCTTGGCTGTCAGTTCCGCATTCCTGTTCGGCCCCATTCAGCCTAACGGCACTGCCTCTCGCCCTTTTGCCTACGTTGATCACCTGCGCGTGCTCGACAAGGATGCTGACATCGAAGACCCGCTGGAGTTGTACCGGACCCTGGGATTCGTCGAACAGGTCTTGTTGTCGCGCCAATACCAGTTCGTCAATCTCAGTCTGGGTCCCGATCTGCCAATCGAAGACACCGACGTGCATGCCTGGACGTCGGTCATCGATGATCTACTGAGCGACGGTGACACCTTGATGACCGTGGCAGTTGGCAACAATGGCCAGATGGACCGCGCCTCCGGCAATGCCCGCGTGCAAGTACCCTCGGACTGCGTCAATGCACTGGCAGTCGGTGCAGCCAGCGACACCGAGGCGAATTGGGCGCGTGCGCCATACAGCGCAGTCGGCCCCGGCCGCAGCCCTGGAGTGGTCAAGCCAGATCTGATGGCATTCGGCGGCAATGCGGGCAATTATTTCCATGTGCTGTCGCCGGGTAAGAAAGCGACTCTATCACCTCAGTTGGGCACGAGCTTCGCGTCCCCTTACCTGTTGCGCAACGCTGTCGGTATTCGCGCCATCCTTGGGGCGGAGCTGTCGCCGCTGGCGATTAAAGCGCTGCTGGTCCACGCCGCGGACGCCGCGACACATGACAAGCTAGAGGTAGGCTGGGGCAAGGTGCCCGAAGACTTGATGAGCATCATCACTTGCCCGGAGGGTGTTGCGCGTGTGGTCTACCAGGGAGAACTGAAACCGGGTAAATATCTGCGTGCATCACTGCCGCTGCCCGTCGGGGGCCTGAACGGCAGCGTTCGCCTCAAGGCCACCTTCTGCTATGCCTCACCGACGGATCCGCAGGATGCCGCCGCGTACACGCGTGCCGGCCTGGAGGTCGTATTCCGCCCCAGCGACGAGAAGATCAAAGAGGGCAAGGCCAACGCCGACACCAAGAGCTTCTTCGACATGAAGAAGTACGCAACGGAGGAAGAACGACGCTCCGACATGGGCAAATGGGAAACGGTATTGCACAGCGCGAAGAACATGCGCGGCAGTACCCTCAAGAACCCGGTCTTCGACATCCACTACAACGCGCGCGAAGCCGGCCACAGCGCAACCGGTGCCGAGAAGATCCGCTACGCACTGATCATCACGGTCGAAGCCCCCAAGCATGCCGACCTCTACAACGAGATCCTGCGCGCCTACGCGAAGACCCTGGTACCGATCCAGCCGCAAGTATCACTGCCGATCCGCATCCGGTGAAGCAACCAGGACCACCACTGAACTATCAAACAAAAACACTGGAGGCAGAGATGCCTGTAGCACTCAAACGCAAGGACAAAGATGGTATGCCCTACCAGCGGCCACCTGAAATTGAGGCTTGGATCGAAAAGCTTGAAGCCGTTGATGTAGCGACACGACTTGCACAGTTCGATGGCGTATCGAGGAAGCGCCCGACGTATGTCCCAACGGAGGCTGTGCTGTATTTTCTGCGACGAGCTTGGGTGGCTGGCGAACAGGGGCATTTCGAGAAAATTTTTCGGATACTTCTGAAGCGTGTTGATCAGTCACTGCATTCGGCGATTCCTGACGCTCGGATGGATGGTGCCGCAGAAATTCGCGATGAGATTCGCAGTCGCTTCATCGTCCTGCTCACCAAGGACTGCAACACACATCCTGGCCTTCTAGATTTCTACGAAATCCGTTTTGACAAGGCGATGGTTGGACTTCGAACTTCCGTACTGCGCAAGATCGGACCCGCGACTTGCAAGATCAAGACGGTCCCGTTGGGGAGCGAAGATGATGATGGTCCTGCGATTTCAGCGGAAGTCGAAGCTGCATTCGTGGAATTTATGAGTGGTGATCCGAAAAAAATTGACGACCCCGCTTTCCGGTTGGTGCTTTTCTCTGCGATTGATCGTCTACCCCAGGATCAAAAGCAAGTTATCGGTCTCCTCTTACAGGGGATTCCGATCGATGCCAAGGAAAGAGATGTCATGACAATTGCACGCATTCTCCAATGCGACGAAAGGACGGTTCGCAACCGTCGTGATCGGGCCTGTAAAGCTCTCAAGGCCGTTCTTGAACAGGAGGCTGAAATATGAGCACTGAACATTCCAGATTCGACGAAGAAGAAATTCTCCTTGCGTTTTCAATAGAGCCTACGCATGACCGTGCAACATTGGAGTATTACTTAGACCAGTACCCGGAACATGCGCAGGCCCTCGTTGACTGCTCGATTGAACTGATGATGGATGCATTATGGGCCAGCGAAGACGTGCAGATTTCATCTGAGCAGGTGGTCGAGCAGGCTTGGCAACAGTTCCAGGTAGCCATGAAATCAGCACAAAGCACCCCTATCACTAACCCCTTTGCTCAGTTGCCCCCCACCACCTTCAAGGCAATAGCCAAGAAGCTGGATATCAGCAATTTATTCTTGATTCGCGTGCGCGAGCGGGCGATTGATGCAACCACCATTCCCTGGCGTTTCATTCAACGGTTGGCCGTCGAACTTGGTGCGACCGCTGAAGCGGTGTCAGCCTATCTACATAGCCCACCTGCAATGGTGTCCAGCCTGAGTTTCCGATCAGATGTGAAGCCCAAGGTGGCCCCTCAGATATCGTTCGAACAGGCTGTCGAAACTTCCCAGCTCCAGCCAACCCAACAAGAAGCGCTGAAGGCAATGAGGGACTAGTCATGGACGCGACCGAAGCCGCAAGAAATGAAGCAGAACGCATCCATCAAGCGGCGGTCGCAGCAGGTGCCGATCCATGGAACTCGCTTGAACTCGTCAGCCACGAAGCCGCTCGACGAGACTTTGATATATATGCTTTGCCACCAGGTGACTCAGCCCTGAAAGGTGGACGCGCGGTACTCGACAACCAAGCCGGGTGCATCCTGTATGAAGACATCGGCTCGGCATTTGACCGCGCCTTCCTAATCGCGCATGAACTTGGACATTTTGTCTTGGAAGACAGCGCAGAGGATATCGTGACGGAGGAAGTCGAACCGGACCGTTCAGCCGAAGATGCGCCGGTCGGCGTAGAACGTGTGCTCGACTATGGCGCCAGGGAACGCCGGGAAATCCGCATGGATCTGTTCGCACGCGAACTCTTGCTGCCACGTTCAGCGGTACGGCGTCATCACATTGACAACGGTTGCTCTTCCACCGACATCGCTACACGCCTTGGAGCACCCCTGCAAGTAGTTCAGCAACAGCTACTGGATGCACTACTCTTGCCGAGCGAGATACCGCCAGCTGCAGAGGCAACTGCAGCAGTTCCTGCGTTGACTACCGATCCTACCCAGGTTTTAGCAGCCAATCATCGCGGCACTGCATTCCAGTTGCAGGCCGGCCCAGGTACGGGCAAGACCAGAACTCTGGTGCAGCGCATCGAGAATCTTCTAGCCGAGGGAGTGGACCCGATGTCCATTCTTGTGCTCACGTTCTCCAACAAGGCTGCGAACGAATTAAGTGAGCGGCTCGCCGCGCGAAACCCCAAAGCAGCAGTAGCGATGTGGATCGGTACGTTTCACGCATTCGGTCAGGATATCGTTCGCCGCTTTCACGACAAGCTCGGGCTCCCCGCCAACCCGCGGCTCATCGATCGATCCGAAAGCATTGAACTGCTTGAAGACGAGCTGCCGCGGCTATCGCTGCACCACTATCGAAACTTGTGGGATCCCACGCTTGACCTCAGTGACATGCTCAGTGCGATTTCGCGCGCCAAGGACGAAGTCATCGATGCGGCCGGCTATCGGGCCTTGGCACAATCGATGGCACTGAGGGCCGGCACCGACGCAGCCGCGATAAAAAGCGCCGAGAAGTGCATGGAAGTCGCCTTGGTCTATGAGACCTACGAGCGCCTGATGACAGAAAAGCAATTGTTAGACTTCGGCGATCTGGTTGCGCAACCTGTGCGCTTGGTCGAAACCGATGCTGAAGTAAGGGGGGCTTTGCGCACAAGGCACAAACATGTGCTCGTGGACGAGTACCAGGACGTCAACCGATCGTCTGTACGCCTTCTCAAAGCCATCGCGGGTGAAGGACGTAATCTTTGGGTCGTTGGCGATGCGCGGCAATCCATTTACCGATTCCGCGGAGCATCGGCCACCAACATGGCCAAGTTCACTGAGGATTTTCCTGGAGCACAGATCGCTCAACTGGGCATCAACTATCGGTGTCGGCAAGAAATCATTGATACTTTCGCTGCATTTGCGACCACAATGAAGGCATCAGCCGGATCATTGCCGTTGCATTTGGAGGCTTGCCGCGGCGCCTCGGGCACTAAGCCGGAATTCAGGATGGTGGGCTCAACGGAAGACGAAATTTCAGCGGTGGCGGCTACGATCAAGCGCCAACAGGAAGCCGGAACTGCATTTCGCGAACAGGCATTACTCTGTGCATCCAACGCCCGCCTGAGCGAAATTGCTGAAGGCCTCGAAGCCAGGGGTATTCCAGTACTGCACCTTGGGAGTCTGTTCGAACGCCCTGAAATCAAGGATCTGCTCGCCTTGCTCTCTATGTTGAACGACCCCTATGCCGTCGGATTGGTACGGACGGCCACGATGCCTACGTACGAGCTGCCACTACAAGATGTTGTACAGATCATTGATCAGCTGCGCGAAAACAAAGTTGCAACCCTCGACTGGCGCCGTACCGAAAGCTGGCCACCGCAACTCGCCGAGATGAGCAAGGCGACCCTAGCCCGCGTGGCCATGCTTTTCGAAGGGATGAGCCCCACTGGCAATCCTTGGGCCATTTTGTCCACTTGGGTAATCGATCGTCTCGGACTCGCCAAGACACTGTACCTGGCAGGAGATGCACGCAGCAGGATGAAGGGCCTGGCGCTGTGGCAATTCCTCAATTTCTGCCGTAAACAACCCTCTGGCGCCGGTGTACCCTGCGTGCGTCTTCTTGATCGAATTCGTCGACTCGTCCTGCTTTCGGAAGACCGCGGATTGGGCCGTTTACCAGGCGCCGCAGACCACATCGATGCGGTCCGTCTGATGAGCATCCACGCCAGCAAGGGACTTGAGTTCAACACCGTGCACATTCCCGGGATGGTGACCTCTGGCTTACCACGCAACAACATGACACCACGCTGCGTGCCACCCGATGGCCTCATTCACAGCCCCAACAGAATTACCGGTTTGGAAGCAGTCAAGGCCGGGCACGATGAAGAAGAGGAATGCCTGTTCTTCGTGGCGCTGTCCCGTGCCCGTGATGGACTGTTTCTTTATGCATCGTCAGTTCAGTCTGATGGCAGAGCGCGTAATCCTTCGAAATTCATCCCCCCCATCCGGCATCATCTGCTTCCGCTTTCAACTCCACCGGCACGACTTGCAGGGTTGCGAGCAAGGCCCGCCCTACAGATTGCATGGGAAAAGAAGCCCGTCTGGACCGATAGCAAGGTCAACCTGTTCGAACGATGCCCACGCCGATTTCTTTATACCCACATCATGAAACTTGGAGGCCGTCGTACTGAGACGGCCTTCATGAAGATGCATAATGTTGTCGGGGATGTATTCGATTGGCTGAATGCCACGCACGAGACGACGATGCCAAACGAAGTCGAACTCGGCCCCCGCTTCGATCAAGCATGGCAAACCAGGGGACCAGTCGACCATGGCTATGCGGAAGACTACCGGCGCATCGCACGTCGGCTTACAGACTATCTGGTCGAGACTCATCGCCGTGGCAAACCAGCACCCGCCGCGCCGATCTCGCTTGGTTGGGCGGAAGGTGAAATTCTCGTCAAACCAGACAGCGTTGCACGAAACGATAAGGGGCAGATCGTCGTTCGGCGCGTCAAGACTGGCAAACCGCGACCCAACGCCTTCGATGACATCGAGTACACACTGCTCCTCCTCGCGACCATGCGGGCGTATGGCGGAACAGCTCAAGTCGAGGTCACCTACTTGACCAGCGAAACAACGCTGCCAGTGGAGATCAGCGAGCGAAAGCTCAAGACCCGCAGCGAAAAGGCCCTGGAACTCGTCAGGCGCATCCACGCTGGCGACTTTCCCGTGAAGGAAGAAGCACGCACTTGCCCACGGTGCCCCAGCTTCTTCATCTGCGGTGAACTACCGGCAGGTGCAATCACTATAAAAAAAGTTTGAATCAGCTTTCCGGTTCGGAAATCAGCTGCGATTGACTTATTGAAGGCCAAGAAACCTGCAATCCCGCAGATGGCTGACAGAAAAGGCAATCCAATGCAAACTCAAAATCCTAGCGATAACAGCCGTATCCCTCTGGAAGATGTTGGGGAAGCGATCCGCGAAGGTCGCCACCTCCGTCTGGCCCACCTCTACCGTATTGTGGTGGCTGACGAGCAGCTCAATGAGCGCCACCTGGATATCAGCGACCCAGTTCCGACCGGCCGCCAGATCCTGCAGGCCGCCGAAGTTCGCCCCGTGGCGGACTACAGCATCTATGCGATCTTGCCCTCCGGCGAATTCGAGGATCTGCGTCTTGACGAGACTTACGATCTCCGTGAGCGCGGCGCAGAGCGCTTCATCATCTTCCAGACGGACCGCTCCTTCAAGTTCACGATCGACGACCGTCAAATGGAATGGGGCAAGCCGTTCATCAGTGGCAAGATCCTGAAGGCGCTGGCTAGCGTCCCTGCCGATACCTATGACGTCTACCTCGAGGTGCGTGGCGGTGGCCAGGATATACTCATCCGAGATGCCGACTTGGTCGATCTCAGCAAGCCGGGCATCGAGCGCTTTATCACACTGATCCGCGACACCACGGAAGGTCTGACGGCCCTGCCTGGGGCCGACCAGCGCTATCTCGACAACCACGGCTTCACAGTGGAGATCGTCAGTGACGGACCGCACACGGGAGTTGTTCTCAAGCAAATGCAACTGCCACAAGGCAAGTTTGGCCACCCCGCTGCCGACGTGCTGGTGATCCTGCCACCAGGCTATCCCGACGTGGCTCCAGACATGTTCTTCTGCGACCCCTGGTTGACATTGGTGTCCGCTGGCCGTTACCCAACATGCGCGGACCAGCCACATGCCTTCACAGGCCGCAACTGGCAACGCTGGTCTCGTCACAACAACAACTGGCGGCCGGGCGTAGATGGCCTGCACACGATGATCAAGCGCATCGAACATGCGCTAGCGGAGGCCAAGTAATGTCGGCCGCAGAGCTGGACATCATTCTGCTGGAATCTCATGAAGTGGCGCTGCGCGCGCTGCTTCATCGGGAGAATGGCTCCGAGGCCGCAGCCTACGTGCTGTTCGGCAAGGCAGAGATCGCGGCAGACCCATGGTCCAACCAACCGCGCGTCCGCCTGATCTCACACGAGGTGGTGCCGATCACGCCAGATGAAATGGTTTCATCTTCCGCGGTGCACGTGACATGGTCAACGCAGGGATTCATGCGGCTGCTGGGCCAGGCGCAACAACACAACCTTATCCCTGGGCTAGTACACACGCATCCTGGTGCGAATGCGTTCTTCTCGGACCAGGATGATCGCAACGAAGCTGAGCTGGCGCGGACGACGTTCAACAAGGGTGCCCGGGGGCTCGCCAGCATGGTATTCGGCCAGCACGATGCCATCGTGGGGCGTCTATGGACCTCGGCCAAAGCATCTATGCAAGCATCGTCCATTTCCACAGTCGGAAGCAAAATCAAGATTTGGCACGCGGGCACTGAACGCGAAGATACAGAGTTTCTGGTTCGGCAGGCGGCTTTATTCGGCGAAGGATTCAATCAGGTCGTGCGGGCACTGCGCGTCGGCGTAGTCGGTTGCGGTGGAACTGGCAGCGCCGTGGTTTCGCTACTGACCAGGCTGGGTACTGGTCACCTAGCATTAATCGACAACGACACAATTGACACGACCAATCTCAACCGCGTACACGGATCTCATGCCGCAGATGTGCCGGCAAAACTGCCCAAAGTAGACATCCTCGCACGTGAAATCGAGGCTTGCGGCTTGGGCAGCCAGGTGGTTACTCGGCGTGCATGGGTGGGTGACCCATCGCTGCGCGACATTCTGCGGTCCTGCGATGTGCTGTTCGGCTGTACAGATGACAACCAAGGTCGGCTTACCCTGAACCGCCTTGCTCATTACTACGGGATTCCGGTGATCGACGTGGGGTTACGCATGCGGTCGGCCAAAAATGGTGTGGACTACGACATGACGGGTCGCGTCACGACCATCAGGCCTGGTAATCCGTGTCTGATGTGTCTTGGAGTCATCAACGCCCAGCGCGCTGCTGCCGAAGGTTTACAAAGAACTGATTCGGCCGAATTTGAACGTCGCAAGGCTGAAGCGTATGTTGACGGCGGTGGTGATCCAGCCCCGGCAGTAGTCACGTTCACGACCAGCATTGCTTGCGCCGCAGTGGACGAATTGATCCAGGGCTTGACCGGCTTCCGTGGTGAAAACGGTATGGTGCACAACCGCATCCGCCGATTCGACCGTGTAGAAGATCGTTCAATGACGTGCAGACCGGTCCCAACATGCCCGATTTGCGGAACTGAAGCTACCTGGGGTCGTGGCGACGTGAACCCCTTTCTTGGAGTGATCGGGTGAGTATGAAACGACACTTCGCATTGATGCTGCGCCACTTCGACATTCTGGACTTCGACTTGCTCGTGAGGCAAGTCGATCGACACCCGGGTAAGGCCGAGATCCCGGCCGGCGAGCTGTGGTTAGTCGTGGATAGTGGCGTTAAGAAATGGGCATGCCTCAGCTGCCCCGGCGGGTGCGGTGTACAAATCTCGCTTTCGCTGAATCCAGAACATCGTCCACGCTGGAAGGTTGAGCAGGATTTTTGGAGGCGCCCAACGATTTCACCCTCTATCCATCAGCAGAAGATGTGCCGGTGCCATTTTTGGATACGAAAGGGACAGATCGAATGGTGCAAGATTTGAACGCTACTGCCCTTGGGTATCACAAATAAGAAGGGAAGAATCGAGAGAAAAGGAAAATGACGACATGACTGTGTTCCAATGGCTCGGGCGAAATTGCCAGGAACAACTGACTGTGTCACTGAGCCCCGCAAACTATCAGCGGTTGCAAACGGCCACGGCAGCATACATCGCAGTCAAGACTAATGAGTTTGAAAGGCAACTCTCCATGAATGGGTGGGTGCAGAATTTAATGTGATGGTCAGGCTGACCATCACATTAAATTCTGCACCCACCCACCTAGAGTGTCTTGAGCATTTCTGGGTCAAGGAGCTCTTTGAGCTTCACACCAAGCGCATCAGCCAATAGTCCCATATTGTCGATAGAGACATTTCGCTCCCCGCGCTCAACTTCTGACACATACGTTCGGCTCAGGCCGGCTTGTAGTGCCAATGCCTCCTGTGACACTTCTTTCAAGCGTCGTACCTGCCGTAGGTTTTTAGCAAAGACCATCCGTGCAGCATGTGGTTTGGATACTTTTTCCATACGGAGAGCATCCGGCTGCGCACGAATTTGCTCGACGGCCTATAGTTGCAAATTAGACAACTATAAGTGAATATTTGCTATCAATACCGCATGGAAAGACTCTTATGGACAGCAGTAGCGCTACAAGGGGTGTTAGCGGCCGCGTGGATGTCAATGGGACATCGGTCACAGTGCTGAGTCATACATGGGAGGTCGCCGACCGGCAGACGTGGAGCAAAACAAAGGTCGAGCTATCAGGTGGCGGCGGTTATGTGGGTCCGTATGGGGGCTATGTCAATGCCCCTCAGCTAGTTACACATGTCGCGGAGCAGCAAGAAATCTGGCTGCGCGATGAGCATGGCAAAGAAATCCCGCTGCGGCTACATAATGGAGGCATAGCGGTCCGAGTAGGACATCGCGTAACAGTCGCCGGCATCGAAGCACATGGGCAATCATGGCTGGTCGAGGTGCGGAACACGGATACCGGTCATCGCAAAAGAATGATGGCAAGTTGGGGGCAGCTACTTCACCAAGCTGCAGTATTGCCCCGCCCCCGTTGGCTTGATTTTTCAATCAACGCGAAGGTGGTCCGCATTCTTGCATTCGGCCTGGTAAGTTGGTTATTGGCAGTACTCATTTTCATGATGGCGTACCGATTCGGAATAGTCTCCCCCAGCAAGGCTGAACAGCTACAAAATCAGATTCGCCTCCTGGAACATCAATCAATAGATGCCTCAAGCCAACGCGTTCGTCGAGATTTAGAGCACCAGGCCCAAGAGCTGTATCCCGCTTTGTCTTTAGAGCGAGCAGCAGACCGGCGCAATGCCCTGCTCTGGGTGAATGGCCTTGGTATATCATTTCTACTCAGCGGTATGCTGTGGCAACATCGTCAAACGGGACAGTACCGGCGGAACCTCAGTAAAGCCGAAGAACGGCTAGAACGTCTCTTGGTTCCCTCCTCTCAGAAGAGCGCATGCCCTGAAATACTGTAGGGGCAAGCTGAACCAACACATGCAAGGTGAACATT
Organism: Aquitalea palustris; assembly: GCF_003693445.1. Classification (GTDB taxonomy): domain Bacteria; phylum Pseudomonadota; class Gammaproteobacteria; order Burkholderiales; family Chromobacteriaceae; genus Aquitalea; species Aquitalea palustris. Next base: position 21,217 of record NZ_RFAR01000036.1, on the reverse strand, counting down.
CATGGGGAGTGAAAATTACAATGCTCTTGCGCAGCCACCGCGAGAGCCTAACCAGTACTGGAGTGTAGAGCTGATTCCAGAGCTCTGGCCGCTGTACCAAGAGTTTCTTCAAAAGCTGCACACTTCAGACTGCTTTTGGCACCTGCGCGGCATCTCGCATGAACGCGGAGACATGATTGACGTACAGGGGTTTGGTGATGAAACCTACCATCAACTTGCTGAATGGTTCAGCGACCAGGCAGAGGGGTTGATGGAAGAAATTCACGCACGGAAGTAGCTCGTCTGTTCAGTGCATTAAAAAGGCAAGGTCGATTTGGTTCGCCTTGCCTTTTTCAATTTTGACTTTCGTTATTTTAAAATAGCAAAAACAAATTGAACAAAAGTTACTGTTTGTAATTTTAAATTTCCGTGCATAGACTTCAGACAATCACATCGCCACTCTGCAGAGCGCTCCAGATTGCATGACTCTGCATCAAGCAACAAAACGGAGGGGAGCATGCCGAGGCTTATTAATGCTAAGCAGTTGGCAGACCGACTGGGTATTAGCCTGCGCTTGCTTGAGGATCTCATTGCACGACATGCAGCCCCCCAACACATCTGGCTCGGTAGAGTACGACGCTGGGATCCTGAGCGGGTAGAAGAATGGCTGGAGCGCGAATTTGAGCGCGATACAGATGCAATGAACACCTGAACTCACAAACCCAAAGCAGAGAAGGAGATAAACATGCCATAGCCGCCTGAAGTTATTACTACTGGCGGAAGAGCGAAGCCCCCACGGTTCTACGAAAACCAGGGGGCTTCATGAGTTGACTCGATTGTGCTCTCGTCAATCTCATCTTGGCTTTTCCGATGCGGACAGTCAAGGGCATTTTGCTCGGGGCTGTCCCAACACACCCTGGCATCCCTGTTCAGCCCTTGCTGAACCGGTGCCCTAAAGGAAAAGCCATGAAACATCGCCGCCTGCCTGTCCCCAGGCACAGCAGACCTAGCCCCGAGTTATTACGCCACTTCAAGACCAAAGCCCATAGACACAGCTCATGGTCACCCTCCCCACTTAAGCCAATGGTCGCTTGCCTAGCCGGACCACAAGCCTTCACAGAGGCTCTTGCTAGCCTCGCTCTTCCTCCCGACGTGTTGGCCCAGTCGTGGGTCCTTGTTGTTCATAACAATGCAGCAAGGCTAATCAGTCATACCGAGCTCGTCATGCTTTTCAAGTGTGACAACGGTAATAATGATCGGGGAATCGTCATGCTCATTCCATCTATACGCAAGATTCACAACCACAATAGTGACAAAGTGATTGGGTTCTCATATAGCCATAGGATGAATGGACTTATTCCATGGGAAAGCACACTTGAGCGTGACTGGCTTCTACATTTAGAAGCAAATCCATCAGTCAAAACCATCCAAAGCCAGCCACAGCGATTTGATTATTGCCTTAATGGCAAGTGGCACCTATACACTCCAGACTTTGAAGTGCATTGGAAGGATGCATTAAATAGATTGCCGACCATTTACGAAGTCAAGCCAGAGGAGATATCGGCAGATAATGAATTTAATGAAGAAGCAAATGCAATTGGATTTCGACTATCACAGCTTGGCTATGAATTTATTGTTGTTGACAGCAAAATTATTCGCGATGGCAACCATTTAAAGAATTTAAATCACTTAAAGCACTATGCAGATATTTTTGTAACTCATCGTGATCGACAGCTCATTGCCGATTATCTACTAAAAGAAGGTCCATGCACCCTGGCTTGGCTCGCAATTCGATTGAACGGTAAATATTTGAGCCTTTGCGGACTTTATCACCTTCTTTGGGAGGGTTGGCTGGAATATGATAAACAAAAAATCATCAACCCTCTATTAAAAGTACATCTTGCGGAGGAAGTAAAAAATGACTATTCCGCTTAGGGAAGGCTTCTCGGTAAGTTTTCACGGCCATCACTTCCGAGTTATTGATATCCAGCCAGATCGGACAGTGACGTTGCTAAATGAGCGGACTTCGAATGCAAAAACATTCAAAAATGATGAAATTGAAGCATTCCGCCAGCAAGGACTACTGAAAATTATCGAGGGACAAGACATCTTGTTTAGGGAGGATGGCTTGCCCCCTATTCCTGCTGCGCTACCTGCTCATCATAGACTGAAACTGCAACGCAGTCTGTGCTATGTCAGGGCTGTCTTGAATCAGACATCCACATTCTCGTGTACACGTGAACTCAAGGTCATTTCGGCGTCTGTTGCGAAGTTAATTCATGACGACAAGCCTCCAAGCCCTTCCTCCCTTTATCGCTGGTGCCACCGCTACGTACAGAGTGGCGAAGATGTTATGTCTCTTGCTCCATTAACTGCTAATTGCGGAAGACGCCACGGTCAAATTGACGTAGAAGTAATTGAGATATTTTACATGGTCATTGATACCTACTACTTGACGAGGGCCCGGACTAGCTTAAGAGAAACCCACGCAGAACTGGCTGACCGAGTGATTGAAGCCAATCAAAACCGTTCTAAAACAAATTGGATTCGCACAGTTAGCTATACGGGCTTCTGCAAGTTAGTCAAGCGGCTGCTTGACCCCTTTGTCGTGATGACAAGGCGGCTCGGCGAACGGGCCGCTCGTCGTTTTTTCCGAACGAGGGATCGTGGCCCTTCCGCCCTATTTCCTTTAGAACGGGTTGAAATTGACCACACCACACTGGATATTATTCTAATCCATCCGATCACAAAAGCGTATTTACGACGACCGACCTGTACCGTTGCCATTGATCACAGGACACGCATGGTCTGCGGAATTTACATAGATCTTGAACCACCATCATCCATAGCTGTGTTGATGTGTTTACGTCAAGCCGTGATGTGCAAGCAAGGAATTGTCGATAGTCTATCAATTGACATCAATCTAACATGGCCGGTAGACGGACAGTTCAGGCTGATTTGCATGGATAACGGTCCTGAATTTCATGGCAATGCTCACAAACAGTTCTGCGCAGACATGCATGCCGATATGCAATATTGCCCCCCGGGAAAACCATGGTACAAGGCAGCGGTTGAGCGTTTTATTGGAACCCTCAACCATCAATTAATTCATCGACTACCAGGCACTACTTGGTCAAATCCGGTTGAACGTGGCGACTACCCTTCAGAGAAATTGGCATTCTTGACGCTACATGAGTTACGACAGCTCGTTTTCCAATGGGTTGTCGTTAAATATCACAATACACGGCATAGTGAACTGGGGGAAACACCGCTCCAGTGCTGGAAGCGCTTGATAGAAGAGCACCCTATTCCTCCCTTACCAGACAGCCTTAGTTTAGAGGCGGAAACCGGTCTTACTTTTCAGCGCAAGATCAGCAATGGGCGCATTGGCACAAAAGGCTTGATCTATCACCACCCGTACTTGGTTCACCTGGAAGAAAAACTACCTGAAAAGCAGCTATTCATGCTTCGAATTGATCCTCAAGATGTAACTCAAGCCTATATCGCTGACCCAGTTAACAAAGCCTTAGTTAAGTTGAAATGCTTAACGCCAAATATTGAACCAGGTACAAGCTGGATTGAATTTCAACAGTCTCGCAAAAAGAATAATTCTGATGTGCCAGAAGATATGGATCCCCATATCGACACTATTCGTCAAGAAAAAGCCAAATTCCGTAGACAAGTGCATCAACTTCACCAAGATGCAGAACATGAACTTGAACGAAAAACCCAGCAAAAGACTCGGGAAAAATATAAGAATCGCCGCAAAAGTCAAACAACTAGCCAAACGAAGCCTAGTTCATCTCAATCTTCTACTTCCGAAATGGATAATATTGATTGCGATAACTGGTTTGTCGAAACCTCCAAAACCAAAGGAGAACGGTGATGGACCTAAAATACGAGGATGTTAAGCAGAAGCTACAAGCAATAAAAGAGATTCGCGTTCATTATCCAATTTTTAGCGCAATCTTAGCTAATATGGAACGCTGTCTTGAGGAGTCGGTCGATCTGGCTGAGCCACTTTGCATGATCATCACGGGCGATACCGGTGTTGGCAAAAGCACTATTATTAAAACCATGTCAGATCGCCACCCTTCTATAAAAACATCTGAAGAAGTCAATACACCAGTACTGGTAGCCTCTGTCCCACTACCAGCAACCATCGGCGCACTATATACATCCATACTTACAGCACTAGGCGCTCCCTTTCCAGATCGGGGAAAGATCGAATACAAGCGTCTACGACTGTTCGAACTGCTCAAACGTTGCAATGTACGCTTGATCATCCTGGATGAGTTCCAACACCTGGTAGAGCGAGGTACCCGTCAACGCATCGAAACTGTCGCCGACGCAATCAAAAGCTTGATCAACCAAACAGCGCTACCCTTCATCCTCGTAGGTATGCCCGCGGCCTGTGCTGTTCTTGAGTACAGCCCACAACTCGCTGGACGATTCCCTCTGTCGGCGGAGATCCCCTTGTTCGACTGGCTGGAGCAGCCCACCAGTTTTGAACGTCTGCTGAATTGCTTCGAGAAGGCGCTGCCCTTCGCCAAACCCAGTGGGTTTGGCGACGAGACCATGCCAGCACGCTTCTACTTGGCTACGGGTGGCAATTTCCGCTCTTTCACGACACTTATTCGCGACGCATCGCGTTCCGCACTGATGCAAGACTGCGCTCGGATTGAACGGGAGCATTTGATTCGTAGTTTTAACACCCTCTTGGCGGCCAATCGGCGCTTAAGGGCCAATCCGTTTCAGGAGAGTAATACAGCGATTGAACGCTGGATCTACCAACTGAGGAGGAACCAGTGATGAGCACGCTTCCTGAGACATTGATAGAACATACTAGGCAACTCCTGTTCCATCCCCAACCACAAGACTTCGAAACGTTGCCAGGCTATCTGCTCCGGGTCGCGGATCTAAATTGCTTACAGCACCCACAGGAGCTCTTAGACTTCCTTGAACAGAAAGCTGAAACCATCTACCGGGCTCCACTAACACCACAGTTAGGGGTGTATTCGCTGGGAACACTTGCCCAACAGCTGAAACAGCCATTGGAAAAGATCGTTGCAATGGCATGGCCACTTGATATTCGCGTCGGCAAACACCGTCGGTTTCTTTATCAAGGCCTAATCTGGCCACTTGAATTATTGCGTCATGACTATCGTGCCTGGTGCCCGTACTGCTTATCTGAAAGATCAATGCATCGTGCTGACTGGGATTGGCACCTATCCACTTGCTGTCACAAGCATCAAACGATTTTGCTTGATAGATGTCCGGCATGCTTTAAGCGGGTAAGTTGGCACTATGCCTCACTTCATCGCTGTAGCTGTGGTTTTCCACTGCATACGGCACAATCTATACCTGTAGAAAAACATTATGATTCTATCGAAATATGTACACTTACAACGACAGAGATCCAGCGTTACATAACCCTTGCATTATTAATATTAAAAACTCCAAGCGGGGGTATTTCTACAAAGAGTCTTTCTGAAATTACGCCAGAAGAGTTAAATTTAAAAATTGGCCAAATATCGATTCAAAGCTTACGAGATCATGAATCCTTTTATAAGGCTATCGATTTCCATCTAGAAGAAAGGTACAGGAACGAGCCAACACTTGGGCCACGTTATGCCACCGCCCCATTGGCCCAGGGTTTGAAAATTGATACAAATTTTGATCAAGAACTGATCGACATTACCAATCGCTGGCTGGCTAGGGATAAAGTAATTTCAGAAATTCACATACAAACAGAAAGTCCGCAATCACAGAAAAATCTAACTATTGAAGTCGCAGGGTACATTCTGAATGTTTCCCACTATATACTTCATCGCCTGATCAAGAAAAAAGTACTTGTATCCGTTTCAGAATCTGGCTGCTCGGCAAACACTGCGCGACCTTCACGCAAAGATCTATTCGTCAGTGGCAAAAGCTTAAGCCAGCTACAACATTTTCTGGCGCAGAAAAATCCAGCCACACAAGGGCAATCAGTGAGTTTTGATCATTATGGAATCGATTTTTCCACAAGATTAAATCTATTAAATGACTTACTTGAAAGCAAAGTGACTGTTGTAGCCTATAACCCATGTATTGGCCTGCCTAGCCTTCAATTGATGGTTCCTATTAAACAGGTCGAAAATTCCAATTTTCTCAGTGTACGCGAGGCCGCGAAAATTCTTAAAATTTACCCGGATGCTATTTATCGGGTGGCCAAGTCAGGGCTGCTACCTTACAGCTCACATCTAGTGCGTCAAATCATAATCGATGTAGAGGATTTGGGGAAATTCCATCAAGATTTTATTTTTACTCGCGAAATAGCTGACCGGTTAAACTGCACTGCTACAAATTTGGCAGACAAAATTATCTCAGCAGGAATCAATCCAGTGCACGGCCCCAGTATTGACGGTGGCTTGCTATATGTTTTCCGGAGGCAGGAGGTTGAAACTCTTGATTTAGTTGCCGTATCCCAGTCTCGCTATCAAAGCAGATGTGGTCGTGGACATAAGCGTCAACTCGCAAGCCAGGTACCTAATCTTCTCCTACCGTCAGATGCCTGTAAATTCCTTAGCATTAAACCCCATCAGCTTGACCGACTGTGCCAATTCGGATTTCTGACGCCAATACGGAAACCAAGCGTAGGCCTATCATATCTTGACAAAACAGAGTTAGAGGAATACTTGGCAAGCTATAAGAACAACAATATGTTCATTCGGATTGATGACATAAAACTAAAAATGCGGATAAGCACTACCCTCTGGAATGATCTTGTAAATCTGGAACGTGTTAGGTCGATCACTGATGGCATAGTGCGATATGTCTACAAAGACCAGCTAGCTGAAGCCATAAAATATCGGAGTACTATTTTTAGCACCAAGCAGCTCTCAGAGGCAACTGGTCTTTGCAAGGCAATAATCAGATGGGAGGCAAAATATGGCTGCCTTGCAGATATAGTAATTCGAACAGGCAATGGTTCCCCTAAGCTATTCTTCCCAAGATCAGCGGTGGCTAAGCTTAGAAAGCAGCGAAACCATTTAAGCAATGCCACAAAAAAATCTTAATATTATTACATTGTTGATCACACTCTCAAAATCAAAAAGGCACCATTTAAAGTGCAGCACTTAGTTTTAATCGAGACAATAATTGAAAACATTTTCACAAATTGGAAAAAGCAATCACATTAACAATTTCATTGCAATTGCCAACCCGGCAGCGCTTGTCAAGGCATCCATAGCGAAATCAAAATAAAAATATTGCAATAATGTCTTCGACATTATTGCCACTACTAAATCGATAAAGATTGAGTTATTTTACCTAACTGGCTCACTCATCAACTTTCTTGCCTCCTGCTTAAGAACGCCGCACGATATTAGCGATTCTATATCGTCAGATCTCCCGCGCAGGGATTCAACTCTAGAATTCACTAGAACTTGCTGCCACCGTGCTTGTTCAATAAAATCAAAACCTTCGCCAGCAGAAATTTTTATATTTCTTGATGACCTATCCTTTATGACGGACAGAGTAAATGGCTGCTTAGGCACTTCAAGCTCAAAATTTTTCCGATCATGAAGAATGTTGGACAACAAATTGGCCTTTTTTATCATGTTGTCTGGGATTGATTCGGAGACAACAGAGCGTGCCTGAACAAGAACTCTTGCTTTCATAGAATCCAATGCTGGCAAGATGAAATCTCTTATCGTAAAGAAATAATTAAGCTGAGCAATCATTGCACTTCGGCCTGCTTCATAAATTGATTTATTGCGAGAAGCAAATAGATCTTCATCTTTTACTTTTGCGCACATATCCTTCAAGGACCGAACTACTTCATCCTCAAAACCGCCAGTCATCTCAAGCGCAATCAAGCCCTGTCTGGAATCTTCAAGCATTAATTTAGATATTTCATCAATCTCGCTCCATGATGCAGCATCGAGCGATGCTCCTAGTCTTTCAACCTGCAAGGTTACTTCATTAATTTTTTTGGATATAGGACCGGTGCAACTATTCTTTATATCATGAGAAAAGGCAAACATGTGCTTCTCCAGCATGGTTTGACACGAAGAATATGCGCGCTCAAGGTCATCTGTCGATCTCACAAACTCCTGCAGGTCTTTCACGGAAGCAGCACTAATCTTGGCTGATGCTCGCCTTTCATCAATAGCATAGCTCACAACAACAATTCCGGCTGCAATCAATATAACTGCCAAGCTAGCCCGAACAGTCCATTGAAGCAGTGAAAGACGTTGAAACCAGTGCCCATAAAATGAACGCTGTATTTTCTCAGAAACACCTATCATGTCACTAATGTGATGCCAGCCCCAGACTGAAACTTTACATTTGCTTTGGTGTAGACGAGAAACACTTAGCTGGGCGGCATAGTTATGAAGATCAACATTATCATCCGCCGTAGTAAGGATAATAAACTCTTCTATAGGATGAGGGAAACTTTCAATTTTACTGACCGCACTATCAATATCTTCAATGTCGAAACTCGAGCTATCACTACCAGTCCGACCCTTGCATTGCAGAACTATCGCTTTACCATTCTCTTGAAGCATAAATGAGTCAATGCCATTTTGACGCTGACCACCCCGCCCCCACCGCTGGAATTGCCTTTTATAATGATCAGACAATAAAGCCCTGCAGAGTCTTTCAAAGTGTTGCCAATCAGATGGCTTGGGATAAACAATAGAGCATGATGATGTCACGCAACCCCCTTTTGATCATTTGATTTCATTTATTTCCGCATGAAAATATGGAAATTCACCAGCCGCCATAAAACATAGTCACCAATTTATAAAATGGTAAAAAGTCTATTTAAAAAACAAGACTTCATTCAAGTCCTCCATGTTAGATACTTCAATTTGGTAGTCAGGAGGGGTTTCCTTGTCGGGTCTGACCGCCGCACGCAGATCCTGAATTACATATTGAACAAGGCATGCCCGTATGGAAAGCCGACGCCCCATCGTCCCTGCAAACAATTCGTTACGAACAACTAGCTGCTGTTCTTGGCTCAAGGCACGGTGTGCCGCCAATTGGAGAATAACTCGTGTATTCCAAGCGGCATCGTCTTTCTGGGTGAAAGGCGCTTTGGTTTCAGGTAAGCCTGTAACTCCGTGAATCCGCCCAAGGTTGAAATCTCTGAACTCCCCCCTGCTCTCACACCAGGCACGTAAGTGCCAACGACGGCCAACCTCAACAATTGCATGAGGAAAAACTCGGCGTTCATTCGGAACGGGGCTAGACATCGAGGCATAGACGATTTCTACCCCACTCTGGGTTAGGGCTGCTTGACGTAATAGCGCAAACACATGTGGATCAATCTCTGTCAGATCGACTCGTGCATCGAAGAGAAAGTCTTTGTTCTCACTTGAGCTCTTGGTTAGCCGAACATATTCATCAAGTGAAACATCAGTCTTCAACTTGGCGGGGGTTGTTGGAATGAGAGCCTTCGCTCGCCCCGAGATCATGACTTGATCATCCATCAGATCCCGAAACTCGGCCAACAGTCGGCTAGCCTGAATCATTTGCAAGCCGAACAGTTCGCGGACACGCGTGTTTCCAATGGAACCTTCCCACGCAAGAACACCCTGCATGGCACGCATTCGCTGTTGCTTTACGGATTTCGGTTCAGTCATACGCTAAGCTCCCACAGCCTTAAATCCAGGACAGACCTTGCTGATGGCTAGTGGCCATGCTGGACTTCCTCGCTCCACACTAGATCCTTCTGGCAACTGTGCCAGCTGAGCTACCGTCTCTGGTGAAGTACCGCTAGAGAATCCTTGTTGCAACAGCCCTACCAGACGCCTCTTCCTTCTTGCAGCGTGAGATTCTTTTGCCATGTCATTGCCCATATGTCATTTATACATTACGATAAGTTATCTTCAATGATAAATGCAATCGTGGTAACACGCCATGACTGGTCTATTTCAACGACTCCCAGAGGGGCTTTTTGCGCCTCTATCCTCGCCCAACAAAACGGTGTATTGGGATCTGTTGCTGCGCTTGCACGATCAGTTTTTCGGGCCGGACGCGATGCCGCCAGATGGAGACGGATTTCTTCAGCGTTCCGTTACGCTCGAAATCGAGCGGTTCATCACTGACACAGATTGGACGCAAGAGGGAGAGGAAGAACAGAACACGCCACTCAACGTCCGAGCCAACATCATCTACCGCCGACTCGTGAGTTCAGGCTGGTTGCGCGAAGATCGGATCGGCGTGAAGAACTACGTCTCCATGCCAACAACTGTCCAGAAATTTCTGGAGATCCTCCGTCAGTTCGCGGAGGAAGGACCGCAGATCATTGCGGGCAAAGTCCAACTGATCCACAACCAGCTCGAACAGGTGCTGGCAGACCCAGCGCGGCAGGCAAGCGGTTTTCATGAGGCGGCGAATCAGGCAAGGCAACTGATCAATACATTAAGCGCGACCACTATGCGAGTGCGGGAAGCCATTGACTTGCTCAGCGCCCAAGAGACGACGGCCGCGTTTGTTCGCACCTTCTTTGACAACTACATCGGCCAGCTCTATATCCGTGACTACCACGAACTCAGGACGGAGAATCACCCGCTGCGCAATCGCGGTCGGATCATCTCTATCGCCCTGACCCTTCGCGACGACCTTGCTAAACGCGAGACGATGGTCAGCTATTACAAGAGCTCCTTTCGCTGCTCCAGCATGGAAGAGGCAGAGGAGCGTTTTGAACGTGACGTTGGCCGCTTCCTGATGTTCAAAGACATAGATCGGCATCTGGATCGGCTGAACGCGAGCGTCGACCAAGCGACAGCACGGGCGATGGCCTACCTGCATTACAAGGTCCGAACACAGGACAAGCTCGATCGGCTGCTCTCGGTATCAATTGACCGTTTCAAAGACGCGACGGGCGACGAGGTAACCGCGATGGGCATCCTCTCCGGACACCTTCTGGCCGAAAGCCGGCTGCCACCCATCCAGAAGAGATCGGGGCCAATGTCGCGCAGTGCGATCTCCAAGCCACGCATGACCATTGAACAGATCGCTCAGGTACGTCTCAAGAAACTGATGAAGCTCCACCGGGAGGTTTCGCCAGCCAATGTCACAGCCTATCTGGAGAAATGTTTTGGCCAAAACTTCAAAGTGTCCTCTGACGACATGCAAATCAGCGGCATCCACGATTTCTGCGTCTTCGTCCAGGTCATGCGACTTGCACTCCTTTCGAGGAAACATACAGGCCTAGGACGGAAGACTCACCCCATGCTGTATGCCCTCAAAGACTACCGATTCGACTTCATTGAAGGAAAAGTCACCGATAACGAATACTTGTGCGTCCCGAAGTTTCAGGTCACTCGTCGAACTGTAGGAGTCAACCATGCCTCGTGAATGGGCCGAAGTGATTGGTCAGGGTGCGCTATACCAGCCTGACGACTTCAAGCTGGCTGCATACCAGCTCATTAGCAATCAGATTCTCTACGAGTCGAATAACCAGCAGTCTTTTGCCTACCGCCTGATTGATCGGTACCGAAATGCTTTCCGGGAGACTTTTGACCTTCTGGGCATGTCACTCAAGTTTGACTCAACCTACCGCTACGTCGCTGTAATTCCGTACCTGGAAAAGCAGAAGAACATGTCGACGGCAGACGCTCTGCTTCTACTTGTGTTACGCAAGCTTTATCACGTTAAAGCTCTGCAGGGCAGCCTCGATAGTGGATCAGCGGTGCTGCCCATCGATGAGTTTCTTGAAAGCTATAGAGCAGAAACCGGACGTGAACTCCCCCCGGAAGCCGGCGCGCTTAAAGAGCTTCTCGGGCGGATGAAAGCCTTTGGGGTAGTGAAAATGCCTGCGACTGAACCGGGTTCGGATCAACCATTCGACGTGGAAATCCTGCCGGGTATCGAAGCAATCGTCAGCGAAGCGACCCTAAGCCGCCTTACCGAGTACGCAGGTCGAGCACGCGGCATCTCCGTTGAAGATGCTCCGGAGAAAATGCCTGCTGTAGAACTCGCTGTCGTGGGAGATGACCGTGAAGAAGCTTAACCGCGTGGTTCTTATCCAATACTTCCTGTATGAAGCGATCGAACTCGATCTTTCTGGTCACGTCGCTTTTCTAGGTCAGAACGGTTCCGGCAAGACCTCAATCCTCGATGCTATCCAGATTGCGATGCTGGGCGCGCATGGAAATTACCTCGCCTTCAATACCCAGTCCGTGTCCACCACCGGCGGCGGCAAGCGTAATCCCCGGTCCATTCGAGACTACTGTTTGGGTGTAGTCGACGATACTGGCGGAGGGGGCGCTACAGATCGCAAGCGGGACGAATCGATTACCTATATCACTTTGGTCTTCGAGGATGATCAGACCCGAGAACCAGTAACGATTGGCGCGTGTATTCGAGCTGTGGCCACAGACTCAAATCATGAGCTACTCGGGCTATACGTTCTCAATGGCATTAGTCTTTCGTGCTCCGATCATCTGGAGATGTCGGACGAGGGTGAAGTGCCCCTACTGTTCAACGACTTTACCACCAGGGCCAGGAAGCGTTGCGATGCCGCTGGTCGTACACCTTTCTTCACGAACCAACCGACGAAGTACATCCACGAGATGATCCACGCCCTCCAGCCGAAGGCCAAGTCAATCGATGTGCGCGAGTACCTCAAGGTGTTCAACAAATCGGTTCTGTTGCGCAATATTGAGAGCGTCGATAGTTTCGTTCGCGACTACGTGGTCGAACCTCAGACGATTGATCGGCGCCGTGCAAGGCAGCAGATTGAGATGTTCAAGCAACTCAATCAACTCCTGCATCAAGTCGAGGAACAGATTGCCATGCTAGGGGTCATCGACGACGCCTATGCGAAGGTTGCTCGCTATCGCAGCCGGGAGGCCAGCATTCAAGCATTGGCAGCCGAATACGATTTCAAAGATAGCCAAGACCGCGCTAACGCCTTGAAATCAGCAATCCTGCAAGCATCACACCGTAGACGTTCCCACAAGCGTGACTCCATAAACCATCTGCATAAAGTAAAGAACACCGCTAAGGCATGGGAAAACGCCGTGAAGGCACTTCATGGAGCCCCAGGGGCTGACGCAGCAGAAGCCTATGCCCAACAACTCATATTAAATCAAAACACTTTCGCCATGTGCCTGCGACGCCTTGATAAGGACGTGAGTGCCGTCGCCAGCGTGGTAAATACCATCGCCACCAGCAAATTACTGCCTGACCAGCTGCGCTTGGCCACAGAAATCGACCGTGGCCTTGCTCATTGCGCCACCCAACTCGAGCAAAAACTGGTCTCTGGTCTCGACGAAACGATGGCCAAGGCACTCAACTTCCTGCTGGATCAGATCATGCCGTGGAAAGTGGCTCTCAAGGAAGCTTCCAGTGCAGTCGAGACAGCAACTGCGAATTTGCGGACGATAACGGGCCAGGTCAATAACGCGGACAAGGATGGAGCCCCGATCAGCGGTGCAGTCGCAGCGGTCATCAATTATCTCCAGCAACACGGTATAGAGGCGGAGCCGGTCTGCAATCTGGTTCAGGTTTCCGATGTGCGCTGGCAGCCGGCCATCGAGTCATTCCTGTCGACTAATCGAGAAGCGCTCGTTGTTGCCAATGGACAGGAGCGAGAGGCCGTGCGGCTCATTCGTAGCATGCCGGATCGGGACAATCCTTATTCCGCCAAGGTCGTCCAATCAAATCATCTAAGGTGCCAGGTGTGGGACGAAATGGATGACGCTCTAGTTGGCAATCTACTGACAGGAAGTCACCCGGTAGCGCTAGCGTATTTGCGTGCATTGATGGGCCAGTTGCGTTGCGTTGAAACAGAGGAAGAACTTGAGCGATATTCGCGGGCACTCACAGTTGACGGCATGCTTAGTTCGAACTTTACAACGAGCCGCTTGCGTCTAGTACCAATTGAGAAGCTTCAAATGGGCAAACGCATGACCTTTGCCGAGAAAGAAGCGTTGCGTCATGCATTGTTGGAGCAGCTTGAGATTGAATCCAAAGCCAAAGAAAGACTTGCCAAGATTCAAGACGTACTCAATCGGATTAGGCTACTGGGTGACCTCCAAGAGAAATCTTCTCGTATCACAGATGAGGTACAGCAAGCACTAGCCGAGCAAACTACCATTCTCGATGTGCAGACGAAAATCGAATCGATAGATACTCACGAGCACGATCCGCTGCGGCAGCGTGTCAATGAGCTCTTCTCTGCAATGGAAACAGCAAGGACAGAGGAGTCCAACAACCGGGTCCGCCTGTCCGAGGCAGAGGCCGATCTTCGACGCCTTTTCCCGCAACTTCAATTTGTACGCAAGGAACGCAACGAGAAGGAAGCTGCCTTTACGGCAGCACGTGCAATACCTGGCGTCGACGAGGATGTGATATCGCGCGTACGGTCGGACATTGAGAGCAGCCATCCGGGTGGCGTACATAAGGATCGAATGGAAGGCTGCAAACGCCGTATCGAAATTGCCGATCGAGATGCCAACGAGGCTTTCGCGACTGCGCTGATGCAGTTCCAGAGCTATCTGGATCGGCACGGTGTTGCTTTAGGCGACGAGTTGAAAGACTGGCGGCTTGCCCTAGCATGGGTGCGCGATGAGGAAAAGAGGCTCAAGGAAACCGAACTTGTCGAGCGCAAGGAAGAAGTCCGGCAGGCTCGTATTGCGGCCGAAGAAGCATTCCGAAATGATGTGGCCGTACGGATTCGGGAAAGCATCGAGCAGATGCACACGACCATCTCCGACATCAACAAGACTCTCAACGCTTGCCCACCATTCTCGAATGGCGAGCGATACCGTTTTGTCGTACGGTCGGCAGAAGCCCACCGAGCCATCCACGACTACATCATCAATGTTGGTAAAGGCAATGAACAGGACATGTTCTCACTTGGCGAAACTGGCCATGAGGTGATAATGCAGTTGCTGGATGACACCGGTCAGGATGGGAAAACCGGCTTTAACCCGCTAGATGATTACCGAACCTTGTTTACCTTCGACCTGATGATTGACCGCGAAGGCAAAAAGTCCATCCCACTTTCCCGCCGTATCGGTGTCGGTTCGAACGGCGAACATCGAACCCCATTCTACGTCATCGCAGGCGCCGCGATGGCTGCGGCTTACCGAATCGACGCGGGAAAACACAGCACAGGGGCGGGCCTTATGCTCCTGGACGAAGCCTTCCACGGCATGGACCAACAAAACGCGCTTTCTGCGGCACGCTTCCTCGACACCATTGGTCTGCAGATGATCATGGCAGCCCCAGAGGCCGATCACAGCAAACTTGCACCTACGCTGGACACCATCTTCGAGATTACACGGTTCGATATGGACGTCTTTGTCGAACAGACGAAGATCAAGGAGCCAGCGAAGACACTGCTTATGTCCGACATGCCATCTGAACACCCTGATCTGCTTACCAACATGATCGCGAGCCTAGAGGCTGGTACTGCATGAGCACTAAAGGTAATTCACTTGCTCGGACCGTGCTGGAAAAGCTCCTGCAAAAGTCCGAACGGGCTTGGGCACAACAGGCAGAACGAGAGCATACAGTGCTATTTTCGGAAGCATCACTCCCTGAATACTTCAAACTACCGCTGCGACAGGACAAGGATATCGCCCATGCAGAGTTACGCGAAGCTGAGCGGGATGGCGCGATTTCTCTCGAATGGGATCGCCGCGCAGGAACGGATGGGCAGATCGTTCGTACGCGGCTAGTTGATCCAAATCGTGTTGCAGCGATTCTTGGCAGACCCAGCGCATGGCAGGCATATGCCCATGCACTTAATGCTCTTCGCCCTTGGATGCATTTGGGGAACGTCGCAGACATCCTGGCACGTTGGCGGACCGGCAAAACCATCCGCAGCCTCACTCCATTGGAGGTTCAGGACGTGATCGATGCCTGCAAGGTGGTCGAGGCTTGCCGGGAGAGTACCGAAACTGATGATGTACCGATTCGGCGCTTGAGCGGCCAACTCTTTGCGGACAGCAAACGTATCGAAGGGATTGGTGCTTCGCTTGATATGGTGACTGCGGAGAGACTTGAACCACCTTGGCGCGATATTGAGGACGTCTTGAGCGGGCTAGGCCTCGTCAAGCTACCTCAGCCCATCCTGGTTGCTGGTAATGGCGCGATTGATCTTGATGATGGAACGACGCTTCGTATCCCAGCCCCCTACATCGGTTTGTCCCCGGCAAGTATCCGGCGGCTGGTGCTTGGAGAAAACGCGACCTATATCCTGACGGTAGAGAACCTGACCACTTTCCATGAGCTCGCCCTCGGCAAAGCAGGGAGACCCAATGGCCTGATTCTCTATACGGGAGGAATGCCTTCCCCAGCGATGCTTGGCGTGTATACACGTTCCATCAACGACGCTCTGACAAGACCGGGAGTGAAGCGATTCCACTGGGGAGACATTGACCTTGGAGGAATTAGGATCGCTGCAAGCATTGCCAGAACCTATGAAGCCCCCCTCCTGCTCTGGAACATGGATCCATCAGAATATCTAGGTTATCCCGCTCGGAAACGTTTAACTGAAGACGAGGTTCGGGAAATCGAACGGGTTAGTGAAAAATTTGGTTGGCCGCATATTGCTTCTGCCATCGCTTCTGACCTTCGCGCCATCGAACAAGAGGTTCTTCCCCCTTCCCTACCAAGGCTTTGAAGATCGCACGACACCGCGTCTTAGCATGAGATTAACAGACCATCACATTAACCAACGGAACAATCATTACGGAGGAATTCTAGTGCCGGCAGCATTCTCCTCAGCGCTTTACTACCCATACATCGACATAAAGGATGAACAATGGCTACGAAGTGCTGCGTTGTTCTGGGACTCCATCCGAACAATTGTCCCAGTTTCTCATCGCGACCCCTACTCGAATAACTTTGCTCGATACCTCTGTGACGAAGGTGTACTCGTACCTGTTCGCGTTTCATCGGATATGGACGAGGTTGAAGAACTTACAGACCAAGTTCTCGACTTTCTTACAGATCCCGCCTCAGCAGGCGTCATGTTCGACACAGACAAACAACCAACTCGCCGAATCCATCCGGAGAAGATGTCATATGAGTTGCAGGAGCTAGCCCATATACATCCGGAAAAACTGCCATACATGATTCGCTCTGAGCTTGAACGAGGGTTAGATGATGACGGCTGGCTTCATGTCGCGCCTGGCTTTGCCAACTTCTACATGACATTGCTTGCTTCCCAGTTGGCTCATCGACTAGGTTTGGGTTTAGTCACCGAGTCAGCTGCAGCAGATCAGTTGGCAATCGCTGTTCGCAAAGGAAAACCGCTCGGCACATCTGGCAGTCGACGATTCGGCCGTCATTTCGATGCTTCTGGCCCAAGGCGCTCGTTGCCAACAGCAGTTTCTCCTAGCCTGCTCATTGATCTTATGGTGCAAGGAATTTCATTACCTGAAACTCTTTCGGCAAAAGAAATACTCAAGTTCAAGAAAGATCACCAGGAAGAATTAGCTATATTCCGCCGAGAAGTTTCGCGTCTTACTACAGACTTACCAAAAGACTTGCCGATAGAAGCACTGAGACAAGCTGTCTCCGATCAATATCAGGCCAACGTCTTGCCCGCGATGCGTAGTCTCCGAGAGTCTTTGAGATCCCAAAGCTGGGACACTGGGCTCAACGGACTGTTGAAGGTTTCTTTCTTTTCGGCCGCCCCAACCTCAGCGGCAATCCTTGCAGGTATTCCTAGTTCGGTGGCCTTACTTGCCGGCGCGGGAATATCGCTTACTGCGTCAGCGGTACTACTAGCAAATCAACGGCGGCGGGCGAGAATCGAGAGTCCATATTCCTACTTACTTTCGATGGAGCGTAGATGGTGAGCGCTATTAAGCAAGGTGGCAACAAGAAAGTTGGTTCGGATTATTCTTTTAGCATCTTAATCACGATGAAGTAATAAAAATGGCCAGTCTCCGTATCATGCGTGCGTACTGCATAGAACTCCGCGAAGTAGTTACGATCACCCAAGCCAGAATAGAATTTCTGTCTAGAGAACCCCTTCTCACAAAGTTCCACTTTCTGTGTTCCGATGAAAAATGCCGTGAGAAAGGTGTGCGGGTCATTGGCGTGAATTACCGTGAGAACGCTCAAGAGTCAGTTAAGCACGTAACAGCTCACTACCGTGAGCAGGATACGCATCTACCTGGGTGTGAATGGCAACATGAGGACGACACCGAGGGGGCTGATGGCCTGCTCCCTGGTGAGTCTGAAGATACCGCACGTAAGCGCAAAGCACGTCGCAAGTTGAACGACTTCATTGATGTCTTTGACCCGACTGATCACGATGGAACCAAACCGGCAGGGACAGAGAAGCCCCCTATTGATTGTGGCGGTATTGGTGTGCCTGCCTCTGGTGGTAACCAGGCACGGAAAAACAACGATTGTGAGTTAACTGGGGTGGATCGAACCAACGACTTGGAACGATTAGTAGAGAGCTTTAGGGATGCAAAAGAGAAACTTACTGACGAAGAATTTTCCACTTTAGAGCTGCAAGTTAAAGGAATAGGCAAAATTAAGCTGAAGCATTATTTCCAGCGTTTAAACTATGCTAAGACTTGGTCGACACAACGGATTATATATGGCGGTGCAATCTTGGATAAGCGCTACGGACAAGGATTTCGGCTGAAATTTTACGACACTGTAGAAGGGAAGCCAGTTTCTTTATATGTTAGCCCTTCCATGATGAAAGAGTACCGGCATAGAAAGTACCTTGATGGAATCCTTTCCAAAGTGGATGAAGTCCGCTTTCTTAGGGTCTATGCACTAGGGCACTTTGAAGATGCCCCGAATGAGAGCGATGGCCTCAATCTGGTAATATCACACTTGCGTCATCTCGCCATTGTATTGGGCCCAACAAAAAATAAGGCGACCCAGTAGGCTACGGTGTTTCTAATGAATCTAGAACACTGGTTACCAAGTAATAAGCGTCGATAAGATCGACCAACTCACATTCTACCTCCCGGACGCTGAAAATGGTTGCAGCGTCCGGGAGTCTGTTTGATCCACTCTCGACAAGGGTCACATTGACCTCTCCGGCCTCTCCTCGCACATCAAAAGCAATATAGCCGGTACATCCCAAACGGTAAGGGCGTAACTGGCTAGTGGCATTCTTACCAACCGCTTTCTTCATCCCTGAGCAAAATTCAGACACTGATGAACGCCAAGCAACGTCCAATTGTAGTGGTCCGCTTGGACCAACCTGGAAAATTGGCTGTTGAGTCATCTTACCTCCCTACGATCAAAAAACTCCAAACTTTGGCTTCAAAATACGATAATGCCAATTTTTGGCTTTGTGGAATTTCAAATATTACACACCAACATCAGAGTAAGCTTTTGATTTTTCAGTTGTTTCAATTTCAATTTTTGGTGTATCTAACAACATAGGTCGTTGACTAACGCGCATGACAAAAGGCACACTTCGGTGTGCCTTTTGTCATTAGGAATTAATTGTGAGCAGAAACTCAACAGAACAAATCTTGTTCGATCAAATTTTAACTCAAGAATATGATTCGCAATCAAATGACTTTACTGCGGATGGTTTTTTTAATTTCTTCTCTGCACAATTAATTTTAAAAGAACACGAACTATCCTATGAAGAAGTGCTTGATGGGATTGTTGATGGCCCGCTTGATGGTGGCATTGATGCACTCTACCTCACCATCAACAACGAATTAATACGCGAAGATTTTAAAGACTATCAAAGATACAAAAGAGATGTCAACATTGAAGTCGTCGTTTTGCAATCCAAAAATACCGAAGGCTTTGGTGAGTCAGCCATACAAAAATTAAGATCATCACTTATAACACTACTTCGACTAGATGCAAGCTATGATGACTTAAAGAAAAAATACAATGCACAAGTATTGGATTTCTTTAGAAAATTTACTGAAGCATATCGTAGCCTTATTGCAAAATCACCGTCATTATCAATTAAAATTTATTACTCAACAAAAGCTGCAGTAGTTCATGAAAATGTTACGCACGAAAAAGATGAATTGCTTAGCGAGCTGCAGAATTTGCACAGAACCGCGGCAATTAGTTTTGACTTCCTCGGATCTGAACAATTATTAGAACTACACAGAAAACGTCCAAGAGAGCACCACATACTGCGCCTCGCTGAAAACCCAATGTCCTCTACAGGAAAGACATTGGTAACTCTTGTTAATTTAAAAGATTTCTATAAATTTATTACCAAAGAAAATGGATTACTAAACAAATCTATATTTGAATCGAACGTCAGAGATTACCAAGGCGACACCAATGTTAATTCGGGTATTTCTGAAACATTGATGAGCGACAAAACTCTAGATTTTTGGTGGCTAAACAATGGAATAACCATACTAGCAGCCGATATTAACTACAGCGGAAGTAAAGAGCTAGTAATAATTTCACCAGAAATTGTGAATGGATTACAAACGTCAAATGAAATCTACAACTACTTCTCAAAGCCAGACATTATCAATACAGAAGAAAAAAGAAATGCATTGATTAAAGTTGTAGTTGCAGACGCAACATCCGCACGCGACAAAATAATAAAAGCAACCAACAGTCAAAACCATATAGCAAAAGCGGTCTTAAGAGCCACCGACCCAATACATAGGGATATAGAAGAATATTTGAAAAAATTTGGGATTTTTTACGACAGGAGAAAAAATTTCTACAAAAATGCCGGCAAAAAACCAAGCGAGATTATCGGCCTTCCACTGTTAGCCCAAATATTAATGTCGATCTTAATGGGAAGACCAGACACTGCGAGGGCGCGCCCATCCACCCTCCTAGAAGAAGAAAATGACGACTCTGCATACAAATTATTATTCAACCCAGAGTCCAATATAGAAATATATAAAATATCTATTGAAATAATGAGAAAAGCAGACGAATTCCTGAAAGGAATTGAGTTAACACCCAATGAGAGAAATAATTTGAGATTTTACCTAATTTATGACGTGGCAATTAGAGCACTAAAAACTGCAAAGATAACCCCTGAAAAACTATCAAGAATTAAGCTAGACCTAATTGCCACCCCACTACTTGAAGAGTCGTTCAATTTCATCTTTGACAAATACAAAACTTTAGGCGGCGATGACAAAGTTGCAAAAGGCGCTATTCTTCTAAGTGAAATAAAGAAAATGCAAGAAAAGCTATTTATCCAACCAGACCTTTTTTAAAAATACCAATTTCGCGGGTCTCGCCCCGCCGGCGAGGTCCTTTGCTTTTGCTTCGCCAAAAGAAAGTACCCAAAGAA
>NZ_RFAR01000035.1 GCF_003693445.1 Aquitalea palustris | reverse complement strand
GTGCCTTACCACTGGGGCCGCTTCCGCGGGCTGGCGCAGGAAATGAAAAAGCCGCTGCTCAAAGACCACCTGCTCAACAACATCTTCTTTGACACCTGCGTCTACCACCAGCCAGGCATCGACCTGCTGACCAAGGTCATCCCGGTGGACAACGTGTTGTTTGCCAGCGAAATGATTGGCGCGGTACGCGGCATCGACCCGGAAACCGGCCACTACTACGACGACACCAAGCGCTACATCGAAGCGGCGGCACTGACGGATGCCGAGCGTCAGCAAATCTTTGAAGGCAATGCCCGACGCGTGTATCCGCGACTGGATGCCGC
>NZ_RFAR01000034.1 GCF_003693445.1 Aquitalea palustris | reverse complement strand
GGCAATGCCCGACGCGTGTATCCGCGACTGGATGCCGCCCTGAAAGCCCGCGGCCTGTAAGGCAGATAGAAGCCCCGCTCCTGCGTTGCGCCGCCTTGCCGTACCACACGTACTGTCTGCGGCGGCGCGCCTTGACCCAGGGCTTCTTCACAAAAAATGTGATGCTCATCACGAATTAAGAAAGACAACACCATGTACGAACTCGGAGTGGTATACC
>NZ_RFAR01000033.1 GCF_003693445.1 Aquitalea palustris | reverse complement strand
CGTAGGTCGAGTGTTCGAGCCACTCACAACCCACCAGTCAGTATGCAGAAGCCCGGTCACCTCAGGTGGCCGGGCTTTTTGCATTGTGGCTGCGCAGTGTGGTCGTCAAGCCTGCCATCCGCGTGGATAATGGACAGCGTCAAGAATACCTGTGAGAGGGCAAGGCAATGATCAAGCGATTTGGTTGTGTGCTGTTATTGGCGGCGACGGCGCTGCCGGTACTGGCGCAAACGGTGGATGAGCAGCTGCTGGCGGCGCAGATGGCCTATCAGCAAGCCAACAATCTGCAGGAGCAGGCCCAGGCACGTCTGACGCAGGCCCAGGCGTCCAAACAGCAGGCCGACCAGCGGCTGGCCGATGCGCAAATGGCGGCGCAGCGTGCGGCGGAGGAGTTGTCGGCGGCGAGCGCAGCGAACACGGCGGCCAGTGAGCAGTTGCAGCAGAATACCCGGCAACTGAAGGAGGCATGGCAGCGCAAGGAGGCCGGTGGTTGATGCGGCGGGGCGGGTTTACTGAGCGCTGCGGCTGATCTGCTGATAGCGGTTGATGTCTTCCTGCATTTTCTGGCGCACGCTGTTGAGCTCGGCCTGCTTGGTGCTGATCAGCGCGCCCAGCCCCTTCTGTTCCTGCTGGATGACCTGGATATTGTGCTGCAGGGCCGGTGCGGCTGGCCGGTGCAGTTTCTGGTTGACGTCTTGTTCTTTCAGCATGTCGCGCAGCTGCAGGTTGAGGCCTTTCAACCTGGAGTACTGGGCATCCAGCGAAGCCTGCAGGATGCTCAGTTGTTTTTCCCGGTCGGCCTTCAGTTCGCCGACATTGCGATAACTCTCCAGCAGGCCCTTGTCGTAGCGCGCGCTATCCAGTTGGCGTTGTTGTTCCTGCTTTTGCAGTGCCTCACTGGCTTCACGCTGGCGACGCGCCTGTTCGCTTTCCGCCGGCTTGCGTATCACGCCCTGACGATTCAGCTCGGCCACACCCTGCTTCTGGTTTTGCAGCGGTGCGGCATCGCTGTAGTGCACCTTGCCTGCTTCGTCCACCCACTTGTACAGCGTGCCATCAGCCATGGCTACGCTGCAGCTGAGCAAGATCAACAAGGCAGGCAAGTGCTGGGTCATTTTTCATTCACTCCATATTGTGCGCGATAAGCGCGTACCGCCGTCAGGTGCTGTGCCAGCTCCGGGCTGCCTTCCAGGAAGCCCAGCAGGTCGTTCAGGGTGGCGATGGCCAATACAGGCATGCCGTATTGCTGTGCCACTTCCTGTACGGCAGACAATTCGCCGCTGCCGCGCTCCATGCGGTCCAGTGCGATGGCCACGCCAGCCGGTGTGGCGCCGGCGGCACGGATCAGCTCAACCGATTCGCGCACCGAGGTGCCTGCGGAAATCACGTCATCGATGATCAGCACACGGCCTTGCAGCGGTGCGCCAACCAGGGTGCCGCCTTCGCCATGATCCTTGGCTTCCTTGCGATTATAGGCAAAAGGCACATTGCGGCCTTGTTCGGCCATGGCCATGGTCGCACCGGCGGCCAGGATGATACCCTTGTAGGCCGGTCCGAACAGCATGTCGAATTCGAGGCCACTCGCCATTATCGACTTGGCATAGAAGCGCGACAAGTGCAGTGTGGAAAGGCCATCGTTGAACAGGCCGGCATTGAAGAAATATGGCGATTTGCGCCCGGCCTTGGTGATGAACTCTCCAAACTTCAATACCTGCTTGTCGAGTGCAAAACGGATAAAATCTTGGCGGAAATCGCTCATATCATTCCTCATGGATACTAGTTAACTATCTGAACGGCTGGAAAAATTGCCGGCAAGGATAGCACAGGAGACTGCATTGCTTCGAATCGTTTCAGCCAACCTCAATGGCGTCCGCTCGGCGGACAAGAAGGGTTTTTTCGACTGGTTGGCCGGAATTGCAGCCGATTTTGTCTGCGTTCAGGAGCTGAAGGCTCAGGCGGCCGACCTGAGCGAGCGCATGCGTGCGCCGGATGGCCTGACCGGCTATTTTCATTATGCCGAGAAAAAGGGTTACAGCGGCGTCGGGGTGTATACCCGCCATCAGCCGGATGCGGTGATTGAAGGGCTGGGCGTGGACTGGATCGATGCCGAAGGCCGCTTCCTGCAGCTGGATTTTGGCAATCTCAGTGTGATCTCGCTCTATCTGCCGTCGGGCTCCAGCAGCGATGAGCGTCAGCAGGTGAAGTTCCAGTTTCTGGATGTGTTCATGCCGCATCTGGAGCAACTGAAAGCGGCCGGGCGCGATATCGTCATCTGTGGTGACTGGAATATCGCCCACCAGGAAATCGACCTGAAAAACTGGAAGGGCAATCTGAAAAATTCCGGCTTCCTGCCGGAAGAGCGTGCCTGGATGAGCGATCTGCTGGGCCGGGTGGGCTGGTGCGATGTGTGGCGCACCCTGTATCCGGAGCAGCCGGGCTACAGCTGGTGGAGCAATCGCGGCCAGGCCTATGCCAAGGATGTGGGCTGGCGTATCGACTATCACATCGTCACCCCATCATTGATGGCGCTTGCTCAGTCAGCCTCGGTGTACAAGGATGAGAAATTCTCCGACCATGCGCCGCTGATCGTCGATTACCAGCTGACGCTCGCTTGAGTCCATGGCAGTGAAGACGGCGACCCATTGGTAGATTAATCATGAGTTTGTGTTGAGATGGCGCGATTGCTAACAAATTGCAATCATTGTCGCAACAAGTCCAGGGTGTTCATGGGGTAGGATGAACTCACCCAGACTGCATGTGCTGGCCCAGGCGGTGGCAAAAGCCGGCATGGGCAGGGAGTGCAGCACAACTGACCCTTGCTTGTTAGGAAACTGCCATGAAACGTATTCTGATTGTCGCCGCATTGTCGCTGGCTGCCGCCACGCCGGTTTTTGCTGCCGATGTTGGCGTCTCTATCAATATCGGTGAACCGGGCTTTTTCGGTCAGCTGGATATCGGCAACTATGGTCCGCCGCCAGTGGTGAATGTCCAGCCAGTCATTGTCAGCCCGATGGTGGTGAGTCAGCCTCCCATCTACCTGCGAGTACCGCCTGAACATGCCCGCCACTGGAACCGCTACTGCCGGCAATATCATGCTTGCGACAAGCGGGTGTTCTTCGTGCAGGATAAATGGTACAAGCATGTTTATGCACCGCGTTATCAGCACGATCATCCGCATCCTGCGCATGATGCTGGTCGCCACGATGAGCATCGCGGGGATTCGCACCGTGACTACCGCAATGACCACCGGCCGGATCCGCGCAATGACCACCGCAATGATCGTAATGATCAGCGTTGGGATCAGCCGAATCAGCGTTGATCTTGCCATTGCACACGCCAACCGCTGCCAAGACCGGCAGCGGTTTTGCTTGGTCAGGCGCGCAGTGATGGCTTCAGCGCAGATTCCTTCTGCATACGACCTTGCCTCCCGGTAGAATCAAGGCCTGCCTGTTGATGCTGGCGATGACAAAGCGGGCGAAACATGCCGGATCAAGCGGCATGGATCCTGACTACCATGGGGCAAGGCTGATGCTGGACGATGATGATGTGGTGTTGATTACCGTACCGGGCTGGGGCAATTCCGGTGACAAGCACTGGCAAACCCTGTGGGAGCTGACCTATCCGCTGGCGCGGCGTGTCCAGCAACAGGATTGGCTCTATCCGGTGCGTGAACAGTGGGTAGCGGCACTGGATGCGCTGGTGCGGGATAGTTGCGGCCGCATCGTGCTGGCTGCCCACAGCCTGGGCTGTCACACGGTGGTGGAGTGGCTGCGCACGGTTGATTTGGCCACCCAGCGCCGTATCAAGGGGGTGTTGCTGGTGGCTCCACCAGCCCTGCCGATTACCGAAGCCCGGGCAAGGGCCAGTGGTGAACTGCCGGAGGGGGCAGCGCTGCCGGCCTTCTCCGGATTTACCCAGGCTAGTGCAGGGCGCTTGCCAGTGCCGGCGGTGATGGTGGCCAGCCAGGATGACCTGTTCTGCGACTTTGCCACGGCACAGGCCATGGCGGAGCTGTGGGGTATCCGGCTGATGGATGCGGGCTGTGCCGGTCATATGGGTAGTCATGCCGGTCTGGGTAGTTGGGCTGCCGGACAGCAGTTGCTGCAACGCTTCATACTGGCCTGAGCCGCCAGGTCCCCATTAAAAACCGCCACCTTCGCGAGCGAGGGCGGCGGTTTTTATATTGCGGGGGCTTTATTAGCTGGCCTTAGCGGGCAACCGGGCGCGCCGGGTCACTGCACCATTCGCTCCACGAGCCTGGGTACAGGCGGCTGCCACTCAGCCCGGCATGTTCCATTGCCAGCAGATTATGGCAGGCGGTGACGCCGGAGCCGCACTGGTGGACGACCTGTTCCGGCGGCAGTCCATTCAGTACCGTATTCCATTCCTGCTGCAGGGTGGCGGCATCCTTGAAACGACCTTCGCTGTTGAGGTTCTGCTGGAAGAAGCGGTTACGGGCGCCCGGAATATGGCCGCCGACCGGGTCCATGGTTTCGCCTTCGCCACGGAAACGTTCCGGGCTGCGCGCATCTACCACGACAAAGTCCTGCTCATCCAGATTGGCCAGTACCTGGTCGGCATCGACGGTTTCGATCAGGCTGACATTCACTGGAAAGCGGCGCGGCATATAGCGCTTTTTGTCGGTTTCCAGTACGGCTCCGGCTTGCTGCCAGGCCTGGATGCCGCCATCCAGCACGGCTACTGCAGCGTGGCCCAGCCAGCGCAGCAGCATCCAGGCACGGGCGGCGTACATGCCACCGGCGTCGTCATAGCAGATCACCTGGATATCGCCGGTAATGCCGGCCGCGCCCAGATCCACCGCCAGCCGCTGGCCATCCGGCAGGGGGTGGCGGCCATTGCTGCCGGTCTTGACGCCGGACAGGTGGTAATCGAGGTTGAGGTAGCGTGCGCCGGGAATGTGGCCGGCCTGATAGGCATGCAGGCCGTATTCCGGGTCGGTCAGCTGGAAGCGGCAGTCGAGAATGACGTAGTGCTCGGGATCAAGCGCCTGCAACTGGGCCGGGCTGATGAGGGTGGTGTACATCGGCTTCTCCTGAATGGGTGTGTCACATGGCGGACAGCACCATGTGGCAAGGAGGAGCCGCTTACGAGCCGGCCCAGGGGCCGGCTTGAAAGCGGTTCCGCATGCCTGCCGGTACGCGGTGGCAAACCGGCAGGACCGCTCTAGCCTACACAGAAGCAGCTATAGTCGGCAAGCGGGCCGGTTTATTGCACTGCAGCGGCAAGTGGCTGATTTTTCAAGGCGGCACGCAGGCTGTCGGCCAGTCCGGCCTGGTTGTGGTCGGCGCCCTCTCGCTGCGGGCTGGCCCATATCGGGCTGGGAAAGTGGGCATCGTCGGCAAAACGCGGGATGACATGCCAGTGCAGATGCGGCACCACATTGCCCAGGCTGGCGAGGTTGATCTTCTCTGGCTGCATCACCTGGCGCAGTGCTCGCTCGGTGTGCAGTACCCAGTCCAGCAGGTGGCGTGCGTCAGCGGCGGACAGATCGCTCATTTCGCGTACATGCTGTTTCCAGATGACGCGGCAGAAACCGGGGTAGCCGGCCTCTTCAACCAGCAAAACCCACAGTCGGGCATCTTCGTACAGCAATTCGCCGGCAGGCAGGGTGCAAAGCGGACAAGTCATGAGCGGATAGCCATTTTCTGTTGATGGATGTCGCTCATTCTACCGCGCCTGACACTTGCTGCATTTTTTCGTCTGTTATACTGATTCAACTGTCCGTGTGTTCAGTCCTGTCATGCGGGCCTGCTATTCTGTACAAGACAAATCGTCGCTAACTCCCTGGAAATACTGTGTGAATCTGGTTCAAAGCCTGATGGTGATTGCCGTACTGATTTTGATCAGTGCCTTTTTTTCCGTATCGGAAATCTCGCTGGCGGCAGCACGCAAGATCAAACTGCGACAAATGTCCGAAGAGGGCGATGTGCGCGCCGAGCGCGTGCTGGCCTTGCAGGCGCAGCCGGGCTTGTTTTTTACCGTGGTGCAGATCGGCCTGAATGCCGTGGCCATCATGGCCGGCATCATGGGTGAGGCAGCCTTTACCCCCTATTTTGCGCAGGCGCTGCATCTGGTTTTTTCGGCCGACTGGGTGGAGCGGGTCAGCTTTTTGCTGTCCTTCGTCACCGTGACGGCCTTGTTCGTGCTGTTTGCCGATTTGATGCCCAAGCGGCTGGGCATGTCCGCGCCAGAGCAGATCGCCGTGCGCGTGGTACGGCCGATGCAGGCTTGCGTGCGGCTGTTCATGCCGCTGGTGTGGCTGTTCAATGGCATGGCCAATATGCTGTTCCGGCTGTTCGGCCTGCCCACGGCGCGGCCGGATGACCTGACCCCGGACGACATCGTCGCCATGATGGAGGCCGGTGCCGAGGCCGGTGTCTTGCAGCAGCAAGAGCATCACCTGATTGAAAACGTGTTCGAGCTGGAAAGCCGTACCGTACCCTCGTCCATGACCGCGCGCGAAAGCGTGGTGTATTTCACCCTGCAGGAAGAAGAAGCCAGCATCAAGCGCAAGATTGCCGAAAGCCCGCATGCCAAGTATCTGGTGTGTGACGGCGTGGTGGATGCGGTGGTGGGCTATGTCGATTCCAAGGATATCCTGACGCGGCTGGTGAACCAGCAGAGCGTGTCGATCAAGCGTGAGCTGACCATCCGTAATGTGCTGATCATTCCCGATAGCCTGACGCTGTCCGAGCTGCTGGCGCGTTTCAAGGCTTCGCGCGAAGACTTTGCCGTGGTGATGAATGAGTATGCGCTGGTGGTAGGCATCATCACCCTGAACGACGTGATGAGCACGGTGATGGGCGACCTGGTGACGCAAAGCCAGGAGGACCAGATCGTGCAGCGCGATGCCGACAGCTGGCTGGTGGATGGTGCCTCGCCGGTGGAAGATGTATTGCGTGCGCTGGATATCGACGGTTTCCCGGATGACGAAAACTACGAAACCATTGCCGGTTTCATGATGTACATGCTGCGCAAGATTCCCAAGCGTACCGACCATGTCGAGTACGCCGGCTACAAGTTCGAGGTGGTGGATATCGACAACTACCGTATCGACCAGTTGCTGGTGACGCGGGTCACGCCGGTGCCGGCGCAGCAAGCCTGAGCCGGTTACGATTGCTTACACGGGCTTACAAGAGTCTCACAGACGGGGCGGCGTCTCCTCCCTAAGATGCAGTTCATGGAGGCAGCAAACACACTGCCCCCGGAACTCAACAAAGTCGCCTTACGGGAGAATGACCATGAAAAAGATCGCCGCACTCGTCCTGACCGCTGTGTTTGGTCTCGCCTCCGCTGCCGGCTTTGCCGCTGATGCTTCCGCCCCTGCTGCCAAGCCTGCAGTGAGCGCGCCGGCCAAGACCCATCATGCCAAACCGCATCAGGCCAAGAAACACCACGCCAAAAAACACCATCAGGTGAAGAAGGCTGCTTCGGCGCCGGCTGCACAAAAGGCCCAGTCTGCCAAGAAGCATGTGCATAAGCACCATCATCATCACGCCGCCAAGCATCACCAGCATGCCCCGCGCAAGCTGAACCAATAAGTAATAAGCCGCACAGCGGCAGCTCACTCGCAGTAGTGCTCAAAAAAGAGGAGGCGCAAGCCTCCTCTTTTCATGTTTGCTCTTCAATCCAGCTCCGCCACCTTGCACACGCGCAGGGCTTGCGGGGTCTCATCCATATTGCGCCACACCCAGTTGAAGTGGGCCACCACCTGCTCGCCACGCAGCAGGGGACGGTTGCGGCAGGTGTGGGCATCTTCCAGTACGGTCACCGCATAGTCGTGCGACAGCGCACTGCGAATGGCGTAATCAATGCAGAAGTCAGTGGCGGAGCCGCCTATCCACAGCTGGTGTATGCCCAGCTGCTGTAACAGCGCGTGCAGCTCGGGCCGGTAGAAGCTGTCGCCTACCGTCTTGTGTACCACCGGGTCTGCCGGCAGCCGCTGCAAGGCCGGATGGAGTGCCCAGCCGGCGCTGCCGGGGGCCAGATCGGTGCCGGGCGGGCTATCGTGCTGCACGAAGATGACGGGCATCTCCTGCTGGCGGGCTTTGGCAATGGCCTGGTTCAGCCTGGCCAGTACAGTATCGGCCTGGTAGGGCGGGTTGGGTTCGAACTGGGCTACTTGGACATCGACAATCAAGAGTGCGCTATCACGACGCATGGTTTGCTCCACTGGCTGGGGTATGCAGCAATGACTGCAACAGTATCTCGGCGCAGGCTTCTGCTTCGCTGACTGAAAAATTGTCCGGGTCCAGATGGCAATCCAGCCACAAGCCATCGATGAAACTGTCCACGATCATGCCGCAGCGCCGGGCCAGTGTGGTATCTCCCAGCAGCTGTTCGAAGCAGGTGGTATATGCCATACGGTAGAGCCGGTCGGATGCCAGGGTGGTGGCACGGTATTGCTGCAGGCTGTGGCGCTCGCTCCAGCTGGCATACCACAGCGCCAGCAGTTCGGGATGGGTGGCGGCGAAATGGATATCGTGCCGGATGTCTGCTGCCAGGCGGGCAGATGGCGTGGTTTCACACTCTGCCAGAGCCGTAGCCAGCGACTGCTGGTAGGTGTGCAGGGCAAGGTCCAGCGCGCTGTCCAGCAATTGTTCTTTCTGCTTGAAGTGGAAATTGACCAGGCTGCGCGATACACCGGCCAGCTCGGCGACGACGGAAATGGTGGCACCCGGTAGGCCATGGCTGGCCACCGCCTGAATCATCGCCTCCACCAGTTGTTGGCGGCTACTGTCGCCTTTGCGGCGGCGGCCATCGGGAATGGACTGTGGCATGCAGGTCTCTGCGTGGAAATATCGCCACAATGTACAGCGGATTTCTGTAGTGATGTTGTGAAAACACTGGTTGTTATTGACGTGGTAAATACTTAGCAAACAAACTGGCTGTACGTACAGCTAAATAATAAAAGTCCTCTGGGTCGCTGTATGCCACCGTTTTCATACCATCTGCGAGGAAAATCATGAGGACTAGCCTTTCCAGACTGACCGCCCTGTTGTGCGGTCTGTTGCTGTCAGCGGCCGCCATGGCGGAAGAGGCCGTGCTGAATGTCTACAACTGGTCGGACTACATCGCCAAAGACACCGTGGCCAATTTTGAAAAAGAGTCACACATCCGGGTGAAGTACGATGTGTTCGATACCGATGAAACCCTGCAAGCCAAATTGCTGAGCGGACGTGCCGGCTACGATGTGGTGGTGCCTTCCTCCACCTTCATGTCCAAGCAGATTGAAGCCGGCGTCTATATGAAGCTGGACAAGAGCAAGCTGCCTAACCTGGCCAATCTCGATCCGGTGCTGATGAAGATCATCGCCAGCATGGACCCGAAAAACCTGTATGGCGTGCCCTATGCCTGGGGGACTACTGGCATGGGTATCAATGTCACCAAGCTGCAAAAAGTGCTGGGCAAGGACGCGGTGCTGGACAGTTGGGAGCTGATGTTCCGGCCGGAGCTGCTGGCCAAGGTCAGCTGCGGGGTGAACATGCTGGATTCGCCGACCGATGTGTTTCCGGTGGTACTCAAATATATTGGCCGCGACCCCAACAGCAAGAGCCCGGCAGACTATCAGGCCGCCTACGCAGTGTTGAAAAAGCTGCGCCCTTACATTACCCAGTTCAATTCGTCCGGCTATATCAACGACCTGGCCAATGGCGACATCTGTCTGGCGCTGGGCTACTCCGGCGATGTGAATATTGCGCGCAACCGCGCACAAGAGGCGCACCGCAGCTATGAGCTGCGCTATGTCACGCCCAAGGGCAATATTCCGATCTGGTTCGACCTGATGGGTATTCCCAAGGACAGCAACCATCCCGAGGCCGCACACAAATGGATCAACTATATTTTGCGGCCCGATGTGAGCGCCGAAATCACCAACGAGGTGTTTTATCCCAGTGCCAACCTGGCCGCCAGAAAGCTGACCAAGCCGGTGATTGCCAATGATCCCAATGTTTATCCATCCGAAGCGCTGCTCAAGAGCATGTATGTCGAGCTACCTTTACCCAGCGACATCACCCGGCTGATGAACCGTATGTGGGCGGAGCTGAAAAGCGGCCGTTGAGTACCAAGGACATTGTCTGGGGACATTGCAGGGCGGCTAAGTGTCGCCCTTTTTTCTTTTCCAGACTCACCAGCATGAATAGTTCAATGCCATTGAGTCAGGCGCCCTGATGGCAAACAACAGCTCCATGCTTGAACTTTACCCGTTGCCATCATCTGCAGCAGCGCTGGCCGCAGCCAGCATTGACACCATCCGCGCGTGATCTGGCGATGCAGGCGCGGGAGCGGGAGCACCGGCAGGCAGAGGAAATAGGCGTGGCGCTGCGGCTGTGGTTTTATTCCCATGTATTGCGCCAGCGACGCTAGGCCATGGCTTTTCTGCTGCGTGAAGCGTCGCGGCGGCAGGGGCTTTGTGCAGCAGTCCTTGTACGGCTGACTGCAGCACATCTACCGCCAGCATCGCCCGGCGCCTTGCATTCAGCCATAAAAAACCGCAGGCGGCAAAGCCTGCGGTTTTCTGTTGCAGCTCAGTGTGCGGAGCTTACAGCAGCACGCGTTCGATACCGCCGTTGCGGGCTTTTTCCACGTAGTCCTTCATCCAGTTCTTGCCCAGGATGTGCTTGGCCATTTCCACCACGATGTAGTCGGCCTCGGTGCCGGTATCCGGGCTGTAGCGCGACAGGCCCTGCAGGCAGGACGGGCAGGAAGTGAGAATCTTCACCGGCTGTTCGGTGGCACCGATCTTGGCCAGATCCTTGTTGATTTCTTCTTCCTTGCGCGAACGCACCTGGGTGGCAATATCCGGGCGGCTGGCGGCAAAAGTACCGGATTCGCCGCAGCAGCGGTCACTCAGCGTCACGCCGCCACCCAGCAGCTTGTTGGCCACATCCAGCGGCTGGTAAGCCTTCATCGGGGTATGGCAGGGGTCGTGGTACATATACTTCTGCCCGCCGATGCCTTCCAGCTTCAGGCCCTTTTCCATCAGGTATTCATGGATGTCGATGATGCGGCAGCCCGGGAAAATGTCCTCGAAGCGGTATTTGGCCAGCTGGTCGTAGCAGGTGCCACAGCTGACCACCACGGTCTTGATGTCCAGGTAGTTCAGCGTATTGGCCAGGCGGTGGAACAACACGCGGTTTTCCGTGGTGATGGCTTCACCCTTGTCGGCATAGCCGGCCGAAGTCTGCGGGTAACCGCAGCACAGATAGCCCGGCGGCAGCACGGTCTGGGTGCCGACATGCCACAACATGGCCTGGGTGGCGAGGCCCACCTGGCTGAACAGACGCTCCGAGCCGCAGCCAGGGAAGTAGAACACCGCTTCGGCGTCTTCGGCCAGCTGCGGGTTGCGGATCACCGGTACGACATTGGCGTCTTCCACATCCAGCAGGGCGCGCGCGGTTTTCTTGGGCAGGCCACCCGGCATCGGTTTGTTGATGAAATGAATCACCTGCTGCTTGATCGGCGCCTTGCCCACGGTGGACGGTGGTTGCTTGGTCTGCGCGCCGGTCAGGTGCAGCTTTTTGCCCACGCTGTAGCCCAGGCGCTGTGCCTTGTAGGCAAAGCCGACCAGGCCGCCACGGATGGCCTTGATGGTGGCCGGGTCCTTGACGGTGAGGAAGGCCATGCCCAGCGCGGTGCCGGGGTTGAAGCGCTTGTTGCCGGTCTTGCGCAGGAAGTTGCGCATGGCGACCGAGACATCACCAAAGTCGATCTTCACCGGGCAGGGCTTCACGCAGCGGTGGCAGACCGTGCAGTGGTCGGCCACATCGGACAGCTCGTCAAAATGCTTGAGGCTGACGCCACGGCGGGTTTGTTCTTCGTAGAGGAAGGCCTCGGTCAACAGGCCGACGCCGAGAATCTTGTTACGCGGGCTGTACAGCAGATTGGCACGCGGCACGTGGGTGGAGCACACCGGCTTGCACTTGCCGCAGCGCAGGCAGTCCTTGACGCTATTGGAGATGCTGCCGATGTCGGACTGTTCCAGAATCAGCGATTCCGCGCCCAGCAATTCGAAGGACGGGGTATAGGCCATGGACAGGTCGGCCCCCGGCAACAGCTTGCCCTTGTTGAAATGGCCCTTGGGGTCGATGCGCTGCTTGTAGGCGCGGAAGGGGGCGATTTCTTCTTCGGTGAGGAATTCCAGTTTGGTGATGCCAATGCCGTGCTCACCGGAAATCACGCCGTTCAGGCTGCGGGCCAGCTCCATGATGCGTGCCACGGCTTTGTGCGCGGTTTGCAGCATGTCGTAGTCGTCGGAGTTGACCGGCAGGTTGGTGTGCACATTGCCGTCACCGGCGTGCATGTGCAGCGCCACGAACACGCGACCGCGCAGCACCTTCTGGTGCAGGGCATGCACGGCATCCAGGATGGGCGCATCGGCCTTGCCGGAGAACAGGCTTTCCAGATCGTTCAGCAGTTCGTCTTTCCAGCTGACGCGCAGCTGGAAGTCGCGCATGGCGATAAACAGGGTGGCTGGCGTGGCATTGGCATCTACCAGCGGTGCATCTGGCCATTGCGCGCGGTACTGGGCAAACGGTGCGTCCAGATTGTCCAGCAGCCACTGCCAGCGTTGGCGCAGCGTGGCAATCAGCTCCAGCGCGGTACCACGACGCTCGCCGATGATTTCATCGGCAGAAACCGCACCGCCTTCGGTATCTACCGGCAGGCGGCCATGGAAGTATTCGGTGAGGGTGTCCAGCAGGCGCAGCTTGTTGGCGACGGACAGCTCGATATTGATGCGTTCGATGCCGTCGGAGTAGTCGCCCAGACGCGGCAGCGGAATCACCACGTCTTCGTTGATCTTGAAGGCATTGGTGTGGCGGGCAATGGCGGCGGTGCGCGAACGGTCCAGCCAGAACTTCTTGCGCGCCTCGGCGGTGACGGCGATAAAGCCTTCGCCGGTACGGGCATTGGCATAGCGCACTACCTGGCTGGCGGCTTCGGCTACGGCGTTTTCATCGTTGGAGACGATGTCGGCGATCAGCACCATCTTGGGCCGGCCCTTGCTCTTGGCCTTGGTGGCATAGCCCACGGCGCGGACATAGCGCCAGTCCAGATGCTCCAGGCCAGCCAGCTGCACGCCAGCCTTGCAGCCTGCGCCATCCGGCTTGAAGTAGTCGGTGATTTCCACGATGGCCGGGGTGGCCTGGGCGACCGTGCCGAAGAACTCCAGGCAGACGGTGCGGGTGTGCGCCGGCATCTTGTGCAGCACGAAGCGTGCGCTGGTGATGATGCCGTCGGTGCCTTCCTTTTGCACGCCAGGCAGGCCGGACAGGAATTTGTCGGTGACGTCCTTGCCCAGACCCACCTTGCGGAAGGAGGGGCCGGGGATGTCCAGCTGTTCGGTGGACAGGACGGTCTTGTCATCATCCTTGAAGCGGGTGATGCGGAAGCTGGCGACATCGATGTCGTGGATCTTGCCGTAGTTGTGGGCCAGGCGTTCGATGAACATCCAGTTGCCGTCGGTATCCACCATTTTCCAGCTGGCCAGGTTGTCCAGCGCAGTGCCCCACAGCACGGCCTTTTTGCCGCCGGCATTCATGGCGACGTTGCCGCCGATACAGGAGGCTTCGGCCGAGGTCGGGTCTACCGCAAACACCAGGCCGGCGGCACTGGCGGCTTCCGATACCCGGGCGGTGACCACGCCAGCGCCACACTGAATGGTGGCGCGCTCACCATCCAGACCCGGCAGGCCGATGTATTCCACGCCATTGTGCTGCACCAGTTTTTCAGTGTTGATCACCGCGCTGCGGCGATCCAGCGGCACGGCACCGCCGGTGTAGCCGGTACCACCGCCACGCGGGATGATGGTCAGCTCCAGTTCGATCAGCGCGCGCACCAGCGGGGCAATTTCTTCTTCGGTATCCGGCGACAGCACCACGAAGGGGTATTCGACACGCCAGTCGGTGGCGTCGGTCACGTGCGACACGCGGGCCAGGCCGTCGAACAGGATGTTGTCCTTGCGGGTATGGCGCGACAGTTTCTTCAGGATGGCCTGACGCAGCTCGCGCGTTTCGGCAAACTGCTGGGCAAAGCGGTCCACCGCTTCGCGGGCCGCTGCGATCAGCCGGCCCACCTTGTCATTGCCCTCGCGGCGTTTTTCCACTTCCTGCAGGCGGTGGTGCATGGCTTCCACCAGTGCCGACAGGCGCTTGGGATTGTCCAGCAGGTCGTCCACCAGATAGGGGTTGCGATCCACTACCCAGATGTCGCCCAGCACCTCGAACAGCATGCGGGCGGAGCGGCCGGTCTTGCGCTCGCTGCGCAACTCTTCCAGCAGTGCCCACATGGGCTCGCCCAGAAGCCGGATGAAGATTTCCCGGTCCGAATACGATGTGTAGTTGTAAGGAATCTCGCGAAGACGCTGCTGGTTGCTGGTGGTCATGGTCCGTGCTGCAGTAATTGTTTGAATATATTACCGGCTAGTTTAGCCCAATTGCTGCGTTGCGAAAAATGCCGCATGCGTCATTTTCTCATTTTGACGTGAAGATATCCGGGTAAATTGGATGTTGTCGGACAATATTGGTAGTGATGTGCTAAAGCCTTGCCGCAAAAGGAAAAGCCCCTGTTATCAACAGGGGCTGCGTTGTACGGCATGGGCTGTTATTGCCGGTTCTGTGCCAGTTGCTCGGCGAGCTTGACGGCCTCGAACAGGCTGCCGGGGTCGGCGCGACCGCTGCCGGCCAGGTCCAGCGCGGTACCGTGATCCACCGAGGTGCGGATGATGGGCAGGCCCAGCGTGATATTGATACCGGCACCAAAGCTGGCGTATTTGAGCACCGGCAGGCCCTGGTCGTGATACATGGCCAGCACCGCATCGGCCTGGGCCAGCTTGTCGGGATTGAACAGGGTATCGGCCGGCAGTGGGCCGATCAGCTGCATGCCGTGGGCGCGCAACTGTTGCAATACTGGTTCGATGACGTCGATTTCCTCGCGCCCCATGTGGCCGGATTCCCCGGCATGCGGGTTGAGGCCAGCGACCAGGATGCGCGGGGACGGCAGACCGAATTTCTGTTGCAGATCGGCATGCAGGATGCGGATGACGGCTTCCAGCTCCGCTTTGGTGATGGCGTCCGCCACGGCACGTAACGGCAGATGGGTGGTGACCAGCGCCACCCGCATGCCGGCACCGGCCAGCATCATCACCACGCGCGGCGTGCCGGTGTGCTCGGCCAAGTATTCGGTATGTCCGCTGAAGGGCACGCCGGCATCGTTGATCACCCCCTTGTGCACCGGTGCGGTGACCATGGCGGCAAACTCGCCGGACAGACAGCCGGCTATCGCCACATCCAGGGTGTTCAGCACGTAGCGGGCATTGGCCGGATCCAGCTGGCCGGGGGTGACCGCTGCGGCCAGTGGCACATGCAGCACCTCCAGTACGCCGGCCGGAGCCGCCGCCTGCCCTGTCTGGTAGGGCTGAAAGCGCAGGGCGGTCAAGCCCAGCTGCGCCGCCCTTTGCTGCAAGAGTGACAGGTCGGCAATGATGACCCGCCGGGCGCCGTCGCTGTGGTCTGCCAGTTGCAGGACCAGATCCGGGCCGATGCCGGCTGGCTCGCCAGCGGTGACGGCCAGCAGGGGGCGGGGCGCAGTCATGGCTTACTTGTCGTCCAGGCGTTCTTCAACAAAGGCGGAATCGCGCAGCTGGCGTACCCAGTCCAGATATGCCTGGTCGAGCTTGCGCAGGCGCAGTTGCTGTTTGATGGTCTGGCGTTCGCGGTCGGCCGAGACATCCTGATTGCGTTTGGCTTCCACCAGAATCAAATGCCAGCCGAAGGGGCTGCGTACCGGTTCGGACACCGTGCCTACCGGCAGGGCCAGCATGGCTTTTTCAAATTCCGGCACCATGTCGCCCTTGTTCACCCAGCCCAGATCGCCACCTTTGACATTGCTGCCGTCTTCGGAATAAAGCTTGGCCATTTCGGAGAATTTGGCGCCACGCAGGATGCGGTCGCGAATCTGCAGGATGCGGTTTTTGGCATCAGCCTCTGATACGGCCTCGTTGGTGCGGATCAGGATGTGCGAGGTGTGGTATTGCTCCACCACCATGGGCTGGTTACCGCTACGCTTTTCAATCAGCTGGAAAATCATGAAGCCCTGAGCGGTGCGGATGACGCCGGTGTGCTGACCAGGATTCAGCTGATCCAGCATGGAGACGAACTCCAGCGGCAGCGTGGCCGCCGGACGCCAGCCCAGATCACCCCCCTTGATGCCGTTGGGGGCGTCGGAGTAACTGGCGGCTACCTTGGCAAAGGGCTGCTTGTCGTTCAGCTCGCCCAGTGCCTTGTTGGCCTTGGCCGACAGGTTGTCCAGCTGTTTGGCATCGGCACGCTCGGGGGTGCTGATCAGGATGGTGGCCAGGTGGTATTCGCTGCGATTGGCGCTCTGTGCGCTTTTCAGTACCTGGTCCACTTCGCTGTCGGTGACATTGATGCGCGAGCCGATTTCATTGTTCTTCAGGCGTGCCAGCACGATTTCGCGACGGATTTCTTCGCGGAAGCGGGCGAAGGGCACCCCTTCCTTGGCCAGCTGTGCCTGCAGGCCTTTGACATCCAGCTTGTTCTGCTTGGCCAGATCAGCAATGGCCTGGTCCAGGTCGTGCTCGTCCACGCGCATGCCATTGCTGCTGGCGTACTCCATTTGCACTTGTTCGGTAATCATCTGCTCCAGCACCTGGTGTGCCAGGATGTCGCGCGCGGGCGGAGTGACGTTCTGGCCCTTGAGCTGCTGGATGGTGGCATCGATGCGGTTTTGCAGATCGATATTGGTGATGACGGTCTTGTTGACCACGGCCACGATGCGATCCAGCTCGTTGACCGGGGACGCCGGCGCCGCATGGGTCGTCTGGACAATGGTTGCGATCAACAGGGCAAGCAGGGTTTTTTTCATGGTCAATTGGATCGGATGTCGGAAATATTGGAGTAGCCAGGAATCGCCAGTTTCAGTTCGGAAGTGGGATTACTGCCCAAACCGCCCAGGCCGCGCAGTTCCAGCTGGAAAAATACACCGGTATGTGTGGTGGCGGAAGTAATGGTGGTGGCCAGCGAAGCGTCACGTTTCAGCACGACGCGCGTGGTCCAGCAGCCGTCGTTGTACTCCACCCCGAGCAGATGCTCAAGCGGCTTGTTGTCGATCAGCGAGTAGTTTTCCCGTGCCACGGCATACCACTGGCGGGCGATGGGCCACTGCACACCGAAATCGATCTGGCGCAAGGGGCCATATTGCGTGGTATCGCCGATCTGCTCGTAGCGGCCGTAGCGATAGCGCAGGCTGACTGTTTTGCCCTGCTCCGGGTTGTAGCGTACTTGCAGGTTGTAACGCTGGGTTTTGGACAGGTCCTGGTTGTATTCATAGGTGCTGTCCAGACGCCAGGCGCGGGTCAGGTCGCCACCCAGGCTACCCAGCAAGCCCTTGCTGTTGTTTTGCAGGGTGATCTGGTCACCGTACAAGGAGGTGTCTTCGTTCTTGAAGTAGTAGCGCTGACCCAGCATCACGCGCAAGCGCTCGATACCGGTTTCGCTGCTGATCAGCCGGCTGGTCAGCGCCGCAGTCAGCTGGTTGGCCGCATTGATGCGGTCCCAGCCGGAGAAGCGGTTTTCCGAGAACAGCTGGGCAAAGTTGAAGTCGTTTTCCGAGCTGTCGAAGTTGGGAATATTGCTCTGGTCCTTGGCCGGGATGTAAACGTAAAACAGCCGTGGTTCCAGGGTTTCCACATAATCGCTGCCATGGAAACTGGCATCGCGCTCGAAGTACAGGCCGGAGTCGGTACTGAAAATCGGCAGGGTACGGGTGATGTTGCTGCCCGGGGTGGTATCGCTACCCAGTGCATTCAGTGAATAGCTGGTGTAGTTGACGCCGAATTTCGGCTTGATGAAGCCCCAGCTGCGCTCGAACGCCCAGCTCACGCTGGGGTAGGCGACAAAGCGGTCACCGGTCTGCAGCGTGGGGTGCGAGAAGCGGGTGAGATCGCCCTGCAAATTGAAGCTGAAACCGTCCGGCAGCTTCTGGTTGGCGTTCAGGGTAATCTGCGGCAAGCGGGCATAGGGCTGGTCGGCCGGGATGATCGGGTCTTCCAGCGTCTGGTAGCGCTGGGCGCGCAGCATGGTATTGACGCTACCACCCTGCCAGCTGGTGGTGTAGTTGACCCAGGCCTGGCGCAGCAGGTTGACGTTGGTGGCTGTCAGGGTGCGGTCGCCGAAGTCGGTGAAGTAATTGACATCGGAAACGTAGTTGTAGTCGTAGCCGAAGGTCAGACCCGGTATCACCGTTTGCTTGTGCGTGGCGTACCAGGCATAGCGGTCGGTATTGGTCAGCTTGTCATTGCGCAGCTGCTCGGTATAGATGCTGCCGGAAAAATCCGGCTCCAGATAGCGGAACTCGCCAGCCAGCATTGTGCCGTGCTTGAGATTGATGTGCGGCGTGATGGTGGCGTCGTAATTGGGGGCGATATTCCAGTAGTAGGGCAGTGCCAGGTCGAAGCCACTGCTGCCAGAGCGGAAGGTCGGCGCCAGCAGGCCGGATTTGCGGCTGCCATCCAGCGGGAAGTCGATCCATGGGGTGTAGAGAATCGGCACGCCCTGGAATTCCAGCCGGGCATTGCGTGCCACACCGATATTGGTGGTGTAGTTCAGGTCCAGCGTGGAGGATTTCAGATACCAGGAATCATCGCCCACCACGCAGGAATTGACCTTGCTGTTGATCAGGCGGTACTGATCTGGCCCGGTGAATTGTACCTCGCTGCCATCGCCGCGAAAGGCAATGCCGGCTTTGGCCAGGCTGCGCTTGCTGCCACCCGGTTTGTTCTGGGTGTCCGGACTGCCCATCTGGAAGGAAGGTTGCTGGGCGGAGCCGGTATGCTCGTCCATCCAGTAATCCAGGGTGGTACCGGTGACGACGTCCTTCTCGCGTGTCAGGCGGAAGTGATCGCCGGCCTTGACGCGGTTTTGCTGCTGGTAATAGTCCAGCCAGTCGGCTTCCAGGGTCTGGTTGTCACGGATGACAACCACATCGCCGTTGGCCTTGAGCTTGTCCTGCATCTGCCCGTCCATGTGGTCGGCCGTGACGTGGGTCTGGCCTTGGGCGGCGGGCACCGTGGTAAGCGCCTGCGGCGCAATATCATCAGCCTGGGCGGCAGAAACCGAAAAAGCGGCTGCCAGGGCCAGGGTCATTCTCGTGGGCTGCAGTTTGAGCATGCACAAAGCCATATCGTGTGGGCAGGTGGGCAGGTTAAAATCAGACGATTCTATCAGCATCGTGACGAACCGACATGCAACGTTTGGAACAACTCAAAAGCTGGCTGACCAGCCTTTACCCGCAAACCGACATCGTGGTGGAGTTTGCCGCCGCCGATGCCGACTTCCGCCGCTACTTCCGTGCGCAGTTCCCTGATGGCAGCACGCGCATCGTCATGGATGCGCCGCCGGAGAAGATGGACACCGATCCCTACGTGAAGGTTCGCGAGGTGTTCGCCATGGTGAATGTACCGCAAATCATCGCCCGCGACCGCGAGCAGGGCTTCATGCTGCTGGAGGACCTGGGCAAGATCACGCTGCTGGCTGCACTGGAGCACGATGAGCGTCCGCTGGTGCGCCGCCACCTGCTGCTGGAGGCCGTGGATACCCTGGTGGAGCTGCAACAGGGCAGCCAGCCCGGCGTACTGCCGGAATACGACGAAGCCTTGCTGCGCCGGGAACTCAGCCTGTTTCCGGAATGGTATTGCGCCCAGGAATTGGGCAAGCCGCTCAACTTTGCCCAGCGCCAGTTGTGGGACGAAGGATGCCAGCGTTTGCTGGCTGCCATCCTGCCGCAGAGCAAGGTTTATGTGCACCGCGACTTCATTGTGCGCAACCTGATGCTCACGCCGGGCAAGCCTGGCGTGCTGGATTTCCAGGACGCGGTTTACGGCCCCATCAGCTACGATCTGGTGTCCTTGCTGCGCGATGCTTTCATCGAATGGGAAGAGGATTTCGTACTGGATATTGCCATCCGCTACTGGGAAAAAGCACGGGCAGTTGGCTTGCCGGTGCCGGAAAGCGTGGACGATTTTTACCGCGATTTCGAATGGATGGGGGTGCAGCGCCACCTGAAAGTGGCCGGGATCTTTGCAAGACTTTACCACCGCGATGGCAAGGACAAGTACCGTGGCGAGATTCCGCGCTTCATCAAATACCTGAAACGCACCACGCGTCGTTATCAGGAGCTGTCTCCTTTTTACCAGTTGCTGCTGCAACTGGTGGGCAAGGACGACACCGATGCCGAGCTGCAGTCGAGCTATCCGGTATTGAGTGTCAAAGGCTGATGGCAAGGCGATGAAAGCGATGATTCTGGCCGCAGGTCGCGGCGAACGGATGCGCCCGCTGACCGACCATACCCCCAAGCCCTTGTTGTTGGCCGGGGGCCGTCCGCTGATCGAGTGGCATATCCGCGGCCTGGCGGCGGTGGGTATCCGCCAGCTGGTCATCAACCATGCCTGGCTGGGGGCGCAGATCGAGCAGGTGCTGGGCGACGGCAGTCGTCTGGGCGTTTCCATCGCCTATTCCCCGGAGGCGACGGCGCTGGAAACGGCGGGCGGCATTGCCAGCGCCTTGCCCTTGCTGGGGGACCAGCCCTTTCTGGTAGTGAATGGCGATGTGCTGAGTGATGTCGATTTTGCCGGATTAAAACAGGCAGCCAGCCAACTGGATGGCCAGCAGCATCTGGCACATCTGCTGCTGGTGGATAATCCGCCACACCATCCTGCCGGTGATTTCGGCTTGCTGGCGGATGGACTGCTGGCAGCCAATCCAACGGCAGGCAACGGTCTGACCTTTTCCGGCATTGCCGCCTACCATCCGGCCCTGTTCGTAGCCACGCCGGCCGGGCAGCCGGCCAAGCTGGCACCGCTGCTACGCGCCGCCATGGCGCAAGGGCAGGTCACGGGTAGTCGGCTGGATGGCTTGTGGCTGGATGTGGGCACGCCGGAGCGGCTGGCCGAGGCGGATGCCATTGCCACGGGCTGGACGGCGTGAGCCGGCGCATTCTGGGCATAGACCCGGGTAGCCGCATCACCGGCTTCGGGGTGATCGATCTGGTCGGCCAGCAGCGCCATTATGTGGCGTCCGGCTGTATCCGCACGCCACAGGGCGCACCGCTGGCAGACCGCATCAAGGTCATCATCGACGGCCTGTTTGGCGTGATCGATACCTATCAGCCGCATGAGGCGGCCATTGAGCAAGTTTTCGTCAACGTCAATCCCGCTGCGACACTGATGCTGGGCCAGGCACGTGGCGCCTGTGTGTCGGCGCTGGTGATGCGCAATCTGGCGGTGTCCGACTACACCGCCTTGCAGGTCAAGCAATCGGTAGTGGGTCATGGCAAGGCGGCCAAGGAGCAGGTGCAGCACATGGTGGTGCGCATGCTCAATCTGTCCGGCACGCCGCAGGCAGATGCGGCCGACGCGCTGGCGGTAGCGCTGGCTCATGCCAATCTCAGCGGCGGGGCCATTGGCGAACTGGCGCGGCAGGGGCTGAAAGTGCGGGGCGGGCGTTTGGTCTAGCGCCCTTTGGCTGCTTTACTTGTGCTGACGCAGGCCCTGGTAACGGCTGTTCGCGCTATGCTGTGGTCATTCGCAAGTGGAGCGCTTCATGTCGCAGAGTCCTGTCAGTCTCGAACCCAGCGCGGCCGTGCTGGCCGATCATCCGGCGCGCTGGTGGCTGGCCACCCGGCCGGCTTTTCTCAGCATTACCCTGGCCGGCGTCGTGCTGGGTGTGGCCGGCAGCGGCTGGCCAGCCTTGCAGCAAAACTGGCTGCTGGCGCTGCTGGGCCTCATGCTGGCCTTGCTCACCCATGCTGCTGTCAATGTCATCAATGATGTAGCCGACCACCACAATGGTACGGATGCTGCCAATACCGCACGGCTGTTTCCTTTTACCGGTGGCAGCCGCTTCATCCAGAACGGCGTGCTGAGTGCCGGGCAGATGCAGGGGCTGGCCTATGGCCTGTTCGGTCTGGTGGTGTTGGGTGGTCTGTATCTGGTCAGTCTGCGTGGCCTGCCCTTGTTGCTGATTGGTCTGGTCGGCGTGGTGCTGGGCTGGGGCTATTCGGCACCGCCCTTGCGGCTCAACAGCCGTGGCCTGGGTGAGCTGAGTGTGTTGCTGTGTTTTCTGTTGCTGCCACAGGGTATGGCGGTATTGCTGACTGGGAGCTGGCAACCCACCTTGCTGTGGGCCAGCCTGCCCTTTGCCATCCTCACCAGCCTGCTGCTGTACATCAACCAGTTTCCCGACCGCACGGCAGACCAGCAGGCCGGCAAGTGGCACTGGGTGGCACGCTTGCCACTGCAGCGGGCTCGCGCTGTTTACGGCGTGCTGGTCTTGCTGGCTTATGCCCTGCTGGCCGGGCTGGTGTGGCGGGCGCGATTACCGCCTGCGGCCTTGCTGGGTATGCTAAGCCTGCCGCTGTCCTTGTTTGCTGCGCAGCAGCTGTGGCGACATGCTGCCGAGCCGGCGCGCTTGCGCCCGGCCATCATTGCCACCATCATGGCGGCCAATCTGTTTCCCCTGCTGCTGG
Organism: Aquitalea palustris; assembly: GCF_003693445.1. Classification (GTDB taxonomy): domain Bacteria; phylum Pseudomonadota; class Gammaproteobacteria; order Burkholderiales; family Chromobacteriaceae; genus Aquitalea; species Aquitalea palustris. The sequence continues at coordinate 18,888 of NZ_RFAR01000033.1, read as the reverse complement.
CCCTGGCCTTGCTCATCGGTTGAGCGGCGGTATATCTCTGGAGAATCACCCACATGATCGGACGCCTCAGCGGCAATCTCATCGAAAAACTGCCGCCGCAAGTGGTGGTGGATGTCAACGGTGTCGGCTATGAAGTGGATGTGCCGATGACCACCTTTTACCAGCTACCGGCACTGGGCCAGAAAACTACGCTGTTCACGCATCTGGTGGTGCGTGAGGATGCCCACCTGCTGTATGGCTTTGCCAGCAAGGAAGAGCGGGAAACTTTCCGCCAGCTGATCAAGGTGAGCGGTATTGGTGCCAAGATTGCGCTGGCCGTGCTGTCGGGCATGACCGCTGATGAGCTGGCGGTGGCGATTGCCAGTGAAGACCTCAAGCGTCTGTCCTCGGTACCCGGCATCGGCAAGAAAACTGCCGAGCGGCTGGTGCTGGAGTTGCGTGGCAAGCTGGCCACCGGCAGCAATCTGGCGGTGCCGGGCGGCCTGCCGTTTGCCGCCACGCCGGACGACAAGAGCGATATCGTCAATGCGCTCTTGGCTTTGGGTTACAACGACAAGGAAGCCGCAGCGGCTACCAAGGGCTTGCCGGCGGAGGTGACGGTGAGCGACGGGGTAAGGCTGGCGCTGAAGAACCTGATGAAGGGCTAGTGGCTGCTGCCATCTCTGGGCAATCAGCAATGTACAAGGCCAGCGGCATGCCGCTGGCCTTGTTGCTGTTACGCCGCCAGGGGCAAAGCAGGCGTCAGGCGCAGACCGCCTCGGCTTGCTGCTGCCGCCACTGTGCCAGTTCTGCCACCGTCAGCATCGGCAGCTGATGCAAGGCGGCATAGGCCTGCAGCTGTGCTCCACGCATCATGCTGCCATCCGGGTTCATCAGCTCGCACAACACCCCTGCCGGGCTGTAGCCCGCCAGCGTGGCCAGCTCTACCGCCGCTTCGGTATGGCCGCGGCGTTCCAGTACGCCGCCGGGCCGGGCGATCAAGGGAAAGACATGGCCGGGGCGGGCCAGATCAGCCGCCTGCGCTTGTGGCTGAATGGCTGCACGGATGGTGGTGACCCGGTCGATGGCGGATACCCCGGTGCTGACGCCGTGTGCCGCCTCGATGCTGACGGTAAAGGCGGTGCCATAGCGGCTGCGGTTGTCCGGCACCATGGGCGGCAGTTGCAGCCTTGCCGCATGTGCCGGGGTCAGGCACAGGCAGACAATGCCGCTGCCATCACGAATCAGTCGTGCCATTTCTGGCACGCTCAAGGTGTCGGCTGCCAGGATCAGGTCGGCCTCGTTTTCGCGGTCGTCATCATCGCTGACAATCACTGGCCGGCCTTGACGCAAGGCGGTCAATGCGGCGGCCAGCCGCGGGGGCAGGGAAGAAAGTTGGGTAGGCTGGGTGTAAGGCATGAAACGGTCCTCGATCAGGTCTGAGAAACACGTTTCAGGGCATGAAAAGCCGCCAGCGCTACGGATGTAGCGCCAGCGTGGGCAGGCCATGCGAGTGGCAGGCCATCCTCCGTGATGGACCGCACCGCCCGCAGCGCCGCCGGACAGGTCGACACCAGTCCGGGCTGGCCAGACTGGTGCTGCTGTCATCTTCTTTCATCCGGACTATCACCGTCGGCTCTGGCATCGCACCAGATCTGCTGACCCTTTTTCATCAGAAAAAGGCGCTCGCGGGCTCGGCCTGCTGGTGTGCAGGCCATACCGCCGGTGGGGAGTTGCACCCCGCCCTGAAGACGTAGCAAGGCCGCGCAATGTGCGTCGGCCAGCGGCCAGTATAGCGCAGTGGTAAGATGGCGGGATCGCACCATTTGGCTTTACGGCAACGGCACATGATTGAAACCGACAACCTGATCGGCGGCGCACCCGAGCGCCGCATCGTCACCCAGCAAAGCCTGTCCACCCAGGAAGAAGCGCTGGAACGCGCCCTGCGGCCCAAGCTGCTGGATGAATACGTCGGCCAGAAAAAAGCGCGTGAACAGCTGGAAATCTTCATCGAAGCGGCCAAGCGCCGTGGTGAGGCACTGGACCATGTGTTGCTGTTCGGCCCGCCCGGTCTGGGCAAGACCACGCTGGCCCACATCGTGGCCCGTGAAATGGGTGTCAACCTGCGCCAGACTTCCGGCCCGGTACTGGAGCGTGCCGGCGATCTGGCCGCGCTGCTGACCAATCTGGAACCGCATGATGTGCTGTTCATCGATGAAATCCACCGCCTGAGCCCGGTGGTGGAGGAAATCCTCTACCCGGCGCTGGAGGATTACCAGATCGACATCATGATCGGCGAAGGACCAGCCGCACGCTCGGTCAAGCTCGACCTGCCGCCCTTTACCCTGATCGGGGCCACCACCCGTGCCGGCATGCTGACCAACCCGCTGCGCGACCGTTTTGGCATCGTGGCGCGGCTGGAGTTTTACACCGCCGAGGAGCTGACGAAAATCGTCAGCCGCTCGGCTGGCCTGCTCAATGTCACGCTGGCGGATAACGGCGCTTTTGAAGTGGCCCGTCGCTCGCGGGGTACGCCGCGTATTGCCAACCGCCTGCTGCGGCGGGTGCGCGATTATGCCGAAGTCAAATCCGATGGCATCGTCACCGCCCAGGTGGCCGACGCGGCGCTGGCCATGCTGGACGTGGACCCGGCCGGGCTGGATGTGATGGACCGCAAACTGCTGGCGGCCATTCTGGAAAAATTTGGCGGTGGCCCGGTCGGGCTGGACAATGTGGGCGCAGCCATTGGCGAATCCACCGACACCATCGAAGACGTGATCGAACCCTTCCTGATTCAACAGGGCTACCTGCAGCGCACACCGCGTGGGCGGATGGCCACGGCACTGGCCTACACCCATTTCGGCCTGCCACTGAAAGACTAGCCTCATGCAGAAAATCATCATCAAGACCGGCCGTACCTATCCGGCACTGGCAGCACAACTGGGCGATTTCGAAGACTGGATTGAACGTGAGCTGGGCGACGCGCCTGGTGAGTGGCGGGTGGTCGATGTCCAGCGCGGCGAAACCTTGCCTCCAGTCGCCGACTGCGCCGGTGCGGTGCTGACCGGCTCCCCGGCCATGGTCAGTGACTATGAAGACTGGAGTGTCAGCACGGCGGCCTGGCTGCGCGAGGCGGTACAGGGCAATGTGCCACTGCTGGGCATTTGCTACGGCCATCAGCTGTTGGCCGATGCGCTGGGCGGCCAGGTCGGCTATCACCCGCAGGGGCCGGAAGCCGGTGTGGTGGATATCCGGCTGCTGCCCGAGGCCGAGCAGGATCCGCTGCTGGCCGGGCTGCCGGCGGCCTTTCCTGCGGCGGTGATCCATTGGCAATCGGTGACGGCCTTGCCGCCCGGTGCGGTGCGGCTGGCGGCCAATGATTTCGAAGCCAACCATGCTTTCCGTATTGGTTCGGCCTGGGGGGTGCAGTTCCATCCCGAGTTTGATACGGCGGCCATGGCGGCTTATCTGAGCCATCTCGCTCCGGCCTTGCAGGCCTCAGGAACAACGGCAGAGGTCTTGCATCAGCCCTTGCGACCTACCCCGCATGCGGCGGGCCTGCTGCAGCGTTTTGCCCGTTTGCTCGCACACCAGGCGGCCTGATCTGGCCATCCCGGTCCATCTTTGTTTTCCAGAAAGGGAACATCATGTTTTATGCACTGTTTGTCGCCATTGTTGCAGTGGCGCTGGCCGCTTCGCTGGCGGTGGTGCGTTTTTTCGATCCGGCGGTATACAAGATTCTACTGCGTACGCTGGGGCAGGATCTGGCTGACGCCTGGCGCCGCTATATCAGTTTTGCCATTCTGGTGGCCGGGATTTCCGGCGGTGTGCGGCCGTGGAATCTGGAGCAATACCTGCCACCATCGGCAGGCAAGGGGAGTACCCAGCTGGAAATTACCGGTGCGCGCTGGCTGCTGGAGCTGTGGAATGCGCTGACCGAAACCCTGCGTTCGATTGCCCTGGTGATGTTGCTGTTTTTCCTGTGCTCGATGATGGCGTATGTGATTGCCCGCTCGCTGGAGTTGCGCCGCGCCAAGCAGGGCGAGCTGGATGATGGTGGCGAGTGAGTCGTCAACATGAAAAAAGGCGGCTGCAGCCGCCTTTTTTCATGTCCCATTGCGAAGTTACAGCGTGACCATATTGTCGCGGTGGATCAATTCCGGCTCCACCATATAGCCCAGCGTGGCTTCGATCTCGCGCGTGGTTTTTTTCATGATCAGGCGGGCTTCGTCCGAGCTGTAGTTGACCAGACCACGCGCCACTTCCAGCCCTTGCGGATCGACACAGGCCACGGCCTCGCCACGCAGGAAATCGCCCTCGATGGCAGTGACGCCGACCGGCAGCAGGCTGGTGCCACGTTCGCGCACGGCCAGAGCGGCACCATTGTCCAGCACGATGCGACCGGTGAGCTTGAGGTGGTCGGCCAGCCACTGTTTGCGGGCGGCCATGCGATTGGTGGGCGCTAGCAGCTGGGTGCCAATGCCTTCGCCATCGGCCAGGCGCGACAGCACATCATGCTCGCGGCCGCAGGCAATCACCGTGGCAGCACCACTACGGGCCGAGCGTTTGGCAGCCAGGATTTTGGTGATCATGCCGCCAGTGCCCACGCTGGAGCCGGCACCACCGGCCATGTCTTCCAGCTTGGGGTCGCCGGCTTCCGCCTCGTGCACGAATATCGCATCCGGATGCTTGCGCGGGTCGGCGCTATACAAGCCTTGCTGGTCGGTCAGGATGATCAGCGCGTCGGCTTCGATCAGGTTGGTGACCAGTGCACCCAGGGTGTCGTTGTCGCCAAAACGGATTTCATCGGTCACCACCGTGTCATTCTCGTTGATGATGGGCACGACATTGAGGTTGAGCAGGGTAGTGAGGGTGGAACGGGCATTCAGATAGCGGGTGCGATCAGCCAGGTCTTCGTGGGTCAGCAGGATTTGCGCGGTTTTCAGGCCAAATTCACGAAAGGCGGTTTCATACGCCTGGCACAGTCCCATCTGGCCAACCGCCGCAGCGGCCTGAAGTTCGTGCACCCCTTTGGGGCGTACCGACCAGCCCAGTCGTTGGCAACCTTCGGCGATGGCACCGCTGGATACCAATACCACCTGCTTGCCACGGCGCTTGAGTTCGGCGATTTCCGCAGCCCAGCGCGCCAGTGCCGACAAGTCCAGCCCCTTGCCGTCATTGGTTACCAGGCTGGAGCCTACCTTGACCACGATACGGCTGGCGGCATGAATCACCGAACGCATACAAAATCCTCTGTCTGGCTATGAATATCGAGCTAGCCAGTGTACCGCAAACTGCTGTTGTCTGGCTCAGAAGTACTCGCTGGCACGGAATTCCATCAGCTGGAAATGGGGTGACTGCTTGTCCAGACGTGAGCTGCGAATCAGGCTTTCTCCAGTCTCATCCCACAGGCGGAATTCACGCAGCCGGCTGAACAGACGGCCTTGGGTCACCAGTAATGGTGGCCGGTGCAGGCTGGTGATGGCCGGCAGGCGCAGCGCGAATTGTGGCGTATCGGCCGGATGGGTGATGCTGGGAATGAGCATCACGGCTGCGGGCTGCCGGCCGATGACCTCGACGCCACACTCCACGTCGATCCCATCCGGCAATAGTGATACCCAGCAAATCATGCATAGCTGGGCGGTATCCGGTTTGCCCGGCCGGGTCAGCAGAATGGCCTCGCCGGCGCGCAGTGTCTGGCCACGCGGCTGGCCGCGCAGCAGAAAGCCGGTGGCGCTCTGATTCACTACCACAAACAGACTGGGGGCGGCGGGTGCGCGGGTACTGGCCGGGGGGGCGGCCTGCTCGTTACCCGGTTGTACCCAACTCATGCCATTGCTGCGATACCAGATGGCGGGAATGGTGGAGATCAGCTCGATGACTTCCTGCATGGGCAGGCGCTGATGCCGCCGCCGCCGTGGCTGTTGCCACTCGGCGGCCAGTGATTGCAGCAGGGCCAGCTCATCGTAAACCTGGCTGGGGCTATGGCTGGTATTCTGCAGCCGGGTCAGCTGTTCCACGCTATGCGTCAGTACCGTGATGGCCGGGGAGAGGTCGAGCAGATAGCAGGCGGCTTCCAGCGTTTCGCTCTGAACGCGCAGGAAGCGCGGCGGTTCATCACGACTGGAGTCCACCAGATAACCATGTACCGTCCCCTTGAGGGCCTCCACGGGTAGCAGGATGGTCTGGCGTGACAGATCCATGATCAGTTGCTTGGTCACCAGCAATTCCGGCATCGACAGCCGGTTGGTGGAGGTGAGTCCCAGCAACAGGATCTGGCGGTAGATCAGCGCCGGAGAGTCATCTTTTTCCAGATGCTTGTCCTGCCAGCCGCGTGCCAGGGCAAAGCTGTACAGCTGGTGGCAGTCTTGCCAGAAGTGTGCGGGGGGTGGGCTGTAGCTCTGGCAACAGATGTTCAGCAGCTGCCGTGCCGCCATCATGGTGTATAGCAGCAGTTCAATGCGCTGTTGCTCACGCTCTAGCAGGCCGCGCTTGGCCAGTCGTTCGCTCAGGGTGAGCTTGAAGGCAACAAAGATGGACTCGAACAGTGCGGCACCCAGCATGGCCAGTTGGCGGGTACGTACTACCGAAGTGAGGTCGGTCTGGACAATTTCACTTTCCAGCGCCGGATAGTAGCGATCCAGCCCTTTGAGGTAGTGCGATAGCAGCTTGTGCCGATTGCCCACTTCCATCGGCGTACGGCTCAGACCACGCAGGGCCTCGAGCAGGAGGCGACCGCATTCGTGCAGGTCGCCATATGGCAAGCGCTCTACCCAGCTGGCTACGCTGTCGGGGTTAGTGTCGACCAATCGCGGATCCCTATCCAGGGCGGGCAAGGCAAGCTGCATCGTGCATCCTAATGGCAAGGCGGGGTAGCGCTGGGAGTGAACGGCGGGAGATTTTATGCAAACCATCCCCCTGCCATGATTTCACTCGCCATGCTATTTGAATCAAGCCGGCCAAGGCAAGGTTGCACTCAGGGCAAGGCAGTCACAGGCCCGGTCAAAACATCGTTTTGTTGACTTAACTCATCCAGTACCTGCGTGGTGGCCTGGAACAGCTGGGTCATCTCCTCTGGCTGCAGGATGTAAGGCGGCATGAAATATACGGTTTTGCCGATTGGCCTTACCAGGCAACCATGCTTAAGCATGGCTGAGAAAAAGGCTTGTGCAAAGTCCGCGCGCGGGCTGTCGACATCAAAAGCCCAGATCATGCCGGTATGGCGGAAATGGCGTACGTCGGCACGCTCGGCCAGTGGTGCCAGAATGGCGCTGAAGGTGGCCGCCAGCTTGCGGTTGCGGGCAATGATGTCCTCATCGGCAAAGATATCCAGCACGGCTAGGGCTGCGCTGCAGGCCAGCGCATTGCCGGTGTAGCTGTGCGAATGCAGAAAACCGCGCGTGACCTCATCGTGATAGAAAGCTTGATAGACCGTATCGCTGGTCAGTACGCAGGACAGGGGCAGGAAGCCGCCGGTAATGCCCTTGGATAGACATAAAAAGTCTGGCGTGATCCCGGCCTGCTCACAGGCAAACAGGGTGCCGGTACGTCCAAAACCGACGGCGATTTCGTCGGCAATCAGGTGTATCTGATATTGATCACACAGCCGGCGCAGTTCCGTAAGGTAAACCGGATCGTATATGGCCATGCCGGCAGCGCCTTGCACCAGCGGCTCGACGATGATGGCCGCCATTTCGTCTGCTTTCTTGGCCAGGACATTCTCCAGCGAGCGCAAGGCCTGCCTTGCAACATCCGCAGCAGTTTGCCCAGGGCGAGCCTGGCGCGCATCGGGGCTGGGAACCCGTACCCCGGGTTTCAGTAGCGGGGCATAAGTAGCGGAAAATAGTGGTACATCGGTCACCGCCAGCGCACCGGCCGTTTCGCCGTGATAACTGTTGTCCAGACTGATAAAGCGGCACTTCTGCGGCTGACCAACATTCTTCCAGTAGTGAAAGCTCATTTTCAGCGCGATTTCGGTGGCACTGGCACCATCCGAGGCATAAAACGCATGATCCAGCCCGCTCAGCGCGCACAGCCGTTCGGACAACTCAATCACTGGTCGGTGGGTAAAACCGGCCAGAATGACATGCTCCACCTGATCCAGTTGATCCTTGATCGCCTGCTTGATCCTGGGGTTACCATGGCCAAACAGGTTGACCCACCAGGAACTGACAGCATCCAGATAGCGCCGGCCTTCGAAATCCTCCAGCCACACGCCCTCCGCCCGCGCGATAGGAACAATGGGCAAGGTTTCATGGCGCTTCATCTGGGTACATGGGTGCCACACATGCTGGCGGCTGCGTTGCAGCCAGTCCTGATTGCTCACGGCAAACTCCTGAATGGGGAACGGACTGGATGCTATCACAGGCTGACAGCGCTACCCGAACTGACAAAAAACGTCACATGCTGCCGCACAATGCGGGTTGTGTGATGCACTGACAGGCTGATTTTACTGGCTGGGGCCGCTTGGCACACTTTCTGCATGGTATGGACAGTGCATACCACGGAGAGGGTCATGCGGGGCAATAATGGTTTTACCCTGATTGAACTGATGATTGTCGTTGCCATTATTGGCATTCTGGCCGCAATAGCGATACCGGCGTATCAGGATTACACGATACGTGCCAAGGTTTCTGAAGGTATTGCATTTGCTGATTTTGCCAAGACAACTGTAAGTGAATACTACATTTCCAATAATATATGGCCTAGTACTAATGCTAGCGCGGGAATGCCTACAGCAGTTTCCGGGACATATGTCAGTGATTTGCAAGTTACGGCAACTGGCAACGCTGGGGTGATAACAGTTTCTTTTCCCGCCGCAGTCGCTTCGGGAATCAAAATTGTTTTCACCTCGAGTGTTTCAAGTAGTAATGTAGTTAGTTGGACATGTTCAGGCTCTGGGCCGAATGTAAAATATTTACCATCGTCGTGTCGATAATCTTTAAGGAGATTAAAGTATGAAAAAGCAGCTCCAGCAGGGTTTTACCCTTATTGAACTGATGATTGTGGTTGCTATCATTGGTATTTTGGCAGCGATTGCAATTCCGGCATATCAGGATTATACGGTCCGTGCCAAAGTGTCTGAAGGTTTGTCGATGGCCGATGCAGCCAAGACAGCTATCTCAGAATCTGCCATCACTAACGGTAGCTTCCCGTCCCAAGCGTCTGGTTCCACCTACTTTACTTCTTCCAGTACCAAAAATGTAAGTGGCGTATCGTATAACACGAGCGGCTCTAACGGTGTTATTACCGTTTGGATGAATGACTCTATCGGTGGTACTGTCGCTACCGGTAAAGACCAATTTGCCCTTACCGGCACCTTGGCTAGTGGCGGTGTTACTTGGACTTGCGCTGCAGTTAATATCGACTCTAAGTATCTGCCTGCTAACTGCCGTTAATTGAGTTTTTGTTTCCGAAAGGGTGCTGTCCATAGCACCCTTTTTTCATTGGGGCTAAGAATGTCGTTGAGAAGTGATAGAGTAGTTGCACTACTTCTGGGGTTGGCTATTTTATTGCCTTTCTTCAATTTTCTAAGATTTGCTCCGCTGGCTGACTGGTATTTCTGTGCATTAGGATTGCTTGTACTCGGTTTTGGTTTTTTTGTATCTGTAGTCAAAGGATATGAGTATCGTTTTTCTAGAATTGGTGCTGTTATCCTCATTTTTATTACGGCTTTGGTGGTCGCAAAATCGGTAGATCTCATTATTCCAGCGGCGTTATTGTTTGTTCTCTTTTTCTTTTTTCTCGGTTTGGGTGACTTGGCAGTGGAATCGCGCAGGCAAGTTTTTGTGGAAACGCTTGCAATGCTTATATTCACATCTGCCTTGATTCAGGTGTTATTTGGTTTTTTGCAAATAATTGATTTTGCTAAATATTTTCATGGTTTTGTTACCTATGATGTTAATAATAGAACCGGAAATATTTTTGGTAATATTGGCCAAAGAAATCACTACGCCAATTTTCTAGGGTGGGGTATTGTTTCTGCTTGCTATTTGTATGCTGGTGGGAAGTTGCGATTCTGGTTTTTCCTGGCTGCAATTTTTGTGATGAACCTGCTGATCGCGTGGTGCGGTTCGCGCCTTCCTTTCGGATATTGCCTGATTATTTGTCTGCTGGGGTGGTACTGGCTTAGAAAGTCAAGGGGCGATGTTCGCTTGGCTAGAATGGTTGCTGGATTTGCTGTCGCAGTGATATTGTTTTCAATTGTTCAAATTTTCAGCCATCAAATTGATTTGGTTTTTAATTATTTTGGATTGCCAATTCATGTGCAAAGTGGTTCTGAAAGAATTCTTGCGGCCGATCTTGGTGCAAGAAGAAGGATTGAGTGGGCGAAGGCATGGAGTATTTTTACTGCCCATCCATTTTTTGGTGTTGGTTTGGGTAATTATGCGCACTATAGTGTTCAGATGGAAGCGTTCGATGGATATCCAAAATATCCGGAAAGCTGGTTGTTTACAAATTGCCATAATCTTGTTTTTCAGCTGCTAGCAGAGACCGGATTGTTTGGCGCTGCTGCTTTAATTGTTGGTCTTACATTGTGCTTGTATCCATATTTCTCTAAAGGAAAGCAAACTATAGAGAATCTCTTTTTTGTTTGTATTGCAGGGATTATTCTTGGGCATAGCATGCTTGAATATCCATTGTGGTATTGGCCGTTTTTGTCGATGCTGTATACAGTTTGTGCCTTTTCTCCTGTTGCTTCATATAGGCTTGAAATTAATGATAAGTTAAGTGCTGCTATTTCAATAATTGTTGCGATTTGTTGTTTTGTAAATTTCTATTTTGGTCGTGCTGTTTTTTGGGATTTGGTGAATTTTAATATGCCGGTTCCAAGTATTGGTGAAAACATTCGGAGAGTTGTTCGGTTGCGGGAGATTGAAAAAAATCCACTTTGGAGGCCAGAGGCTCAGTTGGTGTTGTCTAATTATCTATTGCCAACCACTAGTCAAATTGATTATAAAATTAATTTTTTCGAAAAAATGTCTTATTCTTTGCCGTATCCGCAGCTTTTATTTAAATTGGCAATATTGTATTCACTTGATAATCAGCCTCAGAAAGCAAAGAATATGATGGTTTTGGCAATATCCAACTTTCCAGATCTACTGCCAGCTTTCTTGACAGATATTAATTCTAGGAAGGAGCCATCTTTAGTGATGATTCGGGATATGGCAAGTAAGGCAGTGGCTGTCTATGGGAGTGGCCAGGCAGTAACCGCTGATAGCCGAGTCGCCGCAGTCATGACCGTCGCCTCTCCCGTCACCCGCAAGCCCTTGTTCTAGGTTGTTAAAGACACCGTCAGTCTGCTGGCTGGCGGTGTCGTCACTGGCCTACATGCGGTATCCTCCATCCTTTGCTTTCCGTCCCAGACTCCATCATGTCTTTTCCAACCTTTTCCCGCCGCCTGGCCTTGCTGGCGTTTTGCCTGATTGCCATCATGCCTTTTGCTTCCCGCATTCATTTCGTGCCATTGCCGCAGTGGTTTGGCGAAATGAATGTGGTGTGGCTGATGCTGGCCGCTGCTGTTTATCTGCTGCCCAGCGGCATGCTGTTCGAGCGGGTGCCACGTGCCAGTTGGTGGTGTCTGTTGCTAGCCATCGTGTGGGCACTGCAGCCACAGTTGGTGCATGCGCTCTTTCCCGGCATGAGCTACGCCACGGCGCTAGCCTGGTTGGCGGTGGCCTTGCTGGCGGGCTTGTCTTATAGCCTGCAGCAGACGTTTGGCAGTCGCGAATTTGCGGTGTGGCTAGCACGCGCCATCATTGTCGGCGGGCTGGTTCAGTCGCTTATCGGCCTGGCGCAACTGACCGGTCTGGCCAATAGCCTGGGACTGTTTTACGACAGCGCCCACCCGACTACCAATATCTTTGGCCATATCGGCCAACGTAATCAGTACGCGCATTACCTGATGTGGTCGGTGGTCAGCGGGGTGTATCTGTTTGCGGTGGAGCGCATGGCGCGCGGTTGGCTGGCCTTGCTGGTGCTGTGGCTGGGGTTGATGCTGGCCTATGCCGCATCGCGTACTACCTTGCTGTATCTGCTGGCCCTGACCTTGCTGGGCGGCTTGTGGCACTGGCGCATGCAGTCTGCGGTCTCGCGCCGTTTGATGTGGGCAATGCTGCTGTCTTGTGTGGTGGTGTTTGCGGCGCAGTTTGCCTTACCGCTGGTGAATCATTTGCTGTCTGTGCTGACCCACGCGGCAGTAAATAACGCTTCCGGAGTGGAGCGGCTGGCAGCCAATGGTGATGATATGGGCTCGCGCCGGCTGGCTGAAATGGGCAAGGCTTGGATGAGTTTCAAGTCCCACCCGCTGTGGGGGGTGGGCTGGTCGCAATATGCCGCAGAAAGTGTGCGCTTGCAGCCTTTGCCGCAATTTGCCTCTGCCGGCTTCAACAGCGGCTTGTTTACCAATTGCCATAATCTGATTCTGCAATTGCTGGTTGAAATGGGCTTGCCGATTACCTTGCTGGTGGTGGGGGGCTTTGCCTGGGTGATCTGGCCTTTCTTCAGCGAGCAGGCGGAGGCCGAGGGCATGCTGGCCTTGGGCTGCATGGCGGTGACGCTGATTCACAGCATGCTGGAGTATCCGCTGTGGTATCTGTATTTCCTGGCGATGCTGGTGGTGTTTGCCTCGATGTCGCCTGCTCGTACCGGCCGTGCCGGTTGGTTGCTGCGGGCGGGCTGGATGCTGGGCATGTTGTTTATTGGTTATATGTCGGTGGTGACCTGGTCCACCTATAACGAGCTGGTGGGGCTGTATACCCAGACTGATAATCCGGCACGGGATGCCAAGCGGCAGCAGCGGCTGGCCGAGATCATGGAGCAGCACCCGCTGTTTGCCTACCATGCACTGAGTACGCTGGATGATTATCTGGTGGCCGACAAGGACAATCTGGCGCGCAAGTTGCAATGGGAAGAGCGCCTGACGGCATTCCGTCCTTATCCTGATGTGATGATGAAGAAGGCACAAATGCTGGCGCTGGCCGGACGTGAGGCGGAGGCCAAGGAGACGGTGAGTACGGCGCTGGCCTCCTTCCCGACTTATGCCAAGGATTATCTGGACGGTATCGATGAAGACGTCCCGGCGTGGCAGCCGCTGCGCGAGATTGCTCAGCAGGTGTTCGACCGCTTGTCAGTCAAATATCGCGGCGGTGAAGGGGATTGAGTAGTCGTGTATATGAATAAAAAGCCCGCGCTGAATGGCGCGGGCTTTTTTCATGGCAGTCACTGAATAATCAGTTGTCGATAACGACACCTTCACTCAGCGCAGTTTTCATTTTGCCGAGAGCTTTGGCTTCGATCTGACGGATGCGTTCGGCAGAAACGCCGAACTCGGCAGCCAGCTCATGCAAGGTGGCGCCGCCATCATCGGCCAGCCAGCGGGCTTCAACAATACGGCGGCTGCGTGCGTCCAGCGATGCCAGTGCGTATTCGATGCCTTCGGTTTGCAGATGATCGAAGGCTTTGCGTTCCAGCGCACGGGTCGGTTCGTGATGGGCGTCGGCCAGCCAGTCGATGGGGGCAAAACCTTCATCATCGCCATCGTCGGCCATCAGCGCGATGTCCTGCCCGCTCATGCGGGTTTCCATTTCGCGCACTTCCTCCGGCTTTACGCCAAGGTCTTCGGCGATTTGTCGTGCTTCGTTTTCACTCAGCGCAGAAAAACTGCTCTTCATGCTGCGCAGATTGAAAAACAGCTTGCGCTGCGGCTTGGTGGTGGCAATGCGCACCAGGCGCCAGTTGCGCAGGATGAATTCGTGAATCTCAGCCTTGATCCAGTGCACAGCAAAGGAAAACAGGCGTACGCCACGGCCCGGCTCGAAGCGCTTTACCGCTTTCATCAGGCCGATATTGCCTTCCTGGATCAGGTCGGCCTGTTGCAGGCCGTAGCCGGCATAGCCTCGCGAAATCGATACGACAACGCGCAGGTGTGACAGCACCATCTGGCGAGCGGCTTCCAGATCATTGTCTTGCTGGAAGCGGGTGGCCAGCTCGGTTTCCTGTTCGGGGGTCAGCATGGGAACACTGTTCACCGCCTGGATGTATTGCTCCAGGCTGCCGCTGGACGACGGAACGGGCAAGGCAAATGTTGTGGTCATCAGTGTAACTACCTCCTTGGGTAGTGCTATGTTAGCACTCGTATATTGAGAGTGCTAGCAAGCAAAGGTTCCAGCGTCAATGATTTTTCCTATCGAGCTGATAGCTTTTTCAGTGGAAAATCGCTGGGAAAATTCTGCTGGTCGACATCGGCTGAATGTCACCATAAGCGACATTCAGCCAGAAGTGAAAGGGAATGATTGTTAACGAGGTTGAATCTGCCGCAGGTGATGGTCGGAAGCCAGGCGGGCGCCCAGCATCGCCAGCAGTGCGGAAATAGCCAGTACGACAAGCAGTTCGACAGGGCTGAGGCCGCGTAGCTGGACCGCTTCATTATAAAGTTGGGCAAATTCGTGGATGGCGGGGTTGGCAGTGATCACCAGCCAGCTGGTCAGTCCCCATGCGGCGAGGCCGGCAAGCAAGCCCTGCCACATGGCGTGGTACATGAAGGGGCGACGGATAAAGCTGTCCGGCGCGCCAATCAGCTTGGCCACTTCGATTTCATCACGACGGGCCAGAATCTGCATCCGTACCGCATTGTGGGTGACCAGTACCAGGGCAATGCCCAGTGCTGCGCCGAGAAACCAGGTCAGCTGCTTGCCCATTTCTACCATGCCGTACAGGCGCTTGGCCCAGCGGGCATCGAACTGGGCGGTTTCCACCATGGGCAGGCCGGATAGTTCTTTTTGCAGCATTTCCAGTTCGTGAGGTTCCAGTGTCTTGGGGGTGACCACAAAGGCGTCTGGCAGTGGGTTGTCAGTCAGGCCGTCACTCAGCCCAGGCAGGCCGTTGCGCTTTTCCAGATCGGACAGTGCCTGCTTCTTGCCGACGAAGCTGTAACTCTGGATGCGCGGATGCTTGGTCAGGGTACTGGAGACGGCGGCAAGATCGGCTTCCTCGGCCGATTGTTCCATGAACAGGGTGATCTGTGGCGTGGCGGTGAGTCTGCCAGCCCATTCCTGAATGCTGCTCACTGTCAGATAAAGCGATAAGGGCAGAGCCAGCGCGATGGACAGCATCAACAGGGTGAGCAGGCTGCCGAAAGGTTGGCGCAGGATTTTGACCAGTGCCTGTCTGGCGCTTTGCCAGTTCAGGTAGAGAAAGTGTTTCATGCGGCGAATTGTCCTTCCTTCAACCGGATGATGCGACGGCCATAGTCTTCCATCAGGGTTTCGTCATGGGCGGAAATCACCACGGTCACCCCAACCTGATGGAAAGATTTGAATAGTTCCATGATATCCAGCGCGTAGGCCCGGTCGAGGTTGGCTGATGGTTCATCAGCCAGTAGCAAGCTGGGACGATGCACCACGGCACGGGCGATACACAAGCGTTGTTGTTCGCCACCAGACAGACGGATCGGCATGGATTTTTCCTTGGACAGCAGGCCGACCTTGTCCAGCGCGGCACGGACGCGGCGGGCGGCATCACGGCGGTCAAAGCCGATGATGTCCAGTGGCAGCATCACATTGTCGAAGACCGAGCGGTCGAACAGTAGCTTGTGGTCCTGGAATACCATGCCGATATGCTGGCGCACGTAGGGAATCTGACTGCTGCGCAGCTTGGACAGATTCTGGCCACTTACGATGACGCTACCGCTGCTGGCGCGCTCGATGCCAGCCACCAGCTTGAGCAAGGTTGATTTGCCGGCACCGGAATGACCGGCCAGAAAGGCCATTTCACCGGTATCGATGGTAAAGGAAAGATTCTTCAGGGCTTCGTTGCCACCGGGATAACGCTTGGTGACCTGGTCGAACTGAATCATGCGCTGCATTCCCCTTGATCCTGAGCTGCAGGCCGGTGGATTTGCCAGGGCCTGCCGGGTGAGGCGTCGCCGGCAGGCAGTCGCCGGCGCAGGTCTCTATAAAGTATGTCGATCAGTCGAACAAGGCGTCGACATAATCCTTGCTGTTGAACGGGCGCAAATCGTCGATGCTTTCGCCCACACCGATAAACCGTAGCGGAATCGGCCGCTGCTTGGCAATGGCGGCAATCACGCCGCCCTTGGCCGTGCCATCCAGCTTGGTCAGAATCAGCCCGGTCAGGCCCAGGGCATCGTCGAATACCTTGACCTGGCTGATGGCGTTCTGGCCGATGTTGGCATCCAGCACCAGAATGATTTCATGCGGTGCCTCCGGCAGCGCCTTCTGAATGACACGTTTGACCTTCTTGATTTCTTCCATCAGATGCAGCTGGGTCGGCAGGCGACCCGCAGTATCCGCCAGGACGATGTCAATGCCACGGGCGGTAGCTGCCTGAATGGCGTCAAAACAGACGGCGGCGGCATCGCCACCCTGCTGGGCAATCACGGTGACATTGTTGCGCTCGCCCCAAGCCATCAGCTGTTCGCGCGCTGCGGCGCGGAAAGTATCGCCAGCAGCCAGCAGCACGCTCTTGCCTTGCTGTTGATAGTATTTGGCCAGCTTGCCGATCGAGGTGGTTTTCCCGGCACCATTCACCCCGGCCATCATGATGACAAAGGGCTTCTTGCCGCTGACATCCAGTGGTTTCTCCAGCGGATGGATCAGATCATTGAGCGAATCCTTGAGTGCGCCCTTCAGCTCACTGCCGTCTTTCAGGCCCTTCAGGCTGACCCGTTCGCGCACGTCTTGCAGCAGGTGCACCGTGGCATCCATGCCCATGTCTGCGGTGAGCAGTACGGTTTCCAGCTCTTCGTACAACTCCTCGTCAATCTTGCCACCACCAAACAGACCGGCCAGCGACTTGCCCAGTTTGTCACGGGTTTTGGACAGGCCAGCCTTGAGACGTTCGGTCCAGCTTTGCTTGCGAGCAGGCTGTTCTGCTGTGGCACTGATAGGTGGCGGAGTCGGGATCTCCGGCGCAGCGAGAGGCGCCTCGGGGATGACCGGTGTGGCAAGCGGAGTGGCTTGCGAGGTGGCGGGAGCTGCCGCCGGGATGTCTGCCGGCTGGCTGGCTAAGGGTTCTGCGGCCGGGGTTTCAACCGGCTTTGGTTTTTTCTTGAAGAAACTGAACATGCGTCTGCGTAGTCAACGATAGGCGATAAATGGCTAAATTGTATCCTTAAATCAGCAACAGGGCAGAAACGTTGGTGATGAAAGCCAGGGACAGGCAAATTAGCCATGGTCAATTGTGTTGGAGTTGTTGAGCAGAGGGGGGATCTGCGTGGGTGGATTCAATATCGAATCATCATTCGCAGCTTACTCGCCGAGTCTGTACGCAGCATATCCAGCAAGAAGATTTGTGGGATGGGAGGCCGCCAGCGATCTGTCAGGCTTGACGAGATAATGGCTGGCGCATCAAGCAGCGAGCTGCCAGATTGGCAGCTCGCAACCGCCCTGATTTCAGTCTGCTTGGCGGCCAGGATTGAAACTGCCCTGACGTGGCATGCAACTCCAGGCAGTTCTGACATGGCAGGGCGATTTGGCTGCGTGTGCTTGAGCGGTATTGCAAAAGATGTGTGTGGGTGCGGGCACGATATATATAGGGAATAGTGTGGTGCTGCCCGAGTGGCGCAGATCATGGTCGCGAGTATCGTTTGGCCGAGGTAGAGCAAGCGCGGCGCTGTCGCGAAATTTCAGCGCCGTGCGGTGGGCCGCAGCGCGGCCGCTTTGACGGCTCAGCCTGTTCACCCTATAGACACTGTGACGACTGGTGCTACACCTTTGAGCGCCAATCTGCGCCAGATGCAGCAGGCCGGGCGGGAAAAGGGTAAACTCTCGCCCTTGAGTTTTTAGCCCAAGCGTCATGAATCAACAGCGAAACAAAGTCCGAATCATCGGCGGTCAGTACCGTCGTCGTTTGCTGCCCTTCCCCGATGCGGAAGGTTTGCGCCCAACACCCGATAGAGTGCGGGAGACCGTATTCAACTGGCTGGGCCAGGAGTTGCACGGCAAGCGCTGCCTCGACCTGTTTGCCGGCAGCGGTGCGCTCGGTTTCGAAGCGGCCTCGCGCGCAGCGACACGTGTGGTCATGGTGGAAAAGACGCGCAAGGTGGCGGAATCGCTCAAGGCCAATCGCCAGTTGCTGGCGGCGGCAGCCATCGAAGTCGTCCCGATGGATGCGTTGCTGTACCTGAAAAGCTGTCGCGAACAATTTGACATCATCTTCGCCGATCCGCCCTATGACTCAGGCCTGCTGCAGCAGGTATTGCCCTTGCTGCAGCCGCTGCTGGCGACTGACGGCGTATTGTATTTCGAAGCCAGACACTGGCCAGAAAGTTTGCCAGGCTGGCAGATCGTGAAGCAGGACAAGGCCGGCATGGTGCATTACGCACTGGTCCGGCCGATTGCTGAAGAATCGCTGTAATACGTAGGCGGGTCGCCGCATAAAGATATAACGGGGCGAACTTGCGACCACGCTGCACGGATGACAGAATCAATACTGTGAATACCTGAGGAAATTACTATGTCTCTCATGATTACCGACGAATGCATCAACTGCGACGTCTGTGAGCCGGAATGCCCGAACAATGCCATCTCGCAGGGTGAGGAGATCTATCAGATCGACCCCAATCTGTGCACGCAGTGCGTGGGCCACTATGACGAACCGCAGTGCCAGCAAGTCTGTCCGGTGGATTGCATCCCGCTGGATCCGGCTCATCCGGAAACCCAGGATGAACTGCATGCAAAGTACCTGATCATTTCCGGCAAAGCCTGAGTGAAGCTAAGTGCTTGATGCAAAAGACAGGGCCCCGCAATTTGCGGGGCTTTGTTCTTTTTCTGGCAAAAATAATGAAAAAAAATGCAGCACAGGTGTTGACGAAGGAAGAGGGTATCTATACTATTCGGGTCTCTCAGGGGGGGTTACCCCAGCGGTCAACGGGTCCGGACTGTAAAT
>NZ_RFAR01000032.1 GCF_003693445.1 Aquitalea palustris | reverse complement strand
CAGACCAATCTGCTGGCACTGAATGCGGCGATCGAGGCGGCGCGTGCCGGTGAGCAGGGCCGTGGCTTTGCCGTGGTGGCGGATGAGGTGCGCAAGCTGGCGGAGCGTACCTCGCAGGCCACGCTGGAAATCGGTGGCATGATCCAGGCCATCCAGCAAGATACCCAACGGGCGGCTGGCAGCATGGAAGGTGCGTTGTCCCAGGTGGAAAGTGGTGTCAGACAAGCGGAACTGGCGGCATCGTCGATCACCCGCATTACCGACAACAGTCAGCAGGTGGTGCGTACGGTGGGAGATATCGCGGTGGCGACGGCAGAACAGTCCACCGCCAGTCAGGAGATCGCCCAGCATATCGAAAGCATCCACAATATGTTGCAGCAGTCGGATGAGTCGGTGCGTCAGAGCTATCTGGCGATCGAAACCCTGCATCAGCTGGGCGACGAGCTGGAAGCCCTGATCGGGCGCTTCAAACTGTAGCGCAGTGGCTCACGCCAGGTGTATAGCAAGCGGCCTTGTGGCCGCTTTTGCTTTGCAGCGCGGTCTTCAATGCAGTATCTGGATGGCTTGCTGTGGATGTTCGGCACTGTATTCGGCGATGGCCTCTTCCAGCAGCTCGGGAGTCAGGTATTGGCCGTTGGAAACGGCATGGCGCAGACAGCGGGTCAGGTATTCCAGTGCTTGTTGCGGGATGCGGCGGTCTTCCATGATCAGCTCCGATTAGATAATTTAGTAAATTCTAATATTTGTGTCGAAGATGATCTTGTGCCAGATCAAGCACTGCTGCGGCATCAATGCAAAAGGCAGCCCGCTGGCTGCCTTTTATACGACAAAGCAAGATGGCCTTACTGCGCGGCCGAGGCTTCTGCGTGTGCGGCTGCCGAAGCTTCGGCGTGCTCGCTGCTGTTGGCGGCAGGCGCTGCTTCAGCTGCAGGGGCCGAGGCGTTGGCCGGGCTGCTGACCAGATCGTCGATGTTCATTTCGTCGGTCTGGGTTGGGTTGGGTTGGCCCAACTGCTTGGCACGCATCTGCAGGTAACCATCGCGGATATAGCTGTAAGGATCCAGTGCTGCTGTAAACAGGCTTTCGTCCAGATCCAGATAGCGGGCACGGGTATTCACCCCGTAAACAGCATAGAAGGCGATGGCTTCATTGGTGTTGTGATAGACCAGCCGTTCCGGGCCATTAATGCCCAGCGATACTCCCAGACCCAGGCCATCGCGTACCGTGCTGGGGCCAAAGAACGGCAGCACCAGGTAGTTGCTGCTCTTCCAGCCCCAGTGGGCAAAGGTGTCGCCCAGCGAGGTCTTGTTGTTCTTCAGGCCGGCAGGGGTGGCGATGTCGATCAGGCCGAACAAACCGAAGGTGCTGTTCAGCGCTACCCGCATGATGTCGTTGAGCGCCTTTTCCGGCTCGGCTTGCAGCAGGTTGTTGGCGGCGCTGTACACATCCTTGAAGTTGTCGAAGAAGTTGCCGACGGCGGTGCGGAAGGGGCCAGGCGTAATGGCGTGATAGCCCTGGGCGGCCGGCTTCATTACCCAGCGGTCCGCTGCATCGTTGAAGGCATACATCGAGCGGTTGAACGATTCGTACGGGTCTTGCGGTGTGGCAGGGTGGGTGCTGGCACAGCCGGCCAGCAGCAGGCTGCCAGCCAACAGACTCGCGGGCAACAGGCGGTGCTTGCGGGTCATGGTTTACTCTCCTTGCGGGCTGCTCAGCAGCTCGCGCAGTGCATACAGTTCAACAAGATCGGACAGGCGGGCGGGCCAGTTCTGCAGTAGCAGGGCCTGACCAGCCTGGTCTGCAGCACGGCGGCAGGCCAGAAGCAGGGCGACTGCCGAGGAGTCCGCTTCGCTGATGCCGGACAGATCCAGCTGCAGCGGGGCGCGGGCGACACGGGCAGTCAGTGTGGCCAGCAAGGCCGCGCTGCTGTTCATGTCCAGCTTGCCGGACAGGCGGCCCTGCCCGGTGGCGGTTTCCTCGAACATGGCATGCGTCCTTATTTGGCAGCCGGCAGGGCGGCGTTCTTGTCTTGCAGCATCTTGATCAGGCCATCCACACCGCTCTTGTTGATTTCCTGATTGAACTGGTTGCGGTAGACGGTAACCAGGCTGGCCCCTTCCACGCTGACATTGAATACCTTCCAGCCTTGTGTCGTCTTGTACAGAGTGTAATCAACGGCAACCGGTCCCTTGTCGTTGCCCGGCAGGGTAACGGTGGATTTGACGGTAGCTTCGCGGCCGCTGTTGCCGAGCACGACATTAGGCTGGATGTCGATCTGGGCGCTCTTGAAACGGGTCATGGTGGTGGAGTAGGTCCGCACCAGCAGGGTCTGGAATTGCTGTGCCAGCGCGCTTTGCTGCGCCGGGCTGGCCTGACGCCAGCCCAGGCCGACGGCCAGGGCAGTCATGCGCTGGAAGTCGAATTGCGGCACGGCCAGCGCTTCGACCTGCTGACGGATCTGCTTGGTGTTCTTGCCGTTTTCCTGTTTCAGTACATCCATGATCTGGCGCGAGGTGTCGCGTACCAGATCAGCCGGATTGTCGGTAGCAGCCATGGAGTGGGCGCTCAGGCCCAGCAGGACGAGAAAGCATGCGATCAGTTTTTTCATGATGTGTGTCAGTCTTTATTGGTTATGCACTATGTCTGGAATTTACTGCGCGGCCGAGGCAGTGCTCTTGGCCGTATTGCCGCCGGAGAAGCTGGTCATGAACTTGCCGATCAGCTGTTCCAGTACCAGGGCAGACGAGGTCAGTGTGATGTGCTCGCCGGCTTTCAGTTCGTCCGGGTCACCCCCTTGCAGCAGGCCGATGTACTGCTCGCCCAGCAGGCCCGCAGTCAGGATTTCGGCACTGGCGTCGCGGCTGAAGGTGTATTGCTTGTCCAGGTTCAGGGTGACGCGGGCACGGTAGGTTTTGGTGTCCAGCTGGATGGCGCCGACACGGCCGACCACGACGCCGGCTTCCTTGATCGGTGCCTTCACTTTCAGGCCGCCGATATTGTCGAAATCGGCATACAGGGTGTAGGTCTGGTCCGCGCTTTGCGGTGTGAGATTGGCCACCTTGAGCGACATGAAGACCACCGCCGCGATGCCGAGTGCCACAAACAGGCCTACCCACAAATCAATAGTAGAGCGTTTCATTACCCATTTCCTAGAACATGAAGGCGGTGAGGACAAAGTCCACCGCCAGGATTACCAGAGCCGAAGTCACCACCGTGCGGGTGGTGGCGGCGGATACGCCGGCCGCAGTGGGCGTGGCGTCATAGCCTTCGAATACGGCGATCAGCGTGACGGCGATGCCGAAGCACAGGCTCTTGATCAGGCCATTGACCACGTCGTAGTGCAGGTCGACGTTGTTCTGCATTTGCGACCAGAACGTACCGGAATCCAGGCCTATCATCACCACGCCTATCAGATAGCCGCCGAAGATGCCCATTACATTGAACATGGCGGCCAGGATGGGCATGGAAATCACGCCGGCCCAGAAGCGTGGTGCCACCACGCGGGCGATCGGGTTGACCGCCATCACACTCATGGCGTCCAGCTGCTCGGTGGCCTTCATCAGGCCGATTTCCGCCGTCATGGCGCTGCCGGCCCGGCTGGAGAACAGCAGGGCGGCCAGCACCGGGCCCAGTTCGCGCAGCAGCGACAGGGCAACCAGCGCGCCCAGCGCATCGGCCGAGCCGAAGCGCGACAGGGTGTTGTAGCCCTGCAAGCCCAGTACCATGCCGACAAACAGGCCGGACACCACCACGATGATGACCGACATCACCCCGGCAAAGTAGATCTCGCGGATGGTGAGGTTGAAGCGCAGCAGGCTTTGGCCGGAATAGCGCAGGATGGCCAGCAGGAAGCGGGTGATGAA
This sequence comes from Aquitalea palustris, assembly GCF_003693445.1. Lineage (GTDB taxonomy): Bacteria > Pseudomonadota > Gammaproteobacteria > Burkholderiales > Chromobacteriaceae > Aquitalea > Aquitalea palustris. The sequence continues at coordinate 18,025 of NZ_RFAR01000032.1, read as the reverse complement.
GCCCAGCCGCCAGATGGCGTTGATGGTGGTGTGCCCCAGCCGGCGCAGCGGTGACAGCAGCAGCTCAGTCATGCTGGCCTCCTTTCAGGCCCAGATCCTGCTGCAGCGAAGTGCTGGCAGGGTAGGCAAAATGTACCGGGCCATCGGCCTCGCCCCACATGAACTGGTGTACCCAGGGCGAGGGGGAGGCGCGGATTTCTGCCGGCGTACCGGCCGCGACCACCGCGCCATTGGAAACGAAGTAGACGTAATCGACGATATCCAGCGATTTATGCACATCGTGGGTCACCATGATGGAGGTGGTACCCAGTGCATCGTTCAGTTTCTTGATCAGGTGGGCGATGACGCCCAGCGAGATCGGATCGAGACCGGTGAAGGGCTCGTCGTACAGCATTAGCTGCGGGTCCAGGGCAATGGCACGCGCCAGCGCCACGCGCCGGGCCATGCCGCCGGATAGTTCGGCCGGCATCAGCTGCTGTGTGCCGCGCAGTCCCACCGCGGCCAGTTTCATGATCACCAGATCATGAATCATGCTCTCGGCGAGCCGGGTGTGCTCGCGGATGGGGAAGGCCACATTGTCTTCTACCGACAGGTCGGTAAACAGTGCGCCAAACTGGAAGAGCATGCCCATGCGGCGGCGATGCTCGAACAGTTCGGCATGGTTCATGTCCGCCACATTGCGGCCGTCTACCAGCACCTGGCCGGCACTGGGACGGATCTGGCCGGAGATCAGGCGCAGCATGGTGGTTTTGCCACTGCCGCTGCCACCCATGATGGCGACCAGCTTGCCGCGCGGGATGGCGAGGCTGATGTTGTTCAGGATGGGGCGCTCGCCGTAGGCGAAGCTGACATTCCTGAATTCGATGAAATGGTCTGAAGACACGGATTTTCCGGATAAAAACACGAGTGAAGTCCCGGACTTGCTTGGGTCCAAGACGAATGGATTTTATAGGGTTGTAGGAGTCTCGCCAAATACATAAGGTTTCAGCGTGTAACGATGTTGCATTGCGAGAACGAATCTTGACAAGTACGACTGCTGAAGATTGTTTAAATAAGTTTGAAGCAGCCATAAAAAATTACGCTGGCTGATTATTTCATTGGCATGTTGTCACGGCAAGATGTTTTCCGGCACGGTGCCGTGGCGTGACCGGAATATGACAAAGACCCGGCAGGGCCGGGTCCGGGCAGCCTGCGCTGGCAGGGCCTGCCAGCGCGGTGTGCGGCTTATACGCCGCGCAGCAGGTCGTTGATGCTGGTCTTGCTGCGGGTCTGTGCATCCACTTTCTTGACGATGACGGCGCAGTACAGGCTATGGCTGCCATCCTTGGACGGCAGGTTGCCGGAGACCACCACCGAACCCGGCGGGATGCGGCCATAAGTCACTTCGCCGGTTTCGCGGTCGTAGATCTTGGTGGACTGGCCGATATACACGCCCATGGAGATCACCGAGCCTTCGCCCACGATCACGCCTTCCACCACTTCGGAGCGGGCACCGATGAAGCAGTTGTCTTCAATGATGGTGGGGCCGGCCTGCAGCGGTTCCAGTACGCCGCCAATGCCGACGCCGCCGGACAGGTGTACGTTCTTGCCGATCTGTGCGCAGGAGCCGACAGTGGCCCAGGTGTCCACCATGGTGCCTTCGTCCACATAGGCGCCGATATTGACGTAGGACGGCATCAGCACGGTGTTCTTGGCAATGAAGCTGCCCTTGCGTGCCACGGCGCCCGGCACCACGCGGAAGCCGGCTTCCTTGAAGTGGGCTTCGCTCCAGTCATGGAACTTGGTATCGACCTTGTCGAAATAGCGGCTGACGCCATCGTCCTGCACCACATTGTCGCGAATGCGGAAGGACAGCAGCACGGCTTTCTTGACCCACTGGTTGACTACCCAGTCGCCATCTACCTTCTCGGCCACGCGCAGGCGGCCATTGTCCAGTTCGTCGATCACCTGGCCGATGGCGGCCTTCAGTTCGGCAGATACAGTGGCGGGGGTGATGTCGGCGCGCTTTTCGAACGCCTCTTCAATCAGGGCTTGGATCGGATGCATGTGATGAAGTCCTTTGGCAAGGTGAATGGAAACAGTCATAGCTGGTGGATGTCGCTTATTGATTAGTTGTCTTGACGAAACGCACGATGCGCTCGGCGGCAGCCTGACATTCTGCCAGTGTCGCGACCAGAGCGATACGGATATAGCCACTGCCCGGGTTGATGCCGTGTGCAGTACGTGCCAGGAAGGAGCCCGGCAATACGGTAATGTGCTCCTGCTCGAACAGGGCGCGGGCAAAGGCGGCATCGTCGCCCCCAGGGACTTTGGCCCACAGGTAGAAGCTGGCATCCGGCAAGGCCACCTCCAGTACCTCGGCCAGTATCGGTGTCACGGCCTGGAACTTGGCGATATAGGCGGCGCGGTTTTCCTCGACGTGGGTTTCGTCCTGCCAGGCGGCCACGCTGGCAGCCTGAATGGTAGGGCTCATGGCTCCGCCCTGATAGGTGCGGTACAGCATGAACTTGGCCAGCAGGGCGGCGTCGCCCGCCACAAAACCCGAACGCATGCCCGGCGCGTTCGAGCGTTTGGACAGGCTGGTGAACATCACCAGTCGCTCGAAGCTGCGGCCCAGTTTGCTGGCGGCTTCCAGCCCGCCCAGCGGCGGCTGGCCGAAGTGGATTTCCGAATAGCACTCGTCGCTGGCAATGACAAAACCGTAGCGCTCGGATAGCTCGAACAGCTTTTTCCAGTCCTCCAGCGACATCACCGCGCCGGTGGGATTGCCCGGGCTGCACACGAATACCAGCTGGGTACGCGCCCATACGCTTTCCGGTACGCTGGCCCAGTCCGGCTGGAAGGCCGTATCGGCAGTACAGTTGACATAGAACGGTTCCGCCCCTGCCAGCAGTGCTGCGCCTTCGTAAATCTGGTAAAACGGGTTGGGCGACAATACCACCGGTTTGACGGCCTGCTGGCTGTCGATCACGGTCTGGACGAAAGCGAAAAGGGCCTCGCGGCTGCCATTGACCGGCAGGATTTCTTTTTCCGCGTCCAGTTGCAGGCCATAGCGGCGCTGCATCCAGTCGGCGCAGGCCTGACGCAACTCCGGGCTGCCCAGGGTGGCCGGGTAGACTGCCAGGCCGCCCAGTGAGTTGACCAGCGCCTGTTTGATGACGTCCGGCGTCGGGTGCTTGGGTTCGCCGATGGACAGGTTGATATGCGGCTTGTCTGCCGGGACCGCACCAGCCATCAGCTGACGCAAACGCTGGAAGGGATAGGGTTGCAGGCTGTCCAGGTGGGGATTCACGCTTGGTTCTCTCTATGCTGTGGGAGCAGCTTGGTCATGCCATCTGCTTCTGGTCTTGTTTGGCCTTGCTGTTGCAAAGCCGCAGAATCGCTCATCTTAAGAAATCGTGATGCCTCTTGTAAAACAAAAGCTTCTTGCCATCGTTGCCATTCTGACCACCGCACTGGTCTGGGGCCTGATGTGGTACCCGTTTCGTGCGCTGAACGAGCGGGGTGTCAGCATCGCGCAAACCTCGCTGCTGGTGTACCTGATTGCCGCCATGCTGGGCATTGCCCTGTTCTTTGATGTGTACCGCCGCCAGCTGCGCTGGCATCCGGTATTGCCCTTGCTGGCCTTGCTGTTTGGCTGGTGCAATTTCAGTTACACCTGGGCGGTGTCGGAGGGCATGGTGATGCGGGTGCTGCTGCTGTTTTACCTGTCGCCCTTGTGGACGGCCTTGTTTTCCCGCCTGCTGCTGCAGGAAAAGCTGACCCGCACCGGCTGGCTGCTGGTGGGGCTGTCGCTGGCCGGCTGCCTGACCATCCTGTATCGTCCCGGCCTGCTGGAGGGCGCCACGCTGCTCAGTCAGCGCTATGAATGGCTGGCCTTGTCCGGCGGTATCAGCTTTGCGCTGGGCAATGTGCTGAGCAAGCGCGCGCGCAATCTGCCGGTGCCGGTGAAGTCGGCCACCATCTGGTTTGGTGTCGCGCTGATGGGCTTTATCGCACTGGCCAGCCGCCAGCAATTGGGGGCCGTGCTGGATACATCGCTGCAAGCATGGTTGTTGCTGGCACTGCTGGGGATGACCTTGCTGGCCAGCAGCATCATTTCCCAGCATGGCGTCAGCCTGCTGCCGGCCAGCCAGACCATGACCTTGATGCTGCTGGAGCTGGTGTTTGCCGCGCTGTCGGCCTACTGGCTCGCCGGCGAAAGCATGAGCCTGCAAGAGTGGCTGGGCGGTGCGCTGATCGCCGCCGCCAGCCTGCTCTCCGGCAAGATGACGCAGCCAGTGGCTGCACAGGAGAAAACATGAATATCCGGCGTATGCACGCGGACGATTTTCCGGCCTTCTGGCCGACGTTTCAGCAGATTATCCAGGCACAGGACAGCTATGCTTACGACCCGCAACTGAGCGAGCAGCAGGCGCGAGCGCTGTGGTGTGAACTGCCGCAGGAAACCTGGCTGGCCGAACAGGACGGCGTCTTGCTGGGCAGCTATTTCATCAAGCCCAATGCCGCCGGGCCGGGCAGCCATGTATGCAATTGCGGCTATATGGTGGCCACGGCCGCGCGTGGCAAAGGGGTGGCGGCGGCCCTGTGTGCGCACTCGCAGCAGCGCGGACGGGAACTGGGGTTTCTGGCCATGCAGTTCAATGCGGTGGTGGCCAGCAATAGCGTGGCGGTTGCCTTGTGGAAAAAGCTGGGCTTTGCCGAGGTAGGCCGGGTGCCAGGGGCTTATCGGCACCGCACGCTGGGACTGGTGGATTGCCTGATCATGCATAAATGGCTGCAAGCGCCAGCGGCCGACAAACCGTTGACGGCATCGGCTCCGCTGATTGCCCGCAAGAACATCGAAGCCGTGGTGTCCCGCAAGCGCAAAAACAAGTGATGGATCAGTAATGCGGCGGAATGTCGTCGCGCAGCGAACCGCCGCTATTGCCGCTATCGGGCTGGGCGGCCTTGAATTGCTGGTAGACCAGGCGCAATTGCTGCTGCAACAGGTCGATTTGTTGCTGCTGGCGGGCGACGGTGGCGTTAAGGCTGTCGAGCAGGTCGTCTTGGAAAGCGATTTTCACTTCCAGTTCATTCAGGCGGTCTTCGGTATGCATGGCGGCATTTTACCTCAGGCAGTGGAGTGCTGGCGCAGTCTTGACCGGCATTGCTGGAATATCAAATCCAGTTTTTATTATTTTTAGGAATTTTCCGAGCCAGTTACAGTTTGTCCATCACCCGGCCGCAGTGCGGCGCTAGGAGGAGGACTGACATGGATGCCCTGCTGATCGGTGGCGATAGTCTGGGACAGATCCCGGATGTGCTGGCCCTGTACGATATCCGCATTGCCCGCCATATTACTGGCCGCAATACCCAGCACCAGCGCAAGGTGCCGCTACCCAAAAACACCCAGATGCTGATTCTGCTCACCGACTACCTGGGTCACAACGCCATGCGCCACTATCGCGATACCGCCGCGGCGCAAGGCATTCCGGTGCTGGCTTGTCGGCGTTCCGCCACCGCAGTGGCAGAACGCTTGCGGCATGATGGCTGGCAGCCGCAAGCCTGAACGGCTCAGTTACGGGCCGGCTGAATGCTGAAGGTTTCGATGGCTTCCAGCTCCATGATGGCGCTCGACAGGTCGACCACATTGATCAGGTGATGCTTGTTGATGGCCGATACCATAAAGCTCCATTCGCAGCCATCCGGGCCTACCTTCAGCGCGATGCTTTCCTCATGCACGATTACCCCCAGGCTGCGCAGATCGCCTGAAATTTTGTCGACCGTCCAGTTCTGCTCGCCCGGTACGGTCAGATTGACATACAGGCTGAAACGGCGGGGCAGGCGGTTTTCCATCCAGTTCAGCACCCGCATGCACAGAATGCACAGCAGGGTGACGGCGATGGCAGACAGATAAAAGCCCACCCCCACCAGGATGCCGATCACCGAAGACATCCACACCGAGGCGGCCGAGGTAAGACCGCTGATGGACATGCCTTCCTTCATGATCATGCCGGCACCGAGAAAACCTACCCCCGTCAGCACCCCTTGCGCCACACGGGTCATGTCGCCATGCATGATGTCGGCGTGCGCGCCGCCATACCAGAAACCCGAATAGCCGATCATGCTGATGACGCCGGTGGCGGCCATGGAGACCAGGCCATAGGTGCGCATGCCGGCAGCGCGGCCATTCGACCAGCGTTCATAGCCGACCAGGCAGCCCAGGATCAGGCCGCCCAGCAGATTGCAGGTAATCAGCAGATTGACTTCCCATTTCTGGGCCGACCAGTATTGGTCTAGCAGTTGGGCAAAGCTCATGTTCATGGGGGGCTTTCTTGTTGGTATCAGGGCGTGCCACGTCAAGGCTAGGCCTGGCTGCTCAGACAGGCAAGCAGCTTGCCGCTATTCGCTGTCAGCCTGAGGGCGCAGCGCCTTGATGATGTAGAGATCGAAGCGGGTGGACTTGCCATCCAGCACCGCCGATGGCCTGATGCCTTCAATCGGGGCTCCCAGCCGTGGCCGTTTTACCACCACCCTTACCCGGGCCGCCGTGATGGCAGCTTCCAGCAGACGGGCGCTGTCCATATCATCGCCAATTACCTGCTGGAAGGCCTGCATGTCTTTCTTGGCGGCGGCACTTTTCTTGTCGGTATCCGGAAACATGGGGTCGACAAATACCACGTCGGGGCGCTGTTCCGGCGGCAATTGCAGCAGCCAGTCGGCGGAATTGGCGTGCACCAGCTGCATGCGTGCGGCAATGGCGGCGGTATCGGCGGCGCGGGCGGCGCGTTCCAGCGCATCAAACAGCAGGGCCGCTGCTACTGGCGAGCGCTCTACCATGGTGACCTGACAGCCCAGGCTGGCCAGCACGAAGCTGTCGCGTCCCAGGCCCGCCGTGGCATCCACGATATGCGGCAGGTCTTTCGCCCCTTTCAGTCCGACAGCCTTGGCCACCGGCTGGCCCCGGCCGCCCCCTTGTTCGCGGCGGTGGCGCGCAGCGCCTTCGACAAACTCGGCATAGACTGCGCCATGTTTGCCGGTGGTGACCAGCTCCAGCCGTTCTGCGCCCAGTTCCAGCCAGTAGCCTTCAGCGGGCTGTCGGCTCAGCAAGGGCAGGGCAAAGCGGCTGGCCAGTCCTTCGGCATAGTCGCGGCGTGCGCTTTCGGCGCAGAACAGGGGCGTGGCGGTCATGAGGCTTCCTTGAATAACTGCCGGCACGATACGGGATGCGCCGCATGGCGGCAAGCAGCCTGTCCGGCCCGCCATTGCCAGCCGCACTGGCAAGCGGCATAACAGCCGCATGCTGAAACTCGCCTTGTTTGTATGCGGCGTGGTGTGCTGCGCCTTTCTGCCACAGCTGCCGTCCTTGTGGAATCTGAGCGGTCTGACCCTGCTGGCATGGCTGTTGACGCGGCTGTCCGGTCCGCGCCCGGCCATGCTGGCCGGCTGGCTGGCGGCCTTCCTGCTGGGGATGGGCTATGCCGATGCACGGGCGCAATGGCGGCTGGCGCAGGAGTTGCCGGCCACGCAGTGGCAGCAGCCCTTGTCGCTGGAAGGCGTGGTGCGCGGGCTGCCCGTGCCAGCGGATTATGGCGTACGCATGCAGTTCGAGGTGGAGCGGGTACTGACTGACGGTGTCCGTCTGCCGCCGCGCGTGCAACTGACGGTATTTGCTCGCAAGGGCCAGCCGGTCGCGGCGCCATGGCGGGCCGGCCAACGCTGGCAGCTGACGGCGCGCTTCCGCCCGCGTCAGTCTACTGCCAATCCCTTCGGTTTTGATGCCGAGCAGTGGCTGTGGTCGGAAGGCGTGCTGGCCAGTGGCACGATACAGCCCGCTGCCCGGCTGCAGGGTGAGGCAGAGGATGCCAGCGCGTGGGTGGACCGGCTGCGCGAGCGGCTGGTGTTGCGTATCGAGGCAGTGCTGGGGCGCAGCCGGGCTGCCGGACTGGTGGCTGGCCTGACCGTGGGCGCGCAGCAGCGTATCGATCGTGCCGAGTGGCAGAGCCTGGCGCGTACCGGGCTGACTCATCTGGTATCCATTTCCGGGCTGCATATCACCATGGTCGCCGGTATGGTTGCCGCCGTCGTGGCCGGCTTGCTGCGCCGCTGGCCGCTGGCATTTTGTCCTCCGCGCTTGCTCATCGTCGGCAGCGGTGTCATGGCGGCTGCCTGCTATGCGGTGCTGGCCGGGTTTTCGGTGCCTACCCAGCGCACCCTGTACATGCTCGGCTGCATGGCGCTGATGCTGCTGTGGCGGCGGCATTGGTCCGGCCTGCATATGTGGTGGCTGGCACTGACGTTGGTGTTGCTGATTGACCCGTTTGCCGTGCTGGCACCGGGCTTGTGGCTGTCTTTCGGGCTGGTGGCGGCACTGATGCTGTCGTCGGCCGGCCGCCGCCGGCCTGCCGGCAAGGCGCGCCAGCTGCTGCTGGGGCAATGGGCCGTTACCGTGGCTTCCTTGTTGCCCTTGCTCAGCCTGTTCGGTCAGTTTCCGCTGGTTTCCCCGCTGGCCAATGCCGTGGCCATTCCCTTTGTCTCGGTGTTGCTGACACCGCTGGCGCTGCTGGCGGTGGCCTTGCCATGGGAGTGGCCCTTGCTGCTGAGCGGCTGGTTGGCCGAGTTGTTTTACCGTGGCGTCGACTGGCTGGCGCAATGGCCCATGTTGCAAGTGGCCGCCGCGCCATGGCCGCTATTGCTGCTGGGGGGAATGGGCAGTCTGTATCTGTTGGCCCCCGCCGGCATGCCCGGTCGCTGGCTGGGGGCCAGCCTGCTGTTGCCGGCCTTGTGTTATCAGCCGCCAGCGCCGGAACCCGGTGTATTCCGGGCGGTGGTGCTGGATGTCGGCCAGGGTTTGTCGGTATTGATCCAGACGCGGCACCATACCCTGCTGTTTGATACCGGGGCGGCCGAGGGCGGGCGCTGGGTCTTGCCGCAATTGCAGGGGCTGGGCATACGGCAACTGGATACCCTGCTGCTGTCGCATAACGACAAGGACCATGATGCCGCTGCTGCAGATATCGCTGCGGCGCTGCCGGTGCGGCGCATCCTGGCCGGACAGCAGGCCACGCTGGAGCAATACGGCTTGTCTGGCCAGTTGTGCCGGCGCGGTCAGAGCTGGGCCTGGGATGGTGTCCGCTTTGATGTGCTATGGCCACCGGCGGCGGAAGTGCTGCCGGATGACAACAGCCATAGCTGTGTGTTGCGAGTGGCCGGCCCGCGCCATGCGCTGATGCTGACTGGCGATGCCCCGCGTGCGGTGGAGGAGCGGCTGGTGGCCGATTATGGCCAGCAATTGCGCAGCAGTGTGCTGGTGGTAGGGCACCATGGCAGTCGTACCTCCACTGCGCCGCTGTGGCTGGAGACGCTGCAGCCGCAATTGTCGGTGCTGAGTGCGGGCTTTCTCAACCGCTACCGCCACCCGCATCCACTGGTGCTGGCAGCGTTGCGGCAACAGGGCCGGATATTGCGTACCGATGCCGATGGCTTGCTCACACTGACGCTGGCAGACGCTGTGCGGTATGACTGTTATCGCCAGTTGGCGGCACGCTACTGGCGCAGTGCCGGCCCTTGTGCCCAGGAGGGGGCGCTGGAGTGAGCGGAATCTGCCGCGCTGGCTAGGATGATGTGCGGCTTACGCGGGCCACCACGCAGTTGCCCTTGCCCTGATATTCCACCTCGTCAAACGACAGCTTGCGGGCAATCAGTATGCCGCGTCCGTGGCTGGCCATCAGCGAAGCCGCCGGGCAGTCTTCATATTGGCGCCAGTCAAAGCCCTCACCCATGTCCTGGATGGTGAAGCTGAAGCGGTCGGGTTCGCGCACAAAACTGATGCTGACTTCGCGTTGACCCAGTATCGGGTCATGCTGGCGGCGTTCCAGTTCGCTTTCCCAGTCGCCTTCGGCCTGCAGCCGGGTTTTTTCTTCGTAGCTGATGGCGAGATTGCCGTGTTCCACCGCATTGACCATCAGCTCGAACAGGCCGGTGGCCACTTTTTCCGGTTGTGCGCAGGTGCGGGCCAGCAAGGCGGTGACCGTCTGGGCTTCCTTCAGGGTGCGCAGGCGGAATTCGGCCTGCTGCAATTGTGCCAGTGCATCGAGATGCTGCTTGGCCAGCTCGCGAAAAGCCTGATGGCGGTCCCAGTGGCTGTGGGCGGCCTTGACCACGGCCAGCAGCATGTCGCGGGAGAATGGTTTGGTCAGGTAGTAGAAGGCTCCGGCCTCCATGCCTTCCTGCACGCTGGCCGGTGAATTGATGGCCGTCTGCATGATGACCGGCAGAAAATTCAGCTCGGGGGTGTTCTTGATGCGCTTGAGCACATCAAAGCCGTTGAGCCCGGGCATCATCTTGTCGAGCAGCACCGTGGACAGGCTGCTGCCTTGCCGCTGGAGAATCTCCCAGGCCTGCTCGCCGCTCTCGGCACACACGGTTTCGTAGCCGGCTGCCTCTAGCAGCTCGGTCATCAGCTCCAGATTGAAGGGCTCGTCGTCAACGAGTAAAAGTCGATGTGACATGGTTGCTTCCTTCGCCAGCGGCGCTGGCGTCGTGCCTGCGTGGGAGTACAGCGGTAAAGGCCGCACCGCGCGGACTGAGGTTTTCGGCAAAGATGATGCCGTGGTGTGCCTGCAGAATTTCGCGGCAGATGGCCAGGCCCAGGCCAGTGCCGCCGGCGCCGGTCTTGGTGGAGCTGCTCTGGATGAACTTGTCGAAGATGGTTTCGACCTCGTCTACCGGAATGCCGGGGCCGCTGTCTTCCACGCAGATGAGGATTTCCTCCTGCTGCTGGCTATTGAGCTGCAAGCGGGCGGTGACGCGGATCACTTCGCCGGCCGGGCTGAACTTGATGGCATTGGACAGCAGATTGCGGATGACCTGGCCCAGGCGGAAGGGGTCGATGTCGGCAGTCAGTTTTTCCGGTGTGCAGTAGAGATAAAGCTTGATGTTGTGGTTGCTGGCCAGCGGGGTCATTTCATCGCAGGCTTCGCGCAGGCAGTGGGCCAGATCGAAATGACCGAAGTGGTAGTCCATCTTGCCCACTTCCATCTTGGCCAGATCCAGCAGGTCGTTGAGCAATTGCAGCAGGCGGTTGCCGCTGCTGTGGATGCGCTGGAAGTATTGTTCCAGCTTGTCGTCCTGCAGCTGGCGGGCGCGGGTTTCGCCAATTTCGGTAAAGCCGAGAATGGCATGCATCGGCGTGCGCAGCTCGTGCGACATATTGGCCAGGAATTCGGTCTTGGCGCGGCTGTTTTCCTCGGCCAGGGTCTTGGCCTGGCGCAGGGCGTCTTCCATCTCGCGTTGGGCGGAGAAGTCCTGATACAGCCAGATGGTGCCCAGCTTGGGCACGGATGGATTGACTGCCCGGCCAAACATGCGGCACCAGATCAGCTTGCCGCGGCCGGTGCGCAGCTTGACTTCGGACTGCACCACCTTGCCATCGTTCAGCAGGTTATACAGTGCGCGTCCGGTGCGTTCCCATTGTTCCTGGCTCTCGAAGTAGGGCAGGGTGGTCTGGCCGATGACTTCGTCTTCCTCGCGCTCGAACAGGTCGAGAAAGGCGCCGTTGACCCGGCGCAGGTGGCGGTCGACGATATAGGCCATGGCCATGGGGCTGGCTTCCAGCAGCGCCGCCAGTTGCCGGCTTTGCACCTCTACCTGTTCTGCCAGGCTGTTTTTCAGCCGGATCAGCGCCGCCTCCTGCTCTTTGCGCAGGCTGATGTCGCGGCATACCGCCACATAGAAGGAGTCGTCCGGCGCTTCCACCCGGCTGAGTGACAGCTCGACCGGCATCTGGCTGTTGTCGCTGCGCAGCAGGTGGGCTTCGAAGGTACGGCCTTCACGGGCGGCGGCAATCGATTCGAAGCTGATGCTGGGGCTGAGGCTGTACAGCTCGGTGAGCAGCGAACCTACCGGCAGGTGTTCGATGGATTCGGCGCTTTGACCGATCAGCTTGGCCGCCGCCGGATTGACATGGGTAATCAGGCCGCTGCGGTTGATCAGGATGATGGCGTCTGAGCTGGCTTGCAGGATGGCACGCTGCCGTGCCTCGCTTTCGGCTAGCGCCTGTTCCGAGCTGGCGCGGTCGTTGATCTGTTCGCGCAGGGTGCGGTTATTCAGTTCCAGTTGATGATGCTGACGCCGCAGCAGGCTGCGCAGCCCCTGGTTATTGCTGATCTGGCGTTGCTGCAGGATCAGCAGCAGACACATGATCAGCGCCGAAGCCGCGAGAATGCCATAGCCCTGCGCACTGAGTGCCGGCTGGTTGTCTTCCAGCGGATAGGCACCAAACAGCAGATCGTAGCCGCCGATGTTGCGGCGGGTGGTCAGCAGCGGATTGCCGGATGGCAAGGCCTGCAGCGGATGCGAGTCGAGGCTGGGCTGATCTGGCGCATCCTGGTTCCAGGCGACCAGCCGCACATGCTGCAAGGGATTGGGCTGGTCGGGATTGCTCAGGCTGCTTTGCAGCAGCAGGTCGCTGCGCAGGTTCACCAGCAGCAGATGGCCGTCGTCGTTCAGGTTGGCCATGATGTCCAGCCGCGGTGGCGCACCGGGAACCAGAGTGTTGAACATCAGCATCGGCTGGTTGCGATTGCGCGCCTGGTCCATCTTGCGGCGGGCATTGTCCAGGCTACCCAGATCCATGCCTTGCGGCAGGGCATTGCCATCGTCCGGCAAATAGCTTTCCACCGGGTAATACATGGGCTGTTGCGGGCTGGTGACCAGGTGCCGGTCTTTCAGCATGCGGATGCTATTGGCAATGGCCGCTTCGAACGCTGCACGCTGGTTCGGCTCGATACGCCGCACGATGCCGATGCCGCCAAAGCGGCTTTCTTCTTTCAGTACCGTGGGGGCCAGCTCGCCCAGATTAGGCGGCGTGCCGGTGCTGTGACGCTGGCGAATCAGGCTTTGCGCCAGCAGGTCGGTCCGGTCGAGCATTTCCTGCAGCCGGGTGGCCAGGAGTTCGGTGCCCAGTTCGCCCCAGTGCTGCAGTTTTTCCTGTTCGCGCACGCGGTCGTTATCCAGCAGCAGCGCGTATTCCGCGCAGAGCAGGATAATGGTCAGTAGCGCTCCCAGCAGCAGGGATGTGAAGCGACTCAGGCCAGTCGACATGGTTTCCGCTGGCTCAGGCCAGCTTGTCGTACAGGGCGGCGAATTCGACGGCGAGCTTGTGCTTGGGATCCAGATAGATCATTGGCCGGGCCACATCGTGCGATTCGCGGATCTTGACCGAGGCGGACAAGGGCGGATCCAGTACCGGCAGGCCTTCGGCGCGCAGCTCGGCCACCAGCCGTACCGGCAGGCTGGCGCGCGGCTGGAACTGGTTGACCACGATGCCCTCCACCTGCAGTGCCGGATTGTGATCGGCACGGATTTCCTCGACGCTGGCCATCAGGTTGTACAGCGCCTGGCGCGAGAAGGCATCGCAGTCAAACGGAATCAGGCAGCGGTCGGCAGCAATCAGCGCCGAGCGGGTAAAGAAATTCAGCGCCGGCGGGGTGTCGATCCAGATTTCGTCAAAATCAGTGGCGACCTGGTCCAGCGCTTCTTTCAGCTTGAACATCTTGTAGCGGCTTTCCAGCTTCACCATCAGCTCGCTCAGTTCCGGGTGCGAAGCCAGCAGTTGCAGCGCATCAAACGGCGTGTCGCTGACGAAATCCTGCAAATCCTTGCTGTACATGCTGATATTGAGCATCTGGCCAAAAAAACCGGCAGCCGATTTTTCCGTCTCGGGCTGGATGGCACCGCTCAGATACTGGCTGGCATTGCCCTGGGCATCCAGATCGATCAGCAATACCTTCTTGCCACGGCGGGCGGCAACTGCCGCCAGGTTGGCGGTAATGGTGGATTTGCCTACTCCACCTTTCTGATTGAACACCACACGACGGATGGCGTGCATGGGATCTCCCTCTGGCAATGCCGGTGAACGCGCTGACAATTCAATGACGGTAATTTTTTTCCGCCAGCCGGCCTTGAGCAGGCTGGGCGGTGCTTCTCGCTTTGGCTCCGAATATATCAGAAGCCGGCCAGGCCTTTGCATACGTATTGCATCTGCTGGAAGCTGGCAGAGTTTTGTGTCACCGGCATGGCCTTTATCTGGCTGTCATTGTAAGTGTAGCTGGCAATCTGGCGGCCGTTTTCATCAAACAGCACCATGCCGGTCAGCCGGAAAGTGCGTGCAGAGCAGTCGATCAGCCAGCTGTTGATGGAGACCTTGTGGCGCGGGGTGGACAGGAAGTTTTCCTTGCGCAGATTGAAAATGGTCTTGCGGTCGCGGAAAGTGACCACCGAGCCTTGCGGCTTGATCGACAGCTTGTCCAGCTCGTTCAGGATATTGCCGTTGGGCGATACGCCCAGGTTTTCCCAGTCGGCGTTTGCCTGGGGCAGGGTAGGACCAGGGCCGGGGCGGGGTTTGGTCGGGCTGGTCTGGGGCGGCAGGGTGGTGCAGGCGGCCAGCAGGCTGCCACAGGCTGCCAGGGCGAGCAGACGATAAAACATGCTTGATCTCCGGTTTGATGCGCACAGTTTCGCATAGGCCGCCCTCAGGGGGAAATTGCGCGGGCCATGCGGCGACAGCTTATAGCGCGATTGGAGTTTTGCTACTGCCAGCGGTTCAGTTATCAGGGGAAATCTCTCGTGCTAGTAACGAATTTTTACAAATACAGAAAGCTTTTGCTACGGACGGCTAGGAACTTTCCCCGTGGCGGCCTGGTCTTTCATGCACGAGAGCATTTTCCTCTTCGTTTCACATTGTCTCCATCCAACTTGTTGCCGCCCTTTCCCGGGCGGCTTTTTTTTGCAGCCAGCCGCTTTGCCGTACAATAGGCAGCTTCCCATGACTTCGACAGGTTGCTGCCATTTGTCGCGCTGGTGTTGCCAGCCGGATCTGGTCTCTTTTCCGCATGCAGGACGCACTCTCCCTACTTGGCAATATCTTTGGCTACCCGGCATTTCGAGGGCAACAGGCGGAGATCGTCAACCATATCGTCGAAGGCGGTCATGCACTGGTGCTGATGCCTACCGGCGGCGGCAAAAGCCTGTGCTACCAGATACCAGCCTTGCTGCGCCCGGGCATCGCCATCGTGGTGTCGCCGCTGATTGCGCTGATGCAAGACCAGGTGGCGGCGCTGACCGAAGTGGGCGTCGCTGCTGCCTGCCTTAACTCTGCCACTTCGCCCGAAGACGCGCGCACCATCGCCATGCAGGCGCGGGCCGGCACGCTGGATCTGCTCTATGTCGCCCCCGAGCGTCTGCTGACGCCCCGCTTTCTCGATTTCCTGGCGCAGCTGGATATTGCCTTGTTCGCCATCGACGAAGCGCATTGCGTCAGTCAGTGGGGACACGATTTCCGCCCGGAATATCAACAGCTGGGCCTGCTGGCCGAACATTATCCACAGGTGCCGCGCATCGCCCTGACGGCAACGGCCGATCCGCAAACCCGCGAAGACATCCTGCATTACCTGAAGCTGTCCGATGCACGGGTGTTTCTGTCCAGCTTCGACCGCCCCAACCTGTTCTATCAGGTGGTGGAAAAGCACAATGCCAAAAAGCAGCTGCTGGATTTCATCAATAATGAATATCCCGGTGCTTCCGGCATCGTGTACTGCCTGTCGCGCAAGCGGGTGGAAGAAACTGCCGAGTGGCTGAGCCAGAACGGCATTCCCGCACTGCCTTACCATGCCGGTCTCAGCCACGAGGTGCGCGAGCGCCATCAGCGCGAGTTCCTGCGCGAAGAGGGCATTGTCATGGCCGCCACCGTGGCCTTCGGCATGGGCATCGACAAGCCGGATGTGCGCTTTGTCGCCCATATCGACCTGCCCAAGAGTCCGGAAAATTTCTATCAGGAATCTGGCCGCGCCGGGCGCGACGGCCTGCCGGCTTCCAGCTGGCTGTGTTACGGGCTGAACGATATGGTGCAGCTCAACCAGATGATCCAGGGCTCGGAAATGGCCGAGCTGCAAAAACAGGTGGAGCTATCCAAACTGGATGCCATGCTGGCCTTCTGCGAAACCGCCAGTTGCCGCCGTCAGCAAATCCTCAGTCACTTTGGTGAGGCCAGCCAGCCTTGCGGCCATTGCGATAATTGCCTGAATCCACCCATCACTTTTGATGCCACCGTACCGGTGCAAAAACTGCTGTCCTGCATCTATAGAGTAGAGCAGCGCTTTGCCGCCAATCATGTGGTGGACGTGCTGCTGGGGCGCAGCAACCAGTCGGTTACCAGTTTCGGTCATGACAAGCTGTCCACCTTCGGCATCGGCCGTGATTACAACCAGCGCGCCTGGCGCTCGCTGATCCGCCAGCTGGTCGCCCGCAAGATCCTGCAAGTAGACATTGCCCGCGGCCAGTCGCTGGTATTGACCGATGCCTGCCGGCCTTTGCTCAAGGGACAGGAAAAAATCTATCTGCGGCCGCTGGCCGACGACAGCAAGGCGCGCAGCGTCAATACCGACCGCTGGCTGCGTACCGAGCGCGAAGAACGGTTGTGGCAGGCACTGCGCCGCTGGCGGCGGCAGATGGCAGATGAGCACAATGTACCGGCCTATGCCGTCTTTTCTGACCGTACCCTGCGCGATATCGTCGAGCGCCGCCCGCAAAACCTGCGCGAACTGGGAAAAGTCTATGGCCTGGGCGAGCTGAAACTGGCGCGCTACGGTAGTGCGTTGCAACAAATCCTGGATAGCCAGCAGGAATGATTCCGTTACAATCGAGCCACACAACACGCAAGCAACAGGCACGTGTCAGCGTGCAGGCATTGGAGAACTCATCATGGCAGTCAATCTGACCCCGGTTAGCGCCGACAAGCTGGCCATCATCGATGGCATCGAACTGAATGTGGCCGAGGCCGGTATCAAAAAGGCCAATCGCAAGGATGTGCTGGTCATCCGCATCGATAAGGGCAATACCGTCGCCGGCGTTTTCACCCAGAACCGCTTCTGTGCCGCACCGGTACAGATCAGCAAGAAACACCTGGATGCTGGCGTACAGATCCGCGCACTGGTGGTGAATACCGGCAATGCCAACGCCGGCACCGGTGAAGATGGCCGTCAGCGTGCGCTGTCGGTGTGTCAGGCACTGGCTGGCGAGCTGGATTGTGCCGTCGAGCAAATCCTGCCGTTCTCCACCGGCGTCATTCTGGAGCCGCTGCCGGCCGACAAGATCATCCAGGCACTGCCGACCCGCCGCCCGGCCAACTGGGCCGAGGCTGCCGAAGCCATCATGACCACCGACACCGCGCCCAAGGCCACCAGCCGCACGCTGGAAATCGACGGCGCCAAGGTCAGCATTACCGGCATCGCCAAGGGTGCCGGCATGATCCACCCGAATATGGCCACCATGCTGGGCTTCGTTGCCACCGACGCGCAGATCACCCGCCCGGTACTGGAGCAACTGGTCAAGGAAGTGGCCGACCTCTCCTTTAACTGCATTTCAGTCGATGGCGATACCTCCACCAACGACAGCTTCATTCTGGTGTCCACCGGCAAGAGCGCTGCGCCGCGTATCGACTCGGCCAATCACCCGGCCTATGCCGTCCTCAAGGTCGCACTGGTGGATGTGGCCACCGAGCTGGCGCAGGCCATCATCCGTGATGGCGAAGGTGCCACCAAGTTCATCAGTGTCAAGGTCGAAGGCGGCCGTTCGGTAGCCGAGTGCAAGGATGTCGCCTACGCCATCGCCCGTTCGCCGCTGGTTAAGACCGCCTTCTTTGCTTCCGACCCGAACCTGGGGCGCCTGCTGTGCGCCATTGGCTATGCCGGAGTCAGCGATCTGGATGTCGACCGCCTCTCCCTGTATCTGGATGATGTACTGGTTGCCTGCAATGGCGGTCGCAACCCGGATTACCAGGAAGAAGACGGCCAGCGTGTGATGAGCCAGAGCGAAATCACCGTGCGTGTGGTACTGGGACGTGGCGCTGCCCAGGCCACGGTCTGGACCTGCGACTTCTCCTATGATTATGTAAAGATCAATGCCGACTACCGTAGCTGATACAGCTATAGAGTAGCCCTTGGTATAAAAAGCCCGGCGTCAGCCGGGCTTTTTGCTGTCTGTG
>NZ_RFAR01000145.1 GCF_003693445.1 Aquitalea palustris | reverse complement strand
ATTGGCCGGAATTAAAAATGTGGCATATTGTCGCAGCCAGACCAGGTATTCCCCGGCCATCAAACACAGACAATGCTATAGTGCCGTCTGCACCGCCATACCTTCCCAACTTCAGCAAACTGAATCATGCCAAGTTTCCTGCATAGAGCCCTTGCCGCCTTTTCGCTTATTGGCCTGCTCAGCCCCCTACCCGCCATGGCTGCTAGCCTGGAAGTGGGTCAGCCGGTACCGGACTTTACCTTGCACACCCTGCAGGGGCAGTCGGTCAGTACTGCCCAGCTGCGCGGCCAGGTCGTCGTCATCAACCTGTGGGCCACCTGGTGCAGCTACTGCCGCGAAGAAATGCCGGCATTGCAAAACTATTACCTGAGACATCAGCAACAAGGCTTGCAAGTATTTGCCGTCAGCATGGATGAAGCCAGCGAAGACAAGAGCGTACGCGCCATCATGCAGCAATTTGCTTACAGCGGCGCGCTTGGCCGTGACAGCAAGCTAGCCGGCTTTGGCCGTATCTGGCGCTTGCCGATGACGTTTGTCATCGACCGCAAGGGCGTGCTGCGCCGCGATGGCAGCGTGGGCAGCCCCACGGTGGACGAGAAGGTGCTGGAGGCTGAGGTCACCCCCTGGCTGCAGGCAAAATAATACCGGGGCCTTGCAGGGCCCCGGTTTGACAGCGGCTGACAAGATAGCCTGGCGCGCCTGGGTCGGGGCAAGCCGATCCGGATTGTGCAAGGCCTGGCCGCCACCGGTGTGTTGTCTGACTCAGAAGGCGAAGCGCGCGCCCACGCTGGCGGTGTAGCGCGGAGCCAGTTGCACACCATTCACTTTCTGGTAGACCGGCAGCTGAACAAAGCTGTAAAGGGTGGTTTGCTTGCTCACTGCCACCGATACACCCGGGCTCAGATACATCAGTGTGCCGCCGGTGCTGACCTGGTCGGCATTGTCGCCATGGTCATGAATCACATAACGGGTATTGAGCTGCAGCTGCGGGGTAATGCCCTGCCAGGCCATGTAACGCACGCCCACGTTCACGTTGTAGCCGGTGCCGGGGCGATATTCGTCCACGGTATCCAGGGCTTTTTGCACGGTGGCCTGGGCAAAGTAGTCCCAGTTCTTGTTCAGCGCATCAAAGTAATACACGCCCAGAATCAGGTCGGTGGTGCCGGTGCCCGGCTGCAAACCCGGATCGATACTGGCGCTATCCCCCGGATTGGACGGGTCGGTAGACGTACCGGTCTGGGTATGGCTGCCGGTGGGCAGCTTCAGGCCAAACAACAGGCCCAGATTATGCTGGGCGGTCAGCCCCTGATAACGACCCAGTACCTTGATGTCACCCAGGCTTTGCGTGTGCGAGTCATATGAACCACCGTCAGCCACCGGAGTGCTACCATCCGACCCCTGCCCCAGCGTGCTGTGCTGGCGGTCGATGTACGGTACTTGCACATTGATGCCCCAGCTACTGGAGAAGGCATAGTCCAGCCCCAGCGTCAGATATTGGTTTTTGGTGTATTTCTCCACTTCCTGCGCATCCCCGTTCGGGGTGGTCACCTGACTGGCATTGGCAGCAGAAATGCTATGCGTGCCCTGGCGCAGCTGGTTCTGGTTCAGGTAGTCGTAGCGGATATCCAGCTTGAGGCCTTCTTGCGAGGAAAACCCCTGGCTTTCCCAGTCCGAGCTGAGCGTACAGCCGCAGCTGGCACAGGCCAGTGCCTGGCTGGAGAAACCGGCCAGCAGCAGTGCGCTGCCCAGCAGTCCAAGTTTGCTTATGTTCATTGTTATCAACCTTTGTCATTCAAGCGAGCGCCCCGATTATCTGGCAAGCGGGGCGATCCGCTAGCTTTCGCTTGATGAAAAAAGCCTGACTGCGACATTTTGTCGCAGTCAGGCTGTAGTTTCTGCGGCCACGCCCAGCGTGGCCTGCCAGCATCAGGCAATCAGAAGCGGTAATTAAGCGCGGTATACAGCGAGCGGGCAGCACCCGGCACGCCAGTCCCCCATGCGCCCAGCCCGCTGGGGTTCTTGGACATGGTCGAACCCTGGCCGGTATAGGCCCCGCCCAGCGGCTGCACATAGTAGCGGTTGAACACATTGTCCACGCCCACATCCACGCTGAACTGTTTCCACTCATAGCGGCTGCGCAGGTTGAACAGGCTGTAGCCTGGCGTCTTGATTTCATTACGCACGGCCGAGACATCGGTCTTGGCACGCACCAGCTGCAGTTCGGCGGTATTGCTCCACTGGCCCAGGGTGTGTACCAGCGCCAGCTTGGCATTCAGCGGCATGATGTTGTACAGGTTGTCGCCGGTAGTCAGGTTTTCGCCACGGGTGTAGCTGAGCTGGGCGGTGGCATCGACACTGCCGTATTGCCGGCCATTGGCCAGCCGCAGTTTGCCGCTGACATCCACGCCGTACAGCTGGGCGTTCTGGTTGACGTATTGCAGGGTGACATAGCTGTTGGTGCTGGTCAGGTTGCTGCTGCCCCCGCACAAGCTGGTGCCACAACGCTGGGCATCGATGTAGTTTTGCACATAGCTGTAGTAGGGGCTGATTTTCAGGCCCCAGGCGCTGCCGTCGGCGGCATGCCAGTCGGCACTGCTGCTAAGGGTGTGCGCCACTTCCGGCTTGAGGTTGGGGTTGCCGAAGTAGCCGTTACCATCACCGGCAAAATTATTCATGATGGCGGCCATGCCCATGCTGGACCAGGTATAGCGCTCGTACAGATTGGGCGAGCGGGTTTTCTGGGCGTAGGCCAGTTCGTACTGCTGCCCGGCCGACGGGGTGTAGCGTGCCAGGGCGGACAGGTCGATATTGTGGTCGGTCTGCTGATGGTTCAGCGCATTGAAGGCAGCGGCATCGGTGGCATAGGAGGCCATGCTGTTATAGCCCGCCACATTGCCGGCATTGCTCTTTACCTGGGAGGCGCGCAGGCCGAGGATGCTGCGCCATTGCGGAGTCCAGTCGGCCTGCCATTCGGCAAACACATCCAGCTTGTCGCGCGTGCCGTCCTTGATGTTCCAGAAGGTATTGGGGCTCATCATGCCCATGCCGCTGCCGGCAGCCGGCCACCAGTCATTCAGGCCGTAGCGCTGGAATTCGCTACCCAGCTTCAGCTTGTCGCGCTGGCCCAGCGGCAGGTCGAGCACCAGCGCCCCGCCCAGGGTATGGCTGGCAGTGTCCATCGGCATACCGCCATAGCTACCGTAGACGGTTTGCTTGTCATCGCCAAAGTCCATGCTGTGCCGTACATACTGGTCGTATAGCCGTGCATCCAGTTCACCCCAGCCAAACTGGCCGTTGTAATGCAGGTTGAACTGGCTGCTGCTGTTGTCGGTCATGTCCATGCGCTGGTTGGCAA
>NZ_RFAR01000144.1 GCF_003693445.1 Aquitalea palustris | reverse complement strand
ACTCGCGAACACATCCTGCTGTCCCGTCAGGTTGGCGTACCGTACATCATCGTTTACCTGAACAAGGCTGACCTGGTTGACGACGCTGAGCTGCTGGAACTGGTTGAAATGGAAGTGCGCGATCTGCTGTCTTCCTACGACTTCCCGGGCGATGACACTCCGGTGGTAATCGGTTCGGCTCGTCTGGCACTGGAAGGCGACCAATCCGAAATGGGTGAACCGTCCATCTTCCGTCTGGCTGCTGCTCTGGACTCCTACATCCCGACTCCGGAACGTGCTGTTGACAAGCCGTTCCTGCTGCCGATCGAAGACGTATTCTCGATCTCCGGCCGTGGTACTGTAGTAACTGGTCGTGTGGAACGTGGCATTGTTAAGGTTGGTGAAGAACTGGAAATCGTGGGCCTGAAGGCAACCGCGAAGACCACCTGCACCGGCGTTGAAATGTTCCGCAAGCTGCTGGATCAAGGTCAGGCTGGTGACAACGTAGGCGTACTGCTGCGTGGTACCAAGCGTGAAGACGTAGAGCGTGGTCAGGTTCTGGCCAAGCCGGGCACGATCACCCCGCACACCAAGTTCGCTGCTTCGGTCTACGTACTGAGCAAGGACGAAGGCGGTCGTCACACCCCGTTCTTCGCTAACTACCGTCCGCAGTTCTACTTCCGTACTACCGACGTGACTGGTGCAGTTACCCTGTCCGAAGGCGTGGAAATGGTAATGCCGGGTGACAACGTGGAAATCACCGTAGAACTGATCGCTCCGATCGCTATGGAAGAAGGTCTGCGTTTCGCCATCCGTGAAGGCGGCCGTACTGTTGGCGC
>NZ_RFAR01000143.1 GCF_003693445.1 Aquitalea palustris | reverse complement strand
CGGAAATGCCGGAAATGGACGGTTATGTGCTGACCAAGTTGATCAAATCCGATGTCCGCTTTAAAGGCATCCCGGTTATCATGCACTCCTCGCTATCCTCCAACGCCAACAAGGCGATGGGTTCCAGCGTGGGTGTCGATGCCTATGTTGCCAAATTCGATCCGGCAATACTGGCTGAAACTTTGATTCCATTCCTGCAGAGGTAACCGTTAAAATCAACGGCTCAATGGAATACCGACATTTCAGGACCTACCCAGATGCCAGATAAAAACATGCGATTCCTCGTTGTGGACGATTTCTCGACCATGAGAAGAATTGTTCGCAACCTGCTGAAAGAGTTGGGCTTCACCAACGTGGATGAAGCCGAAGACGGCCAGGTTGCCTTGCACAAGCTGAAAACGCAGCATTTCGACTTTATTGTTTCCGACTGGAACATGCCGAACAT
>NZ_RFAR01000031.1 GCF_003693445.1 Aquitalea palustris | reverse complement strand
CGAGCTGGGCTTTTTGCATTGGCCCACGTAAGCCGCCCTGGGGCGGCTTTGTTGCGTGTCGGTTCCTTCTTCTTGGGCTGCGCGGATGTGTTGCCTGCCCTCGAGGTCAGCAAACGGCTATGATGTTGCTGTCATTGACAGGAGGAATGCATCATGGCCCGAATTCTGCTCTGTATCCTTTCCTTGTTGCTGCCCTGGCTGGCGCAGGCGGCGGAACCACGGCTGGCCCCGGATAGTTGGGAACAGCAACGCACGCTGGTACTGGGCGGACAGCCGGTTTATCTATTCATGGCCAAGGAGGGGGAGCTGACTGCCCAGCAACGTGTGGCCAGGGTGCAGGCCCGCTTGCAGGTCCTGGAGATGGCGGATGCCAGCCACCCGGTTGACGCGACGCCATACGGACAGGGGGGCGCTGCGGGCTACCGGCTGTCGGTCAATGGCAAGTCGCTGTTCAATATTGTCGCTGGTGATCTGGATCCGGCGGATGGCCTGAGCTTGCAGCAGTCTGCCAGTAATGTGCAGCAGCGGTTGAATGCCTTGCGGCTGGCCTATCTGAAGGAGCATTCTTCCGGAGCACTTGCGAGTGCGCTGGCCTTGAGCCTGGCGGGTAGCGTGCTGTTTGCCGGGCTGCTCTACCTGATCATGATCTTGCGCCGACGTGCATTGCTGCGGGTGTCGCAACGACATGCGCTGTTTCCCGGTTGGCTCAGCAAGCGGCAGACTCTGGGACGGCTGCTGCAGCGGGCCGAAGGCAGCATCATCAACCTGACCACTGTCCTGTGCGTCATTTTCCTGAGTTATCTATGGTTGACCTGGCTGCTGGGGCGCTTTCCCTACACCTTGCCCTGGAGTCGTCGTCTGGGCAGCTTTCTGTGGCAACTGGTTGCCACGCTGGGCTCTGATGCGCTCAGTGCCGTGCCTGGTTTACTGACGGTTGGGCTGATCTTCCTGTTTACCCGCTTGCTGACCCGTGGTTTGCAGCTGGTATTCGACTTGGCCGAACGTGGCCAGCTGCGTTTTCCCGGCCTGCATCCCGAGACTGCCGGCGCTACCCGCCGGCTGCTCGGGGTGGTGCTCTGGCTGTTTGCGCTGACCGTTGCCTATCCCTATCTGCCCGGAGCCGACTCTGATGCGTTCAAGGGAATGAGCGTGTTTTTCGGTTTGCTGGTCACACTGGGTTCGGCCGGCATCATGAACCATGCGATGAGTGGCCTGGTACTGGTGTATTCGCGAGCCTTGCGGCCGGGCGACTTCGTGCGTATTGGTGATGTGGAAGGTGTGGTGACCGAACTCAGTGCCCTGTCCACCAAGATACTGACCCGGCAGGAGCATGAAGTGACCCTGCCCAATGCGGTAGTGGTGGGGGGCAAGGTGGAGAATTACAGCCGGACCAGCCCGGGGCGGGGCCTGATGCTGACGACCACGGTCACCATTGGTTACGACACGCCATGGCGCCAGGTGAAAGCCATGCTGGAGCTGGCGGCACACCGTACTTCACTGGCCGATCACACCGAGGCCGTGGTGGTGCGGCAGTTGAATCTGCAGGATTTCTATGTCGAGTACGAACTGCAATTGCGTGCGCTGGCCGATGCCCTGCCGCAGGCTGTGCGCAGTGAGCTGCACGGGCATATCCAGGACACCTTCAACGAATTTGGCGTACAGATCATGTCGCCGCATTTCATGGCCCAGCCAGAGCAGGCGGTCATCGTGCAAGCCGCGCAGTGGTATGCCCCACCCGCGCGACCGGCTGCGGCAGAGGGGCATGCAACCGATTAGCTATTTGTCATGATTTATGAGGAATTTGCAGTGTATCAGCCGGTGAGTAGCCATATGCGATCATCTGCGGCAGTTTGTGCTTTGCCAGCCTGGAATTTATATTAATTGTTTAAGTGATCGCCGGTTTTATCAATGAATAACGGCGCAATGCTTGCCTGATGATGTGGCTTACTGCTATACCAAAGGCGTAAATTATCGCATTGCTGCCGGCCTTCCCATCTCCGGTGGCCATCCGCCGAGGGATACCGTCATGTCGTCGCTGCCAATGAGGCTGTTGGTCCTGGAAGATCAGGTCATTCTGCGCAAGCTGATTTCCCGCCAGACCGGCTTTTTCAGCCGGCATGCCACCCAGATCGATGAGTTCAGCGACCCGGCCGAGGCGCTACGCAGCGCAGCGGAAACCAGCTATGACCTGATCATTACCGATATCGGCATGCCGGGCATGAATGGCATCGATTTCATCAAGAATCTCACGGCCATCGGCTGTCGGGCCTCGCTGTTGATCATTTCCGGCTACGACGACCGCACCTTGCACACCATTGCTGACATGGCCCGCCATCAGGGCATTGATAGCGTGCATTTCCTGTGCAAGCCCTACAGCATCGATCAGTTTCTTCATCGACTCAACGCGGCCTTTGCCGATCTGGAGCAACGCTCGCTGGCCTATCCGCTTGATCTGCAACAGCTATGGCAGGACTGCACCAGCCAGCCACTGCAGATGGAGTTCAAGCCCGTGCTCAGTGGTGATACGCAGCAGCTACGCGGCATGCATCTGGCAGCCATCAGGCTGCCCAACGGGCTGTTGCCGCTGGATGCCGCGTTATATCGCCAGCTGGCGGCCAACCCGCAATTGCCCATGCTGATTCTGGAAGTGCTTATGGAGCAGCTGGCCCAGTTGCTGGCGAGCCTGCCGCAGGAGCAGCGCCAGCACTGCCTGTTCAGCCTTTATCTGGATGGTGCTTGTCTGGCTCACGACAACCTGTTCGACCGCTACAACAGCAGCCTGCGTCAATATGGCATCCAGCCCGGGCAGATCGGCTTTCTGCTGGCCGATGGCATGCATGAGCAACGTTCGGCGGTGTGCTTTGAAAACATTGCCAAGTTGAAGTATTTCGGCTTCTCGCTGCTGGCCGATCAATTGGGCGAGGGGGGCCTGACCATGGCTAATCTGCTGCGGCTGCCTCTGGATGGCGCGTGCATTTCAGCCACGGCCTTGCGCCAGTTGCGCTCGCAGGGGGTAGGTTTGCCAGCGCTCTTGCAATGCTGTGGCCTGACCTTGCCGCAGCTGACCATTAGCCGGCTCGACATGGAAGCCGACCTCGAACTGCTGGCCGGCCTGGAAGACTGTAATGTCAGTGGCGAGCAGATAGCCCTGCAGATGGGCAGCGACGAACTATCATCTTATTTACAGCAACAGACTGCCGGCAAGCTCATGCACTAGACCGGCAGCGTAGCGATGTCCCGCCATGCAAAGGGGTAAACATGTCCAACGAACTGGAAAAACTCAAGATACTGGTAGTGGATGACCAGTCGCTGGTCAGGACACTGGTCAGCCAGTCCTTGCAGTCCATGGGTATCCGGGCTGAAAACATCTCGCAGGCACCGGATGGCAGCACCGCCATGCGCACACTGGACATGCGCATGGTTGACCTGGTGCTGTGCGATGTGGAAATGAAACCGATGAATGGCCTGGATCTGCTCAAGGAGCTGCGCTGCGGCCATACCATGAATGCATCCAACCTGCCCTTCATCATCCTGTCCGGGCATGCTGATCGCAGCAATGTCACGGTAGCGGTGCAGTTGCATGCCGATGGCTTCGTGGTGAAGCCCCCCAAGCCGGTCGATGTGGAAAAAGCCATTTCACAGGCCTTGCGCCGAAGCCGGCCCGAGGTCGACCCCTTCAGTTATTACGGCGTGGATACCGGCACGGATTACGACAAGAAAGTATTCCGTCGCCTGTTTGAGCCGCGACCGGAAGACCTGCCGGATGCACCCAATGAAACGGTTACCGTAAACAGTGCCAAGCCAGGAGCGGTGCTGGCCGAGGACCTGCTCAGCAAGAGTGGTCACCTGCTGTTGCCACGTGGCGCCAGCATTTCTGCCAACCAGCTGGCGGTACTGCGCAACTACAGCGACCGTTATGGCGTACATCAGCTGGTGGTGGAAAAAGCCGCGGTGGTCGCCAGTGATGGCGACCCTGCCTCCGAGCCGACCGGCTGAAACAGACTGCCCGCAGGGGAGAGTGCATGGCCACTATCAGCAGCAAGGCAAGCCAGACCCTATCCATTGGCAGGGCGGTGATTGCCATCGTGGTGTTGCTGGGGGTCTTCCAGATCGGCTGGGTGGCCAGATTACTGTCGGTTTCATGGCAGCACTACCAGCAGGCGGTAGCGCTGGCCGAGGTGCAAGAGATCCGCAGCAAGCTGTATACCGCGTCCGATCTGCTGCGGCGCGAGGCCATCCTCAGTCGCAGCCTGCTGTATCGCAGCTATCCGCCTTTTCCACAGGAGCGCAGCCAGCTGCTGCTACTGCGCACACAGGCCGATCACTGGATGGAGCTGGCACTGGCCGCCGGCCAGCGCGACGTGGTGAGCGAGCAGCGCGCCAAGCTGGCCATGATTCAGCTGCAACTGGACAGTTTCCGCAGCTTGCGGTCCGAGGTGGACATGCGCCTTGGCCCGGCCTGGGGTCAGGACGAAACCCTGGGCTATGCCGAGGAACTGTCGTCCCGCCACCTGCAGGATGCCATCGATAATGTGCTGATCGGCATGAACGGCCAGATGAAATGGACCGCACCGGCCGGGCTCTACATCAATATGGACATTGCCCAGAGCAGCTGGAGCATAGGCCATACCCTGCGCACCACGGCCACCGCCTTGCTGCTGCGCAGCGAGCTGGACTCACCGCTGAGCGAGACCGAAGAAGGTGACCTGCAGTCGCGGCTGGACCTGAGCAACCTGATGTTGCAACAGCTGCGGGTGGACGCCGGCCATATCGACGACCCGGCGCTGGCAGACAGCCTGCGCCACATTTCCGATTCGGCCCTGGCCCTGCACATGCTCAACAAGCAGCAATTGCAGCAGCAACAGCAGCACCAGAGCATGCGTGCCATGCAAAGCGCCATGCAGCCTCTGCTGGACAGGGTGCAGCAGGAAAGCTGGGCGCTGTTCCAGAATGCCAACCGCCTGTGTGCCGAGCAGATCCAGCAGGCGCTGGCTGATTACCGCCGTCAGCTGATCCATGACAGCCTGCTGGGGCTGGCGATACTGGGGCTGGCGCTGATCCTGCTATACAGCATGACCAAGCGGGTGCTCAAGCCGCTCAATCACCTGCAAAGCATGCTGGATGCGGCTGGTGATGCCATCATGACCATCAGCCAGCAAGGCCGGGTGCTATCGGCCAATGCCGGGGCGCAGCGACTGTTCGGCACGGGCAGGCAGGAACTGGAAGGCCTGCACATCAGCCAGTTGTTGCGGCTGCAGCAGTCGCTGGCTGACACCCTGCTGGCTGCCAGCGAGCTGGGCAGCCAGGTGCTGCAAGGCGAAGGGATCAAGCTCAACGGTGAATTGTTTTTCGCCGGCATCACCCTCAGCACCTTCCGGACTTCGGCGGCGGAGAAAGTCTTCATGCTCATCGTGCGCGACGAGCATCAGCGCCGCATTGCGGAAAATTCGCTGGAGCACAATCTGAGCATGCTGTCGGCGATTTCCCATGTGGAAAATCTCATGCTCAGCCGCTGGCCGCGCAATGAGGTGCTGGACCGGCTGCTGCAGGAATTCATCCGCTTCAGCCATGCCGAACAAGGCTTCATGCTGGTGCTGGCCGAGTTTCCGGACGACCGTTTCGAAATCCGCCTGCAGGCTGGCCAGTGGCCGGATAGCTTGCCCCCGCTGGAAAAGCTGTCGCACGAAGCCGAGCCGCTTACCTGGCTGCTGCAAAGGCTGGCAGAAATGCCCTTGTGGATTACCCTGCCGGTATCGATGGATGACGACGTATCGGCGTTGATCTGCCTGCTACGGCCGGATCTGGCCATGCTGGGCAAGGGCATCCAGCCGCTGGTCGGAGCCTATGCCAATATTCTCGGCTTTTTCGATGAAGAAGACCGGCGCATGTTGTCCGAATCGCAGTTGCGCTCGGTATTGCAGGAAGAAGAAGCCATTTATTCGGCCTCGCCAGTCGGCTTGCTGCGGCTCAACGAGCAGATGCAGATCGTCCGCGCCAACCGCATGGCAGAAGACATCTTCGGCCAGGGCGGCAGCATGTTGCCCGGCATGCATCTGATGGAGCTGCTGGCATCCGATCAAAGCTGGTTCGACCTGACCAGCCAGCTCAACAGCATGGCGCAATACCAGAGCAAGCTGCGTTGCGAACTGGAATGCCTGGGGGCCGATGGCCGGCCGATCTGGGTGCTGTTCGAGGGTATGTTGCTCTTCCCCGACCGGCCGCGCGAGGGCACCATTCTCGCCTGCCTGGACATTACCGAGCGCAAGCTGGCCGAATTCGAACTGCGCATGGCACGAGACCAGGCCAATGCCGCCAACCGGGCCAAGAGCTCCTTCCTGGCCACCATGAGTCATGAAATCCGCACGCCGATGAACGGCGTTCTGGGCATGCTGGAGTTGCTGACCATGACGCCGCTCAACCCCGAGCAGAAAGACAGCGTCAACACCATTCAGGAGTCGGCGCGCACCCTGTTGCGGCTGATCGACGACATCCTGGACTTCTCCAAGATCGAAGCCGACAAGCTGGAAGTGGTGCAAACCCCGACTGCAGTCAAGCCGCTGCTGGAGCAGGTACGCACCCTGTATGCGGAAACCGCCGCCGCCAAGGGTTTGCAACTGCAACTGGACGTGGACGACAAGCTGGCACCGGCCCTGCTGCTGGATCCCTTGCGGCTGCGGCAGATCCTGCAAAACTTTGTCAGCAATGCCGTCAAGTTCACCGCCAACGGCGGCATCACCCTGCGGGTGGAAGTGCTGGAACAGGAGTTTGCCGCGCAGACCCTGCGCTTTGACATCATGGATACCGGCATTGGTATTTCCCAGGAGAACCTGGCCCGGCTGTTCGAGCCGTTTACCCAGGCTGAATCCGATACCAGCCGGCGTTTTGGTGGCACCGGGCTGGGGCTGGCCATCTGCCGCCGGTTGGCTGGCCTGATGGGTGGCCATGTCGAGCTGGAAAGCCAGCCAGGCGAGGGGACCCGCGCCTCGCTGCTGTTGGTGGCCAATATCGTGGATGCTGCCGAGCTGCCGGCCACCGAGGTTGACGACGGCCAGCCGTCGGCCGCTGCGCCGGATATGCCGCATGGCGCGGTTTTGCCCATCCTGTTTGCTGAAGACAACCCCACCAATCGCAAGCTCACGCTGCGTCAGCTGGAAAAGCTGGGCTACAAGGCCGACTGTGCCGAAGATGGCGCGCAAGCCTACGCCATGTGGCAGGCCGGCCAGTACAGCCTGTTGCTGACCGACTGCCACATGCCGGTGACCGACGGCTACGAACTGGCGCGGCTGATTCGTGCCTATGAGGCCGAGCATGCCGAGCGCGGCCGCCTGCCCATCATTGCCTGCACCGCCAACGCCGGGCAGGAAGAGCTGCACAAGACCAGTGCCGCCGGCATGGATGATTTTCTGACCAAGCCGCTGGCCATCAATGTCCTATCGGCCATGCTGGATAAATGGCTGCACCAACCGCAGGAGAATGTGATGTCCGATACCCCTGAGCAGGCAGCCGATAGCGCCGCCCTCTGTCCGGTCGACCGTTCCGTACTGGAGGTCTACAGCGATGGTGAACTGTCGGTCGAGCTGGAAATCCTGCACGACTTCGAAGTAGCCAATCGCGATGACATGGCTGCACTGCGCAAGGCAGCGGCCGAGCTCAATGCCGAGCAGCTGGCCTGGGCAGCACACCGCATCAAGGGTGCCAGTCGCATGGTGGGGGCCAATGCCATGGGCGATGCCGCCGAACGGGTGGAGAAGACGGCCAAGGCTGGCCAGGGTGAGCAGGCGGCGGCGCTGCTGGCCGGGCTGGAAGCTGCGCTGGGTGAGTTTGAACACTGGCTGCAACAGCAGGACACCGCCAGCGTATAAGCCGGCCGGCTACATGCTGCGGCTGATGGCCTCGCTGCGCTCCAGCGTGGCGATCAGCCAGTCGCGGAAGGCGCGGATCTTCGGCTGCTGCGCCATTTCGTGCGAGTACATCAGGTAGTAGGCCCACTCGGTTTCCAGCACGGTATCAAAGGGAATCACCAGTTTGCCGCGCTGGATGTCGTCGTTGACCATCGATACCTGCGCCAGCGTCACCCCCATGCCGGCAGCTGCCGCATGCAGGGCGTATTCCAGCGCGTCGAAGGTCACGCCGCTTTCGGAATTCAGCGAGTTCACCCCCGCCAGCTTCAGCCAGCGGTCCCATACATCCTGATCGCGCCAGGGATGCAGCAGGGTGTGGTATTGCAGATCTTCCGGCGTACGCAGCGGATGCGGGCCTTGCAGCAGGGCTGGCGAACAAACCGGCACCAGCTTTTCGCGACAGATGCATTCGATGCGCATGTCGGTGGACACTTCCGGCCGCGCCATGCCGATGATGGCCAGATCATACTCGGCCCGGTTGAAGGGCTTGTCGTGAATCAGCTGGGTGATCAGGTGCAGGGTGTATTCCGGATAGCGGGTCTGGAAGTCCGGCAGGTTGGGCAGCACCCAGCGCATGGCCGGGGTGGGGGGAATGCGCACGCGCAGGCCGCTCTGGCGCAGCCGCAGCATTTCACTGGCTTCATGCAAGAGCTGGAAGGCATCGCGCGCCGGTTTCACCAGCGCCTCGCCCTCGGCGGTCAGCGCCAGCCCACGCGCCTGACGAATGAACAAGCTGGTGCCGTAGAACTCTTCCAGCGTCTGCACATGGCGGCTGACTGCGCCCTGGGTCAGGTGCAAGGAGGTGGCAGCTCGGGTGAACGACAGGTGTTCCGCCGCAGCGACAAAAACACGCAGCGCGTTAAGAGGAGGCAGTTTCATCGAATTCATGTGGTTTAGTCATGGCTGGCATGATTATAACTGCTTTGCCAGTTTTGCAGTGGCTGCTTATCCTTGCGGCTAGCTCATTGATAATCAATGCAAAGAGTTGACTCGCTTCAGTTGAAGCATTTTATTGTGCAAAGCTGGCACTTGCTGGAGTTTTGTACGAGCGATGTCCTCAATGCATGGATAATCTGCTGGCCGGCAGGCTGCCGCCAGCAAGCCCCCATCACCAGGCAGCTGCCCTTGCGGCAGCGCCAGCAGTTTTCCACCCATCTCCACGTTGGGAACGGCCGGGTCTTACCTCTGGGACCTGGCCGATTTTTTTATCCGTTTGCGGTGGTCTGTCTGGCAAACAGGCAAGAAAAAAGGCCACTTGCGTGGCCTGAAGATTCGGAGAAAAAGCCGCAGGACCGGATGAACCGGCCCCCTTGCGGACAAGGGCTGCTTTTTCGGGGTCAGAGTGTACAACGATGTCCGCTGCGGGGCAAACCGCG
This sequence comes from Aquitalea palustris, assembly GCF_003693445.1. Lineage (GTDB taxonomy): Bacteria > Pseudomonadota > Gammaproteobacteria > Burkholderiales > Chromobacteriaceae > Aquitalea > Aquitalea palustris. Next base: position 26,097 of record NZ_RFAR01000031.1, on the reverse strand, counting down.
CAGTGTCGATCAGTCGCCCAGTGCGGCCAGCAGTTCGGCTTGCTGCTCGGTGATCAGCGCGTCGGTCAGCTCGACCAGATCGCCATCCATCACGTAATCCAGCTTGTACAGCGTCAGATTGATGCGATGGTCGGTAATGCGGCCTTGCGGATAGTTATAGGTGCGGATGCGCTCGGAGCGGTCGCCGGAGCCGATCAGGCTCTTGCGCTCGGCCGCTTCCTTCTGTTGCTGTTCGCGGCGCTGGATGTCGTTGATGCGTGCCGCCAGCACCTGCATGGCGCTGGCCTTGTTGGCGTGCTGGGAACGGCCATCCTGACATTCCGCCACGATGCCGGTGGGCAGGTGGGTAATGCGCACGGCGGAGTCGGTCTTGTTGATGTGCTGGCCGCCCGCGCCACTGGCACGATAGGTATCGATGCGCAGATCGGCCGGGTTCAGCACCACATCCACCAGTTCGTCGGCTTCGGCCATCACGGCCACGGTGCAGGCCGAGGTGTGGATGCGGCCCTGGGTTTCGGTAGCCGGCACGCGCTGGACGCGGTGGCCGCCGGATTCGAACTTGAGCTTGGAGTAGGCACCGAAACCGATGATGCGGACGATGGCTTCCTTGTAGCCGCCCAGGTCGGACTCACTGGCGGAGACGATTTCCACCTGCCAGCGGTTGCGTTCGGCAAAGCGGGTGTACATGCGCAGCAGGTCGGCCGCGAACAGTGCTGCCTCGTCACCGCCGGTGCCGGCACGGATTTCCAGGAAGATGTTCTTTTCGTCGTTGGGGTCCTTGGGCAGCAGCAGCTTTTGCAGCTCCAGCTCCAGCGCGGCCATTTTTTCCCGGCCTTCATCGATTTCCAGCTGGGCGAATTCCTTCATGTCCGGATCGGACAGCATGTCGCCGGCGGTGGCGATATCGGTTTCGCACTGCTGGTATTGCTGGAAGGTTTCCACTACCGGGGTGAGTTCGGCGTGTTCACGGGTCAGCTTGCGGAACTGATCCATATCGGCAGTCGCCGATTCGCTGGCCAGGAGGTGGGTGACCTCTTCCAGGCGATCGGCCAACTGCGACAGTTTTGTCGCAATCGACGGTTTCATTACGACTCCGGGTGTAAGTGGTACAGGCGGGCGATGGTTTCCACCACGGCCGCATGCTCCGCGCCGCTACCGGAGGACAGCGCCTGGGTAGGGGGGTGCATCAGTTTGTTGGTGAGTTGCTGCGACAGGCTTTCCAGCACCTTTTCCGGCGGCGTGCCCTTGGCCAGCTGCTTGAGCGCGGCCTCCAGCGCATGGCGGCGGGTACGGTCGGCTTCGTCGCGCAGGGCGCGGATCAGCGGTACGGTTTCGCGCTTTTTCAGCCAGTCGTTGAATTCGGCCACACGGGCCTGAATGATGGACTCGGCCTCTTCCGCCGCGCTCTGGCGGGCTTCCTTGCCCACTTCCACGATGCTGGCAATATCGTCCACCGTGTACAGGTAGACGTCGTTGAGCTTGCCGACTTCGATTTCGATATCGCGCGGCACGGCCAGATCCAGCATGAAGATGGGGCGATGGCGGCGGGCCTTGATGGCGCGCTCCACCAGGCCCTTGCCGACGATGGGCAGCTGGCTGGCAGTGGAGGTGACCACTACATCGTAGCGGTGCAGCACATCGGGCAGCTCGGACAGGGTGATGGCATTACCGCCAAACTGCTCGGCCAGCTTCTGGCCACGCTCCAGCGTACGGTTGGCAATGGTGATACAGGAAGGCTCGCGTGCGGCAAAGTGGGTGGCCACCAGTTCGATCATCTCGCCCGCGCCGATGAACAGGATGTTCAGTTCACCGATGGTGGGGAAAATCTGTTCGGCCAGCTTTACCGCAGCGGCGGACATGGATACCGAGCTGGAACCCACCGCCGTGCTGCTGCGCACTTCCTTGGCCACGGCAAAGGTGCGCTGGAACAGGCCGTTGAGCAAGGAGCCCAGCGTGCCGACATTTTCGGCGGCGCGTACGGCGTCCTTCAGCTGACCGAGGATCTGGGTTTCCCCCAGCACCATGGAATCCAGGCCCGAGGCCACACGGAAGGCATGGCGGGCGGCGCTGCTGGCATCCAGCTGGTACAGATAGGGGCGTAGCTCTTCCACCGGCAGGCCGTGGTATTGCGACAGCCACTGCAGTGCCTGCTCGGGATTGTTGCTGTTGCAGTAGATTTCCGTGCGGTTGCAGGTGGAAACGATGGCCGCCTCGCGCGCCGCGTGCGAACCCACCAGGCTTTCCAGCGCGTTGGGCAATACCTCGGCCGGGAAGGCTAGCTTCTCGCGTACCGACAGCGGGGCGGTGTGATGATTCAGGCCAAAGGCAACCAGATGCATGAGCGGAAAAGGCCGCAGAGGAAATGCAGTATTCTAGCCTAAGTTACAGCTAACGTCCCTAACTACGGGGTTTTTCGCCAGCAGATTGATTCATCGGCACTTTTTCCGATGAGTGCTGTTGCCGCCGTGCTTGATCTACCCCGGCTGCCGGCTTCTGACTTACCATGGCGTCTGACCGAATCAGGAGAACCGCATGTCGCTGAATCTTGCCGATATCCGCCAGGATTATTCGAAAAAGGAATTGTCACCGGAAGATTGCCTGCCGGATGCCGTGGCGCAGTTCGAACTATGGCTGAACGAGGCGATGACCGCCCAGGTACACGAGCCGACGGCGATGAATGTGGCCACGGTGGGCGAAGATGGCCGCCCCACGGCACGCATCGTGCTGCTCAAGGGCGTGGAAAACGGCCAGCTGGTGTTCTACAGCAATTATCTCAGCCGCAAGGGCCGGCAGCTGGCGGCCAATCCCTATGTTTCCATCACCTTTTTCTGGCCGGAGCTGGAACGCCAGGTACGCATCGAGGGCCGGGTGGAGCAGGTGGCGCCAGAGGTGTCCGATGCCTACTTCGCCAGCCGCCCCTATACCAGCCGGCTGGGGGCCTGGGCCAGCGAGCAGAGCACCGAGATCAGCTCCAAGAATGTGCTGATCAGCCGCGCCGCCATGTTTGGCGTCAAGCATCCGCTCAGTGTGCCGCGTCCGCCGCACTGGGGGGGCTATGCGGTGATCCCCGACCGCATCGAGTTCTGGCAGGGCCGCCCCAGCCGCCTGCACGACCGGGTGGTCTATCTGCTGCAGGCCGATGCTGGCTGGCAGCGGCTGCGACTGGCTCCCTGAGTCGGCTCAGGCTGGTGGTAACTGGTGTGCCGCCAGCAAATCCTGCATGAAAGCGCTCACTACCTCGCTCTGGCGTGAGTTTTGTCGCGTCACCATGTGAAAGGTGGGGTGATAGCACAGCTGTGCCGGGTTGAGCGCCCGCAGCAGGCCCTGCTCCACCATGGGGCGGGCGAAGTGCTCGGGCAGAAAGCCCAGATGATGGCCGGAGAGAATCAGCACGGCGATTGCCTCCATATTGTCGGCGCGCGCGGTGATGCGCCAGTTTTCCACTGGCAAGGGGATGTCTGGCAGCGGGTAGCTGCGCCAGGCCCAGTCGTGGCGCGCGACTTCCTCCACCATAATATTGCCCGCCTGCCGGAATAGCGGGTGTTCCTGGCTGCAATAGGCGACCTGGTGTTCGGTGAACAGCGGCAGGTATTGCAGGCTGGGAGAGCGGTGCCAGAAATAGCCGATGCCCAGATGGATTTCCCCATTGATCAGCGCTTCTTCCAGCGTGCCGGGCGCCAGCATGGACAGCACCAGTTCCACCGCCTCTTCGCGTTGGCGAAAGCGCCGTATGGTTTCCGATAGCCGCGCATGCGCCCGCATGGTGGTATGCCCGACCACGCCAATCCTTAATTGTCCCACCAGCTTGCGTTCCAGCTGCCGCGCCTCCACGCAGAAAGCCTCGGCGGCATCCAGTAACTGGCGGCTGGCGTGGAGTAGCTGGCTGCCTTTGGCGGTAAGGGCAAAGCCGGCGCGGCCACGTTCGCACAGGCGGTAGCCCAGCCGGGTTTCCAGTGCGGCCAGCTGGTTGCTGATGGTGGACTGGCTGACATTCAGGGTGGATTGCGCCGCTGAAATGCCGCCGGCATCGACGACGGCGCGAAAAACCCTGATAAGGCGTAAATCAAGGCTGGACAGGGTATTGAGCATGGTTTGTTCCCGGTGATGGCGGTGGGTCAGGCCGGTCATTACACACATTCAGATTTATCAATGTAAACAGTGGAATACGGTGATTTTTCCCAAGTTGCCGCCTGAATAGACTGAGCCCTCGTTCAACCTCAGTTTCAGGAGTCTGCATGTCTATCGCTGAACGCAATCAGCCGCTGGGCGGCAATGCCATGCCGCGCTTTGGCGGCATCGCCACCATGATGCGCCTGCCCAAGGTGGAAACCGCCGCCGGCCTGGATGCCGTGTTTGTCGGCCTGCCGCTGGATATCGGGACCTCCAACCGCAGCGGCACCCGTTTTGGTCCGCGTGAAATCCGCAATGAATCGGTCCTGCTGCGCCCTTACAACATGGGCACGGGTGCCGCCCCCTTCGACACCCTGCAAGTGGCCGACATCGGCGATATCGCCACCAATCCCTACAACCTGCTGGACAGCGTGGCGCGCATTGAGGCGGGCTACCGCGAGCTGCTGCAGCACGACGTGATCCCGCTGGGGCTGGGCGGCGACCACACCGTCACCCTGCCCATCCTGCGCGCCATCGCCGCCAAGCACGGCCCGGTGGGGCTGATCCATGTCGATGCCCATGCCGACATCAACGATGAAATGTTTGGCGAAAAGATCGCCCACGGCACCACTTTCCGCCGGGCGCAGGAAGAAGGCTTGCTGGCACAGGGCCGCGTGGTGCAGATCGGCCTGCGTGGCAGCGGCTATGCCGCCGAGGATTTCGACTGGGCACGCCGCCAGGGCTTTCGCGTGGTGCCGGCCGAAGAGTGCTGGAACCGCTCGCTGCAGGGGCTGATGCAGGAAGTACGCCAGCAGCTGGGCGCAGGCCCGGTCTACCTGAGCTTTGATATCGATGGCATCGACCCGGCGTTCGCGCCCGGTACCGGTACGCCGGAAGTGGCCGGCCTGACATCGGTGCAGGCGCTGGAAATCGTGCGCGGCTGTCAGGGGCTGGACCTGGTGGGCGGTGATCTGGTGGAGGTGTCGCCACCCTATGACACCACCGGCAATACCGCGCTGCTGGGGGCCAATCTCTTGTTCGAAATGCTGTGTGTGCTACCGGGTGTGACCATCCGCCGCTGAGCACGCCATCCAGGCCGCCACAGAGCGGCCCATGACAATCCGTTCATAGCCAATTGCCAACAAAGGCACACTTAGGAGAAAACCATGGGACTCGATATTTTCGTCGTGTTCATTTATATCGCCGGCATGCTGGCACTGGGCTGGCTGGGCATGCGCCGCGCCACCAGCCGCGAAGAATACCTGGTGGCGGGCCGCAATCTGGGGCCGGGCTTTTACATGGGCACCATGGCCGCCACCGTGCTGGGCGGGGCCTCGACGGTGGGCACCGTCAAGCTGGGCTATGTGTACGGCATTTCCGGCTTCTGGCTCTGTGCTGCACTGGGCTGCGGCATTCTGGTGCTTAACCTGTTCATGGCCAAGCCGCTGCTCAAGCTGAAGGTGTTTACCGTCACCCAGGTGCTGGAGCGCCGCTACAACACCGTGGCCCGTCGCACCAGTGCGCTGGTGATGCTGATGTATGCGGTGATGATCAGCGTGACCTCGGTGCTGGCCATTGCCACGGTGATGCAGGTCTTGTTCGAGCTGCCGTTCTGGATGGCGGTGGTGATTGGCGGTGGCGTGGTGGTGCTGTATTCCGCCGTGGGCGGCATGTGGTCGCTGACGCTGACCGACATCGTGCAGTTCCTGATCAAGACCATCGGCCTGATGTTCATCCTGCTGCCCATCTGCCTGTACCGTGTGGGCGGCTGGGAGCAGCTGGCGGCCAAGCTGCCGGCGTCCTACTTCAGCTTCACTAGTATTGGTGGCGATACCATCCTGACCTACTTTGTCATCTACTTCTTCGGCATCCTGATTGGCCAGGATATCTGGCAGCGGGTGTTCACCGCACGCAGCGAGGGCGTGGCGCGCTACGCTGGCAGCATCGCCGGGGTGTATTGCATTGTGTATGGCCTGGTCTGTGCCGCCATCGGCATGGCCACCAAGGTCTTGCTGCCTGATCTGGCGGTGCCGGCCAATGCCTTTGCCGCCATGGTGAAGGAAGGCTTGCCGGACGGGGTGCGCGGGCTGGTGATTGCCGCTGCCCTGGCAGCGATGATGTCTACCGCCAGTGCTGCCTTGCTGGCCGCGTCCACCACGCTGACCGAAGACCTCAGCGGCCGCGATGGCTGCAGCCTGTGGACCAACCGCATCGTTACCCTGCTGGTCGGCCTGCTGGTGCTGGTACTGGCCATGCTGGTGAGTGATGTGATCAGCGCTTTGACCCTGGCTTACAACCTGCTGGTGGCGGGTATGCTGGTACCTTTGCTGGGGGCCATTTTCTGGCCGCGTGCCACCACGCCGGGGGCCATCAGCAGCATGGTGCTGGGCTGTGGCACGGCCATTCTGGCCATGATCAGCTATGGGCTGGACTCCAACGTGCCCATCTATCTGAGCCTGGCGGTGAGCGTGCTCAGCTTTGTGCTGGTCAGCCTGGTTACCCGCAAGGAGCAACGCCAGGCCGCCGGTATCTGACCGAGCGCTGGTCGACAGCAAAACAGCCGGGTTGCCCGGCTGTTTTTGCATCTGCCGCTGGTTTAGCCGGCCAGATGCCCGGCGTGAAAGCGCAGCTGTTCTTCGATAAAGCTGGCAATGAAGTAATAGCTGTGGTCATAACCGGGATGGCGATGCAGCTGTAGCGCATGGCCGCCGGCACGGGCTGCGTTTTCCAGTGCTTCCGGCTTGAGCTGCTCGGCCAGAAAATTGTCAGCCAGGCCAATATCCACCCGCATTGGCGGCAGCTGTGTTGCTTGCTCCAGCAAATGGCAGGCATCCCACGCCAGCCATTGCTGACGGTCTTCGCCCAGATAGGCGGCAAAGGCTTTTTGCCCCCATGGCACATTCAGCGGATTGGCAATCGGGCTGAAGGCCGATACCGATGCATAGTCCTGCGGCCGCTTGAGCGCGCAGATCAGCGCACCGTGGCCGCCCATGGAGTGGCCGGCAATCGCGCGGCGCTGGCTTACCGGAAAGTGCGCCTCGATCAGCGCCGGCAGTTCGCGGCTGACATAGTCGTACATCCGGTAATGGCGGTTCCACGGGGCCTGGGTAGCGTTGAGATAAAAGCCTGCGCCCTGGCCCAGATCGTAGGCCGCATCGTCTGCCACGCCTTCACCGCGCGGGCTGGTGTCCGGGGCCACGATGGCCATGCCCAGCTCGGCGGCAAGACGCTGTGCGCCGGCTTTCTGCATGAAGTTTTCGTCGGTGCAAGTCAGGCCGGACAGCCAGTACAGCACTGGCACCTTGTCGCCCTGTGCCGCTTGTGGCGGCAGGTAGATGGCAAAACGCATGCGGCAAGCCAGCACCGCCGAATCGTGCAGATACTGCTTGTGCCAGCCACCAAAGCAGCGGTTGCTGCTGATGTTTTCCAGATTCATTTCCGTCTCCCGAAACAGCCGGGCCTGCAACAGTGGCGGCCCGGCAGGGTGGCGCTTAGTCTTTGCCGTAGTGGATGACGGAACGAATGCTCTTGCCCTCGTGCATCAGCGCGAAGGCGGTGTTCACCTCTTCCAGCGGCATGGTGTGGGTGATGAAGTCGTCCAGACGGAATTCGCCCTTCAGGTAACGCTCAACATACGTCGGCAGCTCGGAACGGCCACGCACGCCGCCAAAGGCCGAGCCACGCCATACCCGGCCGGTCACCAGCTGGAAGGGACGGGTGGAGATTTCCTGCCCGGCACCGGCCACGCCGATGATCACCGACTCGCCCCAGCCCTTGTGGCAGCATTCCAGCGCCGAGCGCATCACATTGACATTGCCGATGCACTCGAAGGAGAAGTCCACGCCGCCGTCGGTCATTTCCACGATCACGTCCTGAATCGGCTTGTCGAACAGCGTGGGGTTGATGCAGTCGGTTGCCCCCAGTTTTTTCGCCAGTTCAAACTTGCTGTCGTTGATGTCGATGCCGATGATGCGGCTGGCTCCGGCCATGCGCGCACCGATGATGGCCGACAGGCCGATGCCGCCCAGGCCGAAAATGGCCACGGTATCGCCCGCCTTCACCTTGGCAGTGTTCACCACCGCCCCCATGCCGGTGGTGACGCCACAACCCAGCAGGCAGACTTCTTCCAGCGGTGCAGCCTTGTTCACCTTGGCCAGCGAAATTTCCGGCAGCACGGTGTATTCGGCAAAGGTGGAAGTGCCCATGTAGTGGTAGATGGGTTGGCCATCCTTGGAGAAGCGGGTGGTGCCGTCCGGCATCAGGCCCTTGCCCTGGGTGGCGCGGATTTTCTGACACAGATTGGTCTTGCCGGACTTGCAGAACTTGCACTCGCCACATTCCGGCGTGTACAGCGGAATCACATGGTCGCCCACCGCCACACTGGTGACGCCTTCGCCCACCGACTCGACAATGCCGCCACCTTCATGGCCCAGGATGCAGGGGAAAATGCCTTCCGGATCGGCCCCGGACAGGGTGTAGGCATCGGTATGGCACACGCCGGTGGCCACCAGCTTCACCCGTACCTCGCCCGCCTTGGGCGGGGCCACTTCCACTTCCTCGATGGACAGCGGCTGGCCGGCGGCCCAGGCTACGGCGGCCTTGCACTTGATGATGTCTTGACTCATGGCGATCTCCTGACGGGGTAATCCGCCCGCAACGGCAAGATGCTGCCATGTGCGGGTCGGCTGGGTAGGGCTGCTGGCGGACAGCAGTAAAGCACCATTGTATTGCGACTGTTTTTGTAGATAATCTGCCTAAACGGTAAATGATTTTTTCTCAGGAGCAATAATGCCGACATGGCAAGGGGTGAGCGAATTCGTCAGCGTGGCCGAACTGGGCAGTTTTACCCGCGCGGCACGGGCGCTGGACTTGTCGGTGGCGCAGGTCAGCCGCGAAGTCACCCGGCTGGAGCAGCGCCTGCATGTGCAGCTGCTATACCGCACCACCCGCCAGCTGACACTGACCGAAAGCGGCCAGCTGTATTTGCAACATTGCCGCCAGTTGCTGGACGGGCTGGACGAGGCCGAACGCGCCTTGTCCTTGCACCAGGCGGTGCCGCAGGGCCGGCTCAAGCTCACCGCCCCGGTGGCTTATGGCGAAAGCCATATTGCGCCGCTGATCACCGCCTTTCTGCAGCAATACCCGGCGCTGGACATCCAGCTCAATCTCACTAACCAGGTGCTGGACCTGGTGGCCGAAGGCTATGACCTGGCCATCCGCCTGGGGCATCTGGCCGAATCCAGCTTGGTGGCACGCCGGCTGGCCAGCCGCCGTCAGCATGTGTGCGCGGCCCCGGCTTATTTGCAGCGTCACGGCCTGCCCAACAGCCTGTCCGAGCTGGATGGCCACAACTGCCTGCTGGGCAGCAATGATTTCTGGCATCTGCAAGAGGGCGGTAAGCGCCGCCTGCTGCGGGTGAAAGGCAGCCTGCGCTGCAATAGCGGCCACGCGCTGACCCATGCCGCGCTGCAAGGCGTGGGTATTGTCCAGCTGCCCGATTACTACGTGGCGCGTCATCTGCACAGCGGCGCACTGGTGGAATTGCTTACCGCCTATCGTGAGCCGGATGAGGGCATCTGGGCACTGTATCCGCATAACCGACAGCTCTCGCCCAAGGTGCGCATGCTGGTGGATTACCTGGCCGAGTGCCTGCCGGCTTTTAACCCCCTACTGCCTGCTGCCGGTGGACAAATATTGCCAGCGCGGTGAAACCCCGGGCTGCTTTGCCGTATCATGCCGGCATTGCCGCCGGCCTGTTGCCGGGCGGCGCTCTGCATGCAAGGCCCACATGATGCTGACCCGGCAAATCCCCCGCGAAGAAATCAAAACCATGCCGTTGTTTCCGGCACTGACCCCAGACCAGGTATGCATGCTCGACAACCCGCAGGCGCTGGCTGCCGCCTTGCCGGATTTGCTGGCCGCGCCCTTGCTGGGTTTTGATACCGAATCCAAGCCCACTTTCCGCAAGGGCGAGGAATCGGACGGCCCGCACCTGATCCAGCTGGCCGACAGCCAGCGCGCTTGGCTGGTGCCGGTGGTCAAGGGCGTGCTGCCGGATGAAATCAAGGCTTTGTTGGCCGATCCGGCCCATCCGCTGGTGGGCTTCGATCTGGTGTCCGACCGAGCCCTGCTGAAAAGCCGGCTGGGGGTGGAGTGTGGTGGGCTGATCGATCTGGGCAACTTGCTGCCCTCCGAGGACGCACGCATTACGGTGGGCGCGGTGCAGGCGGTGGCGCGTTTGTTTGGCCAGTACTTTCGCAAATCGAAAAAGCTGTCCACCACCAACTGGTCGCGGCTGCCGCTGAGCCCGGCGCAGCAAGCCTATGCTGGCAACGACGCCTGGGTGGCGCTGCGGGTGTATCAGGAGCTGCAAGCACGTGGCCTGCTGCCGGAGCGGGCGGCATGAGCGACTGGACCGGCTCCTTTGCCGCGCTGGCCGGGCTGGACGACGCCAGCCGCCAGCTGTTGCAGGCGCACAGCCAGCCAGTGCGCGTAGCGGAAGGCACGGTGCTGTTTCGCGAGGGGAGTCCCTGCCAGGCCTATCTGTTTGTGCTGGAGGGGCAGATCCGGGTGCAGAAGGTGGGCGAAAACGGCCGCGAAATCACCCTGTACCGGGTGGAGGCGGGTGAAACCTGCATTGTCACCACCGCCTGCCTGATGAGCGGCACCGATTACGATGCCGAAGGCGTGGCCGAAACCGCCATTGCGGCGCAGGCGCTGCCGATTCCGGCCTTTCGCCAGTTGCTGGCGACTTCGGCGGCCTTTCGCGATTTCGTGTTTCGCGCCTATGGCAGCCGCATTGCCGACCTGCTGTTGTTGATCGAAGAGGTGAGCTTTGGCCGCATCGACCAGCGCTTGGCCGCCTGCCTGCTACAACGTGCGCGTGGTCAGTCGGCGCTGAGCCTGACGCATCAGGAAGTGGCGGCCGAACTGGGCAGCGCGCGCGAAGTGATCAGCCGCCAGCTCAAGGACTTCGAACGCCGTGGCTGGATCCAGCTGGGTCGTGGCCAGCTGCAATTGCTGGATAGCGGCGCCCTGCAGCAACTGGCCGGCAAATAAACCGCGACTGTGGTGGTTGCGGCCGCTTTGCCTCTTCTTGCGCTGCTATGTGATCTAGTCACTGAAGCCACTCGTCGCAAGCGCTAGCCTCTCCTCATCGCCATCTGCATGGCGCCAACCCGAGGAGAACAGCATGTCCCCGAATGTAGGCGGTATCGACCGCACCCTGCGCATCGTCATCGGCATCGCCCTGATCATCGCCACCATGGCCGGCCTGCTGCCGGCCTGGGGCTGGATCGGCATCGTGCCGCTGGCCACCGGCCTGATCCGCTGGTGTCCGGCCTATCTGCCGTTTGGCATCAAGACCTGCAAGCTGAAATAAGCGCCGCAGCCTGCTGCCGGTGACCCGGTCACCGGTATGCATGGCAGTGGGCGATGGCATGGTGTAGCCTGACGACGCCTCCACTCTGTCTTTTTCTCCATGTCCACACCTGTCGTCGCCCGTCCCCTGTTGCAACGCATCAGCCCACTGCTGGGTCTGCTGCCTTTCATGCGTCCTTATCGCCGCCGTGCCTGGCTGGCGCTGCTGGCACTTACCGTGGCCGCCGTGTCCACGCTGGTGTTGCCGATGGCCTTCCGCGTGCTGATCGACCAGGGCTTTTCCAGCCGCAATGCCGGTCACATCAACCAGTATTTCCTGATGCTGTTTGGCGTGGCGGTGGTGCTGGCGCTGGCCACCGCCGGGCGCTTTTATCTGGTGTCCTGGCTGGGTGAGCGGGTAACGGCCGATGTGCGCAGCGCGGTGTACCGCCACGTCATCAGCATGAGCCCGCAGTATTTCGAAACCACCCAGACCGGCGAGGTACTGTCGCGCCTCACCACCGACACCACGCTGGTGCAGACGGTGATCGGCACCAGCCTGTCCATGGGCTTGCGCAATGTACTGCTGATGCTGGGCGGGCTGGTGATGCTGGCCATGACCAGCCCCAGCCTCACCGGCTACATCCTGGTGACGCTGTTGCTGGTGGTGCTGCCCATCGTGCTGTTTGGCCGCCGGGTGCGGGCGCTGTCCAAATCCAGCCAGGACCGTATTGCCGATTCCAGCGCCATGGCCGGGGAAGTGCTCAATGCCATTCCCACCGTGCAGGCCTTCAACCAGCAGGCAGCGGAAGCCAAGCGCTTTGTCGGCTCGGTGGAACTGAGCTTCGGCACCGCGCTGGCGCGCATCCGTGCCCGCTCGCTGCTGACGGTGGCGGTGATCATGCTGATCTTCGGCGCCATCGTCTTCGTGTTGTGGCTGGGCGCGCAGCAGGTATTGGCCGGGCAGATGAGCGGCGGCCTGCTGGCGCAGTTCATCCTGTATGCGGTGGTAACCGCCGGGGCCATCGGCGCAGTGGCCGAGGTATGGGGCGATGTGCAGCGCGCTGCCGGCGCTACCGAGCGGCTGATGGAACTGCTGCAACTGACCTCGCCGGTGACCGAACCCGCCCGGCCGCATGCCTTGCCTGCTGCTGGCCGCTTGCGTTTGCAACAGGTGAGCTTTGCCTACCCCTCGCGGCCGGAGCAACCCTCGCTCAGCCAGATCGATCTGGAACTGGCGCCCGGCGAGCATGTGGCGCTGGTGGGCCCCTCCGGTGCCGGCAAGTCCACGCTGTTCCAGCTCTTGCTGCGTTTCTACGATCCGCAGCAGGGTGCGATCAGCCTGGGCGGTGTGGACATCCGCCAACTGGCGCTGGCCGATTTGCGCCAGCACATCGGCGTGGTGCTGCAGGATTCGGTGATCTTTGGCAGCAGTGCGCTGGAAAACATCCGCTATGGCCGGCCCGGTGCCAGCGATGAAGAAGTCTTCGCTGCTGCCCGAGCCGCCGCCGCCCACGATTTCATCCAGGCCCTGCCGCAAGGCTATGCCACCTATCTGGGCGAGCGCGGCGTGCGCCTGTCCGGTGGCCAGCGCCAGCGCATTGCCATTGCCCGCGCCATCCTGAAAAACCCGCCCATCCTGTTGCTGGACGAAGCCACCAGCGCGCTGGATGCCGAATCCGAACAGCTGGTGCAGCAGGCGCTGGAACGTGCTGCAGCCAACCGCACCACGCTGGTGATTGCCCACCGCCTGGCCACGGTGAAAGAGGCCGACCGTATCGTGGTACTGGAAGGCGGGCGCATTGTGGCGCAAGGCCGGCATGAAGAGCTGCTGCACAGCTCGCCCTTGTATGCGCGGCTGGCAGCGCTGCAGTTTGCTGCCGGTTCAGCCCTGTAATAACAGGCCGCGCTGGCGGAAGCGCTGGTGTTCCTCGGCCGGTACCAGCGAACCTCCGGTGGTCCAGATCAGGTGATGGCTGTCCGCCAGTTGCTGTTGCAGGCCGTGCGCCGCCAGATAAGCCTGACCGGCCCGGCTATTGCACAGCCAGCCCGGCCCGGCCACCGCCGCGGCTGCCGAGGGTTCCACGGCCATGCCGCCGTGGTCTTCCACCAGCAGGCGCTGGCGGAACAGGGCATCGTCATCCACGGTGAATACCCCGCTTAGCTGGCTGCGCATCAGCGGGGCCACCAGGGGCGAGGCCTGGCCTACCGCCAGCCCATCGGCTTCGGTGCGGTTATCCAGGCCGATGTCGTAGACCGAGAGCGGCGCATCGCTGCCGCTGGCCAGCTGCACCAGCATGCAGGGCGAGGCCACCGGTTCGGCAAAGAAGCAATGCACGTTCTGGCCAAACAGCTGTTTCAGCCCGTGACAGATTCCCCCCGGTGCACCGCCCACGCCGCTGGGCAGATAGACAAACAGCGGATGCGCGTCATCCACGCTGATGCCACTGGCCGCCAGCTGCGCCGCCAGCGGGCGGGCGGCGGCGGCATAGCCCAGTAACAGCGGCAGCGAGTGCTCGTCGTCGACAAAATAACTGTTGGGGTCGGCTTCGGCAGTGGCACGGCCCGCCGCCACGGCGGCAGCGTAGTCGCCGGCATGTTCCACCACGGTGACGCCGCGCTGGCGCAGCCGCGCCTTCTTCCATTCCTTGGCCTCCACCGACATATGCACCACCGCCTGAAAGCCCAGCGCTGCCGCCATGATGCCGATGCTCAGGCCCAGATTGCCGGTACTGCCCACCACCACACGATGACTGGCAAACAAGCATCGTGCTGCTGCGCCTGCCAGCAGGCGGCGGTCGTCCTCCGGCTGTATTACGCCGTGCTGCAAGGCCAGGGCCTCGGCATGGGCCAGCACCTCGTGAAAACCGCCACGCGCCTTGATCGAACCGGCCACCGGCAAGGCATGGTCACACTTGAGCAGGGTACGGCCTGCGGCCGGGCCCAGCCCCAGTGCCGTGTGCAGCGCGCTGGCCGCGCACAGCGGCGATTCGATCTGCCCCCGGGTGGCCGCCAGTTCGGCAAATAGCTCAGCCAGCAGCCCGGCACAGCGTTGCAGCCTTGCCTCGGCGGCGGCAACCGCCTGCGGCGTGGGGGCGCTCGCAGGCAGGGCGCTGCCCAATTGCGGGTTCAGCCACAGCAGTGGCTGGCGTGCTTGTAGTGTGGCTAATAGTGCGGGTGGCAGCGGCGCAGACATGGGACAGGCTCCAGTGGTATGAACTGCTGTCATTCTAGGGCTGTATTCCTGACCGTAAAAAGCGATACTTGCTGCTGTAACCATTAGCCGGACTTATGCAAAATGCTGGATGCTTCCATTCTGGCCAGCCTGCGTTGCTTTGACGTGGCGGCCCGCCTGCTCAGCTTCACCGCCGCTGCCAGCCAGCTGCACCTGACCCAGAGTGCGGTCAGTCAGCAGATGCGCCAGCTGGAACAGCGCCTGGGTTATCCACTGTTTCTGCGTCAGCACCGCCGCCTGCAGCTTACCCCGCAGGGCCAGACGCTGCAGCGCAGCGTCAGCACGGCCTTGCAAGACATTGATGCCACCTTGCAGCAACTGGCGGCCGAGGAGCAGGTCTTGCAGATCAGCTGCGCGCCGTCCTTTGCCCTGGACTGGCTGATGCCCAGGCTGGCGGATTTCCAGCGCCAGTACCCGGCCATCACCGTCAGGCTGCGGGCGGAATTCCAGCGCATGCGCCGGCTGGACATGCTGGCGGCCGGGGTGGATATCAGCATCCGCTACGACCCGGATGAGGATGCCGAGCTGCCCGCGCTGCCGCTGCTGGATGAATTCCTGTTGCCAGTAGCCAGCCCGGCTTTTCTGGCCGCCCATCCGGCACTGGTGAGCGCGAGCAGCCTGACGCGCCTGCATGACACGGCGGCCTGGGATGGCGCACCGGCCTTTGCCGAATGGCAGTGCTGGCAGCAACAGGCCCCGGCTGACTGCCAGTTCCAGGCTAGCGTCTGGCAGGAGGTGGAGTGCAATCTGGCCAGTCTGGCGCAGGCGGCGGCGCTGAATCATCAGGGCGTGGCCATGGCGCGTACGGCACAGGTGCTGGACTTGCTGGAAGCCGGCCGTCTGCAGCGGGTTTTCCCCGCCGTGGTGGCAGCGCCCGCGCGCTATGTGCTGCGCAGCCTGCGGCCGGAGGACAGCCGGGTACGGTTGTTCTGCCAGTGGTTGCAGCAGCAGTGCCAGCAGTTTGCCCGGCAGCGCCAGGCCGTGCTGGGCTGCTGAAAGCTGGCTGAGGCGGACGGATTGCTCTACATTGCTCATGCCTCTTTGCCAGCATGCCATCCCATGAGTACTGATCTTGCGCACGACCGCTGCGGTTTCCAGCCGGCCACCCATCAGGTGGTGCTGCGCTACCACCAGGCCTGGAAACAGCGCCGGCTGGACGACATCCTGGCGCTGTACCATCCGGACATCGCCTATCACGATTTCCTGCAAAACCGCGTGTTCCACCTGGCCGAGCTGCGCGACTACGTGCAAGCCTCGCTGCCGCAGGGCGAGGCCGAGCGGCTGGAGCATTGCGACCGCATCCGCGTGGATGGCGATACCGCCTTCATCCAGTACCAGCTGGTGCTGCGTGGCGGGCAGGCTTCGTTTCAGAGCAGCGAAGCCATTACCGTGCGCGAGGGGCTGATCTGGCGCGTGCGCGAATATGCCACCCTGCAGCACGGCGACAAGGATGGCGGCGGCGTAGCCAGTCAGCGCAGCCCGCTGCAAAGGCTGGGCCTGTCGGCCCGTCAGCTGGGGCGCATGGCGGAAGACCTGCACAGCTATTTCCACCAGCAGCAGCCTTATTTGCAGGCCGACTGCAATCTGGCCGCCGTGGCCGCCGCCACCGGCTACAGCCGCAACCAGCTGTCCTATCTGCTGAACCAGGTGCTGGGGCAAAGCTTTTACCGCTACGTCAACCAGGCGCGGCTGCAGCATCTGCTGGCCAGCCTGCCCGCCGCCGACAGCATGGCGCGCATCGACCAGCTGGCCTTCGCCGCCGGCTTCAATTCGCTATC
Organism: Aquitalea palustris; assembly: GCF_003693445.1. Classification (GTDB taxonomy): domain Bacteria; phylum Pseudomonadota; class Gammaproteobacteria; order Burkholderiales; family Chromobacteriaceae; genus Aquitalea; species Aquitalea palustris. Next base: position 9,615 of record NZ_RFAR01000031.1, on the reverse strand, counting down.
GGTGTTCTACCGCTGTTTCCGCGACCATACCGGCCTGACTCCCGCCGCCTGGCTGCGGCGTTTTCCGTGCGGGTCCGCACAGACGACCGGCGACCAGCACAAGGTCTAAGCTGCAGGCTTCTTTCATGGAGGCCTGCTTATGGGCGCAACACACAAGATCAGCCTGTGGATGGAACAGCTGGGCGACAGCCTGGCACCGCGCCCGGCGCTCACTGGCGATATCGAAGCCGATGTGGCCATTGTCGGTGCCGGCTTTACCGGCTTGTGGACGGCCTATTACCTGAAACAGCAGGCCCCGGATCTGAACATCGTGGTGCTGGAGGCCGAGATCGCCGGCTTTGGCGCATCCGGCCGCAATGGCGGCTGGGTGATTGGCGAGGTGCTGGGCGAAGACCGGCTGCTGGCCGGGCTGGACCCGCTCGCCCGCAGCCAAAGCCGTGCCCTGCTGCATGACATTCCCGATGAAGTGGGCCGGGTCATCGCCCGCGAAGGCATCGACTGCCATTACCGCAAGGGCGGGGTGCTGTACTGCGCCGCCCGCTATCCCGAGCAGGAAAGCCGGCTGCGCCAGCAACTGGTCGACTGGCGCGCCCATGGCCATGGCGAGGACGATTATCGCTGGCTGGACGTGGCGGAGCTGAACCAGCAGCTGCGGCTGGCCACGCCCTATGGCGCGGTGTTTTCGCCCCATGTCGCCACCATTCAGCCAGCGCGGCTGGTGCGCGGCCTGGCGGCCTGCGTGGAAGGCATGGGGGTAACCATCTACGAACAAAGCCGGGTCGACACGCTGGGTACCGGCGAGTTGCGCACCGCCCATGGCCGGGTGCGGGCGCGCTGGGTGGTGCCGGCGGTGGAAGGCTATGCCAGCACCCTGCCGCCGCTGGGCCGTTACCAGTTGCCGGTGCAGAGCCTGATCATTGCCACCGAACCCTTGTCCGAGGCCTTGTGGCAGGAAATCGGGCTGGAACATGGCCAGGCCTTCAGCGAAAACAGCCGCCAGGTCAGCTATGGCCAGCGCAGCCGCGACAACCGGCTGGTGTTTGGTGCCCGTGGCGGCTATCGCTTTGGCGGCAAGCTGCGGCAGGATTTCCAGCTCAGTCCGGACGAAATCAATCTGCGCCGCCAATTGATGGTGGAGCTGTTTCCCATGCTGGCCGGGGCGCGCATCAGCCATGGCTGGGGCGGTAATCTGGGTGCGGCGCGGCGTTTCCAGCCGCATATGGTGTGCGATGCCGGCCACGGCCTGGCCTGGGCCGGTGGCTATGGTGGCGAAGGCGTGGGCGCCAGCAATCTGGCCGGGCGGACCCTGGCCGAGCTGATGCTGGGCAAGGACACACTGCTTACCCGCCAGCCCTGGGTAAAAACCGTGGCCAGCCTGGGCCGCTGGGAGCCGGAGCCGCTGCGCTGGCTGGGTTACAACGCCATCATCAAGAGCTTTGTCTGGGAAGACCAGACGCTGAATAACCCCGCCAGCCCGGCATGGCAGCGCCGGCTGGCACAGCGGCTGGCTGACCGGATGGAAAGCCTGATGCGCTAGCCAGCCGCCTGGCCATGTTCAATGGCGGCTGACACAACAGAAGATGGCCGGCTGCCACTGCGACCGGCCCCCCAAAGCCAGACTATTTGCAGGCAGTGCCTGCCAGCGGAGAACCATCATGTCGATTACCCTGCTGCCGCAATGCGGCGACCTTCCGCTATCCGCACCCAGCCCGGTGGCCATGCCGCTGGGTTTGCCGCACGCGGCCACCCGCGTGCATGCCGTCGAGCGTCCGGACGGGGTGGAAACCGGCGTCTGGGAATGCAGCCCGGGGCGCTGGCGGCGCCAGATCATGCAGGCGGAGTTTTGCCACTTTATCCAGGGGCGTTGCCGCTTCATTCCCGATGATGGGGAGGCCATCGACATTCGCGCGGGCGATGCACTGTTTTTCCCCGCTAATAGCACAGGAGTGTGGGAAGTGACGGAAACCGTGCGCAAATCCTATGTGCTGTGGCCGGACTGAAAGCAAGCGCAGCAGCCGGCGCTCGCGACGATAAGGACGACGGCATGTCACGCTAGACGGGCCAGGGGGCTTGGCCTAAACTGGCCGCTCCCCCCTCATGGCAGCTGCATGCCAAAGCCAAGTCCCGTGTTCAATACTGCATCAGACCAGCCGCTCGCCTTGTCCGGCCGCTGGCGGGTCGACATCCCCAAGGCACTGTGGCCGGAGTTTGAAGCCTATATCTGGCAGCACCATCGCGGTTTTCTGCTGCTGACCAATATCATCGCCGCGCTGGCGTTTTTCTCTTATGTGCTGGCCGATGCCCTGCTGATTCCCGACATGGCGCAAGCATCGCTGCTGCTGCGCAGTGTCCTGTTGCTGGTGGCCATGCTGGATATCTGGCTGGTGTTCGGTCGTCGCCGCCGCAACATCCTGCTGCTGGACCAGCTGATGCCGCTGCACGACCTGATTGCCACCGTGGCCTGGTTCGAGCTGCTCAAGCGCAGCCATTCGCCGGATGTGCCCACTTTTCTCTATGCCTCGCTGATTTTCATCGTGTTCGCCAATCTGGGCGTGCGGGTGTCGTTCAAGGGGGCGCTGGCCAGCTCGCTGGCCATTTCGCTGGTGATCATCGGCAATGTGGCGCTGATGAATCCACATGACAGCAAGCCGCTGCTGGTGTTTTCGCTGGTTTATCTGCCGGTGCTGTTGTTCTGTCTGTTCATGAGCTGGAATACCACCAGCAGCGTGCGGCTGGCGTTTTATGCCTCGCAGGAAGAGGCAAGACGCAAGAACGAGCTGTCCTCGCTGAACCGGCGGCTGCAAATGCTGGCCTCCACCGATGCGCTGACCCAGGTGGGCAACCGCCGTGCCTTTGATCTGCAGCTGGAACAACTCTGGCTGCAGATGAGCCAGCATGGCCGGCCCTTTGCCCTGCTGCTGGTGGATATCGATTTTTTCAAACCCTATAACGACCACTATGGTCATCTGGCGGGCGATCATGTGCTGGCCGAGGTGGCCAGCGCCATGGTAAACAGCCTGCGCAGCGGGCAGGCCCGCGCCTTCCGCTATGGCGGCGAAGAGTTTGCCATCCTGCTGCAAAGCGGCCGCCAGGATGAGTTGCGGCGCATCGGCCAGCGTTTGCTGCAGCAGGTGGCGGCCTTGCAGGTTGAACACCACCACCGCCCGGACGGGCCGCCCCATCTCACCATCAGCGTGGGTGCGGCCTTGTCCAGCCTGCCAGGCTTGCGTGACGCCACCGACCTGCTGGCCTGCTGCGACCGCATGCTGTATCGCGCCAAGCAGCAGGGGCGAAACCAGCTGCAGCTGGCGACGGATGACATGGTGGCGGGCCGTGACTGAACCCTGCCCGGCCTCAGCCTGCCAGCAGCCCGCCGGCCCGTTGCAGCACCGCACCCAGCAGCACATCAGCGCCCATGCGGATGTCTTGCGGTAGCGCGTCTTCTGCCTCGTTGTGGCTGATGCCGCCCACGCAGGGAATGAAAATCATGGTGGTGGGACAGTGCCGGGCCAGATGGATGGCATCGTGGCCGGCACCGCTGACGATATCCTGATGCGGATAGCCCAGCGCGGTGACTGCCTGGCGTACCGCACCGATGCAGTCGCGGTCGAATGGCGTGGCGGCGCTGAACCAGTGCTGCCGGATGTCGACCGTCAGGCCGCGTGCGGTGGCCAGTTGCTGCAGCAGGGTGCGGGCGTCTTGCTCCATGGCTGCGATCTGCGCGTCCTGATGGTGGCGCAGGTCGATGGTGAAGTGGACCTGGCCGGGAATGGTATTGCGCGAGGAGCCGGGAATGGCCAGCTGCCCCACCGTAACCAGCCCGTGCGGGCTGAATTCACCGGCCAGCTGTTCCAGCCGGCTGATCATGGTACTGGCGGCAAACAGCGCATCGCGGCGCAGGTGCATCGGCGTGGTGCCGGCGTGGGCCGGGCTGCCGGCGACCCGCACATCCAGCCAGCAGATGGCCTGGCCGCCGGTTACCACCCCGATGGGCAGGCCGGCCTGTTCCAGGATAGGCCCCTGTTCGATATGGGCTTCGAAATAGGCATCAAAAGCGCGGCCCAGCGGCAGGTTGCCGGCATGGCCGGCCAGGGCGGTGGCCACGCTGATGCCCTGTGCGTCTTCTGCCGCCAGGGCCTCTTCCAGCGGCAATACACCGCAAAACGCTGCCGAACCCAGCATGGCCGGGGTGAAGCGCGCGCCTTCTTCATTGGTCCATACCGCGATTTCCAGCGGCTTGTCGGTGGTGATGCCGGCATCGTTCAGGCTGCGTACCACTTCCAGCCCGGCCAGCACACCATAAATGCCGTCAAAGCGGCCACCGGCTGGCTGGGTGTCCAGATGGCTGCCCATCACCACCGGCTTGGCTTGCGGGTCGCGCCCGGCGCGGCGGGCAAACAGATTGCCGATGGCATCGGTATCCAGGCTCATGCCGGCCTGGTGGCACCAGTCGGCAAACAGGGCGCGGCCGGCGAAGTCTTCTGCTGACAAGGCCAGCCGGCAATTGCCGCCTGCTGCGGTGGGGCCGACTTTGGCCATGTCCATCAGGCTATTCCATAAACGTGGACCATTCACGGTCAGCATGCTCGTTCTCCTTAATATTGGTTGGCAGGGCGCGGTGGTCAGTAGCCCAGCGCCGGGTCGGCGCGATGCAGCAGGGCTGCGCCGGTCAGCAGTCGCTGCGTGTTCGCGGCGATCTGGCTGGCAATGCAGCGCGCCGAGGCCGCCGAGGCCATGTGCGGGGTGACGGTAACGCCCGGCGTGTGCCACCACGGATGATCTGCTGGCAGTGGTTCCTGCTCGAACACGTCCAGCAAGGCTGCGCGCAGCTGGCCACTGCTGAGGGCCGCTGCCAGATCCGCAGCCGCCACATGCTGGCCACGGCCGCCATTCACCAGCACCGCGCCCGGGGCCAGTGCGGCAAACACCCGGCTATTCAGTAGTCCTGCGGTGGCCGTGGTCAGCGGCAGCAGATTGATCAGCAAATCCAGCCCGGTCAGGCAATCCTGCAAGCCGCTGTCGCCGTGATGGCAGTCCACCCCGGCCAGCGTCTTGGGGCTGCGCGACCAGCCGCGCACCGCATAGCCGGCCCCGGCCAGATCCTGTGCCACGGCACTGCCCATCGAGCCCAGTCCCAGCACGCCCACCCGGTATTCCCCGGCCGGTATTTGCGGCGGGCGCTGCCAGCGCGCCTGCTGCTGCCTGGCCAGCACCAGGTCGAAGTGGCGCTGATAGTGGATGACCGCCCAGCGCATGAATTCCACCATGCCCTGGCGCTGTTCCGGGTCCACTACCCGGCATACCGGCACGGCCGGCAGGTCGCCGGCCGTGTCCAGATGCTCGATGCCGGCAGACACGGAATGGATCAGCCGCAGTTTTGGCAGCGCCTGCAGCGCACCCGCGGGCGGAAACCAGCAGGCGGCGACTTCCGCTTCGCTGGCACCCGCCTCGTGCGCTTGAAGCACGCGCAGCGCGGGTGCCACCTGGGCGAAGGCCTGGCGCAGCTCCGCCATCAGCTCGGCATCGTCGGTCAGCAGAACAACCGTGCTCATGAGGCATAGCTTTGCTGTTGATCGGCAATCAGCGACAGCGCCGCCTGCCAGCCCAGGGCGATGATTTCTTCTTCATCACTACGGGCAAACTGGGCCGAGGTGTGCTGGCGTACTGCCTCGCTGGGGTAGTGCAGCTGGGCGCCGCCGGCCATGGCCTGTACCTGTGCCTGACAGGCGCGTTCCAGGAAGTAGATTTCGTGGAAGGCCTCGGCCACCGAGCGGCCACCGGCCAGCAGGCCGTGGTTGCGCAGGATCAGCGCCTTGTTGTACGGGCCCAGGTCGGCCACCACCCGTTCGCGCTCTTCCAGCGACAGGGCAATGCCCTCGTACTCGTGGTAGCTCAGTCGCCCATAAAACTTCAGCGCATGCTGGGTGATCGGCAGCAGGCCGTGTTCCTGCGCCGATACCGCCATGCCGGCTGCGGTATGGGTGTGCACCACGCAGTGCAGGTCGGGCCGCGCCATGTGCACAGCGGAGTGAATGACAAAACCCGCCTTGTTGACGCGCTGCAGCTCGCCGTCGCCGCCCACCACATTGCCATGCTGGTCGATGCGCACCAGGTCGGAAGCGCGCATGTGCTGGAACAGCACACCGTAGCGGTTGATGAGGAAATGATGCTCGGGGCCGGGAATGCGCAGCGAAATATGGGTATCGATCATGTCCGTCATGCGGAAATGGGCGATCAGCCGGTACAGCGCTGCCAGTTCGCAGCGTGCCTGCCATTCTTCAGGGGAAAATCGGGCCGCTTGATTCATGAGGTTCTCCAGGGATTAACGGACAAAGACCAGCTCGGGCGACGTACTCTGCCGCCGCAGGCGGGACAAGCCGTACACACCGACAAAGGACACCAGGGACAGCAGCGAGAAAAACACTGCCAGCGGCCACCATTGGCCGGCAAAGCGGCTGGCCAGCCAGGTGCCGATCAGCGGCGTGGTGCCGCCGGCCAGGGCGCAGATCAGCTGGTAGGCCAGCGAAATGCCGGAATAGCGCAGCCGCACCGGAAAGGCTTCGGCCATGTAGCCGGCAATCACCGCATACAGGCCGGACAGGGTGATCACCGCCATGGCAATGCCCGCGGTCATCAGCAGGATGTTGCCGGTTTCCACCAGCAGGAACATGGGATAGGGCAGCACCACGCACAGCAGCGAGACGATCTTGAGGAAATAGCCTTCGCCGATCTTCTCCGCCAGCAAGGCCGAACAGGGCTGCGACAGGAACTGCAGGATGGTCACCAGGAACAGCGTGTCCAGGATGGTGGAGCGGGCAATGCCCTGGTACTGGGTCACATAGGTGATCATGAAGGTGTTGGTGAAGAAGAAGCCGGCCGAGCCGATGGTGACCGCAGCGGCGGCAAACAGGATTTCACGCCAGCAATCGCGTACCACTTCCAGCACCGGATATTTCGCCGTGCTGTGTTCGGCCTGTACCGCCTTGAATTCCGGCGACTCGTCCACGCCGATGCGGATGGCCAGGCCCACGCACATCAAGAGGCCGCTGGCCAGAAAAGGCAGGCGCCAGCCCCAGCTGAGAAAGTCGGCCTGATCCAGCGAGGTGACCAGCCGGAAAGCAATCAGCGACAGGATCAGCCCGGCCGGACTGCCCAGCTGGGCAAACGAGGCATAGAAGGTCTTGCGCTTGGGCGGTGCGTGTTCGCTGGCCATCAGCACGGCCCCGCCCCATTCGCCACCTACTGAAATACCCTGGATGAAGCGCAAGGCCACCAGGCCGATGGGCGCCCAGATGCCGGCACTGGCATAGCTGGGCAACAGGCCGATGCCGGCGGTGGCCACGCCCATCAGTGCCATGGTGAACAACAGCATTTTCTTGCGTCCCAGCCGGTCGCCCAGGTGGCCGAACACCATGCCGGCCATGGGGCGGGCGATAAAGCCGACGGCAAAGGTGGCAAAGGCGGCCAGCGTGCTCAGCGTGGGATCGCTGCTGGGGAAAAACACCTGGCCCAGCACCAGGGCCGCTGCGGTGGCGTAGATATAGAAATCGTAAAACTCGATGGTGGTGCCAATGAAGGCCGCCGCCGCAGCTCGGCGCGACTGGCTGGAGGCTTGGGTCATGGGGGGATTCCTCTTATTTGTAGATGCGTGTTCAAGATCGGGCGACATGCACGTCGGTCTGCGCTCTGCTGGCGCGTTGAGGGTTTATCGCATGGGCATTATCATTAGTAAAATTATCAAAATTGAAGTTTGAAATAAGCAAAACTAATAGCAAGAAGGTAGGCCGAGCATGGCAAAAACAACGGGGATAACCCAGGCCAACATGACAGCAGGACGGCGTTTTCTGAGCGACAGGCTGGATTGGAATCTGCTGCGGACTTATCTGGTAATTGCCCAGGAAAGCAGCATCAGCCGAGCGGCTGCACGTTTGCATGTCACGCAGTCGGCGGTGAGCCAGGCCTTGAAACGGCTGGAAGAACAGTTGCAATGCACACTGATATTGCGGCAGGGGACGCGCTTCACCCTGACCGAAACCGGCGATGAAATCTTCCGCATCGCCAGCGATATCTACGGCAATGTGTCGCGGCTGAGCGCTGCGCTGGAAAACCGCAGCCAGGACATGCTGGGCAAGGTGCGCATACTGTGCGCCACCGGGCTGGAGGCAGCGCACTACGATGCCTATCTGGCCCGCTTTCATCAGCAGTACCCACGGGTGGAGCTGGAGGTGGAAGTCATGCGCAGTGCCGACATCATCAGCGGCCTGCTGCAAAAAACCGCCAGCCTGGGGCTGGGCCTGTGTCGCCTGCCACAGGCCAGGCTGGAACGGCGCTGTCTCATCACCCAGCGCTATGCATTTTATTGTGGCCGCAGCCATCCCTTGTTTGGCCGGCGCGACCTGACGATGGAGTCATTGCAGGGACAGAATTTTGTCAGCTTCGTCAGCGACCAGATTGGCGACAACCTGTCACCGCTGACCATCTTCCGCGACCAGCAAGGCTATACCGGCAAGATCATTGCCGCCTCTTCCAGCCTGGAAGAAGTGCGGCGGCTGGTCCGTGCCGGCTTTGGCATAGGCAGCCTGCCGGAACACGTGGCGGCCCGTGATGTGGCGCAAGGCGAGCTATGGCGGCTGCCGCCAGCTGCCGGCATTGCCGATCTGGATATTTATTTGCTGTGGAATCGCGAGCAGAAGCTGAGCGTGGCGGAAAGCGTATTTCTGGAGGGCTTGCAGCACTGTTTGCCCGGGCCGGAGCACGGCGAAGGCGCTTAGGCCTGTGCAAACCGGCAGGCGGCGGCAAAGATTGCCAGTCAGCGGCAAGATTGGCGTCAATAAATGTAAAGCGATGATAAGAAAAGAAAAATCAGCCGCAAAAGAAGCTGGTACGGATATTGCTGTAGCAGGGCATCCCCTGCCGGGCTTGCTGGCTTGTGCCGGGACCATCCAGATATCACCACCAGACCGCCAGGAGTCAAACCAGATGGCAATGCCCATTTCACCCGCCAGCAGCTATGGCAGCTATATGCCCAAAACCAATAGCAGCAATCGTCCGGCACCTGCGCCGGCACCGTCCACCACCACCCCGGAAGCAGAGCAAGCGGTCAGCCCGGGTGGCAATGTAGGCTCGCTGATCAATACCAAGGCCTGAGTCAGCCGCCCGGCCGCGCCCTGAGCACGGCCCGGGACGGCGGCGCCATCACACCTGGTAGCGGGCGAGAATATCCGCCTGCAGCCGCGCCATCTCGTCCAGCTGGGCGGCATTCTGTGCCGTATGCTGGGCTGCCGCGCTGGCCTCTTCCGAAGCCTGTGCCGTTCTTTCCACCATGGCGGCAATATTGTTGCTGGCCTCGCCCTGCTGCTGGATGGCCGCGGCCACGGCATCGCTGCCCTGAACCGCACTACCCGCCAGTTCGCCAATACGGCGCATGGCCACCGCAGCCTGATCGGCACGCGTCACGCCCACTTTCACCAGCTCTTCTGCCTTTTGCATCTGGGCAGTGGCCTGGACAGCATTGCCCAGCATGGCTTCGATGGTGGAGGAAATTTCCTGGGTAGACTTGGTCGTGCGCTCGGCCAGTTTGCGCACCTCGTCGGCCACCACGGCAAAGCCACGGCC